>JBIKTR010000001.1:0-212091 GCA_044348005.1 Vampirovibrionales bacterium | reverse complement strand
GCTGATGGTGGTCGTGACTCCGGCGGAGGTCTTTCCATTGCCCGTAAAAATAGAGTTGCCACTGGTGGCGCCTACGGTGAAGGTCGCACCGCCTGTGTTGAAAATCGCCCCGCCGTTGGAGGAGGCGCCTGTGGAGCGGTTGTTGTAAAACGCCGCGCCATTGTTGAGGTCGATGCGAACCCCAGCTCCACTATTGAAGATGGCGCCGCCATGACTGGTGGAAACGTTGCCGAGGCTACCAAGGGGATTAGTGGTGTCGGGACTACTGCCGAAGGTGGCGAGTCCGTCGACTCTAAATAAGCCTGTGCTGGTATTCTGAATGGCTCCCCCGCCAGCGGTGGTACTCACCGCTGCTGTACTCGTATTGCTCGTAAACGTCGACGCACCATTTAAGGTCGTGGTGCCTGTGCCTATTGAGCGAATGGCGCCTCCGCTTCCTGTCGTACTGTTACTCGAAAAATCAGAAGCCCCTGTCACATTCAAAATAGCGGTACTCGTTTTATTGACGGCTCCCCCATTGCCTGCGGTGGCGGTGTTGCTGGTGAAGGATGCCCCATTCGTTAAACTCGTCGTGCCTGTACTGAGATTGAGACCCGCCCCTGTGGTGGCAGTGTTTTGAAGATATTGGGCCCGCCCGCCATCGACTCGCAAGTTTTGGACTTTTGTAACGGCGGGGAAGCTTAAGCCTCCACCAGATGATGTAATGTTAAACCCATTGCCTGTAAACACATAGGCATTGGAAGGGATGGTTAAAGGGCTAGTCAGCGTAAAACTGCCCGTAATGTTAATGTTTAAATCCGCCGTTTGCCCCACGGCCGTTCGGAGTTGAGCATCGCTAGAAACATTGATCACAGCCAGTGCCTGCGGGCTACATAGCCCACAGAATAATCCAATTAAAAGAAGTAGAACTCGCCGTTTTGTCATGTGTTTCTAACCATAGGGTTTATTTGAAATACACCATCATCTTTGACTATTCGTCACTTTTCGTAAAAGCTTAATCCTTTACCTAAAGGATCTTCATCCCCCTCCTTTAGAGGGGGAGAAGGATGACAAAAAATTTACAATTCGTACGTTTGGCCGAAAACGTTTTTTAACCTTTTGCCCCACCTTGGGATTGAATCAAATAACGTTGCATTACCCCAAAAAATAATAGTGAAGGCAACAACATCAACACGGTGCCTGCGGAAATTTGGCGCCAGTCACTGTTAAACTGCCCCTGTAACTGCACCAATCCTGTGGTCAGGGTTAAGGTGTGGGGTTCGTTGGTTAGTAGCGAAGCCCATAAAAAATCGCCCCACACGGCAATAAAGCTAAAAATCGTCAACGTCACTAAAGTTGGCTGAATGAGGGGCAGAATCACCCCGAAAATTCGCTGAAATAGGGATGCGCCATCCAACAACGCGGCTTCTTCATAATACGGGGGCAGGTTGTCTACAGCATCTTTCACCATTAAAATGCCAAAACCGCTTACGCAAAACGGTAACGCTAACCCTACCCACAAGGGGATTTGCCCAGAAGTCGCGCTTAAGCCCAGTTGTAAAACCGTTTTATACAAGGGAATCATCAACACTTCAAACGGCACAAACATCGTAGCGAAAATCAAGCCAAAAAAGAGCATTTTGCCTTTAAAGCTAAAACGACTTAAGGCAATGCCTGCTAAAACGGCGTTCAGCACATTGCCGAAGCTCGCCAACGTCGTCACCACCAGCGAATTAACAAAAAATTGAAGCATGGGTAAGGACTGCCACACGTTCACGTAATGTTGAGCTGTTGGGTGTAAGGGCATCCAATGTGGGGGCGAGGTAAATAAGGCTTCTTCGCTGCCTTTTAATGAAGTGGAAAGCATCCATAGAAAGGGCATAACCGCAACGAAAATAAAAAAGGCACGACCAACATAGCTTAAAAGTGAGGCCCCTTGCTTCATCAAGAACCTCCCTTGGCTGGGCCGTGTTCTGCTGAAACATACTGTTGAACTACATATTTTTGAACAAGCGTGAGCATCACAATGAGTAGGGCAAAAATAAGACCCGCCGCTGCCGCAACGCCTAAATCTAAACGTTGAAAGGCGCGTTCATACAGGTAGAAAATAAGGGTTTTGGAAGCCCCTATAGGGCCTCCCCCTGTAAGGATGTAAACTTCACTAAACACTTTTAGGCTCCCTAGTGTGCAGATCATCGCGACAAGCGCAAGCATGCCTTTGAGTTGCGGTAGGGTAATGAAGTAAAAGCGTTGTAAGGCGTTTGCGCCATCCATTTTGGCAGATTCATACATGGCCTGAGGAATACCTTCTAAGCGTGTAATGAGCATCATCATGTAGTATGCGCTGGCTTTCCACACCACCACTAACGCAATCGCGGGCAATACCCACTGGGGGGCACTTAACCATGGCACATTAGGCAGGTGTAAAAAGGCCAAGCCACTGTTCAGTAATCCTTCCCCCGCAAGCAACCACTTCCAAAGCATCCCCGCAACAACCATGCTGACTACCACGGGCAGATAGACCAAGACTCTTAACAAACCAACGCCTTTAAAGCGACCCGCAAATAGTAGAGCCATCACCGTTGAAGCGATTAACACGGCGGGTAAAATATACACCCATAACATCAAAGTGTTCCACAGGGCTTGAGCAAAATCTGGCGACGTGAGGACGTTGGCGTAATTGGCTAGTCCCACCCATTGAGGGCTATATAAATTGTGTGTAAAATCTAAACCACTCATGGCAACGGCTTGAATCAGGGGGATTACAAACACAAGCATTAAGCTAGCCAAGGGCAGGCTTAATAAAAGAAAAGGAGCGATTTTTTCTTTAAATCGAAACATAACACACACCTTTTATTAAACGGATTTACTCGTGGCGAGTCGAGGATCCAAGACCACTAACACAGCATCGGCCAGGGCATTGCCAATAACGAGCATGATACTGGACAACACCAAGCTGGCCATCACCATGTTGGCATCGCCTGCTAAAGCGGCTTGATACATTTGCAAACCAATACCAGGGTAGCCTAACACGGTTTCAACCAAGACGGCTCCGCCAAATAGGCCAGCAAACTCAAAGCCTAAAATCGTGACCAATGGATTTAACGCATTACGAACGGCATGCTTCCAAATCACCTGCCATTCCTTTAATCCACGGCTTCGCATGGCGAAAATGTAGTCTTGTGAAAGTACTTCAAGTAAGTTTGCCCTCATCAGGCGTTGCGTTGAAAAAATCCCCCCTAGGGAAAGAACGGTAATCGGCAGGACAAGATGCAAGCCTATATCCGCCATTTTATGCCACCACGACCACGCAAACGCTTGAGGACTCGCAATTCCCCCATATGGTAAAAGGCCTGTTTCAACGACTTTAACACCCAACACCAACGCCAAAATAAAGGCAGGAATCGACAGTGTAATAGACGTCAAAAGGGCCATCAGCGTGTCGAACAAATGGCCTCGTTTAACCGCTGCCCAAATTCCAAAAGGAATACCGAAAAGCCATGTTACCGCCATAACACACACGTTTAAAAGCAGGGTATAGCCCGCTGCTTTAACCAGCAACCACGCCACCGATTCCCCACGCGTGTTTTGCCCCAAGTCCCCCTGTACAAAACTCAAGAGCCATCGCGCATATTGAACGTACCACGGTTTGTCAAGGGCCAGTCGCTTGCTTTCTTTGGCAAGGGCTTGGGGACTAATCTGCGGATTTTGCCTCATTTCCGCAAGTGGGTCAATCGGCTGGCGTAGTTCGATTTTGTCTAACACATGCACATAACCCGTGGGGCTAAAAGGCATGGGGAAATCTATGGGGCCAATTTGAAGAGAATAACGCATTAAAAAAAAGCCTAGCATTGAAACCAGCACCACATTTAAGGGTAACCATAAAAGACGTTTAAAAATCGTTGTAAGCATTTGCACGTTATGGCATTTCCACGAAAATAAAGATTTTTTATTATTATAGCCTTTTTTAAAGATTGAGACCACTGAAAGCTCATAAAGAGCTTTCAGAAAAAGCCTGTGTTTTTAGGAAGTGTAGACGCATAAGTAATGGTATAGTGTTTTAAATAATTTCTCCTACAGTGTCTATACTTTTTCGCTACGATTATTTTGTTCAGTCATGTAGGTCTATCTACACTCCTTCACAAAATAATCTAAGCGCCTAGAATAGCCTCATCGCCTGTTTTATCTTTCGGACACTATAAAGTTTACCAGACCCTATTTTAAACCCTATAAGAGGGGTTAAGCCCGTAAGCCTTTGAACTGGCGAGGATTTGATGAGCCAAGACGGCCTTTACTCCTTGTAGAGTAAAGGCCGTCTTTCGAAAGTTTGTTTAGTTTAAGACTTCGAGACGGACTTTCGCTACGCCTGAAGACACTGATCCAATCGCTTGAGCCGCGGCTTTAGAAAGATCAATCACACGATGGTGGCTATAGGGCCCTCGGTCAGTGATTCGAACCACACAGCTTTTACCGTTTCGTTCATTGATGACTTTTACTTTGGTGCCGAAAGGTAAAGTCTTATGAGCAGCTGTCATCTGATTCATGTTAAAACGTGAACCATCTGCTGATTTACGACCGTGAAACCCTGGCCCATACCACGACGCTACTCCTTTAGCAATAAAGCGTCCAGACGCTTTTAAGTCAAACATAGAAGGGGGGCTGACGGGCTTTTCACCTAGCGCGATGCGGAGCTGTTTCATCCACGATTTAGCTAAGGAATCTAAAGGCACGTGAGCCGCCAAGGCGTTGGATTCATCCACTACTGTCAGTAGAGTCTTACCAATCATGAGCTTATAATTGCCTTCTGCTTCACGTTCTAAGTGAACATCCTGATAGCGAATCGGTGATTTAGCCAACCCACTTAAGCGATCCGCCACTTGTTTTGAACGTAAGTACGGCGTTAAAAACCCTAATTTTGAGCGAAAGCGAAACACTTCTTGTTCATTGATGTAGAAGCCAGCTTCTTCTAACTGTTTATTGTAAACCGTGCGTAAGGAATAAGGTAATTCATTCCCCAATAGTGGGTTGAGGACTATTTTGTCAGGCACGGCTTGCAAGTGCTTCGTTAGGGCTAGGTTTAACTGTTCTTGGCGTTCTTTATGAGCATCTTGTTCAACAACAGTACCCTGAGTCGTGTGAACAACAGAGGTGTTTTTTTTGAGTGAATTCCCTGTCGTGACGGTGGCTTCAGTAGGCTTATGGGCTTTAACGTCACCAGAAGGGATCAAACCTTCCGCAAAGGCGATGTCATCCATCAAGGGGGGGGGGGCCATTACTTTGTTACTTTGATCTGGCCGAAGACTCTGGTGTTCGTTGCTAGGCAACGAGGGCGCTTGTTGATGAGCGTCACATAATAGAACGTTCCAGTGGGAAGCAATCAGTAAAGCCAACAATAAACAAGCCAACGCATTTTTATTCTTTCCATCTCTCATGAGGCTGGAATCTCCGTACTTGCTAAACTTAAATGCTCCGTGTATAGCATCACCGCTACCGTTGAATGACCAAACAGCTCTTACCGTGGATTCAATTGTGCCTTGTATTATTTCACAAGGGGGTAACCGCAATGGGGAAATGCTCGGTCATCAGTCAAAACTCAGGGGAGCTTCATAAAGCTTCCGTGGTTTAGGTCGAAAGTGGGGTTTATCCACCGTCTTTTCCGCATACAGTTCGCAGCCTAAGCCGCATCGAAAGGCGATAAATACTCGGCTTAATAAGTGCTTTATGCACACCAAAGCATTCAAGGCGTTCCGCAATGTTATATTAGCATAGCCCAATAGAAAGGCAACCCTTTTTTTAAAAGCTTCCATTAGATGGGGGGCTTTGTTCTCTAAATTCTAGGGGGTGTTTTTTGGCTGTGTCGCGCCCCATCTAATGGAAGCTTTTAAAAAAAGGGAAGGGGGCAGGCAGTGAGAGTGATAGAACTTCCTTCATGTAAGTGATTTTTACCCCACCCTTTACGGGGACACACGAAGACTGACGTATAGTAAATACATAGAGAAAGAATACCCAAGTGTTCATAATGGACATTTTTTGAAAAAGAGGAATAATAGAACGCCCTATGATGATTTTAGCTACCCCCCAAAACGGCGTTGTGTCTCTAGTCTTTTCATCTGACTTTTCAAGGCTTGAATTAGTGTGGGTCAACACACAGTCTGGTCAAATTATCAATGCAGGGTATATTCCAATTAGTAGTATTGATTTAAACACTCGATCCGTTTTAGTGTCTGATAATTTTATGGAAAGTGTTCAGTCTTTATTTCAAGAACTGAACATTCCGCCTAATTTGCCCGTCACTTTGGTATTGCCTAGTTTTTATACGCGTATGCTTGCCTTGCCATCTGGCATGCATGACAAAGACTTACATGCCCTATTTTTAAGTGAAGCAGAACGTTCTGTTTTATTTAGGCGTGAAGTACCCGCCATAGATTGGTTGTTTTTAAATATGGAAGACGCTGAAAACGAGTACTGTGTGTATACGGCGTACCCACTTTCTGCGTTGACCACTATTTTGGGCATTTTGGATCAACTCAAAATCAGCATTTATTCGGTTGAAAGCAATGTGACGGCCGTTATAAAAGGGTTGATTAGTACGGGAACCTTGGCTAATGATGGTCAAAAACGACTCCTTTCCATTTTAAATGAAACGAACTCCACGATTTTAGTGCTAGAAGGAGCAAGCATCACCAGTTTGATTGAAGCGCCTATCTCGGCTCAGAACATTAATGCGTCGGATCTAGTAAGCGATTTACAGCAAGATATTAGTACGCTAAGTGACTTGCTACAGAATTGTAATGAAGTCATTGTGGTGCATAATAATTCCAAAGTGTCTCCGCAATTATTGGCAAGCGCTTTTGAAGAGTTTGATGAAGTGGTGTTGGTTGAACAAAATCCTGAAACGATTGCTTCATTAGGGGCAAAAAAGCCTTTATATCCTTGTACGGTTGAAGCCTTAGGGGCTACTATGTTTAAGGAATTGGCTTCATTTGGAAGTTTAGACTTGCTCCCTCGAGAACGTCAACTTGAAGTAATGGTGGCGGATTGCCGTACCAAGATTCTACCCTTTGCCATCGCGGCGAACGTTTTGGTTTTAGTGTTGGTTGTTTCAGTGTACGGTGTGCTTTCTGCTATAAACTTAAGTAAAAGTTTAGGTTTGGAAGAGGTGAATAAGAAGATCATCAATCACAAGGCCCCTGTGGTTTCGCCAGAAATTTATGCCAAAAAGCTGTGGTTGAAACGTTATGGTGATTTTAATGTTCAAGTGGTCAAATGGTTGACTTCCGTGCAAAAAGAGTTGCCTAGCACAATATGGTTCAATTCGCTTTCTTTGCAAGCGGTGAATGGTAAAAGTTTTTTACGTCTAGAAGGGGGTAGCCAAAATGGGCAAGAAATTGCCGGCTATTTTGAGAAGATACAACCTCCCTTTCTGGCTGAAAAATTAACTTACTCCCAAGTACAGCCCACTTCATTAGGCGTAACGCCTTCTTTATCTCCCGTTAAGCCCGAAACAACCTCAGCGTCAACAGCTGGCACGCCGCCTAGTGGCTTAGACAAGGTGAATAGTGCGGATGTTTACTATAAATGGCAAGCTCAAGCAGGTGCTGATGCAAGTGCTGAATCCACTACAGAAGCCACACCTCCTACTTCGTCTCCACCCCCTAGCCTTGCCCCAGCGAATCATTAATTAATTGATTGATTTTAACAAAGGTTTTACCCATGAGAAAAACAGCCAGTGCCGTCTTTGGTCCTAATCATCCCGCTTTTACTAAAGTCCTTCAAACCCCTGAAGTCTTATTGGGAGTAACGGGGATTGTCGTGATTTTATTGATTGCTTTTAATGTTTTGTTTCCCTCTGTGCTGGCTTCTGCCACACAAATTGACAAAGAGGTTGAAGCTAAAAAACAAGAACTGAAAGACAAAGAAGCGTTAGATGTTTTATTGGTGCAACTGAAAAGCGAATCGGATCAAAATACCACAGATCTATTGACAATTGCCTCAGGGGAAATTGCTTCTGTGAAGATTTTTAACTTTTTAAGAGAATTAGAAGCGTTAAGTGCCGATCCACTCAATTTGCCTGAACCGCATCATCAAGTGTCTATTTTTCATGTGGAACAAGTATTGAATACCTCCTCTACAGATACCTCTGCTGGAACGCCAGCAACGCCTCCTGCTCAAGCTGCTGCAACAAAGAATCTCTTTAGTTCGGAAGTTGCCCCCTTTTCTGTCGCTGAACTGGCCCCACTTAATTTGAATATACCTGCGGAACTGTACACGTATAAAATAGACATACAAGGCTCATATCTTGGACTAGTCAACTTTTTGAGAAAAGTGGCTATTCACTCCCCATTCGTGGGGATTAAGGGGGTGGAACTCAAGGTGGATCCAGAAGCGCCGAGTGTCTTGTTATTTAGAAATGTTCCTCCCCCTTCAGCCTTAGGCAGCACCCCTCCGAAGCCATCTATTCCCACCACAACAGAAGCTCCCGCTTCAGTGACGCCTCCTTCTTCTCCAACAGAACTCGTCAAGCCATTTTTTATGGATTCTTCTAAAAAAGCCAACACACCATTGATTATGACTTTAACCGTTGATATTTTCTTGAGTAGTGGGGCTTCACCCACCGAAGCTTCTTCTCCTGCTACAATAACACCAGATGCCAATTCAGGAACGCCTGCCCCACCCGCGGGCTAGAGCTTACAGTCAGGCATCTAGTCAGGAAGGATGCTTGAAACTTTGTGTCGTTGGGAAAGGTCGAATGCTTCATGCGTTGATGAACGCTTTGATGGGCTATCATCAAGCAGGGCGCGTTCAGGTGCTGGCTGTCGTGACTTCTTTGCACGAACAGGCCCCCGTTCAATGGCAGGAAGCAGGGATTTCCTTTATTCAGTGTTCTCAAGGCATTCAAGAACCCGCGCTATTACATCACCTTCAAGAAGTTCTCAAGCCTGAGGTGATTCTTTTGGCGTCGTGGGGAGAAATTTTAAGCGCAACAACTTTAGCGTCCTTGCCCCCAATGAAGGTGTGGAACTTGCATCCTTCTTTACTGCCTGCCCATCGAGGGGTGAATCCTTATGTGGCGAGTATCTTAGCGGGGGATACCGAAAGTGGGCTGACCTTGCATCAGTTGGAAGCAGGCATCGATGAAGGGAAGATTTTGGCTCAGCGTTCTGTACCTATAGCACGGGGGATGAGTGGCTTGGCCTTGCAAGCACGAACGATGAAGGAGCTTCCCTTGCTTTTTGAAGCGGTGTTTAGTCAAATACACGCCATGAGCTTAGAAGGGTATCATCAAAGTGCGACAGAACAACCCCTATGGGGTTCTTCTCATCACCGTTTGGCCTGTATTACCCAAGTGATTTTAAATCCAACCTCGCCTTTTGAAGTGTTGAAACGACAGGCCCAAGCCGTACGTGGATGGATGCCCTGCTTACTGCCTTTGGGCCACGGGTTTGCTTTAGGCGTGGAGTCGTTTCATTCCCGTGAACCGAATCACTCCGCTGTCTTTCAGTGGGAACATCCTGTGTCAGGAAAAATCGGTTTTGTTACAGGAAACGCCCTATATTACAAGGGGTTTAAATGCCCCTGCTGGATTGGTTTAATGGCTTGGCTGGCAAGAGTTTCAAGGAGTTTGAACTCTTTTAATTCAACAGCCAAATGTAACAATTTAGGCATCTTTTAGTATAGTCAACATACAAATGACTCATATTTCGAATGAAGCTGATACAATAAGGACATATCAAATAAAGGATTTATTTTTTGATTTGACCCTATATCATTACCCTATTCACTCAGGATGATTTTACAATCATCCTTTTTTTTGTCTTTTTTATATTATAGTAGGGGTGGGTATAAGAAGACCCCTCATTATAAAGGGCAACATGTATGTTGAAAAAATGTTTGTGGACGCTAACACTTGGCCTAATTGGCGCGCTGATGGGCCTTGGTTCTGCTTGGGCGATAGAAAATACACCCAAGTTTCATTGCCCAGCCCCCCAAACGTGCGTCAACGTCGTGGCCATCAATGACGTGTACGAATGGAAGCCTTATCCTTCAGAGCAAACAGGATCTTTAAGTCGCTTTTCAACCTATTTAACGCGCTTGCATGAACGCTTCCCTCAAAGTGAGGTGCTCTTTGCGGGGGATTTACTGTCTCCTTCTAGCGACAGCCAATTGACCCAAGGCTTGCACATGGTACAGGCCTTGAACGCCTTAGGCATTAAAGTGGCGAGTTTGGGGAATCATGAGTTTGACTTTGGCGAAGAGGCTTTAGTCAAGGCGATAAACGCCTCTCACTTTCCTTGGTTGGCGGCAAACGTGCAAGTTTTTCCAAACGCTCAACTGGCCTTGACTCCCCTGAAGCCGTATACCGTTTTGGAACAAGCAGGCAAACGGATTTTGGTGTTTGGCTTATTGACGCCTGAAACCTCTCAGCTCAATAATATCGCCCGCTATATGTCGATTCAAGACCCTATTGAAACCGCCAAAACGCTGTTACCTCAATGGATTCAACACGAAAAGCCCGATGCCGTAATTGCGCTCACCCACTTAAATATCGCGGAAGACAGACGTTTGGCACAATCGGTGCCGAACATTGATGTTATTTTAGGGGGGCATGATCATCACCAGTTACTGCAAGTGATCAATGGTGTACCGATTATTAAGTTAGACAGCGATGCTCGCACGGTGGGGCATTTGCAACTCAATTTTAATCCTGGTAAGACGCTCGCTAATCGGCTTCTGAGGAAAGAAACCGCTATTGCCGAATGGCATTATGAAGTCACGGCCCTAACCCCCGCGGAGTTCCCTGAAGACAAGGCCTTTGAAGCCAAAGTGCTTGAAACAACACCGATTCATTTAGCCAGCCTAGACGAAACCGTAGGAACCCTCCCCGTGGCGTGGAACTTACAGCAAAACGCGCTTCGAGGCGTGTACAGCCCCACCGCTCAACAAATGGCTGAAATCCTGCGTTGTTACCTCAAAACGGATGTTGTGCTCATCAATAGCGGGGGCATTCGTAGCAACCGAATCATCCTTGCTGGGGTATTAAGTCAACGAGACCTGTGGCAGATACTCCCCTTTAACAACGGCCTAGTAACGCTGAACTTGACGTCCAAACAACTTCAAGCGGTGCTTGAAAAGGGGTTTAGTCAAGTGGACACCGATCCTAACTGGGGGGGGTACCTTCATTTTTCAGGTATTATTGCGGTGGTTAATCCCAAGGCCCCTGTTGGTAAACGTGTGCAAGCGTTGTTGGATGTTCACACAGGGCGCCCTTTAGAAGCCTCAAAGCGACTTCGGGTGAGTGTGAACACCTATTTAGCCGAAGGCGGTAATGGCTTTGAGATCTTAAAGCAGTACAAAGTCGCGCAAAGGCCTGTGTCGCTTTCTGAAACGCAAGCAGTGACCCTCGGCAAGGCCTTTAAATTTTTAAGTACCCAGTCGTTGTATGACGCAACGCACCAAGCACCTTCTGTTCAACGATCCAACCAGTCTTCACCCTAATAGTTTTTAGGGGGGATCACCAATTCTTGATCTAATGTTAAGGCATCGCTCTTTAAATTATTCGCTTTCTTCAAGCGGGCAACATAATCAGGGGAGTAGCTTCCGTAAAACTTATGCGCTATGCCTCCTAGAGTGTCCCCATTTTTAACGGTGTACATCGTCGCTTTAACCGCCTTTTCTCCTGTCGGTTCAGGCGTGGGTTCCGCGTTGAGTTTAGGGGCTACTTTTACAATAGGAGGCGACACCACGGCTTTGGGTTGTTCTTTACTCTGTTCTTGAGGCACCTGTTGTGTGACGGCATCAATGGAAGGGGTTTGTGGGCGTGAATTAAAAACCCAAAAGAACAAGGTGGTTAAAATTAAACCAGTCAGTAAACCCGCCACAAAGGTTAATAAGGGGTGCTGTTCTTCTTTAATATCAGAAAGAACTTGGGGGTCTGTATTTTGAGACCATAGCACATCAAGTTCTTTTTGAGCCGAAGTCGAGGCGCTACTTTCGTTGCGCAAGTAAACACCCAAGTTTTCAGAGGGGATTCGACTTTCATTCAAAGGGGTTTCTACAGAAGGAGTCGCCATAATGGGTTTCCTTTTTTAAATTAAATCTATTTACGAGCAATAGGTAAATAAGATAAGGGTAAACTTAAGTGATTATAATCACTAAAATGGGAAAGACGGTTCAACAAAGCGGTTCAAAAACGAGTGTTTAAAGTGTTGAGGGGAAAGAACTTTGTTGAAAATAGTGCCTGACAACAGGGATAATCTGTATTATACGGTAAACATGGTTGGCGTGACAAAATATGAAGCTATCGTAACAGAAGAGGCCGTTTTTTGCCTTGTTTTGTTACATTTCTCGTTTATTTGTGTGATAATAAGCCCTATAACCCTTTTGTTATTTCTATAGAGAGTGTCCCCCTCATGTCTCCAAGTCCCTTCCCTCATTCGGCATTAACGACGGCGTATCATCCTCAGTCGATTGAACCGGCTTGTTACGCTTTTTGGTTAGAACAAAACTTGTTTGAGCCTGATGTGGCCTTAAACGCTTGGTTTGAAGCCCAAGGGCAGTCCCCTCCTGAAGAGCGATCAACCCTTCCTCATTTTAGTATGGTCATTCCCCCGCCGAATGTGACGGGCAATCTTCATATGGGCCATGCGTTAGACAACACCATTCAAGACGTTTTTACGCGGTGGCATCGTATGTTAGGGCATCGCACCTTGTGGATGCCGGGGATGGATCACGCAGGCATTGCCACGCAATCGATTGTTGAGCGTCGCTTGAAAGCCGGTGACGTAGCAGGCTACCCGAAGGGTACTCTACGGCATGAACTAAGTCGTCAAGCCTTTCTTGAAACCGTGTGGCAGTGGGCAAATTCGTGTCAAAGCAACATTAAAGAACAATTTCAACGCTTAGGCATCTCGCCAGATTGGTCACGTTCGCGCTTTACGTTGGATGAAGGCTTGAGTCAGGCCGTTCGTAAAACCTTTGTAGACTTGTATGAAAAAGGCTTAATCTATCGAGGGGAGCGCATCGTTAATTGGGATCCAGCGACACAGTCGGCCATTTCGGATATTGAAACTGATTACACGGATGAAGACGGTTATTTATGGCACATTGCTTACCCACTCACCCACGGCGGAGGCGAACTTATTGTGGCCACCACTCGACCCGAAACACTGTTTGGGGATGTGGCCGTGGCGGTGAATCCCAACGATGCACGCTACGCTCAATATATAGGGCAAACGGTTTTATTGCCTTTAACCGGGCGTAACATTCCTGTGATTGCAGATGACTACGTTGAAATGGAGTTTGGCACAGGGGCCTTGAAAATCACGCCCGCCCATGACCCCAATGACTTTGAAGTCGGCTCTCGTCATCACTTAACCCCCCTGCGTATTTTTAACGACAAAGCCGAACTTCTTCCGCTGGCGTTTATTCCCCAAGCGTTGCATGGCTTAGATCGTTGGAAGGTGCGTGAACAGGTTGAAACACTGCTTGATGGGCAAGGCTACTTAAGAGATAAGATCCCGCACGCGCATCGTGTGGGGCGTGCGCAGCGCAGTGGTGAAGTGATTGAACCGTTGTTGTCCAAACAATGGTTTGTCAACACAGCCCCCTTGGCTCAAGCGTGTTTAGACGCTTACGACAAGGGTGAATTACATTTTGTGCCTGAACGTTGGGGTAAAGATTATTTACGGTGGATGAATAAAATTAATGACTGGTGTATTTCTCGGCAGTTGTTGTGGGGGCATCGCATTCCGGCGTGGCACCATAACAGCACAGGAGAGATTTATGTGGGTGAGACGGATCCCGTGGATCCTGAATACTGGAGTCAAGATCCCGATGTGCTGGATACGTGGTTTTCTTCTGGTTTATGGCCCTTTAGCACCATGGGTTGGCCAGATGAATCGGCTCAAGATTTTAAAGACTTTTACCCCACCTCCATGCTCGTTACAGGCTTTGATATTATCTTTTTTTGGGTGGCTCGCATGACGATGTTTGGGCATCAAATGACGGGGAAATCTCCTTTTGAAACGGTGTATATTCATGGCTTGATTCGAGATGAAAAAGGCCAAAAAATGTCGAAATCCAAAGGCAATACCATTGATCCTGTTGTGGTGATTGATGAAAACGGGTGCGACGGTTTTCGCTTTGCCCTCATCAACCTGATTACTTATGGCGGGCAAGACATCAAGCTTTCTAAAGACAAGCTTGAGCAAGGCAAGCTCTTTAGCAACAAATTATGGAATGCGTCTCGCTTTGTGTTTATGCACTTAGAATCAGGCGAGATTGCCAGTGAACTCGACACCGCCTTGCTGAGCGACATGGATCGATGGATTTTGGGGCGTTATGAATTTGTGGTGCGTGAAGCCAATCGCATGTTAAGTGAACACCGCTTGGGTGAATATGCTCAATTGATGCTGGACTTTGTATGGTACCAATTTTGTGATTGGTACATTGAATACGCCAAAGCCCCTATGAAAAGTGAAGATGCCGCGCTAAAAGCAAATACGCGCTTGATTTTGCATCAGTTGTTAGAAGGCATTTTGAAGTTGTTGCATCCGATTATGCCGTATATCACGGAAGCGTTATGGCAACGTTTGCCTTTAAAGAAAGGCATCAGCATTAGTGTTTCAGCGTTTCCGCAACAGGCCAATTTGTATTACCATAACAGTAATTTGAATGAAGAAGTGAGCTTTTTGTTGGGTGTAGTACGTGCCTTGCGTCAAATTCGTCAGCAATACAATGTGCCGCCTTCTAAGCCTGTTGATGCCTTGTTTGAAGCGTCTGAAGGGCAGGATTATCGTGTGCTTCAACGCACCCAAGAAACCTTGCGTCATTTTGTGGCCTTGGGGGACCTGACCATTGAACGTCAAATCACCCAAAAGCCTGAACAAGTGGCCACTGGAGTGGTGGGGCATTGTAAAATTATGGTACCACTCGCAGGCTTGATTGATGTAGAGCAAGAAGTGGGACGTTTAAAAAAGCAAGAAGCCACGTTGAGTAAAGAACAACAAAAGCTTTTGGGGATGCTCAATAATCCCCAGTTTTTGGCCCGTGCCAGTGAAGAGGTGGTGGCCAAAAACAAGCATTTGTTAGATGAAGTCAATCAACAGCTTCGCCTGCTTGAAGAACAGTTACACGGCTTATTGGCTTAAGCCAGAACACTATTCTTGAATGTACATTCTTTCTTTGAGATATTGACGGACGTCATCCAAGCACGATTGAACAATACGCGTAATTCGTGAACTGGAAAGCCCCATTTCATCGGCAATGTCTTTGACCTGCATATTCTTGTAAAAACGACATTCCATAATATATTTTTCACGAGGAGGTAAGGTCGTAATCGCTTTTTTGACGGCTTTCCCTAATTCTGAAATCTCGAGCTCTTCTTCAGGGGTGGCGGAACCGTCGGCAATGGTGTCAAAGCTCGTAGTGCCGTCTTCATTGGTTTGCAAGCTGTCGATCGATAAAATGGTTTCATACACCGCTTCACGAACGCTTTCAATACTATTGCCGGCTTCATCCACCCCGTCATTTTTCTTGTGCTTCAGTGTATACCATTTTAAACGTACCCGAATCTCGTTACGAATCCCCCAGCGAATGGCGGTTGCCATGTAAGAGATATTCAAACGAGCCATGTCTTCAGGGCTTTTGGTGTTAATCAGATTTTGAACCGCCAATGCCCCAATACTAATGAGTTCTTCTAGTTCAACCATGTGAGGGGGGATCCGACGAAACTCCGCACGTGCCACACGCTCTACTAGGTTTAAATAATCGGCCACATGATTGCTTTTGGTTGCTTGACGAGGCATCACGGCATAGGTGTGTTGGTCTTGTCTTACAAAGTTTTGTTGCAGTTGTGGAATGACAGCATCGGTCGGTAGAACCGTTTTGCTGGCCTGTGGCGTTAGGCTGAGCTTTTCGGTTGCTTTAGGGTGTTCAAAGGGATTTTGAGATGAAGTCATGGGAAGAAGTCTCCGCCGATTCGCAAGACTACAGTGTTAATAAACACTATAGAAAGGGGCTTGTTCTAGGTATCGTTGGTTTAAACAAGCTCTTCATCGTCCTCCTCTATTTAGCGTATTCCTCATTTTAGGGCATCCCCCCCATTAAGTGAGGGATAGCCATTCACACACTTTTTGTGCGATAATAACACCACGTGAAAAGAGGGTGGAAGTGATGGAACATCTCTTACAACATAATGAATGGATCAGTACTTTACTGCCTAATTCTTGGCGGATTATTCTGCAGTTCACCCTTTTGGCAGGGATTTTGTATTACGTTCACAACAAGTTTATTCGCTATAGCCATGCGGATCACTTGGTGAAAGGATTATTTGTTGTACTCATTCTGTTGGTGGGACTATGGGCCTTGGCTCAAAAGTTTCAATTCATGATTTTGGAAATCGTGTTCCGCACCAGTATTCAATTATTGGTGATTGGCTTAATCGTTATTTTTCAACCCGAATTACGTCGGATTTTGCTCTTTTTTGGGCAAAATGACTGGCTAAGCTTAAGCACAACGGTTTCAAAGCCGACCCTTTCTTATGGGGAGCCTTGGCAAGCGGTTAAAATTTTAAGTGATGTGATTCGTTTCTTGTCAAAGTCTAAGACGGGGGCCTTGATTGTGCTAGATCTTGATCCTGAAGAATCTTTAGAAGCGCATTACCTTGAAATGGGCACACCGATTAACGCCATTATGTCGGCTCCCTTGATTTTAACCATTTTTCACCCCAATACCCCCTTGCATGACGGTGCGATGGTTATTAATCGAGACAATCACATTGTTTCAGCAGGGGTTCTGCTTCCTTTAACAGAAGATCCGAATCTTAGCTGGCGTTATGGTACACGTCACCGAGCAGCCATCGGGTTGAGCGAAATTTCTAATGCGGTGTGTTTGGTTGTTTCTGAAGAAACTGGGGCGATTTCTTTTGCTCAAGGCGGTAAAATCACGAAGTTGACCTCTCCAGAAAGTTTAACGTCCAAACTAGAAGACTTGTACGCCACAGAAGTCAATGACGAAGAAGAAGAGAATCCTCAAGGGGTTTTTTCTACTCCCGTAAGTCAGTTAATGAATTTGGCGCGACGCATTCAAAATAATCCAAAAGGGTCTTTTTGGTCTAAATGGAAAAACTAGCTATACGGAGGGTTGAATAGGGCCTTTGTTTCTAGGGCGGACTTTCCCCATTTGGCGGACTTGACTAATTTTTTCAGCATAATTGACACGTTGATGATGAATGGCACTTAAACCTTTGGCAAAAGACTTTTTAATTTTCCAAATTTCTTGCAGGGTAATGGGGCATTCGTCGAATTGACCGTCTTCAATCCGTTGTTTAAAAATCACTTCCAACAAGGTGTCGACTTGATCAGGGGTGGGGGCATTTAAGGCTCTTACGGCAGATTCTGCTGCATCGGCGAGCATCACAATGGCCGTTTCACGCGACTGGGGTTTTGGGCCAGAGTATCTAAACTGTGCTTTAGTGACGTGGTCTTTACCCTCTTCTTTGAGGGCTTGGGCGTAAAAATACCCACAAATCAACGTGCCATGATGTTCAGGCATAAAGGCTTGAATGGCGTCAGGCAGTTTGTATTCTTCTCCAAGCTTCATGCCGTCAATGGGGTGAGCCGTCACAATAAGTTTACTCATTCGAGGCGACAAATAGTCATGGGGATTAGACACCCCAAAATAGGCTTGATTTTCAATAAAGTAAATCGGGCGTTTCATTTTGCCAATGTCATGGTACAAGCACCCCACGCGAGTCAATAGGCCATTGGCGTTAATGTCATCTGAAGCTTGTTCTGATAAAGTCGCGAGTAACAAACTATGGTGAAAGGTTCCAGGGGCTTCGACTTGTAAGCGTTTGATCAAAGGGTGATCTAAATTAGACAGTTCAAGTAGCGTGAGCGACGATAAAAAATTAAACAGGTATTCCAGGGCGGGAGACAAACCCACCGACAAGAAAAAGGGTAGCACGCTGGCAAATCCGCCTGAAATAATAAAGGAACTGAGTGAGAGTTTGTTTAAACTCGGGTAGATAAACAGCAGGTTCACAAGCACAATACCTCCCCAAAAGAAGGTAGATTTCACTAAATCGCCCCGAGCTTTCACAACGCCACGGCGATAGAAGAAGTAATTTTGGAGTGACACGCTCATAAACCAAAGTACCCATAAGGTATGGCTGACTTCAGAAGGCAACAGCAGTAAAAAGCCCAAAAAGGCCAGCAATACGGAAGCGGACCTACGGGGGACATCCACCACATAGGTGCAAAAGCTAAAGGTGGCACTGACGGCCAGCACCATTAAATACAAGTAAGGCGATTTCATAAACGCCAAGGCAATGTAGGTCATCGTCACAAAACTGACGATGAAATAGGCTCGTTGCCTACCTTTTAAGGTAGGGAAGCTAAACCATAGCCATGCCACCGCCATCAGTGTGTACAACACTAACGGCAATATGCTCAATAGCCCAGTGGGGTGAGGGGTCAGGCTTTCAAGGGTTACGGTGCTTACGCCCATTGAGGCATCCTTTTTTCGTATACAGGGCTATTGTATAGTGTTTTTAATTTCCCCTACCGTGTCTATACTTTGTCGCTACGATTATTTTGTAAAGGTCTATCTACACTCCTTCACAAAATAATCTAGGCTCCTCGTCTAGCCTACTGTATGGGAAACTCTTTAAAATACTATAACATAGAATCCCTGATTCATTTTTGCAGTTTAGCATGATTCGGCTTGTTTAAGGTAAACTGAACCTTATTCTCAATTCATTTAATCTATATCGGAGACTCCTCTTCATGTCACACCCTACCCCTGAACCCATTGCGATTTTAGACTGTGGGGCTCAATATACCAAAGTTATCGATCGTCGTTTGCGTCAATTGAATGTGGAATCGGTGATTTACCCCATTGATGTTCAGGCATCCGTCTTGAAAGACGCAGGCATTAAAGGGATTATCCTTAGCGGAGGACCTCATTCGGTGTATGAAGCAGACGCTCCGCAATGTGACGGGGCGATTTTTGACTTGGACGTGCCTGTGTTGGGCATTTGCTACGGCATGCAGTTGATGACCCAATATTTCGGAGGCATCGTCGAAAGCTGTTCTCGCAAAGAATACGGCGAAACCGAAATTACGGTAGATACCCAAAATCCTTTATTCAAAGGCTTAAGCACCACGCAACATGTGTTGATGAGTCATGGGGACAGCGTCACTCAATTGGGCGAAGGCTTTGTTGTCATTGCGGAATCCGTGTCTAAAGAAGCCGGCCAAACGGTGAACGTCCATGCTGGCATTGTTCATCAAAACAAGCCGTTTTATGGCGTGCAGTTTCACCCCGAAGTGGAACTTAGCACCGAAGGCACCGCCATGCTAGAGCGTTTCTTGTTTAATATCTGCCACCTTTCAGGAACCTTCAAACTGGCGGATCGCCTTGAAACGATGCTGGCTGAACTCAAGGATCACGTGCAGGATCGGCCCGTTTTTGTGCTGGTGAGTGGAGGGGTAGATTCTTCAGTAGTCGCCGCCGCCCTCATTAAGGCCTTGCCTGCTCAACAAGTGTATGCCGTGCATATCAACACGGGCTTGATGCGTCAAGACGAAAGCGATTTGGTCTGCGATGCCCTTCAAGCCATTGGCTTGACCCATCTTAAACGCTTGGATGCTCAAGACTTTTTCCTAGACTTCACCACGATCGATGATACAGGTCGTACGATTGGCCCGTTGAAAGACGCCACCGATCCTGAAGAGAAACGCCGTCTCATTGGTGATGCCTTTTTTCGCTTGATTGATGCCGAGATGAAAGCCACGTTGAAAGAAGCGGGTGTTAATGCGGATGACGTCTTACTTGCTCAAGGGACGTTGCGTCCTGATTTAATTGAAAGTGGGAACAAGGACGTTTCTAAAACGGCTCACAAAATCAAGACGCATCATAACGATGTCCCCTTGATTCAAGCCCAGCGTGACAAGGGCTTGATTGTCGAACCCAATCGTGACTTGCATAAGGATGAAGTTCGTCAAGTGGGACGTTTGCTTGGTTTGCCTGAAGCACTCGTGATTCGTCAGCCGTTTCCTGGCCCAGGTTTGGGGGTGCGTATGCTCTGTGCCAAGGACGCGTACGGCTTAGACGCTTACGATTCGCTGAATGCGGATCTTCAAGAAGTCGCTTGCGAGTTTGAGTTGCGCGCCGTTTTATTGCCTGTTCGCACGGTGGGCGTTCAAGGCGACGGACGCACCTATAGTTATGTCGCGGCCATTGAAGCCGAAGACTTTGACAGCACTCACGGCTTTAAAGCCGTGCGTCATGCTGCACGAGAACTCACCAATCGCCTGCCCCTGATTAACCGTATTGCGCTTAATATCCTTCCTTCTCGTGCGTTGCCGACGGCCATTAAAACCATTACGCCTACGACACTCACCCCTAAAACCGTGGCGCAACTCCAAACTTGGGATGCTCAGGTGACGGCTTACACGCTTGCTCATGCGCATTTCAACGCCATTAGTCAGTTACTCGCCGTGATGTTGCCTGTGGCGGCAGACGGCGTAGGCGGTCGTTCGTTGGCGATTCGGGCGGTAGTCACCAGTGACTTTATGACGGCTCGACCAGCGTTGGTTGGGCACGAATTGCCTGAAGGCTTTTTGTCGGGATTGGGTCAACATCTGGCGAAATGTTCAGGTGTGGGGCATGTGTTTTACGACATCACCAGCAAGCCCCCCGCCACCGTTGAATGGGAGTAGATTTGTATTGATTAATAGAAGCTGTGCTAAAATAAGTTTATCTACTTCATGCTACTGAAATAAAGGATTTTGTCATGTCTGAACCTATTTATGAGTCGATTCATATTAAAAACTTTGGACCGCTCAAGGATTTAAAATGGGACAACTTAGGAGGCATCAACCTCATTGTGGGCGAAAACGGTTCGGGAAAAACTTTTTTGCTCAAGGCGTTGTACGCCACAATTAAAGCAATAGAAGGAATACGTGGAGAAGAAACCAAATCTTTTCCTGTTTTGTTATTAGAAAAATTATATTGGACTTTTGAGGCTAAAACAAAAGAACTTGTCACTCAAAAACAATCAGAACCCTTATTTTTTGAAGCCCACATTCAAGGATCTAAAGTTTCGTATCGTGTTGACAAAAAATCGGGAGGTTTAGGAGGTTCAAAAACTCCATCACTGAGGCGACCTGAAAACAACTCTATTTTTCTGCCGACAAAAGAAGTAATCTCTCTCATGGATATTATTCGGAATGTTCGCTTTGAAAAAGCCTTTGGCTTTGATGCCACTTATTCAGATTTAGCAGAAGCACTTGCTATTTTGCCTGAAGTGGGTAAAAATCATGCCGAACGTTCTAAAGCCAGAAAAAAGGTGGAAGATATTATTGGCGGTAGGGTGTATTTTGATGAAAAAAAGGAAAAATGGTTTTTTAAGCCTAAAACGAAGCTCGAAAATACACACTCGATTCGTCTTACATCTGAAGGAACTAAAAAATTAGGGGTTTTGGATACCTTGTTAGGAAATCGCTACCTCTTAAAAGGGTCTGTTATTTTTATTGATGAACCTGAATCTGCTTTACACCCTAAAGCCATTGATCAATTTATGGAAGTATTATATCATTTAGCTCAAGACGGTATGCAGATTTTTATTGCTTCCCATTCTTATTTTGTCATTAAAAAGTTGCACATTATCGCATTGCGAGAACAAATGGATATGCCTATTCTACTGTATGAAAAAAATGCAGAGGGGTCTCAATGGCATAGTGAAAATCTAAAAGAAGATATGCCTGATAACTCAATTATTGAGGAGTCTATCACTTTGTATAAAGACGAAATGAGACTTTGATATTATGGTAAAGTTCTTCGAGGATAAAGAGTCTGAAATTTGTTTTGGTTCATTTGAAGAAATGGATTGCATAGAATTAGACAAAGCGATCTTATACAAAAAGCATTTAAATAGTAAAGGTGTTTCGGCGGTTGATTTTATTCTACATCATGGTACTTCTGAAAAGAAGAAACTAAGTTTTATCGAAGCCAAACGGAGTGTACCAAGAGCAGATGTGGCAGACGAAATAGACAGTTTACTTAAAAAATTTACAGACTCTCTTTCTCTTCTATTAGCTTATGCTTTTAAACGACACGAATACATGGAAAGGTTTCCAACTCTTATTTCTGAATTAAATAGTTCACATCTGATTAATTTTGAGTTTATTGTGATCTGCAATAATACAAAGGAAAGTAAAACGGCTCATAACGAACAAATAGAGATCCTTACCCGAGAGATTCGAAAACAGTTCAAAACTCTCCCCTTGTCTGAAATATGGAATATTCCTCGCCATTCGATTAAAGTTTTGAGTGTTGAAATGGCTGTTGAACAAGGACTCGCGGTTTTCCCCCAAGGCACCTCGCAATGAGTATTTACATCGGCATGGATTATGGCAAAAAACGTATTGGCGTTGCCTATTGCGACGACAGCGAAGCCTTCTGCTTTGGGCTTCCCACACTCTTACGAACAAAAATCCCTCTCACTGAGACCCTCCAGCAAGTGCTGGCCCTCATTGATGCCAAAAAAGCCGTGGCTGTGGTGATGGGGTTGCCTCGTAATATGGACGGATCCGAAGGCTTTATGGCAGACGCCGTTTACGATTTCGCCGATGCCTTGCTGGGTCTTCGCCCTGAATTGTCGATTTATCTGCTCGATGAACGGCTGACGTCTAAAATTGCGGAACAACATCTTCGTCAAGCAGGTAAAGCACCTAGTCGTTACAAAGGCTTGATTGATGAAGAGGCGGCTCGTGGGATTTTGGCGGACTTTCTCAAGACGCCTCCCGAACGACGCCACCTGTACACCGCTATTTAAGCGTTGCTTTAGCCTTCCGCAGAAGCGTCTTCTTCGAGATCTTCTGAATGAAGGTTTACAATTTTGGTGACATTGGCCACTGTATCTCCAGCATCCAAGTTCACGATTCTCACGCCTGTGGCTTGCCGCCCTTGTTGACTGATGCTAGAGGCGGCCATACGAACCACGACTCCATTGGCGGTGGCGATCATCAATTCATGCGTATGATTCACCGTACACGTGCTAGAAAGTCGACTGTCACGATTCTTAAATTTTGTTGAAATAAGGCCAATGCCTCCACGGGCTTGCTGGCGGAACTCACTGGCACGCACCAATTTGCCGTAACCATCATTCGTAATGAAGAGAATTTCGGTGGCATCTTCTAGGGTGTCTGCAGGTAACATGCTAAAGGAACAGATTTCATCGCCTGTGCGAAGCTTCATCGACGTCACCCCACGAGCAGTACGCCCCATCGGACGCAAGTCACTGGCTTGAAAACGAATGGCCATACCCATTTTCGTGGAAATAAAGACGGTATGGCTTTCTTCCGCAATTTTGACCCAATTCAGCACATCCCCTTCTTCAAGGTTGATGGCAATCAAGCCGTTGCGTCGAATATTTTCAAAGTTTGACAGTTCAATCCGCTTAATCCAGCCGTATTTAGTGAGCATGACCAAGTAGGCGTTGTCGCCAAACTCAATAACAGGCACCACAGCGGTAATGCGCTCGTCTTGTTCAAGGGGTAGAAGGTTAATCAAGGCAAGTCCTTTGGATTGACGACTACCTTCTGGTAATTCATAGACTTTCAACGAATGGGCCACGCCTCGGCTGGTGAAGAACAAGAGGTGATTATGCATGCCTGCGGTGAAGAAATGGGTGACATCGTCTTCTTCGCGGGTTTTCATGGCTCCCTTGCCACGAGTGGCACGGTTCTGGCGTTCAAAGGTATCGAGAGGCACACGCTTAATGTAGCCTTTTTCTGTAATGAACACGGCCATTTCATCATTTGGCGTTAGGTCTTCCATGGACATATCCCCTTCATCAGGGATGATTTTCGTCACACGGGCATCGCCAAAGCGATTTTTTAGTTCAAGGAGTTCGTCTTTAATAATGGTTAAAACTTTTTGACGATCCGCCAAAATAGACTTATATTCTTCAATCGCGGCACGAAGACTGTCGTATTCATTGGTGATTTTTTCACGTTCTAAGCCCGTTAAGCGACGCAACTGCATTTCTAAAATGGCATTGGCCTGTTCTAAATCTAAACTATAGCGTTCAATCAGGCCAGCTCGCGCTACTTCTGTGCTATTGGCCCCACGAATTAAGGCAATAATGGCATCTAAATCGCCTAAGGCAATCAATAGGCCGGCTAAAATATGGGCTTTGGCTTCGGCCTTACGCAGTTCAAACTTGGTGCGTTTAACCACAACATCCACACGATGTTCAATAAACTCGCTTAAAATATCCGTCATACACAATAAGCGAGGCTGATTGTTCACCAGAGCCAACATGTTCACGCCAAAGGTAGTTTGAAGCTGAGTGTACTTAAACAGGTTATTTCGAACCACATCAGGTTTGGCATCTCGCTTCAGTTCAATCACCAAGCGCAAGCCATCGCGATCGCTTTCATTGCGCAAGTCACGAATGCCGTCAATTTTTTTGTCTCGCACCAGTTCCGCAATTTTTTCAGTCAGCGTCGTCAAGTTGACTTGATAGGGGATTTCGGTGACGATAATGGCCGTACATTCTTGACGCCCCTTGCCCCCAGGGATTTGTTCAATGCTAACTACAGCACGCATTTTTACCGAACCACGCCCCGTTTTAAAGGCTTCGCGAATGCCTGAAGTTCCCACAATTTGGCCCCCTGTGGGGAAATCAGGGCCTTTAATGTATTGAAGCAAGCCTTCATTACTTAATTTGGGGTTGTCAATCATGGCAACCGTTCCATCAATCACTTCACTCATGTTATGAGGGGGAATGTTGGTGGCCATGCCTACGGCAATCCCCCCTGAACCGTTTAAAAGCAACATGGGCAGACGCGTGGGCAAAACGCTGGGTTCTTCTTCACTGCCGTCATAGTTCGGCACAAAATCAACGGTGTCTTGCTCAATGTCTTGCAAAATAGGCACTGCTACTGATTGCAATTTACACTCGGTGTATCGCATGGCAGCGGCGTTGTCGCCTTCAATACTGCCAAAGTTCCCGTGGCCGTTAATGACTGGGTAACGCATCGCAAAACTTTGCGCCATACGGACCAAGGCATCGTAAACGGAGGTATCTCCATGGGGGTGGTACTTACCTAATACTTCCCCAACGACTTTTGCACACTTTTTAAAGGGCTTTTCAGGGGCGAGGCCAATTTCATGCATGGCGTATAAAATGCGCCGATGCACAGGCTTTAGGCCATCACGCACATCAGGCAAGGCGCGCCCAACAATGACGGACATGGCATAATCGATATAAGAGCGTCTCATTTCTTCGTGAATAGAAATACCTTGGATTTTACCGTCACCAAAAGGGCGTTCATTTCGAGGAGTGGTGGCCATGAGTTTGTGTTTCCTTCACATCAGTACATCTATATAGTCTATTTTATCTCAAACAGGCAAAATGGCGAGCTTTTTGTAAATCAGCCCCTTTCTTCTTCGAGCAAACGGTTTTTAAGGCGAAGCCCCCACCGAAAGCCACGGAGTTGAGCGCCTTTGCCTAGCACCCGATGACACGGCACCACCACCGCTAGTGGATTCTTCCCACAGGCGGAAGCGACCGCGCGCACCGCGTTTGGCCGGCCGATGCATTCAGCCACTTCAGCATAGGTGCGTGTTTGCCCATAGGGAATCTCACCAATGGCTTGCCAAACGGCGTGTTGAAAGGGCGTGCCGTCTACGTCTATAGGAACAGCTAGCACCGTTTGGCGTTGGAACAGCCACTTCTTTAAGGTCTGCGCCCAGTCGGCTTGAAGGCTCCCTAAACGGACGGGCTGAGCCCAAGGCGCTTGAGTGTTTAGCACCGTTGAGAGACAAGAGTTTTCTTCAGAAAGTGCGATAAAAACCAGCCCTTGGTGGCTCATCAGCGTTAGCCCATCTCCCCATGGGGTAGAAAAGGTTTCATAATAAAGCAGGCGTGAGGGTTGATTCATTAAAATAGCCCACCTTTCTTCAGAAGTCGACACAGACGGTGACAAAATCATCAATCTCAAGTAAACTAAAGACTCTTCTTTGTATTTTAACAGAAATGAAGGCACAGAGAAAGTCTTTTTTGTCTTGTCCCTCCTCCCTTAGGGAGGAGGTTAGGAGGAGGGAAGCACCAGCTATAACTGAACATCCCAAATCCCTCACCCCAACCCTCTCCCTAAGGGAGAGGGAGTAAATCCACTTTTTCTGTATCCTCAAATGAACATAAGGTCATCCGTTTATGCCCACCCATGAAACCGTGTCATTCATCAAGAAATATAACCCTGCCACAGGCGCTTTACTCTTTCAGTTCCCTTTCGCCACGGCTCAAGAGATTCAGGCTGGCTTGAGCAACGCTCAGGTGGCTCAAAAAGCATGGGCGAACGTTAAGCTCAAATATCGTGTGCAGGTACTGGAAAAAGTGGAACAGCTTCTTCGGCTTAAAGCGGATCAACTGATTCACACGCTGAGCCTTGAAGTGGGCAAACCCCAAGCCGAAGCCTTGCAGACGGATCTGTTGTCTGCGTTAGCGGGGGTTCAACACGTCATTGGAAATGCAAGCAAACTGAATCCTCAACTGAAACTTTCGTTTAAAAGTCTGATGCTCGGCCGTGTGTTTAAAGAAGTCAGGGTGCCTTATGGCGTCGTCAGTGTGATTAGTCCGTGGAACTACCCCATTGGCACGCCTGCCCCAACGATTGCCAACGCTTTAGTGGCGGGTAATGCCGTGGCCTTTAAGCCCAGTGAAAAAACGCCTAAAAGTGGCGAGCTTTTGGCCCGTGTATTTCAAAACGCCTTAGAATCGTGTGGCTTTTCAGCAGATCTGGTGCAGCTTTTTCAAGGGGATGGAAGCGTTGGCCATGCGTTGGTGCATGCCCCTGAAACCGCCTTTGTTTTCTTTACAGGCAGTGAAGCCGTGGGACGAGACATTCAACGGGCCTGTGTCAGTCGAAACATCCCTTGTTCGCTTGAGCTGGGGGGTTCTGATGCGATGGTGATTTTACCTTCGGCAGAGCGCTATTCCTTAGATGCGGTGGTGGCTCATGCCATTTTAGGGCGTTACGCCAATGCAGGGCAAACCTGCGCCGCTATTAAAAAATTGTATGTCCCCACCAGCTTGTTACCAATTGTGCAAGAACTATTGGTGGCGAAATTGTCTCAACTACGGGTGGGGGATCCCTTTGATCCTTCAACGCATCTAGGCCCTGTGATTGACACGGCTCAACAGAAGCGTCTCAATGCGCAATGGCAAGACGCCCTCGACAAAGGAATTACCCCTGTTTACGGGCAACTCCCGCAAGTCGAAGAAATCCACGAGGCACAGGCGTCCTTTTTAGCGCCCATGCTGGTGATTAATCCGCCAAAAGACTCAAGAATTGTGACAGAAGAAGTCTTTGGGCCGATCTTGCCAGTCTTCACCTATGATGACCTCAGTCACGTGATTGATGAAATCAACGCTTGCCCCTATGGTTTGGGGGCCAGTATTTTTGGCAAGCCCAAACAAGCGGAATGGCTGGGCAAGCAGTTGAATGTGGCCAATGTGGCCATTAACGACTTGCACATGATTTTTTATACGTTTCCGCAGGTGGCTTGGCGAGGCTTAAAGCAGTCTGGGCCGGGGTTGCGTAACGGTCAGGAAGGCATTGTGCAATTTAGTCAAGTCAAAACCTTTGGCAAAGCCTTTTTATTTGATTGGTTACCCTTTACACAAAAAGGCATTCTACTGTTTAATCAAGGCGACAATAGCTTGCATGACAGTAAAGCCTTGTTAGACACCATTGGCAAAGGCCACTGGTGGAATTTTTTCAGCCCGAAGCTGTTTCAGTTTTTAGCCAAAAATCAGGGCAGTTCTAAATTATAAGTATTCAATTTTATGCCACAATTCACCCAAAAAACCACCTTTCCAAACACCGATGCCCACGATCTTTTTGCGTGGCATGAAAGTCCCCAAGCCTTCAGACGCCTGCTCCCGCCTTGGGAGCCAGTGACTTTGGAGCGTCTTCCTCACAGTCTACAAGACGGTCAGTCGGCGTGGATCCGTATTCCCTTATTGGGGCGAATCACCCGTCTATTACCCTTTTTAAAGTGTTTTTCGGCCTTGTGGAAGGCGGAACATCACGGGTACTTGCCCCCGCATCAATTTGTGGATACACAAGTGTCGGGGCCGTTTGCGTGTTGGCAACACCTCCATGAAATGAAAGAGGACGGCACACTCACCGATCGAATCAACTATGCCTTGCCGTTTGAACCGATTTCATCATGGTTGGCAGGGCCGTTGGTACAAGCCAAACTCGCTCGTATGTTTCGCTTTCGGCACCGTATAACAGGCTATGACTTGGCACGACGAGAAGAGTCGTTCAAGGGTAAACGTATTCTCGTGACTGGGGCATCAGGGATGTTGGGGCGTCCGTTGGTGGCGTTTTTACTGGCGTTGGGCTTTCAGGTACGCGTGCTTTTGCGTCACGCTTCAAGTGAAGCGTCGGCTTGGCAGGGAGTAGAGCTTTATTCTGTCGATGCAACAGGTGAGATTCCGCACGCCGTTTTTCAAGACGTTTACGGCGTGGTGAGCATGAACGGTGAAAGCATCATTCAACAATGGGACGAGGCGACCAAAGAACGTCTAATAACAAGCCGTGTGCAGTGGAATAAGCGCTTGGTACAAGCGTGCTTGGCGTCGGGCTTTCGCCCTGCCGTGTGGGTGGGCGCCAGTGGTATTTCAGGCTATACCCCTCAAACGACGCTCACCGACCTGCGTTATGATGAATCCACGCCTTTAGACACGGATACGTTCTTAGGGGACTTGGTGCAGAAATGGGAAGCGAGTTTGCATCCCTTAAAATCTGAAAATATACGAGTCTGCCATGCTCGATTAGGTGTGATTATGGATGAATCGGGGGGCTTTATGCAAGCTCAAGCACTCCATGCTTCGTGGTTCGGTGTGCTTCAAGTGGGTGGGGGCTTTAAGCAAGCTCAAGCTCAAACACTTCCTGTTTGGTGGGAAAGCGTGCTAGACACCAGTGTAAGCACGCATCCGTTGGCGTGGATGAGCCTTGAAGATGCCTTAGGGGCAATCGTCCACTTGTTAAGGCAGCCAAGCAGTGAGGGGGTGTATCACTTGGTGGCACCAGAACTTGTTTCAGCAAGGGCGTTTCATGAGGCGTGGGCGTGGGCATTGAAAATGCCGTTCTGGGTAAGCTGGGGCGTGTATCCTATGATGAATGCCTTAATGGAAGAAGGCATGCCGGCGACTCCTCAACGTTTAATGGCCGAAGGGTTTCAATTTTTGCATCCTGATCTGGCGAGTCTGTTTGCGCATGCGGTGGATATTCAAAACGCGCGTGAATGGCTGATGAGTAAGCTGTAATAGGATTGGGTTACCACCATCGCCACCATTCATGCGGATGCCTCGTAAAGCTCGCCCACGCAAAGAGTCCCGCCACTTCAGGCCACCTTCGGCAAGGGCGTTTACTTTCATACACGGCATGAACGCGTAAGATCTGCCCATCAACGGTTTGGGTAGGTATGCGTAACGCTTGCAAGCTATAAACATCCACACATAAAAGTCGCACCGTCCCGATTTGAAAGGCGCTTTCAAGGGCGTGGAGTTGCTCAAGTGTCATGGCCTCTTGCCAAGCGGTTTGCGCCTCTGGCAGACTCTCCACGTGCGGACGCTCATGCGGGGGCAAGCCCTCCACAATCCAAATCACGCGAAGGGTAGGGTCCCCCTTGATGAGTCTTTTCTTCAGTTGAAGTAGTAACGGGGTGAACAGAAAAAGCAGGGGGGTACACTTGCTGTGAAGGGGACCATGCGACAAAGGCGGGAAATCCCACGTTAGGCTTTTTGCTTCAGGGTGATGCTTAAACAAACGGCGGGCTTCTGGCGGACTTAAGACCAGCTTCATGGTGGGGGATTGAAGCCACAAGCGCGTGCGTTGCTTACGCGTTGCAGGGGATTCATTACCACTAAGGCTCGTCCATTGCGTTTGTGACTCCCCTTCTTCAGCCAAACGTTGCACCACCAAGCTGTCACTCACCACCAACAACCGTTTGGGATGCGTTAAATCTTGCACCCAAGCATCCATCGCCTGACTTAACGCGTCGAACCCGACGCAAGGCAGTGGCCTTTTTGTGTTATGGGTTTCTTTGTGAGAAAATGGCGTTATCATCCAAGCATCCTTGTTGGGGTGTTTCTTTTTTAGTTACTGTAACACAAGGGATGCTTAAAAAAAATAAGAAAGGCCTGCTATGACCACAACTGAAACAACCCCTCTTCACGCGCCTTCCCTTCAACTCCTTCACACGCCTGAAGGCTTGCACGGCACCATTAAAGTCCCTGGGGATAAATCCATTAGCCACCGTAGCCTAATGCTGGCTGGGTTGGTGGAGGCCACCAGCCACGTTCGAGGGTTACTACCCAGCGCGGATGTGTTTTCAACTCGAGATGTTCTGCGTCAGTTGGGGGTAGGCATCACCTTGGTGGATGAACCCACAGGGCATTGGACAGTCAAAGGCCTAAGGCAATGGCAAGAACCAGAGCATGTGTTAGATTGTGGCAATTCAGGCACGACGATTCGTTTGATGAGTGGACTCATTTCAGGGCAGAACCGTTATGCTGTAATGAGTGGGGACAAAAGTCTTGTGAAAAGACCGATGGGGCGGGTTATGCACCCTTTGTCTCAAATGGGGGCCCACTGGTTTGGCAAGCAAAAAAACACCTTGGCCCCAATGACCTTTGTCCCTGATGAAGCGGGGTTAAAGGGCATTCATTACGTCATGCCCATGGCGTCTGCTCAAGTCAAATCAGCTATATTGTTGGCGGGGCTGTTTGCCCATGGGCCCACCACGATTGAAGAACCTCTCGCCAGTCGAGATCACAGTGAACGGATGCTCAGTGCGATGGGGGCCGATATTCGCGTGGAAGACACAGGCCTTATTCGCCTGGAATACCGTCAAATCGATGCTTTAAAACCCGTAGACTTTTTGGTGCCTTCAGATGCGTCTTCGGCGGCTTTCCCTATTGTCGCGGCCTTGCTTAGCCCGAATTCGGATATTTTAATTGAAGATGTCGGCTTAAATCCCCAGCGAATTGGTTTGTTGAACGCGTTAAAGAACATCGGTGCTCAAATCACCCTTGAACAGGAACGCGTCATAGGGGGTGAACCTGTTGGGCATCTTCGCGTAAAGGCTTCGAACCTTTGCGGGGATTTAACCCTTAACGCGGAAGACATCCCCGCCATGGTGGATGAAATCCCCATTCTGGCGGTGGCGTGTGCCTGGTTAGACGGCACGCTTCGTGTCACGGGGGCTGAAGAACTGCGGGCCAAAGAAAGTGATCGCTTGCTTGCGGTGGCCACAGAATTTGCTAAACTCGGTATTCGGGTTGAGCTGTTTGAAGATGGCTTAGTCCTAAAAGGCAACCCCGATTTATGCTTGCCCCAAGAAGCCACAAGCCCATTAAGCGCATGGCATGATCACCGCATTGCCATGGCTTTAACCGTGTTGAATCTGATTCATAATCAACGCCATCCCAAGCAAGCCACCCTATGGCCATTAGATGACCCCCATATTGTCAACGTGTCCTTCCCCGGCTTTTTTGATCAATTAAACCACTTGCAACGGGCTTAGTGGAGCAAGCATCTCATGTACATTTATAACCCTTTTCATCCCAACCCCACCAATTTGGTGACTCCTGAGCAATTAAGCAGTCCCTATACGTTATTTTGGAACCGTTTTTCGGTATTGATTAACGTGTTTCGCGTCCGAATTCTGCACCGCACCCAAATCCACTTTCGCACTGCGGTGAAAGACTTTGCCTTTGCCCCACGAACCTTAGTGGTTTCAAACCATTCGCATAGCTTTGATATTCCTATTGTGGTGGGGGTGTTTCCGATTAAAACGTATTTCAGTTTTTTAGCGAAAAAAGAACTGTTTGAAACCCCCTTTGGGCGATTTTATTTTTCTTCCACGGCGGTGGTGGCTGTGGATCGAAAAAAAGGGCTTGAAAAAAACACGCTAAAATCCATTAAACACATTATGAATACCCCCAATTGGGTCTTTTGCATGTTTCCTGAAGGCACCAGAGGCAATGGAGAAGCGCTTTTGCCGATGAAAGAAGGGGCGGCTCAACTGGCCCAAAAAAACCAAGCCGCGCTGTTGCCCATGGGCATTTACATTAAGCATCAGCGGGCTTCTGTGGTGGTGGGTGAAGGGATCCCCTTTCAAAGCGGTCGTTCTGTAGAAGATACCCACGCCTTGATTGAAGCAGGGATTGCGTCTTGCTTTGAAGAAGCCAAAGCACGCTATCACCAGCGTGATCCAAAAAGCTGATTGAACCCTGTGGCAAAGGCTTTGTGAGGTGGGTAAGCGCTTTGGTGGTGGGCCTTAAGCGTGTGGGCGCTACGCTCGTTCTATGCTACAATAGGGGGTGTTGAAAAGGAATCTTGCGATGTTGACGAAAAGCAAAATCAAAAATGCAGGCAAGGTCTTGCGAGCCGACAAAATGGATACACCTGAATACAACGAAGCCTATGACGTGCTTTCAGACTACAGGCAAGCCCATGAAGCGGTTCTTCGCATGGTGAACATGCGTTGTCGAAACATCATTAAAACCCATTTCATTAAAACTAAACGCTGTAAGCCAGATGAGTTCTTTATCGCACAACGCCTCAAGCGTTTAGAAGCCATTGTCGTGAAACTCAAACGTTTCCCTAACATGAGTCTTGACACCATGCACGATATTGGGGGCATTCGGGTTATGTTGCCCACCCTTGAAGACGTTCAGCTTTTTGTGCAATTATTCCCTGGTAAGCGTAGCCCGATTGTCGTCAAAAAAACGTATGATTACCTTGTAGAGGCTAAAGACGATGGTTACCGTTCGTTTCATTATGTGCTAGAAGTCCCGAATCCCAAAAGTGAAACCTTGCCTCATTTAAAAGTGGAACTTCAAGTACGCACAGAAAGCCAACATGCGTGGGCAACGGCGGTAGAAGTAGCAGGCTTTATTGAACACCAAAGCTTTAAAACAGGCGAAGGCGATGAGAACTGGAAACGCTTTTTTATTGTGACAAGTCACTTATTGAACGATTTAGAAAAGTGGCCATTAAACCCTACTGAAGTCTCCGTCCATTTCTCGCTTCTTCAAGAACTGGTTGATTTAGATGCACGATATGGATTTTCAAATAAACTGTTAGCGCTCAGAGAAGCAATGAAAAATTATTCCACCCAAAAATCAAAAAAACCGAAGGAACATCAACGTATTTTAGTCTTAAACTTAGTGGAAAAAACCATACAAGATTATCCTGAAGAGATTGAGGACAAGGATTCTTTATTCCAAGATTATTTTGCCTTAAAAGAAAAAGAATTTCAAAGAACCAAAACGGGTCATATTCTTAGAATTAGTGTGGATGAGGTTAAAAAAAGTCCAACAGCCTATGCGAGTTACTATTTAAATATCAGCGCGTTCCTTGATTTATTAGAGTCATTACAAAATCTAATTGAAAAAACGTAAGTCTTACATCTCTTCATCGACTGGTGTTAAGGGCAAGGGGACGCCTTTAAAATGGGGGGTGACTTGTTGCATCGTCAGGCCATGCAATTCTCGCAATAAACGGCGTTGTTCTTCCAACATGCCACGGGTCATGTTTATTTGCATCCACACCTTGTGACGCTGGTGGCTTTGAGGATCTTGCAACAAGGTATAGTCGTGCATCGCTTGCTGAAGCTCGGCATCTGCTTTAAGCATGAGTTGATTCACGCGATTTAATTGGGCGGAAAGGGTGTTTTGCATCTGAGGCAAGCGTTGATTAAGCTGGTGCATGGCTTTTTGGGTGGTTTGAATGTTTTGGGCGATGTGCCTTAACTCCGCCTGCCGATGTTCGGTGGGAATCGCGTCAATGGATTTACCTAAGCTTTCGGCGCCTTGTCTGAGGAAGTTGGCCATTTTAATTTGGGCGTCCCACATATTTTTTTGCCGAAAAGGACGCAAAACTTGCTGTTTTTGTTGGGGTTTTCCTTCCGCTTCAAAGACATCTTCAGGACTTTCATTCAACGTAAACTCAAGGCTTTTAGCACCGCCTAAACCTGCGGCGACAATAAGCGCTTCAGCTTCTTCAGGGATTTTGACACGAGCGTCATTCAACACATAATCCACCCAAACAGAGTCATCTTTAGGGTTTAAGGTCACTCGTTTCACATAACCCACAGGCACCCCCATTAAAATCACTGGGGATCCCTTCATTAAGGCGTACGCATCTTCCACATACAGGTGGAGGGTTTGCGCTTCTTTGGGAAAAAAGGGAAGATTTTTAAAATCCATGGCCAATATGCCTAGCACCAATAGACCAACTAAGCCCGTCCATAAGATGAAATCCGAACACATACAGAGGCTTTGCTTTAAAAGGCGCTGGTATTTGGCGAATAGGGGCATGGGTTCCTCTCGTGATGTAGGGTAAGTGTTAGGCGTGTGGGCCAAAGGTTATGCCTAAAGAGCAGAGGGGTCCTGTTTCATGGCCACAACCACCCCTCCCGCGAGGGAAAGGCCGTCTTTGTCTGCCAACGTTTTTGTTCCCTGCCAGTAAAAGACGCCGGCTTCATCAAAGTAATCGCCCAAGGGTTCAGGCAAGACTTGCCCTAACTCTCCACGATAGGCCATGGCTAAGGTTTCCACATATTGAGCGGGGTTGCCAATATCGCACCAAAAGCCTTCGACTTCTTGAGCGTAAAGAGGCAAATCGGCCTTTAAACACATATTAAACACATCTTGAGCGAAATCAAATTCCTTTAATTCCGTTGGAATGGGTTCATTTTTGGCTTTGGCTTCGGCTTGAAGGGCATTCAAACGCTCTTGATACCAGCTCTTCAAATAAGGAAAGACGCTTGGGGCCAATACATAAAAGCCTGTAGAAGCCAAACGACTAGAACCTGCTTGGGCTAAACTGGGCTTTTCTAAAAACGTGCGAACTTTGCCTGATTGATCTTTCGCTTCTGTGGCGTAGGTGGCCACAATACCAAATTTCGGGACGTCTTCATCCGCCACGATTTGACAACCCACCGTCGCAGAAGCTTGATTGGCTTGATGCACATTGACTAACGCCGCTAAATCCACATTTGAAACGGCGTCTCCTTGTAAAACCAGTAGCGGTTCATTTGGGTTAAAGCTTGCAAACGCATTGAGATGATTTAAAATATGAAGCACCCCACCCGCAGTGCCTGTGGGGCGTTCTTCGGGGATTTCAAACCATTCCACCCCATGCAGGTGGCAGGCTTGATTTAAGGCGTCTTGCACGGATTTTCGTTGAAAAAAGGTATTCACATAAATACGTTCAATGCCTTGTTTGGCCAATAATTCCACCAACGAACCAATCACGGTGGAATCACCCACCCAAGGGAGAGCGGGTTTGGCCAGGTTCAAATAGTCTTCGGTCAAAGGCAAGATTCGAGTCCCCAAGCCTGCGCCAAGTATCATGGCTTGCTTGGTGAATTGTTGTTGCGAAGCAGGGGGAGGCGTCTTTTGTTGACTTTGCTGAGGGGGGAGTGTTTCGCCAAACATGCTTATTTTAAAGCCGTTTCCTTGAACGGTGGCCCCTGGCAGTAGAAAGTAGGCAAGGCTTGAAGGGTTAGATCCACTGTGTAACACGCCGACATCCCCACCACGACTGGCGTAGGCTTGAAAGTGAATATGTTCGGGCAACACCCCTTCCAAGCAGGCCACAGGGGTTTCTAAATCAAGACGCTGAATGAGCCATTGATTTTTTTTGATCGGGGATTCAAGTAGGCGGTATTCTTGTGGGGCGCCAGTGGCATGGAATAGGCTCACATCATTACATTGGGCTTGGGTTGCAGTCATAATCAACAGTCCTTTTTTACGAATAAACTTCTACAGTATACCTTAAAAACAGGATGTTGTCAGCGTTCATTTTCTACGTGGAGCCACTCTCCTTATTTCGATAAACGGTTTTGAAAAAGGGTATAACGATGTAAAGAAACGCCCTACTTTCGTGTGTCGAAAAGTCGGCTTATTGGCCACAAAAGTCGGTTTTTTGGCCACGAAAGTCGGTTTTCTGGCCACGAAAGTCGGTTTTTGACACACACTACACCCGTTTTTTACTCGATTTTCAATGGTTTTTTGAGGGTGTGAAGGCTTCTTGAAAAAAGCCAGCCTTTTTTAGTATACCCTATTTTTAAGGCCTTTGCCCAGTGGCTAAACCCCACGTTTTTTGGGCTATAGTGTTTTAAATAATTTCCCCTACCGTGTCTATACTTTTTCGCTACGCTTATTTTGTTCAGTCATGTAGGTCTATCTACACTCTTTCACAAAATAATCTAGGCGCCTCGTCTAGCCTATTGTATGGGAAACTCTTTAAAATACTATATACCAATCGAACACTATATATAGTGTTCGATATAGTCTTTGACTGATCTAAGCAAGGAAGCTTTTTTCGCAACCAGTCGCGTTCAAAATCTGAGCCCCTTCTAATTCAAGTTCGGTAGATTCAACGCCTCCCCCCCATTGACGTTGCCACCGTTGTAAGGCCTGCTGAACTTGATCGCCACAGCTCGCTTCATAAATCACCAAGCAAGTCGAACCACTGCCACTAATCACCACGCCTAAGGCATCAGTGTGTTCATGCACAAAAGCACGAAAGGCATCAAAGCCTTCAATTAACGTTTTACGAAATGGCTCATGAATCACATCTTGTTCAATGACTTGGCGTAACACATCGGCCCGTTGATGTTCAAGCGCATATAACAACAACGACGCCTGCCGTAAAGCCGTCACCACTTCAGGGCGGGTGTACGTGCTGGGTAAGACGTGACGCGCCGCTTCAGTCAATAAGGGATCTTCAGGCATCCACACCGCAAGGTGCCAAGTCGCTGGCCAGTGAATCGGATAACTATGGGTCGCATCCCCAAAAACGCACCCCCCCTTCATGGCGGGGGCCACATTGTCGGGGTGGCCTTCAAAGGCAATCGCCAGCTTCAGTAGAGAATCGTGATCCAGAGGAGAACCTTCCAAGGCGTTGGCACCCATTAAGGCCGCCACCACTGCCGTGGCACTAGAACCCAAGCCTCGTGCCACGGGGATTTGAATCTCTACGCCAACTTCATACGCGGGCAGAGGCCGTTTAATATGGGCATAATAAAAATCCAAGGCTTGAAAAAAAATGTTGCTCCTCACGGCGTCCCACCCGAGCTTAGGCCCTAAACTAAAGCAAGAGCCTTCAAGGGTGTATAAAGAAGGCACACTTGCTTCAGGCAAACGCTTGATATGAAACGTATTCCATCGTTTCAACGCCAAGCCGAAGGTATCAAACCCAACGCCTAAGTTGGCAGAAGTGGCGGGCACACGGACTTGAGAGGTTTCAATCATGCAGGGATGTTTCCTTTATAACGGCGTTGGTTTCAAGCGCCTTGCCCAAGCTAAGACGTAAAGTCGGGCCATGACCCAGATAAGTCTTCACCACACGTTGAAGATCTCTTGGAGTCACCGCATTTAAACGCTGTGTATATGATTCAATATACCCCAAAGGCAAGCCTTGATTCAAGAGCCTTCCGGCAAAGCTCGTCCATTGTTCTGGGGTATTTAAGGCCACATCAAAACGCCCAAGGCGTTTAATTTTTAAGGCCTGTAGTGCCTGCGGGCTTAAGGGCGTGGTGTTTAAATCGTTGAGTACGGCTTGAAAGACCGCTTGAGTTTTTTCCACATTTTCAGGTTTAACGCCAGCATACCACCGCATGATGCCTCGGTTCAAGTAGGTGTCTAAAGAAGAGGTGACTTCGTAAGCAAGGCCTCTTTTTTCGCGCACTTCTTGAAACAACACGGCGCTCATGCCTTGGCCCAAATGCGTTTGCAACAAGTGTAAGGCGGGAATGTCTTTGTCTTGCACCGAAGGCAGTGTCCACCCCCATAACAGCCAACTTGTTTCTTGATCAGGCTTAAGCACATGCGTGCTTCGTGCGGCAATGGGTTCAAGCACGACGTTGGGGCGAATGGTCTGTTCTAAAACAGGGGAATGCCCCTTTAGCACACCACTAAAAGCCAAGCCTGTTTTCAAAGCCTTGACGGCTTCTTCAGGGCCCGCCATCACCAGTGCTACAGGGCTTTTCGTCCACAGGGCTTGCCAAGCGTCTTGCACGCGTTGAAAGTTCAAGGCGTGTAAGGCCTTTTCGGCTTGCTCTAATTGAATCCCAACCGCCAAGCCCTGCCCTAAAATGGATTGGGCATGGGCCTGTAATAAACCTTGCGGGTTGCTGGGTAATTGTTGAATCGACTTAAGGGCCTGTTGACGTTCATTTTCAAAAGCCATTTCGTCGAAAATAAAGCCATAGGCTTCTTTCAACAACACCGTTTGTGCCTGCACCAAGGCGGTTACGTTGTCTTGCGTGGTTTCAAAATAAAGGCTTAGGCCATCTTCACCGTAACGAAAATGTGCACTGACGCCCAAATCGTCTAAATACGCTTGAATGGAGACAGGGCAAGCGCCTTTTAAGGGACTTTTCAGCCACAAGCCACTTAATAAATCTAAAGCCGTTTTGTCATTTAAAGACGTCTGATTCAAAGGGAAATGCCACGCCACCCCCACGAGTTCAGAGGCGGGCAAGATTTTTTCATACGCTTGAAACGACCCAATCGAAGTCGAGCGAAGGGTCATGGCTTGATCGAGAACTTTTTGGGCCTTTGGCGATGCCTGAAGAAGAGACGCGGATTGAAGCGCAGGGGACTGAGTCTGAAGTCCAGCTAAAGCATGGCTTGAAAGCGCCTTGCTTACACGTGAGGAGGGAGGCTTGGCCGTTTCTGGCATCAGTAAAAGGCTAATGGTTTTACGGTTTAAACGGGTTAATAAGGCTTGTCGCGCCAGTTTAATATCTTCTACAGTCAACGCTTTTAAGGTTTCCACTTGAAACCTACGTTCCTCCTGAGTCTGTTGAACAATGGCTTGCCCCAAGCCATTTAAGTAAGACGCCGGCTCACTGCGTTCTTGCGCCCAAGCTAGGGCAATCGCTTTTTTTGCTTGAGCCAACGCAGAGGCACTAAGCCAAGTGGGGTCACTTAACACCTGTTGGATTCGTTGTTTCGCCAAGGCCAAATGTTCCGTTTCCGTCATGGCGTAAATATAGGTAAACCCTTCAAAGCGATGCCGCATCCAAGACGCCCCTACCGCGTAAGCGGGGTTCTGTGCTTGGTGCAACAAGACTTGATTCAACGCCCCTTCTTCATGGCCTGCCAGTAAATACAAGTACAGCTCTAAGGCCAGTCGTTCTTTAAGACTGGCGGATTGAGGCGGTTCAGGAAAAGCCCATAAGATCGTCGGCATCGGCACGGTGGGGGCATAAAGCGTTTCTAAGTCAGGCGATAAGGCGTCCCACGCAATGGCCTCTGTCACAGGGGGAATGGGGTGGCCTGAAGGAATGGTTTTGTGCGCAAAAAAAGCCTTGGCCCACGCCAAAACGTCCTGATCTTCATACGGGCTGGCCACAAGCAAGTACGCCGATTGAGGGGAATAATACTGGCCGTAATACGCCCGAACCTTGGGCGAGTCAAAACTGGCAATTTGAGGCAAAGGGCCTATAACGGTTTGGGCAATTGAAGGGGAAGCCACATAAAGCGTGCTATACAAGCGGTCAAATAAAGCCCGAAAGGGCGCGTTTTGGGATCGTCGGATTTCTTCTTGCACCACGGGTTGTTCGTCTTTAACCGCAAGGGCGGGAAACGCAGGTTCAAACAGCATAGAAAGGTGTAAGTTCAGGGCTTGCTGGAGCTGTGTGGCAGGGACGACATAGTAATAATGGGTATAATCACGAGAGGTGGCCGCGTTGGTGTAGCCTCCATATTTTTCAACTTCTACATCAAACGACGCATGCGCGTCACTGGATTTAAACATCACATGTTCCAAAAAATGCGACATCCCGTTATAGGTAGGGGATTCATTCGCACTGCCCACACCAAACCAAGTATCCACCACCGCTTGACGAGAGCCTTTAACCTGATAGGTGACCACTGTTAAGCCATTTTCAAGCGTATGAAACGTATACGGCAGAGTATCATTAGCATACAGGCGATTTATCCCTAAGGCATATAAACACAAGAATCCCAAAACAAAAATACGCATACGGATCAAAAACATGAAGCACCCTCCCATAAAAAAACGTCTTGTATATAGCATACAGGACGTTTTCAATATATAGTGTTTTAAATAATTCCCCCTACAGTGTCTATACTTTGTCGCTACGATTATTTTGTTCAGTCATGTAGGTCTATCTACACTCCTTCACAAAATAATCTAGGCTCCTCGTCTAGCCTACTGTATGGAAAACTCTTTAAAATACTATAGGAAACTATAGCACAATTGCTGATGAAACTAGAACTGAAGTCCTGCTTCACGCGCTGCATCCGCCAAGGCGGCAACACGACCGTGGTAAAGGAACCCACCACGATCAAAAACAACACATTCTACACCTTTGGCTAAAAGACGTTTAGCCACGAGGTCTCCAACGACTTTCGCCGCTTCAATGTTTGCACCAGATTTCACGGTTTCTTTCAGTTCCTTGTCTAAAGAACTGGCCGCTGCCAAGGTGACACCCGCCACATCGTCAATGGCTTGCACGTAAATGTGCTTCCCACTTCGATGCACAGCAAGTCTTGGAAACTCAGCGGTTCCCGACACCTTTTTACGAACGCGTAAATGACGCTTGCGTGAAATTTGCTTACGGTTTATTTGTTTAAACATGATAAAATAATCCTAAATTTCAAGATCACTTGCGATCCGTTACTTCTTACCTGATTTACCCGCTTTACGACGAACCACTTCATCCGCATAACGAACACCCTTGCCTTTATAAGGCTCTGGTTTACGCTTAGAACGGATTAAAGCCGCCACATCACCAACGGCTTGCTTGTCAATGCCGGAAATAGCCACCTTGGTGTTGGCTTCGACCTTAGCTTCAATGCCTTCAGGCAATTCAATTTCAACAGGATGACTGTAGCCCAATTGCAAGGTCAACAACTTAGGGGTGGCAGCGGCTCTGTAGCCAACCCCTACCAGTTCCAAGTTTTTGGTGAATCCAACAGAAACACCAATGACCATATTGTTAATCAGCGTACGGGTCAACCCGTGCAAAGAACGGTGCAAACGAGTTTCACCATTGGGGGTGACGAGAATAGAGTTGTCTTCAATGACAATGTCTAATTCAGGTCTAAACTGACGCGATAGCGTACCTTTTGGGCCTTTAACCGTGACCAAATTTTCATTGACGGTTACCGTAACACCCGAGGGTATAGCAATTGGGTTTTTACCAATTCTTGACATAATCGATACCTTCTTGAAAATTTAGTACACGTAACATAAAACTTCGCCACCCACACCAAGTTTACGTGCTTCATGATCGGTCAAAATACCTCGACTCGTCGAGATAATGGCCACACCAGAACCACCCAAAACACGGGGAAGACGATCTTTTCTTGAATAGACACGCAAACCAGATTTTGAAACCTTTTTCAGGCAACGAATCACCGGCTCACCCGATTTGTGATCGTACTTCAATACAATCACAAAATGACGATCAGATTCAAGACGATATTCTTTTACAAAACCTTGGCGAACCAAGATTTTGGCAATTTCCACTTTAAGCTTTGAAAGTGGAATGTTTACTTCAAGATGCCCCGCACGCTGCGCGTTACGGACTCTTGTAAGCATATCGGAAATAGGATCAGAATACATAAGTGTAAGACCTATACTTTATTGACAAAGTAACCCATAATCCTGTCTCACAAAAAGACACGGAGAGTACTTTTACACTACCAACTTGATTTTGTAACACCTGGCAACTTGCCTTCGTGTGCCATTTTTCTTAAGCACACACGACAAATACCAAACTGGCGATAATAAGAACGAGGACGACCACAGATCGAACAACGGTTTTGTAAACGTGTCTTGGGATATTTGCCCTTAGCCACCTTTTCTTGACGTTGTGCTTCTTTGACCACCATGGAAAGTTTAGCCATGAACGACCACTCCTAAGTAATTGCTTTTGTTACAAATGGGAAACCCAATTTCTTTAGCAAAGAAAGGGCTTGCGCATCAGAAGACGATGACGTAACCACAGTGATGTTCAAGCCACGCACTTTTGTGATCATGTCATAATCGATTTCAGGGAAAATGAGCTGGTCTTTCAACCCGAGGTTGTAGTTACCACGCCCGTCAAACCCATGCTCGTTCAAGCCTCTAAAGTCACGAATACGAGGCAAAACGACGTTGACTAATTTGGAAATAAAGTCATACATCCGATCTCCACGTAACGTCACCATCGCACCAATAGGCATCCCTTCACGAACTTTAAAGCCCGCAATAGATTTCTTAGCACGCGTGACTAAAGGCTTTTGGCCTGTCATCAAGGTCAAATGTTGAATGGCTTCATCCAACGACTTGGCATTTTGGGCAGACTCACCCAGACCCACATTTATAACCACTTTAACAAGACAAGGGACTTCATGAACATTGGAAAGCTCCAGTTCTTTTTTCAAAGAAGCGAAGATCTCGTCTTGATATATTTCTTTTAACGTTTTCATAAAGCACCTAATCTATTCGGTAACAACCTTTAAATTAGAAATATGAATCAAGCGCTCTTTTCCGTTGACGATATTAACGCCGTCAACAAGTGCCTTTGTCACATCTCTATCCACTAAGCGAACGATTCCTTGCTTACCTTTGTCTTTACCAGCCAAGATAAACACGTTATCGCCCCGCTTGACATGAAAGGAAGATTGTTTTTTGATGAGCTTTTTTTTATAAGCTTTCATAATTTTCTAGCCTTTCTTTAGAGTACTTCAGGAGCCAAAGACACAATTTTCATAAAATTGCTGTCTCTTAACTCACGAGCCACTGGACCAAATACGCGGGTTCCACGAGGGTTCCCTTCTTTGTTAATAATGACAGCCGCATTTTCACCAAATGAAACTGTACTACCATCCGCACGCTGTAATGGGGCCTTTGTTCGAACGACCACAGCCATCACCACATCAGACTTTTTTACAGGCATATTAGGTGAAGCGGATTTCACTGTTGCAATAATACGATCACCCACGCTTGCCCGTTTACGCTTTAACACACGTATACAAAGTAGTTCCTGAGCACCTGTATTGTCTGCGACAACCAATCTTGATTCTTGTTGAATCATAATAACCTCTTATAGCACTTCTGCTTTACGTACCACTTGTTTCAGCGTCCAACGCTTCAACTTACTTAACGGACGAGACTCTACAATCACGACTTCATCCCCCACGTTAAGCTCATTGAGCTCGTCATGGGCATGAAATTTTTTGCTCGTCTGAACAACTTTACCATACTTGGCATGAGACTTACGACTCGTCACCAAAACCACCGCGGTTTTGTCTGACTTTGTCGAAGATACCACACCCTGCAATTCACGAGTAGCCATTAGACTTCCACCTCCGAAAGGGATTTTTGTGTAATGAGCATTTTAATAAAGGCAATTTTATGACGCGTCTTTTTAAATTGAGACGCATCGTTTAACTGCATCGTTTTTTGCTTCATTTTTAAATCAAATAAAAACTTTTGGAGATCGAGTTCTTTGGCATGTAGCTCGTCTATGCTTAGTTCTCGAATTTCAGATAATTCATTCTTTAGCATCATCTAAGTCACCGCTTTCGATAATTGATCTCTTTTAACCACACGGACTTTAATCGGGAACTTTTGAGCCGCAAGCTTTAATGCCTTGGTCGAAAGTTCTTCCTGCACACCGGCAAGTTCAAACATTAAACGGCCAGGCTTTACCACTGCGACCCAAAACTCTGGACTCCCCTTCCCTGAACCCATACGCACTTCAAGAGGCTTCTTGGTCACAGGCTTGTTGGGGAAAATACGGATATAAATCTTACCGCCACGCTTAACTGCACGGGCAATTGTACGACGAGCGGCTTCGATTTGTCGACTTGTAATCCAACCAGGCTCTAGGGCCTGAATCGCAAAATCACCGTATTCGAGTTGCGTGCCACGAGTTTCAATCCCCGTCATACGACCACGATGCTGCTTGCGATATTTGGATCGTTTTGGCATTAACATTTTTCAAAACTCCTAAACATCATTAGACTAATTATAGTGTCTGAATCTCTAAACTCAAGACCACCCTAAAATGTGTTACTTTGCGTTACGTTGAGGACGACGAGTCGACTTGCGACGAGCCCCGTCTTTGTCCTGTTGATTTTGCTGAGGCTTAGAACCTGCTGGGCGGATGTTGTGAAGCGTCAAGACGTTTGTATCGCAATCTCCCCCATAAATCCATACTTTCACACCAATTACACCAAATAAGGTATGGGCTTCTGCATGCGCATATTGAATCCCTGCCTTAAAGGTATGCAAGGGAATACGCCCTTCTTTGGCCCATTCAGAACGAGCAATATCAGCCCCTGCCAAGCGACCAGAAATCATGATTTTGATTCCTTTGGCCCCTGCACGCATCGCTTTTTGAATGGCTTGCTTGGTCGCGCGTCTAAACGCGACACGACGCTCTAATTGTTGAGCAATCGATTGAGCCACGATCTCCGCGTCCGCATCGATTTTATCGACCTCAAGCACTTCAAGGCGAAGATCTTTCGTGCTAACCAAGGCCAATAATTCGTTACGAAGCACATCCAAGTTCTGACCACCACGACCGATCACCACACCTGAGCGACCTGTGACAATAGAAACCACCACTTTTTCACTTTTGCGCTGAATAATCACAGAACTTAAAGAGGCCGCTTTCAACTTCTTTAAAATATAACGACGCAAGACTTCATCTTCTTTAATATATTTGGCAAATTCTAAAGAAGATTTCACATACCATGAAGACTGCCAGTCTTCAATAATACCGAGTCTTAAGCCGCGAGGGTGTACTTTTTGTCCCACAATTATGCTCCTTTTGGTGATCTTGATACTTTAAGCGTTAGGTGTGAAGAGCGACGCAAGCGTTGATAAATACGGCCTTGCGCTCTTGGCTTAAAACGCTTCATGGTAGGACCTTCATCCGCAAAGACTTCAGAAACAAACAAAGCATCAGGGTTTAAGCCTTGTTGTTGACGGGCACTGGCCACCGCCTCAACCAGCTTCTTTAATACAATTTCAGACGCTCGATAAGGCATGGTTTTTAAAATAATATACGCTTCATTAACACTTTTTCCGCGTATTTCATTGATGACTCGACGCATCTTACGTGCGGTGGTCATTATATTTCGTTGACTAGAAACTGACATCATAACGCTACTTTCTCTTGACTTTTTTATCGTCGGCATGACCACGATACGTACGAGTAGGAACAAACTCACCCAACTTGTGACCCACCATTTGTTCAGTGACGAACACAGGCACATGGGCCCGTCCGTTATGAACCGCAATGGTATGCGTCAACATATCAGGTGTTATCATCGAAGAACGACTCCACGTGCGAATGACGGATTTGGAACCCGAAGCATTGGCTTCATCGATTCTTTTTTGGAGCTTGGGGTGTACATACACTCCCTTTTTTAAAGAACGTGCCATAAAATAAAAACCTTTTGATTACTTACGACGACGAACAATAAGCTTCGTTGACGATTTCTTACTATTACGTGTCTTCTTACCAAGTGTGGGCTTTCCCCACGGCGTTACAGGTGAAGGACGGCCAATAGGCGCTTTCCCTTCCCCCCCCCCGTGAGGGTGATCACAAGGGTTCATGACCGAACCACGCACAGTAGGACGAACGCCCATCCAGCGTTTACGGCCGGCTTTGCCAATGTTGATATTCTTGAACTCGGCGTTGTCTAACACACCCAGTGTAGCGTGGCAATTGATTAAAACCTTACGCATTTCACTTGAAGGCATACGCAAGGTGGCATATTTACCTTCTTTAGCCACCAATTGAGCAGAGGTCCCTGCACTGCGGACCATTTGTCCGCCACGCCCAGGAACGAGTTCCACGTTGTGAATGACTGAACCCAAAGGAATGTTCTGAAGAGGTAGGGTATTGCCTACTTTGATTTCAGAGTCCTTTCCGCTGACGATTGTGTCCCCTACATTCAAGCCTTCAGGGTGCAGAATGTAGCGACGCTCTCCATCGGCGTAACAGACCAGTGAAATACGGCAGTTACGATTGGGATCGTACTCAATGGTTTCCACACGAGCGGGGATGTCAAACTTGTTACGCTTGAAATCAATCACTCGGTACGTTTTTTTGTGACCCGCCCCTTTGTGACGGCAGGTGATACGACCATTGTTATTACGGCCCGCTTTCTGATTTAATGCAGAAAGCAAAGGGCGAAAGGGCGCTGATGAAGTGAGATCCGAATTGTCAATTTTAGACATTCCTCGAACACCAGCTGAAGTCGGCTTTAATTGCTTTGTGGCCATGATGTTATACTCCAGGAATCAATTCAATAGGATCGCCTTCAATTTTGAAAACGGCCTTTGTGTACGGCTTACGATACGTGGGCTTGCGACCTGCTCGTTTCTTTTTAGAAGGGATACGAATCGTCCGAACCTCTAAAACCTTACGTGCAGGAAACAATTGTTCAAAAGCAGAAGCCAGTTCAATTTTATTGACTGTTCCATCCACTTCAAACACATACTGACCTATTTGTGAAAGACCAAAGGCTTTTTCAGTTAAAATAGGGCTTTTAATAATTTGGTGTAGGCTTTTTTTAGACATTATGCAGTCAGCCTTTCTTGGATTTTCACTAGCGCATCAGAGGCGATTAAAATCTTGCTCGATGCTAAAATATCATGAACACTCAACGCCGATTCTACTCTAACGGAAACATACGGAAGGTTACGCGTGGAAAGCAGTAAGTTTTCATTGGATTCATAAGAAGACACCACAATCAACACTTTTTCCGTAGAAGAGATATTCAACGCGTTCAACCCCTTTACTAGCGCTGAGGTTTTAGGCGCGGGCAAGGCTGTGGAGCTTAGCACAGATATTTTAGACAAGGCATTGGTAAGGGCTGATCGATGCGCCAAGCGTACCAACTTCTTGTTTAAACTAATGCTAATGGAACGAGGCTTGGGACCAAACGTCACACCGCCCCCACGCCATAACGGGCTACGAATAGAGCCAGATCTCGCACGACCCGTCCCTTTTTGCTTCCATGGCTTACGGCCACCACCACTGATTTCAGAACGAGTCTTCGTGTTTGCCGTACCACGCATCGCGTTGATACGTTCGCGGCGCAAGGCCAAAAATAAGGCATTTCGGTTGAGTTCCACACCAAAAACTGCTTCGAGTGCTTCAACCGTTCCTTGTTCTTGACCTTCTAATGTAACAGATTTCAATAGAATCGACATTAAAATTTGACCTTATTAATCTTATAACTAACGAACTTTGGCGACGAGTAAACCGCCTTCAGCACCAGGAACGGAACCTTTAACCAGTACCACATTTTTGTCTGCCATATAGCGAACCACAGGGAGGTTTTGAACAGTTACCGTGGCATTGCCTGTACGACCAGACATCTGAAGCCCACGGTACACACGACCTGGCGTCGTGCCTGCGCCGATAGAACCCGGCAAACGGTGGTTTTTAGATCCATGAGACATAGGCCCACGATGATGACCCCAGCGACGAATCCCACCCATGGTGCCTTTGCCAATTGACTGACCCGTAAAACTTAAGAGCAAGCCTTGGGTTTCAAGAAAAGAAAGATCCACTTTGTCGCCTACCTTGTAGGTGGCCACAAGTTCTTTGCTGACTCGAAACTCTTTCAACGTACGAAACAAAGGCAGTTCATTCTTCGTCAAATGCCCTTGGCGGGCTTTGGTCAAATGCTTGGGCTTTGCTTCAATCACTCCAACCTGAATGGCATCATAGCCATCGGTTTCTTTTGTCTTGACTTGTGTTACCGTCATGTCAAGTACTTCAACTACAGTTACTGCGATAGCGGACCCCGTTTCATCAAACACCTGGGTCATACCGAGCTTCTGTCCTAAAAATCCAGGAGCAGTCACAACCACTTTCCCTTTCACTTTATTAAGACAACCATCCAACTAAGTCCACACGCTAGGGTGTCTTTCGGGTAGACTTAAGGAGTGGCGAATCTATCTAGCAGACGTCTTCGCCTCTCCTAAAACCAATCTATTACAAACGCACTTCAATATCAACCCCTGCTGGTAAATCAACTCGACTGAGTTGACTCACTAAATCAGCACCGGGATCCAAAATGTCAATCAAGCGCTTATGAATGCGGATTTCAAAATGTTCCCGTGAATCCTTGTTCACATGAGGTGAACGAAGCACACAGAAGATACGACGGTGCGTAGGAAGGGGAATAGGCCCAACGAGCTTCGCATCCGAAGACTTTACCACTTCCACAATCTTTGCGGCCGATGTATCAATCAACCGATGATCATAGGACTGTAAACGAATACGAACACGGTTTTGCTTTTGATTTGCTTGCTTTTGAGCCATAATTCCTTTTAAACCTTCTAAATAGTAACGCTGTTGTTAAACAGCTTGCTAACTGATGAGATCCTCAAGCATTACTCAAGGATGGTGTCCACAACACCCGCACCGATGGTACGACCGCCTTCGCGAATCGCGAAACGCATACCCGCTTCAATGGCAACAGGCGTCAAGAGCTCAACGGTCATAATGACGTTGTCTCCAGGCATCACCATTTCAGTGTCTGCAGGAAGGGTGATGGACCCTGTAACATCTGTAGTGCGAACATAAAACTGTGGACGGTAGTTCGAGAAGAATGGCGTATGACGACCCCCTTCTTCTTTTTTCAACACGTACACGTTTGCCGTGAACTTGGTATGAGGCGTAATCGTACCGGGTTTTGCCAAAACCATACCACGTTCAATGGTGGTTTTGTCAATACCGCGAAGCAACGCACCCACGTTGTCACCCGCTTGCCCTTGATCCAAGAGCTTGCGGAACATTTCAACACCTGTGACAACCGATTTGCGCGTGTCGCCAAGACCAATAATCTCAACTTCTTCACCCACTTTAACGATACCACGTTCAATACGGCCCGTTACAACCGTACCACGGCCCGTAATTGAAAAGACGTCTTCAATCGGCATTAAGAAAGGCATGTCTAAAGGACGCTCAGGGGTAGGGATGTCTGCATCAACGGCATCCATCAACGCCCAAATGGTGTCGACCCACTTGTCTTCCCCGCGCTTTAACTTGGGGTTAGCCGCTAACGCTTCTAACGCCTTAAAGCCAGATCCTTGAATAATGCTGGCGTTGTCGCCATCGAAGTTATATTCGCTAAGTAATTCGCGAACTTCCATGTCCACCAACTCGATTATTTCAGGATCTTCAACCATGTCGCATTTGTTTAACCAAACCACGATCTTAGGCACCCCAACTTGGCGAGCCAACAAAACGTGCTCACGAGTTTGAGGCATAACGCCATCCGTAGCCGCAACCACCAAAATGGCTCCGTCCATTTGAGCCGCACCGGTAATCATGTTTTTCACATAATCGGCGTGGCCAGGGCAATCCACGTGAGCGTAGTGACGGTTGTCCGTCTCGTATTCCACGTGAGCGGTAGAAATGGTAATCCCACGCGCCTTTTCTTCAGGGGCAGCATCAATTTCGTCAAACTTTTTAAAGTCTGCATACCCGACTGCTGCAAGTGTTGCCGTAATCGCAGCGGTAGACGTTGTTTTACCGTGGTCAACGTGACCAATGGTCCCTACGTTGACGTGAGGCTTGTCACGTTTAAATTTTTCACGAGCCATCATCATAAAATTAAATCTCCTTTAGTATTGGGCCCAGAAAGGATACAACTAAAATGTATGTTTTTTCTGTCTCGTTGGTTAAAACGAGCCGTCCAATCAATACACCTCAATACAAGTTTAGTACATGAAGCATAAAAAACAAGTCCTTATCTTTCATGGCATACTAAATTGAACCCTATGTAGCCTTTTCATTAAGTCGCAAACATAAAAAAGACTCAAGCCTTTCTTTTGTCGAGTATCAATTTGTAACAATTGCTTTAAATGAAGCACGGTTTTTGCTTTACTTGGCTTTAAGCGACTGAAGGTTCGATGTTGAACTTTTTAGGTTACTTTAATTTACTTACTTTTACAGAAAGGTTATTTTATGTCGATGAATTCTCTCTCTTCAGCCCGCTTTGCCCCCCCCCCCCAACAGGCGCACTTAAACCCCCAGGTCGTTCAACAACGTCAAGGAGTAAAGTTCGACCCCGCGGAGGAAGCATTAGAAGCATTTGTGAAGTTTGGTGAAATCGTAAATGTTCCTGGTGATGCCCAAAACAATGTAAACCATTGCCTATACGATGCCGTTTTGGTTGGATTTACAGGGCTGAAAGAGTCCACAGATGACTTTACAGGCCGATTTATGGCCCGTATAAATAAGGAGAATCCTCTCAGCTCTGTATTCGAGGTTTCTCTCAATCGCAAACTCCCTGAAGAGTGTCAGGATCTTTCACCCAGCCATGTTTTTGAATTGTACCCTACTTTCCGCCCTGAGGCAGTACAGGAACGCTTTGCAACTGCTTTAGGTCATGTCGGATGGATAGAGAAAGAAATCGAAGGCCACCTCTTTGAAGAAAATATTGGTAGCAAAGTCCCTGAGGAGACACGGCGAGAGATACGTGAAGACGCTAGAAAGCTATTTCGCGAAAGTGGCGCTAATTTTACATTAGAGGCCTAGGCTCCCGAACTTCCCTCCCTTAACTAAGGGAGGGAATTGGCTTTTGGCTGGCTCGTGCTATAATAGAAGTCTATGAAAAACATGAGTCCCCCTACGTCATGGAAACCCGCTCTTCACGGCTCGTTCGCCGTGGTGCTGGGCTGTGCCGTAATGATGAGCCTCACCTTGCCAATGGCAGAAGCAAAGTCGCTCAAGCCAAAGGCCCCAACGCCTCGTTTAAGCTTTGTGCCCGCCTTACTGTCGCCGAATCACGCCCTGCCAACCCAAGCAGGCCTCCTTAAGGAGGTTCCCGCCCCCGCTTTAGATGAAGTCGTTACCCTAGAAGGCGTTAAGCCTAACCAAAGCTTAGAACAACTGCGTCAAGCGCCCAAGGCCAACATGAAAGTCGTTACAGCCTTGTCTGTTCAAGACATTCAAAAAGCGCCTAGCTTAGCCAGTCAAAATAATGCCGTCACCCTGCTTAAGCTACAAAGTGAAGTCGCCGAAGCCGACCTAAAACACTTGTGGCGCGCCACCATTGAACGCAATGCCGTGGTGCGTTTTGCGTTGGAGAAAATTGCCCTGCCTTCTGAACGGCACCTAAGCCATTCCAGCGAATTTTTACGTAAAACCCTAAGCGTGCTAATTACAGGCGCCGCTTTGGCCACCAGCACCGTGGCCCCCATCGGAGGCTATGAAAGCATGGGTATGATGACGGGATCTCAAGTGGCGCAAAACTATATTATGGGGCGCCACAAGCCCCTCAGCGAACTCACGCCGACGGAACATATTCAACTTTCCTATTTAATTGAAGAACTCAAAGAAGCCTTGGTCAAGCATTACCACGCCTACCAGCAAGCCCTCTACCAGCTCAATCAACTACAAAGCCAAGAAGCCGAAGAAGAAGCCCAGTTTCAGCACCTGCAAAACACCCCCGATGCCACACAAAAGTTTTTGGCGATACAACGCTATTATGGGTATCGTGAAAATCTGCAAAACGCCCAGCATCAGGCTGAAAATGCGCGTATTCAACTTGAACGCATGGCAGGGCCTCAAGCGGTGGATACCCTTGCTTTGGGGATCCGTCCAGAAGCGTCGTTTGTGGCGGTGCATCCCGAAACGAAGACGACCGAAGTGGCCAAACGCAAAGGCCTGTTGGTAGGGGCTGCGGTACCTATTAAAAAAAGCTCCCCGATTGTTCCCATAAAGCGTTTGCCGTTGATTGATGACGTGATGCTAAAGCCGTCGCCTGCTGTAAAAACTCCCCCTAGACCTTCCCCCCCCTTTGCAGGAGAATCTTAAACTGTGATGCGTTTGTACAAAAAAGACGTTGCTTTTTTCGTTGCTTTTTATGGCGTCTGTTTGTTTGGCGTGCCACTGTTGTTGCCGTTGGCCACCGCCCAAGTCACGCCTCAACAGCTTGAAGTCCTGCAATCTAAAAACAGCCAGCTCAGTAGAGCGCTTCAAGCGTCTCAGCAAAATGCGTATACGCGTTTAGAAACGGAGTATCACCAACAAGTCCTGCAATTTTTAGATGCCCTACCCCCTGAACAGCAAGCGATTTTAAAACGCAATGAAACGCAGTGGCTCACCTCCATTCAACGCACCCGAGAAAATACCTTAGACGTCGCCGAACAACAAAACAAAGACATGAACGTGTTGTGGCAGGCGGCAGTGTATCGTAGCCAGCCGATTCGCTATGCGATTGAAAAGCTCAGCCGTCAGGATGCGTCTGGTAAACCCGTGAAGAACAAAACAGGCTTAAAGCGTCTCATCAACACGACGGCTCAAGTCGGTGGAGCTGCGGCGTCTATTGTTTCAGGTACGCCGATTGGCTTACTTTCAGGGGCGCTCGTCAACGACATTGTCAATCAAAGCAACAGCAGTAGCACACGCCCTGTGACGGATGCGGACATGGTGATTTTGGCGCGCGCGGTGGATGATCTTCAACAAGAACTGCTGGATTTGTACCTCACCTACAAACAAAGCAAAGCCGTACTGGCCTTGCAACAAGGCAAGCTTTCTATTTTAGATCAAACCTATGCCATGGCCCAGCATCACGCAGGGGCGTTGCAAGATCCTTCAGAACAGCTGATGCGCTATATGTTGAAGGACACCCAGCAATCCGTGCAACGAGCGGAGCAAAGCTTTCAGCAGGCACAGCATCGCTTGGGGCTTAAAGTCGGGGAAGAAGCCTTGATCTTATTGGAAAAAAGTTCGGACTAATGGTAGCTATCAATCATTTTGGTTGAGTCAGACGCGTGTTTGCTTTATAGTTTTTCATGTAAAGATAGAGGCTATATAAGGACACTCCCCCCCATGATCGCCACCACCGACTACATTCATTCGATTCCTGCTGAAAAAGCCGTTTACCCGCCGATTGAAATATGGGAAAATCTCAACCCCCATCGAGACTACACGATTACTGTTAAAGTCGAAGAGTTCACCAGCGTCTGCCCCAAAACGGGCCTGCCCGATTTTGGCACCATTACCATTGAATACATCCCTGGGGATGTGTGCGTCGAACTCAAGGCGTTTAAGTACTACATGCTGGCGTATCGTAATGTCGGCATGTTCTACGAAAACATCACCAACAAAATCACCGATGACCTCATCGCCGCCGCCAACCCCCGTTGGTTACGGGTGCATAGTGAGTTTACGCCTCGTGGGGGCATTTGCACCGAAGCCGAAGTCATTTGGCGAAACCCCTCGTGGCAAGGAAGCTTGCGGTAATGATTCTTAGAGATGACACGCCGCCCTCAAAAGAAACCGAAGCCCAAATCCAAGCGTGGCAAGAACGTATTCAAGAAAATCTGATGGTTTTGGGGTATCCCACCGCGCCTTACTGGAAGAATGTGACGCTGGTGGCCGTCACCAAGCACGCCGATATTTACGCCATTGAAGGAGCGGTGCGTTGTGGCTTACTCGCCATGGGTGAAAATAAAGCGGTTGAAGCGCTGGCCAAACGAAACACCTTGCCGAAAGACGTGAATGAAGCGATTGAGTGGCATTTCATCGGGCATATTCAACGCAATAAGCTCAATAAAATTGTGGGGCATTATGATTTGATCCATAGTGTAGACAACCTAGAACTCGCGCAATCCATTGCCGAAAAGGCCAAGGCCCTTCAGCTAGAACAGTCGATTTTAGTGCAAGTCAACACCTCAGGCGAACTCAGCAAACAGGGGGTTTCCCCAGAACATCTCACGTCGTTAGTGGAAGCGCTGTTGGCTTTGTCGCCTGCCCTAAAGGTCGTGGGTTTAATGACGATGGCCCCCCTCACCGAAGAGTCCCACACCATTGACGCGTGTTTTAGGCGTCTTAAAACGCTTAAAGAAACCGTTGAAACCCGCTTGGGCATTGAACTTCCGCATCTTTCTATGGGAATGTCTCAGGACTATAGCCAAGCGTTGGCAAATGATGCTACAATAGTTCGTATCGGAACGAAACTATTTGCATAAAATGTTCGTTCAGGTATGATAGTAGGGAATGTGGTAAGTAAACCCTTCGGCGTTTTTCTTGCCGTTTTACAAAAGCCCATACAGTACACAATATCGGGAGGTGTGATACACAATAATGTCCAACATTATGACGAAATTAAAAAATTGGGTCACTGGCGATCCCTTTGAAGAAGAAGAATACATGAGCGAAATGGAAGCACACAGCCCCGCGTATGTGCCTGAAAACGCGCGTATGCTTAGTGAAGTGCGTCCAACGCCTCATGTGCGTGCGGTGAACTCAACGGGCAGTTCCTTTAGTCAAGTTATTGTGATTGAACCTCGTTCATTTGAAGATGCCTTAGAAGTGGTGTCTCATTTAAAAGCGCGTAAAGCCGCTATTTTAAACCTTCATTTGTTAGACACCAATCAATCTCAACGTGTGGTGGACTTTTTGTCAGGAGCCACTCATGCGATTGAAGGGCATCAACAACGCATTGGTGAAGGGGTCTTTATTTTTACGCCTAATAATGTGTCCATCGCTTCTGAGCTCGGTGAAGAAGGATCCGATGGTTTGAGCCTTTCCCAAGCGTATTGGAATTAATTTTTTTTACTGATTTTAGAGAGGGGTCGTTTCGACCCCTCTTTTGCTTCTGTGACTTTGTTTGATTACTTGAAATAATATAGTGTTGGAGAGATATAGTGTTTTAAAGAGTTTTCCGTACAGTAGGCTAGACGAGCAGCCTAGATCATTTTGCGAAGAAGTGTAGATAGACGTACATAGCCAAACAAAATAATCGTAGCGACAACAAAGAGACCATAGACCGTTTTATCTATCTGATACTATATATTACTTGGACGTTTGGTTCCCAATCGCACTTATGGCGTTGCCTTGGCTCTTGTATTGGGCAATCAACGAATCAGACGCCGCATACTGCCGTTGTAACTGCACCCGCCGCTTTTCCAAACGCGCTTCCCCTTCACTAATGCTTTTTTTTGAACGACTAATCAGGGCGTCATAACTGTCACCAATCGATTGAAACACCCCTTTGTCTCCCGAAGCACCCCCTGTTTTAACCGCATTTTCCACCACGCTTTGTAACTGCGTAAACACCCCAGTGGCCCCTTTAATCAGGCTTTCCACTTCGTCTGGGCTGTTTTTCAACGCCGCCAAAAACTTGGTGGCACTAAAGGTCAAGGTCGAATTGGCCGACTGCCCCCCACTACTGGCGGTTGAAATGCCCACTTGCCCAAGGCTGTTATACGTGGTTTGGCCTGTGGTGCTGGCCGTCATGGTTTGGCGTATCTCTGTTCTAAAGGAACGAATGCTGGTTTGCGCGCCTAGTTTTCCGGTGTCTGCCTTGGTTTCGGTGTCAATGGTGCCAATGAGGGTATTAAACGCGGTGACCACGTCATCCACCGCTTTAGTGAGCTTGTCGGTGTCTTGATCCACCAAAACGTTAATGTCGTTGGTGGTTTGCACTTGTTTGAGCTTGAGGGTCAGGCCTTTGAGTCCCGTTTGCACTTCACTCACTTCGTTACTGGTGGAAAGGTATTCTGTGCCATTGACGGTGACCTTGGCATTCATGCCCAAGGTTTGAGACGCCGTGCTATTGCTGCCACTCACCAGATTCATCGCACTTAAAAAGTTGCCTGTCACCTCTTCCATTTGAATGGCGACTTGCCCCGTTGATTTAGACGTCAATTCCAAACGATTGTTTAGGCTGTTATAAATGGCGTTTACTCCCGCATCTGCCGAATTATTGATGGCCGTAATGAGTTGCGCCAGACTTTTGCCCGTGGTGTCAAAACTGGCTTTCCCGATTTTAAAGGTAGAACCTGCCACCACCGCAGTGGTTAAGCCCGTAGAGGTGGAAGACACGTCTTGCGTGGTGTTGAGGGTTGAAAAGAATTGCTTGCCTGTAAAGGTACTGCCTGCTTCCACGGCGGTGTCTAATTTGGACAACTTTAAGAAGTTGGAGGTATCCCCTGTAGAACCAAAGCGAACAGTGCCTCCTGCGCTGGCATTAACCACCACTTGGCCTTCTGCATTAAGGCTTGCACTGCTGATGCCTGAAATCGCCCCAATCCGCCCAAGAACATCGCCAAAGGTGTCGGTGCTGGCATCCACGCTCACGCTAGAAGCCACGCCATTGACGTACACGTTAAAGGTGCCAGAAGTTAAAGACATCGTTTTAATGTCACTCAACAAGGTGCTGGCGGTCGCCACCACGCCCGGTTGCACGGTGGATTGCGCCGTAGTTGGGGTGGCTAAAGTATTGACTTTAACGCTTAAATTGGCTAAATTGGCTCCTGCCGATGCGCTTACATCTAAGGCGGTGGTGTTGGAAGAAGTGGCTTTTCGGGCTTGAAAGATGTTGGCATCTAACACGGAAGTAGAGGTAAAGACTTTTAACGCCGTTTGAAACGTCTTGGCGCGAGAGGTAATGGTGGCCAAAGTGCTTTTTCGCGTCGTGGTTTTGTCAATACGTGTTTGAATGGCGTCTAATGGCTTACGTTCAGACGCGATGGTGGCATCAATAATTTGATTAACGGGCAAACCCGAGCTAATGCCACCAAAGGTAATACTCATCATGGAAGGGTCCTTATTTAGAAGTGAACGCAAACACGCTAAAAAGCCCGCGAACGTAACAGTTTTGGGGCAACTGTTTTACAATGCCTTTATTTTTGCTAGAATAGATCTACTTGTGAGATTTTTCCCAACATGATCTCCTTCCTTTGTAAGGATAGCGAGTCTTCGGGCAGATTTCATCCACCTTTTGGTTTAAGATTCTTCCTTGTTTTGTATGTGTAAAGGAACCGTGTTGATGCCCTCTATCCCTTCCTTGCTGGACAGCCTAACCCGATCCCGTCCCTTGCCTGAACACCAAGCGGAAGATGCGGGCTTAAAACGTACCCTTAGCGCCAAAGATCTTATTGTGTTTGGGGTTTCTGCCATGATTGGCACAGGCATTTTCGTGCTCACGGGGCAAGGCGCGGCGGACAACGCCGGCCCCGCGTTGGTGATTTCTTTCTTGATTTCAGGCTTGATTTGCGTGTTTTGTGCGTTGTCTTACAGTGAACTTTCGACGCTGATTCCCATTTCAGGTTCGGCGTATTCTTACATGTTCATCGCCCTAGGAGAGTTCGTGGCCTGGATTGTGGGCTGGTTGCTGGTGGTGGAATACTTGGCCGGCAATATGTGTATTGCCCAAGGCTGGGGAAAAACCATTTTATATGGCGTCAAAATTTTTGGCGAATCCTTGGCGAATCTCTTTCATAACCCTGCTTTGGCGGTGGGGGTTCCCACGTGGTTGAATACTTCTACCTTCACGGTGCTTGAAAAAGGGCAAAGCATCCCCAGCCATGAAGCGTCGGTGGCGGTGAACCAAGTCCCCTTCACGCTCCCCGGCTCCCCCGATGTCTTGACGCTCGTCATCAACCAGAGCTTCGATATTTTCCCCGTGGTGGGCCTGTTGTTTTGTGCGTGGTTACTCACCAAAGGCGTAGAAGAAAATGCCAAGCTCGCCACGGCCATGGTGTATATCAAAATTGGAATCATCCTCTTTTTCTTAGCCATTGGGGGGTGGTTTTTATTCAGTCACCCTGATTTATTTTCCAAGCACTGGTTCGCCGAAGGCTGGAAAACTTTTGCCCCCTTCGGCAACGACGGCATCATTAAAGGGGCGGCGTTGATGTTCTTTGCCTATGTTGGCTTTGACGCCTTGGCTTGTTCTGCTGAAGAAGCCAAAGATCCGCAGAAAGACATGCCCATTGGCATTTTAGGTTCTTTACTGATTTGTACGATTTTATATGTGTTGGTGACGGTTGTTGTAACAGCGGTGAACCCGATTGAAAACATTCACCGCACCGCTGCCGTGGCCCAAACCATGACGATGATGAACGTCCCAGGGGCGGATTTGCTGGTGGTGATTGGCGAAGTCATCGGGATTAGTTCTGTGATGCTGATTATGCAAATGGCCACCATTCGCGTGGTCTATTCCATTGCAAGAGACCGCCTGTTGCCCGCGTTTTTAAAGAAAATGGACCCTCGCTTGGGTGTACCGCTTGCTGCCACATGGATTGTGGCAGGTATCGGGGCTTTAGGGGCCGCTTTATTGCCGATTTCATTGGTGTCACACATCGCGAGTTTAGGCACGCTTTTTGTGTTTTTAATGGTCTGCGTCGGTGTGGTGATTTTACGCTTTACCATGCCTGAAGCCAAGCGTCCGTTTCGAGTGCCGTTTGGCATTACCATTCCGCTCTTAGGCGTGGCGGGGTGTTTGTGGTTGATGATGAGCCTCTCGTCTTCGGCGTGGTTCCTTACTCTTGTGGCGTTGGCGATTGGGTTGGCGATTTACTTCACTTACGGCATGCACAACAGCATTATGAAGGATCCTGAGTCGTTGGAGTCGTTAGACATTGAGGTGCCTCCGCTAGCGATGGTGGGTCATTAGTTTTTGATTTCTCGTTTGTTTTTATAGCTGGTGCTTGGGGGTCTTTGTGCCGCCAAAGGTCTCCAAGCACCAACTCAAAACGGAGCTAAAGTTTACCAGACCCTTACTATATATAAAGTTTAAAAGCCTTTAAGTTCACCTGTTTTAGGGTGATCTTTCAGTTCTTTGAGATCATAACAATAATACTTGCCCGCAGGCACCAGTTGAGCATCACTAAAGGCTTTGGCTTCTTTGCTGATTGTTTTTAAAAAACGAAGGGCCTGCACTTGCCCTAAATTATATTCCGCCACATAATCAAAGGCCATAAAACGCAGGGGGCCTCCGTGCCACGGAGAAAGAGGTTGCGTGGCTTGATGCATCACCAATAAGGCCTGATTTTTAATTAGACCAGCTAAAGGAAAGACGGCGGTTTGGCCATTGACGTCTTCAACTTCTAAAAAGTGTAAGTCCCCTTGCCCTGAAACCATGTTCAACAAGGATTGAATGGCAATTCCATGCCATTCTGCCCGAAAAGCCCACCCGTGTTTAGAAGCCAAGCGTTTGACTTGGTAGGTAATAGGGAGTGCGGTCAATTCAACATAAGTGACTTGCTTAATGTCTTGAACATCCCCTCCTAGTTCTATAGACCAATGCACTGTTGGGGTTTGCGGAAAGCTTTGCCACGGTGAACTAAAAGAAGCCGGCCAGTCTAACAAGGCCGATTCAGGGCTTAAAAGGGTACTAGGCCCACTGTGATTTTGTTGTTGAAGTTGTTGATAGACACCAAAAAACATGGTTTATTCCTTACAATAATAGTGTTGTTCTTATTCTACAACAGTTCACGCAGAAACACAAAAGTTGTCAAACAATCAGAGCATTCAGAAGTGGCGTCATTTTCTATAGTATCCGCCAGATCTTTGAAATGAGCAAAAACACAACCTTTTTCCGCAAGGCTCCTATGTGGGCTTCCTTTAGTTGGCTTTTTAGAAAGTTGGGTGTAGAATAAAGCTATATTGATGCAACCCCCCTTGAGATTTTACCGCATGATGAGCCTTCGTGAATTGATCTTAACACATCTTGCCGTCTTTGATTCGCAATGTGTTGACGTGCCACAAGGCATGACTGTTATTGCAGGAGAAGCCGGTGCTGGTAAAAGTTTAATGATTGATGCCATGGATTGGATTTTTGGGGGTCATGCTTCGGCCAAAGAAATTTTGCGAAAAGATTGTACCAAAGGCAGTGCGGGCCTTTTATATGAAATCACCCCTCAGCATGATGCCGTTATTTGGCATGCTTTAGACGCAGAAGGGATTGAACTTGAGCGAAATGATCAAAACCATGTGGTGTTAGAGATCACACGAGACTTCACCCCTAGCGGTAGCCGTTTTCGCATCAATGGCACGTCTGTTTCCCGTGCGTTTATGCAAAGCTTGCGTCCCTATATGCTTGAATTACAAAGTCAACACAGCACGATTACTCTTATGCAACAGGCGCATCAACAGCATCTGCTAGATGCCTATGGCGGGGTGACTCATCGAGCTGGCCTTGAAGCGGTGGAAGGTATTTTTCAGCAATGGAAAGAAGCGGTTGCTCGCTTAAACGCCTATGAAGTAGAAGAGCAACAAGCCAGTCATCGCTTACATGTGTTACGTTTACAGGTTGAAGAACTCGAGCGTTTTCAATTGGGTGATCTTCAAGAAGATTTAGAACTAGAAGAAGAAATCAATCGATTGGCGCATGCGGAACAGTTACAATCCGCTTATGCTCAAGGTTTAGAACTCATGGGCTTGGGCGATGTTTCTCCCGATGCCCTTAATGTGTTGGATGTGTTGAGTGGCTTAAGTAAGCGACTCTCTTCCGTGGAAGCTTCAGAAAAACGATTGACTCCTGTTTTAGAACAGTTAGACGCTATTCGTGAACAGTTAAGAGAGATCGGGCATCAGCTTAATGCACTGAATGACGAGGTAGGGTTAAACCCCAAGCGTTTGGATGATTTACAAAGTCGTTTGAATGATCTTCAAAAACTCAAACGACTGTACGGCCCCACTTTGGCGGACGTGATTCGCTACTATGAAAACAGTAGCCAAGAATTGGCGGAGTTAGAGTTCAGGCACCACAATCCAGATGTCTTAAAAACAGATGTGACACGCCTCAGTCAGCATTTAAAATCTGCTTGCCAAGCGTTGACGCAAGCTCGTCAACGCTTGGCATTTGATTTAGAAACCCAAGTGCAAGCGTCCTTAAGCGATTTGGCGATGCCTCATGCGCGCTTTAAAATTATTTTAGATCCTGTAGATCCCTACGCTCAAGGGCAAGAACGCGTCCACTTTGCCTTTTCTGCCAACGTGGGCGATGAACTTAAACCCCTGGGTAAAGTCGCCAGTGGAGGCGAGTTGTCTCGCGTATTACTTGCCCTAACGGTGGCAAGCCTTCTTCCCGAAGCGGGTGAAGCTCAAGCCAAAAAGCTTTATGTGTTTGATGAAATTGACACAGGCACCAGCGGGCAAGCAGCCAAAACCATTGGCCTTCAACTACAGCGACTTGCTCAAGCGGGGCATCAAGTCTTGGTGGTGACGCATCAAGCGGTGGTGGCCGCGGCGGCACATCATCATTGGTGGGTACATAAGCACGTGAATAATGGGGTGACCGTTTCTTCGGTTAAAACCTTATTGAATCGTGCGGATGTGGCGGATTTATTGACGCATCTCGCCAGTGGGGAAGATGCGCAAACACAGGTGGCGTCTCGTCAATTTGCCGAAGCCTTATTGAATCAAATGCAACCTGCTTTAAGTGTGGTACAATAATACAAGTTCACCATGTTAAGCGACTGAAGTTGTGTATTGTGACTGTAGTCAAGGATTTCAAGAAGTACGTGTTTGACTTTTACATCAAAAAAGTTGCCCACTAGGGCTATAATTTTTTTGTTTTAACTCCTTCGCTCAAGCCTGCTTGCTTGAACAGATCTTCAGTTCAGAAGAACAAAATAGGAATCCCCCCCTTGTATGACGCCCCCCTTTGAACATGAAAAGACCAAGCATTTGTTTAAAAAAGCCTTGATTGTCGTCAAAGAAAGTACGGATCCTGATGGGGAATATGTGGCCCGCACAGAACGCTTTCTTTCTATGGCAGGACTAGAGGTTCATATTGCCAAAGCCAGTTTTGATGATGGGTGTGCCGCGTTGTGGGAAGAACGTAAGCAATGGTCGCCTGATTTGATCATCGTCGTAGGGGGAGACGGTACCTTCTTGCGAACCGCTCAATGTTACGCCCCCGCTGAAATTCCCATGATCGGTATTAATCGTGGGAACTTGGGATTCTTAACACGTATTGAAACCGAAGCCATCGAAAAATACTTGGCCCAATTATTAGCAGGCGATTTTCATCGAGAAGAACGTATGTTGCTTGAAGTGCAATGTGCCACGTTGAGAGAAGAGGACGCCCCACGGATTGCCCTGAATGATGTGGTGGTTAAAACCGCCAATCCTAGTCAAATGGCACGTTTGGATCTTTTTATAGATGAATTTCCTGTGGCTTGTTATGACGCGGATGGGCTGATTGTCTCTACCCCTACAGGGTCTACCGCCTATAATCTGGCAGCAGGAGGTCCCGTCTTGGTGCCTGATGTCGCGGCACTGGTCATTACACCGATTTGTCCGCATAGTCTTTCAGCAAAACCTATTGTGGTACCCGCTTCTTCAAGCATTCGTATTGAAGCCGTCAAACGTAATATCCACCCAATTATGTTTAGTCTTGATGGTCAAGACCCCTTGCCAGTCGCCAATGGGGAAAGTATTTACATTAAAGAATCCAACAGTGCTTTACAACTCTTGGGCTTTGATCAACCTGAAGACAATTTCTATTGGCTGTTACGAAAAAAATTACAGTGGGGCAGCAACCCCCGCACTGAAATACAAGTGTGAAATACAAGTGAACATATGGCTCGACTCGCACAAACGGTTACAGGCATTTGCTTAAGAAGCATCGAATATACAGAGCGATCTCGCATTGCCACCTATTTAAGCAAGGAATTAGGCAAAGTAGACGTCTTACTTTCCCAAGCCAAGGGGGCTAAAGCCAAACATGGGGGGGCAAGCGAACTAGGCGGTATTTTCAACCTTCATCTTAGGCCTTCAACGTCTGCTTCATCGTTATGTCGATTAGAACAGTATGAGGTGCATACCGCTCTGAATTTTGCAAAGGGGCTTGAGTATGAAGCCTATGAAGCCCTCATGCCCTGTTTAGAACTCATGAGGCTTTTTGCTATTTCCTTTGATGAAGATGCCCACAAGCGACAACGCCTTTTTACCCAATATGAAGCCTTGCTCGCGTTGTGGCAACAAGCCACAGAGGCTTGTTTTTTGGAGTGGTCCAAACTGTGGTTTTGGCAAGGCCTTTTAGGCTTAAGTGGGCAATTGCCTTCATGGGGGTGGGATGTCGTGCATCAACAACCGATTGTTTGGCAGGGTGAAGCGGAAGTTCGCTTAGTGTTTCAACCTAATGCAGGAGGACTCTCTTTAATTCCTGCTTCACAACTGATGAAAGAAGATCTGGAACAATGGGGGGTGTCCCACGGCGTGTGGAAGAGTCTAAGTGTTTTAGAAGCGCTACAAAACGAGCCCTTTAAAGCCTTATTAGACGTGCCTCAGCCGCCTTTAAGTACCTTAAAAAAAGTCGAAGCCTTTTATGTGGCAGTCCTTAAAACGCAGGAACTTCACTTGAAGAGCTGTTAAAATACCCACTGCCTATCGTTTAATTGGTATAAGTCCTAGGCCATTGCATCGAACCTTGTTTCGGGTTTTTTATCTTTCTAAAACTATACATAAAAAAGTCAACAATCAATCAAAATTATAGAATAGAGGGGATAGTTTAAGTCCAAAAGGCCTATTGCCGAAAACAATTCCATAAGAACACTATACCCGTGTTTAAAGGCCACTTTCATGACTTCATTTTCAATCCCTTCTGTTCCCATTACCTACTATGACTGGCGCTTGAGAAAAGTGGTGACCATTGGTTCACCCCCTAGTGCTTCAACCATTACAGCCAATACCACCTACACCACGGCACTTGCTCAGGTGAATCCGAGTGATGTGGTTAAATATGCCCTTGCCCCCATTCTTGTGAATGCCCCCACCCGTTTGGCGGATGTTGCTGAAGTTGGCTATTGGTGGTGGAACCCTAAAACACAGCGAATCAGCCGAAGCAACAATGTTAATGACTATAGCTCTCAGTTTAGTGTTTCCGCCTTACAACAAACGTATCGAATCAATACAGACGCGTTGACGGATTACGGGAATACCTTTGCCCCTAAAATCGTGCCTTATACGCCTTTAACAAGCGATTTTGTGCCCTATTACACGCAAGGAAAATACGCCACGGCGGTGAGTAGCTTGGTGATGACCCGAGAAGAATGGCAGGCCTTGTTTGATTCAGGCACTGAGGTCATTCTTTCTGGAATAGGTAAAAAAATTATTCAATATGGCGACGGCGTAAAAGTCATTCAAAATAGTGACGGCACCTTGGGCATTGTGTCAGACACTGCGGGGGGCTTACAAGCCATTGAACAACATATTGACAACAACAAATGGTTTTGGCTCACAAGCTTCCCAGAATTAGACGACTACGCCATTTTTCAAGCCAGTCAACGGCTCCCTACCCTTGTGGATCTCATCGATACGTTAAAACAAACAAGTGCTTCACCAAAAGGTGGCACGCCAGAACCACCCATTTTGCCGATGCCTCCTTCGGCTAATGTACCCCTTGCCAACTCCAGCGGGCTTGCCACCCTGCCTAAGGCGTCCAATCAAGGCCTGTTTACTCTAACAAGTCCCCCCACGCTAAGTAAGAGCTTTTCACCCTTAGCGCTTTCTCAAACCCTTGGGGATGCTCCCTCGTCTTTAGGGGAAGAGGGGGCCCTTCAGGGAAGCGAGCCTTTGGTCAATCAGGGGGAAGGCCCCTTGAATCCAACCAAGTGGCTTGGCTTACGCGTGGAACCCTCTTCGGCAGAAATAGGTAACACTCTCAACGATGCACTCACTCAACAAGTCGACGCCTTTTTACGTCAGCTCAACAATACGGGAGATGCGCGACGTTTTTCATTGCTGGCTCAAAATGAAGGGCTTTCCATTACCGATGACCCCAGTTCAATGAGTGAAGATCGGTTGTTTGAACTTAAAAAGGGGCAAGGCGCTTTACAGGGCGGTTTGAGTAGTGAAAACGATGCCGACTTATTGAAGCAAGAAGCCCAACGCAATACCCCTGAAGTACGTCGGCAAAAAGCCATGCAGTTGCGTTATTATATGAACTTGCCCTAGAACCCCAAGACCTTTTGCTTGTTTTTACTTGGGCAGATTAAAACCACGCCCGTCGGTAGAAGAGATTTACAACAAAAAGCATCTATTTTTTTTGACGGGTTTTTGATACAGTAAGGAGTGTCATGCTCCTTTTCTTGGAATCTTTAACTTTAAATGAGATGCCCAACTGATGATGCGCCCTCTCTCCTTTTCTGCTCAACTTCAATTGAACCACACGGCTCCCTTGTCAAGGCCAGAGAAGAGGGCATCTCAACGGAGTGGCTTTAATTTAACCCCCCCTCAACTTCAAAAAGAAATTGATGAAGTAATTAAAAAAAATGGGGGCGAGGACTTTCAAAAAACGTTGGGACAAGCGAATCAATATTTAAACCTCACCACTCGAACTTCTTGGCAAAGACGACTGGATCGAGTCACCTATTGGGCTAAAGGCTTATGGACGCGTTTACGTAGCGACATCATGGGATTGATTCGGGGCATTCGCATCAGTCACCAGCACATCATGAATCGTTTTTTACCAGGGATTCAAGATTGGATTCATACAACACTTAAACAGCCCACCGTCTCTAAAGTAATTCAAGTCAACGGCCGTTCGGTGCCTGTTCACTTTACGACCTTTACATTGCCTAAAGCCAAAAGTGCAGACGGTATTCACCGTATAGCGATATTCGGAGACCCCGGCTATAGTAATGCGATGTTACAATTAAATGTGGACGGTTCCATTGCCATAGCCAAGGCACAAGGAAACGAACTAGACGCTGCATTTTTAACGGGGGATTGTTTGTATTCCCCGAATGAGTATAATAAACACAATGCGTCACGCAGCAGTGGGGATACGCGTTCCTTACATTCCAACGTGGGGGCGGTTTATGATTGGTTTATTAAACACAAAGTCCCGATTTTTACCTGTATAGGCAATAATGACAGTGACCGAGGGCATGCCGAAGCCTTTGCCCATTATATGAGTTTGCCTCGTTACTATAAAGTAATTGCGGGGGATACTGAGTTCTTTTTTGTCGATGAAAACGTGATGAGTTCTCTATCTCTAATAGAATTAAACAAACGTTATAAAACCACCCACTACACGGAAGAAGCGGAAAACCTTCATGCTGCTCAGCAACATTGGTTAGAAACCGCCCTAAGTGAAAGTAAGCAACAGCGTCCAAACAATAAACGAGTTATTATCACACACTTCCCAAGGGTTTCTAGCGATCCTAAGACGAATGAGTTGCCCTACCTTGATTTACGACGCACCAGTTTTGATCCTTTCTTTGCAAATCATGAAAAATATGGCGTAACGGGAGTCATTAATGGCCATGAACATTGGATGGCTGTCAATACAATAACACACACCATGGGTGAAGATGGAACGGCACAGGCCTTACAACGGCCTATTCAACAATTAACCTTAGGCAGTTCTTCGCATTGTGAACCCCCAGAAACGGGTCAAGCGTATATGAATGACCCCCATAAGCTCGCAGGGCTAGGCAAGAACAGCTTAAGTCTTCCACAAACGCCTGGGGCGTTGTTTGTAGATCCCGGTTTTGGTTTGTTGGAACTAAAGAAAGGCTCGTCTCCAATAATCAACTTTATCAAGACTCCCACAGATGTTTACTACCACGGTGAAGAGATTGTTCGGGCACTGGGCAACGAAAATAATCGTTTTTTCAGCTTGTTATACAGAGCCGCGTTTGGGCATCCCCTTGGGCAGCATAACAACAGTGGATGGGATCAAAAACAGCCCCCTACCCCTAAGCGCTAATGCTTTCACAAAAAAGCGCCGTCTTAAAAAAGACGACGCTTTTTGCGCTAAATCGCGTTATTTAAACACTTAGCTGTGGGCTTCTTTGTCGGCATGTTCAGGGGCTTCTTCTTCAGCCACGGGAGTTTCACCTTCATGCGTTGGCGCCGCTGCTTCTTCAGCACCCATTTCTTCAACAGCAACTGGTTCTGCTTGTTCAGGGGCGGGCTGTTCACCACAACCACTTAAAACCAAAGAACTGGCTAAAGCCAAAGACACTAACGACAAACCTAAAAATTTGATATTCATCTTCAACACTCCTACAGAGCAAACATAACTATAGACAAGCAAATCATCACCAAAAAAGGAGGACTCACTTTAAAATCACTATAGCATCTTTTTTAAAATAAGGCACTAGAAGTTGTAGACGTTTTTGCGATAGTTCAAGCCGTCATTTACGTCTGAACTAAAAGTCCCTAGAGCAAGCTCATAGTCATTGCTATTGGGGTCAAGCGTCATGGAAAGGTAGTTTTGCATCATCCCCATGAGCATTTCGATCATGGCGTTGCCGTCCAACAGGCTGTATGGTTCATTCGTTGGTTGCAATGGTAGTAGGTAAGGCGTTGGTTGAACCGCATACGGCTGGGGGGCTTGCCCATAATTAGGGGTAACATAAGGCGTTGAGGAGTTCCCTTGCGGGGCACTTTGAGCGGTTGAAATCACACGCCCCATAGGAAGGTTGCTGTACGTGTTACCAAATAACCCTTGCACATTCATTTGCACGGCACCAGGGTTTGCCCCTGTGGACATTCCCGCCCCTTGTAATAAAGGTGAAATAAAGTCTTTGCCTTTCGATTCACCCGCTTGGAAGGTACGTAAACCACCCGTACTGCTTTTAACAATCACGGTATCAAAATTGTCCATATTGGAATAATCGACCAGCGTGCCTTCATCAATGTAAAGCGTGTCTTTCATGCCATTTTTTGTATTGATTGTGGCGGAACGGCCTGAACCATTCAAAAAGATTTCACTGTTATTGCGCGCCGCACTTAAATCTACGGTGGCTCTGTCCGTGCCGTCCATATTCATAATAATAGAGTTCTTTTTGGCACCATAGGAATTGGCGATGCGAACGTAATAGCTGGATGATTGGTCATCGTCTCCACTAATTAACACACTAGCATTGGGGGAGTTGTCTACATTAAGATTGGTATTCCCTGAAGTTAAGTAACGGACTCCATTTTGCACGTTATTTAAGTTGACTTGATTGAAACTATTGCCATTGGCAAAGGTGGAGATATTATTTTTGCCGTAAAGATTACTGTAATCAATTTGGTTGCCCCCTTGGTTATTATAAGCAAAGTGCTTAAAATCCCCGTTAAAGGCGCCGATTTGAGAAGTGTTGTTGCCGTAAGCGCCTCCAAGCTGTTGAAGGTACAGGTTACCGGTACCTTGGTTCATGGCAAAAGATTGACGGTAAGCATTGTCTCCAAATTGAGAAATAAAGGCGTTTCCGTTGTATTGGCCAGAAGCCACATGGTTCGTTCCATTTTGTTCGGCAAACTGTTGAAGGTACGTTTTTTTAGAAGGACCAGAGTCTTGAGGAGGGTAAGGAAATCCTAAAGCGGGGGTTCCATAAGCAGGTGTATTGCCGTAGTTTTGAGCAGGCAAAGTATTGCCATAACCAGGGGGTGGGTTTGAACCAAAGGATCCTGCCCCCATCAAACTGTTCATAGCTAAAGGTTGACCAATAGGCCTGCCCACATAGCCAGGGAGACCTTTACTCAAAAGGTTACCATTATTGGGTGGTATGAAGCGATTGGTTAAATTCATATGCCAAAAGTCCCTGTGCTAAAAAAGTAACACGTTGCTAAGAATGGAAGTTACTGTATATCAATAAAGATTTAGAGTGGGGGTAAATTGCCTAAATGTAACGAAGCGTAACGTTTTATTTTGGGTAATGAAGCATCAAGACTAGTCTTTAGATGAACGCCACCGCACCAATAAGTTGTTATACTGTAAGATGAAAGAGAATTAAGAGACAAAGAGACACTGCTTTATGATGGCCAATATAGCCGTAATGCCTACAGGCCTGCAAGGATTTTTTGCCAAAATCCTTCAACACAACGACGTCTTCCTCGCGGTGGGGATGATTCTCATCGTGCTGATGATGATTCTACCCTTGCCTCCCTTCTTGCTCGATATTCTCCTGACCCTCAACTTGTCTTTAAGCATCATTATTTTGTTGGTCACGCTGTACACGAAAGAACCGTTGCAATACTCCACCTTCCCCACTTTATTGTTGGTGTCTACCTTGTTTCGCTTGGGTTTGAATGTGAGTTCGTCTCGCTTACTACTGCTTACAGGCGAAGCAGGGGCGGTGATTGAATCGTTTGGGAACTTTGTCGTCGGCGGGAATTACGTGGTGGGTTTGTTGATTTTCATTATTTTAATGATTATTAACTTTATGGTTATCACCAATGGGGCGGGGCGTGTTTCGGAAGTTTCTGCACGCTTTACCCTAGATGCCTTACCCGGTAAGCAACTTTCCATTGATGCCGACTTAAACGCGGGTATTATTACGGAAGCCATTGCCAAAAAACGTCGCGTCAACGTCCAAAAAGAAGCCGACTTTTACGGCACCATGGACGGTGCTTCGAAGTTCGTTAAGGGCGATGCGATTGCAGGGATTATCATTACCGTGATTAACATTGTTTTTGGCTTGATTATCGGGGTGGTGCAATTGGGTATGGATCCAGCCACAGCGGCGGCGACCTTTACCACGCTCACGGTAGGGGATGGCTTGGTGTCGTCCTTACCCGCGTTGTTGATTTCTTCTGCCACAGGGATTTTGGTCACTCGGGTGAGTGAGAACGATGAAGCCAGCCTTGGCGATGAATTGGGCGAACAGTTGCTTTCCAACTACAAAGTTTTGGGCATTTTGTCAGGATTGTTATTATTGATTGGTTTTATACCCGGTATGCCCAATGCCCCGTTTTTATTTATTGGCACCCTTGCAGGCGTAGGGGCATTTTTCACTTTTAAAAACACCAAACGCAAAGCCAAAACCGATGCTGAACAAAAAACCGCCGATGCCCTCGCTCAAGACAAAAAAGACAATCCCGCCAAAACCAGTACCGAAGAAGTCCTTGAGTTACTGCATATTGAACCCATGGAACTTGAACTGGGCTACCGCTTGGTTCCCTTAATTGAAGCGGAAACAGGGGGCGATTTGCTCGATCGTATCGCCAACATTCGTAAGCAAATGGCGCAGGATTTTGGCGTGGTCTTGCCTTCCATTCGTGTCAGAGACAATCTACACATTGAAGCCGATGCTTACACGCTTAAGCTAAGAGGCCTAGAGCTAGGGCAAGGAAAAATCAATGCCGATATGCTCTTGGCGATGTCCACCGATCCTGATTTGGCCGATGAAGTCGAAGGCATTCCCACCATAGAACCGGCCTTTGGCTTACCTGCCTTATGGATTGATAAAGACGATCGTGAAGAAGCGGAACTAAACGGCTTTACCGTGATTCATCCTGCAGCGGTGCTTGCCACGCATTTAACGGAGCTGATGAAACGCAACCAATCCCAGATTCTCACGCGTCAAGATGTCAAACAACTCCTCGACAACCTCAAAAAAACGAGCGAAGCCCATACGTCGTTGGTGGATGACTTGGTGCCCTCACAACTCAGTATTTCAGAACTGCACTACATTTTACAGTTATTGTTGATGGAAAATGTCTCCATTCGAGATTTAACGTCGGTTTTGGAAAGCATTGCCTACCATTGCCGTATTTCTAAATCGCCTGATTACTTGGTGGAACAGTGCCGCGTGGCCTTAAGCCGTCACTTATGCAAGCAACATGTGGACGAAAGTAGCGGTAAACTGCCCGTGTTGACCTTATCGCCTGAAGTAGAAGAAAATATGGCCAATCACTTGGTCAATACCGCCACGAATAAGGACGCTCAACAAACCTTCATGCTGGCGTTGAATCCGCAGTATACGCAGAACTTGCTGTCTACCATTAACCAGCAGATTGAAGAAGTCCTAACGACGCAAGGCGTGCAACCCGTCTTGTTGTGTAACGGGAAATTACGTGGGCATGTGCGTAAGTTAATTGAACGTATGTTACCGCAAGTGGCGGTGTTGAGCTACAACGAAATTGGCCCGCTCACGCAAGTACAGAGTTACGGTAGCATCAGAGTCTAACATAAAACAGTGTCAAATAAAAAACGGATGAGACAGGATTCGAACCTGCAACCCCTCACGGGGCGACCGCTTTCGAGACGGCACCCTAACCACCCGGACCTCATCCGTACCAGTGGCTCTTATTTTAACGTATCCACGTAAAATAACAACCCCTGTGGGCTTAGGGGTTTTAAGCTTTCCGCGTATCGCCCAATCGACCTTCCCCCTAAGGGAAAGGTCGATTGAAGTTATACGCTTAAGCGGGTTTCTTTACAACAACTGGCTTTGGAGCGGACTTCGCTATAGTAGCGGGAGTTGTCGTGGGTTTCACTGTGGAAACTGCTACAGTAGGAGTTACTGGTTTCGCTACAACAACTGGCTTTGGAGCGGGTTTCGCTACACTAACGGGGGTTGCAGTACCCGCGGGTTGAGCTACGGTCGTTGTGACGGAGGCATCACCCAGAATATTTTGGCGCTTATAGGTCGCCAGAGCTTGATTTAATGCTGTTCGGACATTTGAATCAGCATCAAACCCTTCCCCTAAAATCCCAGTAGCCATTACACCGTCACTGGCAATACCTTGTGTTTTGGTGTAAACATCTGTGTTAATAAATTTAATGGGTGTACCATCGGTATTTTTCTCCTTGGTGGTTACAATAGAAAATGAAATATTGTATTCCCCAGAATCCCCTGAAGTAAGCTTTAGGGTGCTTCCATCCCAGGAAATTTTGGTTTGGTCTGGAAGCGTCGTCGTACTTCCCTTTTTAAGATCTTTACCGTTAAGTTGAGGCACGCCATAGGCACTCATGGTGAGATCGGCATTGGGGATTCGAAGCCCAATTTGATCCGTCACCTCGATTTTCCATTTGTCATACTTTTTATGCATGGCATTCAGCGTGATGTTTTTGTCGGTTAAAAGGTTATAAATACCGTCACCAAGAACCACAAAATTACTTGTTCGTAGATTGGCTTTATCCGCCCGATCTGGGTCCGCCACATGGGGGTCTCCCCAATACGCGGCATGTTCATTGGCCGCAATCACGGCAGGCGTTTCATCAAGTCCCATGGCTTTTAGCAGTTCGACTTCAGCTTTGGCTTTGGCACTGCCCGTTCGCTGAACTTCGGCTTGCTTAAACAGTAAATCCTCCTTGTTTAAAGCCTTGTCTCCGTTATAGTCAAATAAGGTAATTGCAATTTGCTCTTGTTTTTCTTTGGTTTCAAATATGTTACCCCCTACAATAGTACTTCTCACCAAGTTAAGCTGGTTAGTGAATTTTTCTCTTTCTGGGGTGCCTGGGAGGGCTAAACTAGCCTGTTGTCTCACAAAAGATTCATCAACTTGATTAAATTTACCATCTCCACTATAATCTAACGCCAAGGTGCCATTGGCCACAGTGGGGTTGGCTAAATTTTTTTGTTGTTCAGCGATTAAATAATTTACCGCTTTCGTCAAAGGCACATAAGCCCCTGGCATTCCAGTACTCATAATAAGTTCTCCTTTTTTTCTTCCCCTAAAATGGGTCACACAGTGTATATAATAAAGTCTTGTGATCTATGCCACAAGATAGTCCCTGATTCGTCAGACGAATGGACTTGCCTAAATAAAGAGAATCCCAAACATTTAATTGCGTCTTCTTAACATTTCTTCATAAACTTCAGTCATAAGCCCCCCAGATTTAAGGAATACTTTCCACAAAATCAAGGCTATTTTTTTGAATAAGTTTGTTTTACAATACTCTAAAAGTATAGTTCTTGGCCTAGCAAGCTACCCTACTAAAACCATAAGGTATGTCTACATGAAGACGTTTTCCACAAATGAGCATAAGGCTTGGTTGGTTCTAGAAAATGGAGCCATTTATGAAGGGAGTTCTATTGGCAAGCGTGGGGAAATTTTTGGAGAACTCGTTTTTAACACGGCGTGTACGGGGTATCAAGAAATTTTGACAGACCCGAGCTATAAAGGCCAAGTCGTCATGATGACCTCCCCTGAAATCGGCAATACTGGGATCAATACGGAAGACATGGAATCCAACGGCATGCATGCCAGTGGCTTTGTCGTGCGTCGTTTAAGTAAAGTCACTTCAAACTGGCGAGCCGCGGGTTGCTTAGACACGGCCTTAAAATACGCGGGCATTGTGGGCATTGAAGGGGTAGACACCCGAGCCATCACCCGTTCCGTGCGGAGTGAAGGGGCCTTAAAATGCGGGATTACGCCCCATGCGCATCGCTTACACGCTTTTTTAGAAGCCGTTAAATCCCAACCCAGCTTGGACGATCAAGATTTAGTCTTTCAAGTCAGCACCCCCAACGCGTATACGTTAAAAGGCACCCAAGTAGACGGTCACTTATACGCCTTAAACCGTTTGGTGGCGGTAGATTACGGGATTAAGCAAAACATTTTAAGGCAGTTACAACAATTGGTGGCTGAAATTGTGGTTTTACCCGCCACCGCCACGTATGAAGACGTGCTGGCTTACGCCCCTGAAGCGGTTTTTTTGTCCAACGGGCCAGGGGATCCTCGACGTTTGAATGGTGCCGTAACGCTTGCCAAGCGATGCATCGACAATGGCCTGCCGATTTTTGGTATTTGCTTGGGGCATCAAATTTTAAGCCTCGCCTTGGGGCTTTCGGCTGAAAAAATGCCGTTTGGGCATCATGGTGGGAATCACCCTGTAAAAGACGTCGAATCGGGGGTGATTTACATCACCAGTCAAAACCATAGTTATGGGGTTTGCCCCCCGACCGATGCCCACTTGGCACAAGAAATCGTCATCACCCATGTGAATCTAAACGACGGTTCAGTCGAAGGGATGCGTCATACATCTTTGCCAGTGATGAGTGTTCAGTTTCACCCAGAAGCATCTCCAGGCCCTGAAGAAGCGAGCATTATTTTTCATCAGTTTGTCAATGCGTGTGCCAACACTCTCGCCACTTCCCCTAGCCAAATGGCGGTGTCGTAATTCGTGGTTGAACTAGGCTATACCATTCTTGTGGTGGACTCCGTCGAAGCAAGCCTCTCTTTTTGGACAGAAGGCTTGGGCTTTAGGCTTGAAAAGCAGAGTGCTGTGAAAGGTTATCAAACGTTGGTTTCTTCTGGTGGACGGTGCTTGGCGTTAGTTGAACCTGCTGTGTTAGAAGCCCATATGGGCGTTCCTGTTTGCTTACCCCTCGTTCAACAGGGCCAGTGGAAGAGTCCACTTTTTTTGAGCCTAGAAGTCGAGGATTTAACAAGCACGCTAGAACGACTAAGATCCTTTCAAATCCATTTGCTTAAAGCCCCTAGGCCCATGCCGTGGGGGGCGATGGTTGCCTTTGTACAAGAACTTCACAGTGGCCTTTGCTTGGAATTAATGCAAAAGCCTGCTATTCTTGAGCCGAACTAGACGGAGCCGTCGACAATTGAAGCAGTTCTTTGACCATACGAAAGTTAATCAGTTTGGCTTGAAATAAACTGGCCACGGCTTGCACCTGTTCAGGATGCCCTTCGCATTTGGCAGACAAACGGAAGAATTCATCCATACTGTAATTGATGGCTTGACTGGGGGGCACTTCAGGGCTTGAAGGTGTTTGGGCGTTCATCATAAGGTTCCTTCATTATTACAAAACTGAGTTACTTTTACAGTATAACGCTTTTCAAAAAGTGCCTCACAAAAAAGCCCCTTCCTACACCCATTAAAGGAAGCGTGTGCTGCTGTGTTTCCACCCTGACACGGTTCGCACCAATGAATGTTGTAAGTTGGGGTAAGTTCATTGTAAAACGCTCACCCCTTTTTTGCAAGCAAGCATCTTAGATCGAGCAGTTGGCGTTAAGATCTGGCAAGGGCTTAGCCAACGAGGCATCAAACGGGGCTTGGGGGATCATGGCATCAATGTAGCCTCCACCGAGCAGTTCTTTAAAATCGGCGTCATAAATGGCGGCAATCTGCCCTGGCGTGACGGCCTGTTGAGGTTTCGCCAGTTCCACCAGGTAATCTTCCCCTATGGTACCCATGGGGTCCTGCACCAAACGCCCAAGGGTGGGTTCCCCCGCGTAACGCACCTTAATTTGTCGTTCAAGCATCGCTGTTTCAGTTGGCGGGTGAAACCAATTCATGCGTTTAACTTTAAAGTCAAGCGTTTCTAAATGCCTTTTGGCGCCCACAAAAACGGTATTGCTACCTGCATCGGTTTTAATGACGTACAAGGGATGCTCGTACGCCACACCTAAGCCCTTGCGTTGGCCTCGAGTATACAGCCAATGCCCGTCATGTTCCCCAACGACTTGACCCGATTCAACCTCAATAATCTCGCCTTTTTTAACGCCCAATACCCCTTTTAAGTAGTTGGCTTGACCGTCTAAGACAAAGCAAACATCGACGCTTTCTTTATAGCTCTGCTGAATAATGCCTCGTTCACGGGCATAGGCCAACACGTCTTCTTTTTGCCATAAGCCTAGGGGGAATAAGGCGTGTTGCAAGTCTTTAGGAAAGACACGAGCGAGCATGTAGGTTTGGTCTTTTCTCTCGTCAACGGCGCGGTGAATGTGAAAGTCGCCAGTGGCGCCTTGGGGGCGTTGCATACTTAAATAATGCCCTGTCGCCACATACTCACAATCGAGTGCTTCTCGCGCATAATCCACCAAGCGTTCCCACTTGACGTAGCGATTACATTCCACACAGGGGTTTGGGGTAATCCCCGCCTGATAGCTTTTTTCGTAATAGTCCATGACATAGTGATGAAACTCCGCACGCAAATCCACGGTGTCAAAGTCGCAGCCGAGTTCTTCGCAGACCCTGCCCGCATTAACGAGGGCATCATTACAACACGTTCCAGGCCCGTTGAGCGTCCATGCGGTGAGCCCCACCACTTCATGCCCCATTTCTTTGAGCATGTAGGCAATCGCAGAAGAGTCGACTCCACCCGACATACCCACCGCAATGCGACTGGGCTTTTCAGGCAACCAGTTTAAATGATTGTACGCATAGGGGGAAAACGATGGAGACATAAAGGTTCACTTTTTGAAAAAAAGGGGGGGCTCGTCTGTTCAATCAATGTTGATTTAGTCAAAATAGTGTTTTGGAAGAAGTCGAGGTGTTAAGAGATTTAGGGGTGTTTCTTTTTAAACAATCCCAAGCCAGCTGGTTGAAAGTTCGCCAGTTCCGTTTGGCTTTCGGCCAGGGCCCGACGCAACTTCTTATTTTCTTCTAAGGTCAACATAAAATGCTTGGCCATCACCTGCTTTTCAAGGTGAAGATCACCCACTTGAAAGACATCATGCATAAAGCGTTCACGATTTAACAGACCCGCCAGTTTACTTGCAATTAAGTGACTGGTTTTGAGCAAGTAATCATCCGTGTCTGGCGGAATGGGCAACTCAAAATCTATAGATTCCAACACCTCTTCAGGCAGTGTGGTTTCTTGATTTTTGAGGGCTTGTACAAAAGCCCGTTTTAGTAGGGACTTTTCTTGCTTAGACACCTCTTTTAGCAAGGGGTCTTCATTTAACAAGGCTTCGACGTTTTCCCACGTGTGGGCTTCTTCAGGCAATCGCTGGGTGGCTTCTACGAGCTTTTCTAAGGGGCGAGCTTGCTGACGGACGCTGTTCATTAAACCATCAACTTCTTGGCGTTCGCTCACACGAAGGAGCTTTCGCCATTCAGACGAAAAAAGGCTGGGGCGAGAGTCCGCTTCAAGGGGAAGCTCTTCGGCAGTGGATCGGGTAGCAGTCATGGAAGCATCCTTTAGAAGATGAAACTGTATACAGCCTAGTATACTACACACACAAGTGCTTTGCCTAGTCTTTCTTTTTCATGCTATAGTGTCTAAACATAGTGTCAATGCACAATAGGGAATGTCATGCCGTATTTAAGCCTCTTACATATTGACAAGCATTTTGGTGAAACCACTGTTTTGAAAGACATCAACATGGATGTAGAAGCGGGTGAGTTTGTTGTTTTGGTGGGCTCTAGCGGATGTGGAAAATCCACCTTGCTCCGTTGCATCGCGGGGCTTGAAACCCCCACCCATGGTGAAATTTTACTTGAAGAAGCCAGCATTCTCACCAAGGCCCCGCAAGATCGTGATGTGGCGATGGTCTTTCAAAATTACGCGTTGTATCCTCATATGAACGTGTATGACAATATGGCCTTTGGCTTAAAAATGCGAAAAGTCCCCAAACCCCTTATTCAAGAAAAAGTCCTACAAGCAGCCAGCTTACTAGGCTTAGAACGCTTACTGCTTCGTAAACCCAGCCAACTCAGTGGAGGCCAATGCCAACGGGTGGCTCTAGGTAGAGCCATTGTGCGAAACCCCAAGCTTTTTTTAATGGATGAACCCTTGTCTAATTTAGATGCTCAATTGCGTCAACAAATGCGTCAAGAACTCAAAGCATTGCACCAAAAACTAGGGGCCACCACCCTTTACGTCACCCATGACCACACCGAAACGTTGACTTTGGCCGATAAAATTATGGTCATGAATCAAGGCAAAGTGGCTCAATATGCTAACCCTGTCACGATGTATCAAGCACCTGCCAATGTGTTTGTGGCTCGATTCATGGCCCAAATGAATATGCTGGTGCTTCACAAAAAAAACGATGCGTTTCAGTTGGAAAGTCTTGAAGGAGGGGTTTTTGCCGAAGATTTAGGGGTGCCTGAGGCCATGAAAAATGCTCTTTCACCTTACTTTGACGCGTCTTTAACTGGTAAAGTTCTCTTAGGGATTCGCCCCGAACATGTGTGGATTCAATCCAGCGAGTCAGTGCAAGAAAATACGGCGGAACTCCTCGCGTATTTACAGCATCGTGAATTGCATGGGGCGTATCAAACCTTACGCCTGTCGCCTTCTCCAGAATCGACCGTCGCGTTGGTGGCTCACGCTTCTTTTGAAGCATGGACTTCTTCTGTGGTGCAAGTCCCTCTAAGCATCGCGTTTGCATGGGAAAAGGTTCAATTTTTCGATATTGAACATGAAGCCCGTTTAGACGTTTGAACCCATGGAAAACAGGGTGTGTTCTTACTGTGGGGGGCGTGTGCTTAAATGCAGTCAAAACGAAGGATCACAAGAGAGTCCTACCCATGCACAGATTAAATAGCGTCTGGCGGTTTCATCTTTCGAACACTATAAAAGGGGATCAAGATATAAAAATGGCCTAATTTCGTGTGTCGGAAAGTCCGTTTTTTGGCCACGAAAGTCCGTTTTTTGGCCACGAAAGTCCATTTTTTGGCCACGAAAGTCCATTTTCTGGCCACGAAAGTCCGTTTTCTGGCCACGAAAGTCCGTTTTTTGGCCACGAAAGTCCGTTTTTTGGCCACGAAAGTCGGTTTTTTTGCTCGATTTTCAAGGATTTTTTGGGGGTGTGAAGGCCTGTTGAAAAAAGCCACTCTTTTTCAGTATAACGTATTTTTTAGCGCTTTGCCTAGTGCACAAACCCCACGATTTTTGGGCTGTCGTCGTTCTTAATTCTTTTTGTCATGCCGTTTGAACGGTATTATTTTCCTAAATCAATAAAGTGGGTTTCAATTTTGGAACGTAACTGAACAGATTTTTGATGATGGACGGTGTCTTTTTGTTGATCAAACAAGTGGGTGGCTCGTTCAATATCCGCCAACGCCCCTGCCTTGTCGTTTAATAGTACCTTTGCCATGGAACGATTAAAGTAGACGTGGGCATTTTCCGGGTAAGCTTGTAAGGCCACTGTGTAATCTTCCACCGCTCCTTCTTGGTTGCCCGCTTGGCTTTTCAAGTTCCCTCGACTAAAATACGCTTTGTGGTAAGTGGGATCCACCTCAATGGCCTTGTTAAAATCCACCAAGGCATCTGGCGTATTGCCGAGTTTTTCATGCACAATGCCTCGATTATAATACGCCTGAACAAAGGTGGGATTCAGTTCAATGGCACGGCTAAAATCTTCAAACGCCCCTGATTTGTCCCCTAATTTTTCCCTAAGTACCCCTCGGTTATAAAACGCTTCGGGTATGTCTGGCATCAATTCAATGCTTTTATTGTAATCTGCTAAAGCGTCTTGAATTTGGATGGCATTGGTTTTAAGGTGACCTCTTAATAAATAGGCCTTGCTATAATTGGGATTGGCTTCAATGGCTGCATTTAAATCCCGCAGTGCTTCTTCATTCAAGCCCGATGCTTTTTCAAGACACGCACGATTATAATAGGCTTGGGCAAACTGTGGGTTTAAAACGATTGCTTGGTCATAATCCGCCAAAGCCCCAATCGTGTCCTTTAAGTCTTCATACACAACCCCACGATTGTAATAGGCATGGGCATCTGTAGGGTTTAGTTCGATGGATTCGCTGTAGCGTTCTAAGGCCTGTGTATAATTTTTCTGAGCAAAAGCAATGTTGCCTTCCCTAAAAGCTTCTTCAGCCGTTAGAGATTGTGCCGAACAAGGAAGAACCAAACTTAAGCCTAGTAATAAAGCAGACCACTCCCATTTATACAAAGCATCCACTCCTTACAGTTGAAATAAAGGTGTAAAAGAAGTCTATAGTGTTTGATAGATGAAACAGGCGATGAGGCTATTCTAGGAGTCTCGTTTTTTTTGCGGGCGTGTACACAGACTACCATAACCAAGCAAAAAATCGTCGCGACAACGAAGAGACCATAGACCATTTTATCTTTCGGATATTATAACATAAAATAACCCACTACCCCTGTAACCGCCTTGAAATATCGTCAATGGTGGCCAAGTTCTGCTCATCAAAATAAAGTAAAGAAACCAAATGGGCTTCTCCGCTTAAATGCGTCGGAATAAAGGTGCTTTTATAACTGACCATTGGGGCATTTTTCCAATACACTTCTACTTGGGCAGGGGTGGGTTTTATCACTTTTACTGGACGATCTAAATACACGCGGACGCCCATCTCACTCATTTCACTCGTCATCCCCGTGTACGATTGCCCATTGTTAAAACGCACAATACAAGGGACTCTTAAGCCTGTGGCAGGAGCAATACGAATCAACCCTTCACGAGGCCCATAAATTTGTTCAATCACTTCAAGTCGTTCTTGACGACTTAAACGAACAAAGTTCACGCCTACGAGTACTTGTCCTTTTTGAAAGGGAATAATGCGCTTAATAAGCGTCGCCAGTGAACTGGTGTGACTATTGCTCCATTCAATTTTAACGTTAAGCGCATCCCCTACTTTAAAGGGATGTTGAGCAGGCAAGACAATAGAAATACCTGTTTCACTCACTTCATTGGTCATGGTGTTGATGACCCCATGGTAAATACTTTCCACAACAGCGGGCAAATACACTTGAAAACGAGGGGTGCGTCGCTTGTAAGACTTTTCTTCTGCTTTATTCAAACGAAACACGCTATTAAGCATACTTAACAAAGATTGCCCCCAAGTGGCCTCCTGCGTATGGTTCCACACACTGGCTGAAGAAAACATGTGACGCACCAAGGATTGATGCTGAGCGTCCGTACGATTGACTATTCGCAAGCCCAATGAATGTTCTTTGGTTTCTGGATTTACATAACTACGGATGACTTGCACATTATAAAGCGACACTTCATCAATGCCCCAGTCTAAAATTTTTAGAGCCAACGTACCCGCCACAGGAATGGGTTCAGCAAAGGTAATCGCCACCCCATTTTCGCTCAAATTAGTGATATATCCTACGGCAATGGTGCCATCTAACAAGCGGAGCTCACAACGGATTTGCTTATTGACACGAGGGGCCAAGCGATATTGCGGACGTTCTTGAGCGACATAGATGGAGCCTAACAGTAAGCTTAGGTTATAGACTCCCCAAAAAAAGTTGGTGAATAATCCTCCTAAGTAAGCAGGATTTTCAAAGGCTCGGCAGGCAGAAACGATGAGGCCTACCCCAATGGCTAAGGACAATAAGAGTTGAGGATACACCAACTTCCACTGAAAGGAAATACGATCGTTTAATTCGCCTTTGGGCGTGACATTAAAGACGCTTTTAAACGGAGAAAACAAGGTAGAATAGGTGGCAATGCTGTGGTACATACTCACGCTTGTTTCATACACTTCAGACCAAAACAAGTGCCGTGTTCCTTTACTTAACAAAGAATACCCCCAATACAGTGCAACAAAAGAAGGCACATAATAAATAAAAATTTCAGTCAGTGTGGCTTGAATAGGTTGCAAGCCAAACAATAGATACAACAACGGGGTCATCATAAAAATTATCCGCATCGGGCTGGAAAAGAAATACCACACGCCAGAAGCATAACAGACCCGCTGGGGCAAGGTGAGTCCCTTAATAAAAAGGGGGTGGTCATGGAAGGTGATTTGGGTCATTCCTTTGGCCCACCGCAAGCGCTGTTTAACAAAGTCAGCGAAGCTGTCTTGCGCCATGCCCGCCGTAAGATTTTTATTGTACATGACGGACTTCCAGCCCTTGGCATGAAGTCGAATGCCAGTGTGGGTGTCTTCTGTAATGGTTTGCGTGGCAAACCCCCCAATACTTTCAAGGGCGCTACGGCGAAACACGGCGCCTGTTCCAGCGAAAAATGTGGCTCCCCAATGGTCATTTCCCGGTTGAATGACATGGTAGAAAAAATCTTGTTCGTTAGAAACGACATGTTCTGCAACTAAGTTACGCTGAAAGGGATCTAAACTAAAGAAATGTTGAGGCGTTTGCACAAAGGCCAGTTTGGTATCTTCTTGAAAAAAGCCTACCACTTCATTAAGCATAAAACGGGTGGGTACGTGGTCGGCATCTAATACAAGCACTAAATCACCTTGACTATGTGTTAAGGCATGATTTAAATTACCTGCTTTGGCATGAAGGTTGCTATCTCTACGAAGGTATTGAACCCCCAAATGCTGGGCGAGTTGTCGCATTTCCATGCGATCGCCATCATCTAACAAATAAATGGTTTTATTTGGGTATTGTAGGGCGTTGCACCCAACAAGGGTACGGTACAGTACGCTTATTTGTTCGTTATATGTACAGACCATCACATCCACATGAGGAAGGTCGCTCTGATCTAAAGTCGGCGGATTCTTAACGCGATCCGTGGGATCCCAGATCTGAAAATAGCCCAGTAATAAAGAAACATAGGCCATCAATTCGCCTACAAACAAAAGGGAAGTGGCTACCATATTTCCCACCCCATCGGGACTTAAGGTGGCGGTGGCTCTCCATAACATATGGCGACTGATGCAAAAAAAAGTCAGTAATATAAGGGTTTGGCGTCCGCGCTTGGGGCTTAGCGTCCCAATGCTGAGCATTGAAGCAATCAATAAAAGGCTTAGTGCCCCTTGTGCCAAAATCGGCAGACCCAATGACGAGGAAGGAGCATCCCATGCTTGCTGGGCCGCTTTAAGCCAGTCTTCTGTTTTAAATTGTGTTCCAAAGTTAATCCAGGTGGAAGGCTCTATATGCAGAAAAGCAAACAAGGTTTTCACTAAGGAAAGCAAGACCAATCCACTGGTGATGAGAATAGCCATCAACACACTAGACAAAATAAACAGTTGGATCAATCGAGCAAGCTTCATAGGGGGGGGGTAAACTTTGACTGGGCTGTTGTAGGGAGAAATAAATAAGGAAACGTACTTTATTTTTATTTTAAGGGATTTTACTCTGTTTGGGAAAGTTTTCGTTACATTTCAACCGCATAGAGGTTAATCACGATTTTCAACTCTTTAAAATACTATATTTTACCCTCTTCCGCCAACACAGGCGGGAAACAAATAGGGAAGTCCCAAAAGAATGGGGATTTGTCCTGTTGACGAGAACCTGTATCAGGCTTAAACTAGTCGTAATGTTCTTAGATTAAAGAGTAAGAGGCGGATGAGACCAAAACGCTTAGTTTTAAATGGCTATTACGGCTTCGACAATTTCGGAGACGAATTAATTCTATTGAGTTTAATTCGTTTATTTCACGGCCATGGCTATGAATTAACCGTTTTATCAGCATCCCCTGCGTGTACACGGCAACGCTACGGCATAGGGGCTGTGCATCGCTACAACCCATTTCAAGTGTTTATTGCGTTGCTTCGTAGCCATGGCTTCATTAGCGGAGGGGGTGGCCTCCTTCAGGATTCTACAGGCCCCAATAGTGTGATTTACTACGGTGCGATGATGATACTGGCCCGCTTGTTTGGGTTAAAAGTGATGCACGTTTTCACCAGTGTAGGGCCGTTAAGTCAAGCTTTAAGCCAAAAAATAGCAGGAATCGCTTTAAAAGCCTGTGATTTTGTTATGGTAAGGGATGAAAAAAGTGCCCAGCTTGTTGAAGCGTTGAGTGGCCAAATACCGATGATCACGGCCGATGCCGTTTGGCTTCTGCCTCCCTTAAATGCCAGTCGTTACAAGACACCGAACCCCATGCGAGGGCAGGATTCAAGCGTTTGGAAGGTGGCCGTTAGTTTGCGGCCGCACCAGCGTTTTAGCCTAAGCAATCAACACGCCTTGGCCCAACATTTGGCCAGTGTTTTAACCCAAGCAAGCCTAGGCTTAACGGTGGAACTGTACTGGGTTTCTTGTGAAGATGCGATGGATGCTCCCTTTCTTCAGGCCTTTGAAGAAAGGCTTCGTCAAGTATTGCCTTGGGAAGTTCAAGCCAAAATAGTCTTCAAACATATCCCCCAAGCCCAAGCTTTGACGACGTTGGCCAGTGTGCATTGGGTGGTGGGCATGCGATATCACGCCTTAGTGGTAGCCCTGTTGAATCAAACAGACGTTTATGCGTTGGACTACGACCCCAAAGTCCAGATGCTCGCCTTCGATTTAGGCTTACCAGTGACGCCTGTCGATGCCTTAGACGCCACGCTTTGCCAAGACTTTTTTACGGGCTTAGAACACTGCCAAGCCCCCAATTTAACGCCCTTAAAACAAGCAGTGGAAGCTGGTTTTTCTGCCTTGCGCATTTTACTTGAAAGTAGCCCGCAACGTTAGTTGAACACTTTCGCTATTTTAAAAGCGTATAGGTGGATTCTAGGAGCCTAGCTTCTTTGTGCGTGCATCGTGCAAGGCAATGATTTAAGGCGAGTCACTTTTTAAGCCCAGTAATTTGAAGGATAATAACCGGGGGCTTCAGGAAGCATGCGGTTCCGCCAGCCTTTGGGGGCAGGAATAAACGGCATGGTTTGATGCAAGCTCCCCCACAGTCCGTTTAAACAACTGTCATGGTAAGGCACATCCGAAGGTTCTGGCATAATGGGAGGCGTCGGCGTGGGGGGGACAGGATTAACCCACCCTCCGCCATTAAAAAAGTTCCCCGAAAAACGATCGCCATACCCATAAAGCCCACCATACAGACCCCCGTAAAGTCCCATGCCACCATAGCCCCCCATCATAAAGGGGCTCATCACAGAACCACCGTAACCGCCGTACATAAAGGGGTTTGTCATGCCATAGCCAAAACCGTCATAAAGCCCCATGCCGTAGCCATAACCCCCCATCATAAAGGGATTCATCATGCCATACCCCCCAGACATCAGGGGATTCACCATCATTGGGCTTGGAACAAGAGTACCCATATTTAATCTTTCTGTTTTTCTTCATCATGACACAAATATGAATGACAACAGGCAAAGTTACCGAGTTGACGTACTTTCATAAAACAAAGTAAATCTTTTTTTGGAACCCTTTTTAAGAAAGTCAAGAAAAAAAATAAAAACTGTAACATCACGCCCGTGGATTTTTACACCATTTTTTAAAAATTTCGCCTATACTAGTAAAGTAAGTCTACTCCATTGAAAAGATGATAAAGGAACCGAATGATGTCGCTTGCTGAAACTGAAATTATTTCAAAAGCCTCCCTGCAAAATTTAGAGAAAGTAAAGCTCGTGGATCACCAATTTGAACCCCTTTTGGTTGAAAATAAAAGCCGTTTTGTGCTTTTCCCGATTAAGCATGATGCTGTTTGGAACATGTACAAACAAGCTGAAGCGTCTTTTTGGACGGCAGAAGAAGTAGATCTTTCAGAAGATTTGGATCACTGGAAGAACCTCAATAATGACGAGCGTCACTTTATTTCACACATCTTGGCGTTTTTCGCCGCCAGCGACGGTATCGTGAATGAAAACTTGGCACAACGCTTTGCCACAGAAGTGCAAATCCCTGAAGCACGTTGTTTTTATGGGTTTCAAATCGCCATGGAAAACGTTCATTCTGAAATGTATTCTCTGCTGATTGACACATATATTCAAGACAGCTATGAGAAAAATCGTTTGTTTAATGCCCTTGAAACCGTTCCTTGTGTTAAAACCAAAGCCGAATGGGCCTTAAGGTGGATCAATAATTCAGACAGTTTCGCGGAACGTTTGGTGGGGTTTGCTTGTGTGGAAGGGATTTTCTTTTCGTCGAGCTTTTGTTCCATTTACTGGTTGAAAAAACGTGGCTTAATGCCCGGTTTAACCTTTAGTAACGAACTAATTGCACGAGACGAAGGCATGCACACCGATTTTGCGTGCTTGTTGTACAGCATGTTGAAAAATAAACTCGCCCCAGAACGCATCCGTCAAATTGTCACAGAAGCCGTTTCCATTGAAAAAGAGTTCGTCACGGATGCGATACCTGTTGAACTGATTGGGATGAACAGCCGTTTAATGTGTCAGTATGTCGAGTTTGTGGCCGATCGTTTACTCAGTGAACTAGGCCAACCCAAAGTCTTTGGTTCCACAAACCCCTTTGCGTTTATGGAACATATTTCGCTTCAAAACAAAACGAACTTCTTTGAAGCGCGTGTGGGGGCGTATCAAAAAGCAGGCGTGATGAACAAATCCACTGACGAGCGTAGCTTTTCGCTGGACGCCGATTTTTAAGTCGTCACTCGCCTCAACGGTGAGTCGCACGCTTAAGCCGATCTAAAACCGCCCGCCACGCCGCTTGTTCAGGTGGCGCCTCTATCAAGATCTCGCCACAACCCAAGCCATCTAAATGGCGCAAGTGGGCATAAAGCGTTTGCGCATAAACGGCAGGCGTATTAGACGCTTCCACCCAATGTATCGGTGTTTGCAGGGAATCAGGCTTTTCATGAAAGGCTAAAACGCCTAAGGGCGTTTCATGCTTCAAGGCCTTTTCCCACAAGACGTCTTCAAAATCCCCCACATGTACCAACTGGCTCGGCGTGTTGGGGGCATAATGACGGGCGTAAGTCCCTGAAGCCACAGTGTGTTCCGTCTCGTCTGCATGGCAATCCTTCACCGAAACTGCCACATCGTAAGCCTTGGCGATCTCTGCAACCGATTCTTGCGTGACTTGCCCCAAGCGCAAAATCACGATGCCCTGCTCGTCTATCTCACTACAATCGACGATCGTGGATTCTAGCCCTACTGCAGAAGCGCCTCCTTCTAAAATGGTGAAAGGAAACGTCCCTAATAAGGGGGAATCGTGGAAGGATTGCCAGACATGATCTGCGGTGGTCGGGCTAATTTGCCCAAAGCGATTGGCCGAAGGCGCGGCCAATGCTAGCCCACTTTCTTTCAGCATGGTTTGAGCCACAGGGTGGTTGGGGATTCGTAAGCCCACAGTATCCTTCCCGCCTGTGACGAGGGGTGAAACGGCGTCTGTTTTTTTGAGAATCAACGTCATCGCACCGGGCCAAAAAGCTGAAGCGAGCCCTTCAATGACAGGGTGATTGACCACGCCGTAACGCATCCACCTAAGGCCGTCATCAGCAACATGTAAAATCAACGGATGTTGCGACGGACGTTCTTTAAAGGCAAAAATGCGCCCCACCGCTTCAGGGTTTGAGGCATCTGCAGCAAGGCCGTAGACCGTTTCCGTTGGCAAGCCCACGAGCCCCCCCGCCTTGAGGGTGTCGATTGCTTGAGCAATATCTGTCGTAAAAAAAGACGCTTTATTCATGGGAAAGTAAACTAAGTTGATACAGGCCATACAAGGTTTCTAAAACCGCTTCGCCTGCTTCACGACCCTTATTGCCTACAGGATCCAAGCCCTTGAGCTTGGCTCGCACGGCGTCTTCCACGCCGTTTAAATCATCTAACGTTCGAGCGATGGCCTGCGCTTCATTTTCGCACGTCAATACCCCAAAAATAACGGGCTTGCCGTATCTCAAGCTCACGTCTAAAATGCCTTGCGATGCCATGTGGCACACATACTCATAATGCGTGGTGTCCCCGCGAATCACACAGCCTAGGCAAATAACGGCATCGACCCCAGCATCGAAGGCTTTTTGAGCCAGCAGTGGTAATTCCACCGCACCGGGAGCCTTAATGCACTGTAGCGTGGCATAGGGGCTTAAAGTCTCTAAGACGCCTTTTTCTAAAGCATGGGTAATGTGGGCGTTAAACTGAGCCGTCACAACCGCAATGCGACGGGGCATTTCTAAAAACGCTAAAAAGTCCCCTTCTTTTTCAGAAGCAAACGGGTTGACTTGCTGGAGTTTACTATTCATGAAAGCTCCTTTCCCACCCCGTTCACAGGGGCTGGCGTACTTAAACTTTCCATCATATGCCCAAGCTTTTCTTTCTTGGTTTGTAAGTAAAACAAGTTGTCGGCCCCAACGCCTTCAAGCAAGGGCACGCGTTGACGAATTTCTAAGCCGTAACCGTCTAGCCCTCGAATTTTTCGAGGGTTGTTGGTCAATAAATCAAAGGTATGAAAGCCCAAGTCTCGGATGATTTGCGCCCCTATGCCGTATTGACGTAAATCCGCTTTGAAGCCCAGTTTGTGATTGGCTTCAACCGTGTCTAAGCCTTCATCTTGCAAGGCGTAGGCTTTGATTTTGTTATTAAGTCCAATACCCCGCCCTTCATGTTGACGCAAGTACACCAACGCCCCATGGCCGTATTGGGCAATTTGCTTTAAAGCCCCATGGAGCTGAAAGCCACAATCACAGCGTAAACTGCCGAGTAAATCGCCCGTTAAGCATTCAGAATGCACCCGTACTAAGGGGGTTTCATTTTCAGGGGTCATGATTTCAGGACGCTTGAGCAACGCCACATGTTCTGAATCGTCTAGCGTATTTTCATAGGCCACGATTTCAAATTCACCAAAACGAGTGGGCATTTTCGCAGTAGAAATGCGCTTGATGGTGGTTTCAGTGGCCAAACGATACGACACCAATTGAGCAATGCTAATCAAGGGTAAATTGTGGGTTTGAGCAAACACCTCTAAATCAGGGCGACGCGCCATGGTGCCGTCTTCATTCATAATTTCACAAATCACGCCCGCAGGTTCTGCTCCTGCCAAACGCGCCAAATCCACACTGGCTTCCGTATGCCCCACCCGCTCTAAAACGCCCCCTTTTTTCGCCCGTAGAGGAAAAATATGCCCAGGTCGACGCAAGTCGTTGGGCTTGGCCTGTTGCGCCACCGCGAGCTGAATGGTTTTGGCTCGATCGCCCGCCGAAATGCCTGTGGTGATGCCATATTTTGGATGCCCGTCAATGCTTACGGTAAAGGCCGTTTGAAGGGCTTCTTCATTATGCGTGACCATTTGAGGCAACTCCAGTTGTTGGCATCGTTGGGGGGTAAGGGCTAGGCAAATAAGCCCGCGTCCTTCAACGGCCATAAAATTAATGGTTTCAGGGGTAATGCGATCGGCCAGTGCGACCAAATCGCCTTCATTTTCACGATCTTCATCGTCCACCAATATAATACAGCGCCCGGCCTTTAGCGTGGTAATCGCGCGTTCAATGGAATCGAAATGAGAAGCCGTCTGCGAAGGCGTGGGGGGCATCATGGCATGAAGACCTTTCTTGGGGAGTTTCAGTTCTAGCCTAAATCAAACACACGCCCTTGTGAAGATTTTTTTTAGCACAAAAAAAGCTTGACGTTGTTTTATGTGAAGGTACGCTAAAAAAGCATGTTCCATTTATGACGCCGATTCAACTTCCCGAAAGGAAAAACCCCCATGCGCCTGTCCAGTACCCCCCCCAATAACTTTAGTAAAGCTAGTGTAAATCAACCTTCTTCGCTCCAACAGCGCCAAGGACTTGACTTAAATTCAAAGGAAGCTTCGAAACTAGGATTAGTACATAATCGTGCTACATGTAATACTCCTTCTTTAAGAACCAATCACACACAAGCACAAGAAGTCGCAGATGCTTTTGGTGATATCCTGAATCTACTAAAAAGTTCGACTGATGGGTTGATTGGACGAGTCGTTACAACACAAAATCAAAATCTTATTGACAAAGGTAATCGTCAAACCCTTGAAATACTCCATAATCAGGAAGTAGTCCATAATGTTGCCTTGGATGCATTAAACATCGAAGGGGTGATGGAGCCGTTAAGACAACTGTTGCAAGACTTGCCTCGCTTGGCTGAAAGGAACCGTCCAATGGCTAAAATCTTACGCGCGCTTAGGGCGATTCTACCTTGGTCTTCACCTGTTTAATCGCCCACAGGCTCATCTTCCACATCAACAGCATGTACAGCACATGTAGCCCCACATACGTCATAAGGCGTATTTGTAACTCTTCTAACGCGTGGGGGTTTAGGGCGAAAAAATCAGCCCATTGCATCAAGGTCGTTAGGGCGTCTTCAGGCGATTGCGCCAAGGCGTTTAAATCTAGGTAGGGATTCAAAGCGGTTTTGATCAATCCCCACAAGGGAGACATGAGGCTATACAGATTCAAGGCCACGCACATTAAAACGCCACGCATCCATGAAGGCAGGCCAAAACTGTACTGTAAAAAAGAACGAATGGAAAGGTTGCGTACTGAGTATTGCAAGGGGAATGATTCCTTCTGAACATAGAAAAACAAGTATAGCGTTCGATGATCTAATAAAGGGCTAACCCCCCTAAAAATTGCCTAAGTGCTTTGCCAAAACTTAAAAAATGTAACATCTTTAGTAAAAGACTTTACAATCGTAACCAAAACAATTCCCTTTGGCGTATACTATTAAATAGTTACGTTGCTAATCAATATGTTTAATACGTACGGCGTTTTGCTCTGTAAGTCAACTTAGTTTTCTTTGTATTTATGAGGTATGCACCATGACAGTCGAAAAAGATTTGATGGATTCCACAGAAAAAGCCCCTAAAAAAAAGTCCGAAAAGCCTAAAGGTCGCGTCATCGTGGTTACTTCAGGCAAGGGCGGGGTGGGTAAAACCACCACCACCGCCAACATCGGCACTGGGCTTGCGCGATTGGGTTACAAAGTCGTCTTGGTCGACACCGACATTGGCTTGCGCAACCTCGATATTTTAATGGGGCTTGAAAACCGCATTGTCTATAATTTAATTGACGTGTTAGAAGGGCGTTGCCGTTTGCAACAAGCACTGGTGAAAGACAAGCGCCTGCCCAATTTAACGCTCTTGCCTGCGGCTCAAACCCGAGACAAAAGTGCGTTGAATGAAGAGCATATGGTTGAAATTTGTAAGCAGTTGCGTGAAGTGGCGGATTTTGTGTTGTTAGACTGCCCAGCAGGCATTGAGCAAGGGTTTCAAACCGCCATTGCCGCGGCTGACGAAGCCATTGTAGTCGCCACCCCCGAAATGTCTTCCGTTCGAGATGCAGACCGTGTGATTGGCCTATTAGAAGCAAAAAATACGATTGAAGACTATCGTTTGGTGCTGAACCGAGTGCGCCCAGCGTTGGTAAAAATGAATGATATGATGTCGACTGAAGACGTTTTAGAGATTTTGTCCATTCGTCTATTGGGTCAGATTCCTGAAGACAAGGACATTATTGTTAGCACCAACCGAGGCGAACCTGTTGTCAACATTGAAGAAAGTGTGTCTGGCCAAGCCTACCGCAACGTCGCCAAGCGTATTGCAGGTGAAGAAGTCCCTTTCTTGAACTTGGATGAGCCTGATTCATGGGTAGACAAGTTAAAATCCTTGTTCAAGGGAAGTCGTAGGCAGGCGTAAGCTTTTTGGCTCTGTTTGAGCCAAAAGAACAAACCGCTTATTTGCCGATTACTGATAGAAAGGTCTATAGATATGTTTAAACAACTCCTTCATTTATTTGGTTTAACCACTTTAGAAAATGCCTCTACGTCTAACACTCCTTTAGACAAAAACTTCGATGCGGATGAGGCCTCCAATTCAGGACGCTCTTCTGCGTATAATCGTTTACGTTTGGTGTTGATGCATGACCGTACGCAACTTGAACCCCATGTGATTGAAGCCATGCGAGATGAACTCGTGACTGTTATTTCAAAATACATTGAAATTGACAAGCAAGACATTGAGCTTAACTTAGAAACAGATCCAGAAACGAATCAAGTGGCCTTGATGGCAAGTATTCCTGTTAAACTAAAGCGAGATGCCACAGATACGGTAAAAAAGGACCCCGTGCAAGATGTAGAAGCACGGCCTGCCTCAAAATCCAAGGCCAGCACTAAACAAAGTGCCAAACCCACGAGTGTTTAGAGACTGGTATGGTGTGGTATAGCCTTTTAAATCTTTTTTCTTACAGTGCTGTAACGTTGGAACTACCTCAGCGCCCAACGCATCTTCAAATCACGAATCAGCGTATTCATCGCCCACATGCTTAAGGCAATCGCAAGCGATGCTTCTAGCACCACATGAGGCTGTACTCGTATTAAAAACCAGCCTTCATACGCCAAAGTCCCCCAACTGCTCAAGGGGGCTTCCATGCCCAAGCCAATAAAGCTTAACGTCGATTCCGTCAATATCGCACGAGGCACGGCCACCATAATACTAATCATCACATAAGGCAAGAGATTCGGTAAAAAATGAACGAAAATCAGCCGTCTTAAGTCCCCCCCTAGCGTATAAAACGCCGCCACAAAGGCTTGTTGTTTTAAGGCCAGCACTTGCCCACGAATCAGCCGCGCCGATTCAGGCCAACTAAAGAAGGACAAGGCCATCACCAAACTGCTGAGTTTCACCACAGGCGCGAACGTAGGCGGAACCACGTTCAACAACAACGGCTCTAAAAAGACGCTTAACAACACCACGACCATCAGGCCGGGTAAGCTATAAAGCACATCTACCCCCCGCATTAAGGCATCCCCTAAGCGCCCCCCCAACAGGCCTGCTGTTATGCCGTACACACTACCAAACGTCGAAGCCACTAAGGCTGTTGCGAGGCCCACCGTCATAGAAATTTGCGTCCCCACTGAAAGGCGTGCGAGTAAATCACGCCCCAAGTCATCTGTGCCCAGTGGGTAGCGCCATGTTTGAAAAGGCAGTACGCCAGCATCAAAACGGTGAATGGTGGTGGCATCTCTAAAAAAAGCGACGCACATCAAAAGAAGCGTAAAACCCAAAATAACATAAGCGGACGATAGCGACCATGAACGTGGGGACGATGTTTGAGTCATGCTTTACGCCTCCCGACGGCGAGGATCTAGCCCCACAATACACATATCAGCAAGCAGATTCATCAGCAGAAGGAGCGTCGCATACAGTAGGGTAGATCCCATCACAACGGTGTAGTCACGGTTAATAATGGCTGAAACGAATTGGCGTCCTAAACCGGGAATCGCATATAACACTTCTATGGCAAAAGATCCTGTCATCACATTCGCCACCAAAGGCCCAGCCAGAGACAAGACAGGCAACCAGGCATTTCGCAACAGGTGACGCATAAACACTTGCACAGGGGGAATCCCCGCTGCCTGCTTCATTTGTAGATATAAGGCGGAAGATTCATCGGCAAGGGACTGCTTGAGTAAGAGATAGGTGAAGGTATACGGCACAATGGCCAGCGTCACCACAGGTAAAACCCAGTGCAAGGGCGTGGTCAAAGTCGCTGCGGGAAGCCAACCCAAACTCACGCTAAAGGTCAAAATAAGCACCCCTGCCACTAAAAAACTAGGGGAAGCTAAAAATAAAGAGGCGATCGAATCCAAAGTCCCTACCACGTTTTTAGACGGCGTTTGATTCCCCCAAATCGCGGTCAAAACCCCCACAGGCACGCCCAACATCAGCGCCAAAAAACCCAGTCCAAAAGAAGTCGGCAAAGCGTCCTTGAGCATATCCCCCACCAAACGACCTTCTTGGGTGAGTGAAGGTCCTAAATCTCCGTGAAATAGGCCTTTTAAATACAGAACGAATTGAACCCACATCGGTTCATTTAAGCGAAAACGGGTTTCTAGCGCCTGCTTCACCAAAGGAGACAAGCCCTTATCCCCGTCAAAGGGATTGCCCGGCATTAAACGAAGCAAAAAAAACGTTAAAAGCAACACCATAAACAAGGTTACTAGCCCTTCAAGCAAACGCCGTAAAAACCATCTCGAAAAATCCGTACTGGCACGAACCATCATCATCTAGGGTAGGTCCTCTCAACCGGTGGCATAGGTCTTTTTCATATGTACCGCTTCCCCATAACGATGCACCACATAATGTAACGCATCCTTCAGTCCCTTTTCAGAACTGGCATGCCCCGCTTCAGCGGCCAAGTAAAAATCGGCATGGGGCAACGCTTCATATAACAACCACGCATTTTTAAGCGGGCAAACCAAGTCATAGCGCCCATGTACAATGCTTAAGGGCAGGTGACGAATGGCCTCAAGTCGTTGAGGGTTAAGAATTTCGTTTTTGCTGTCAAAAAAGCACTGATTCATAAAGTAATGACATTCAATACGCGCCAATGAAACGGCGTGATCATCCGCTTCAAATTGCTTACATAAAGCGTCGTCAACATGTAGGGTACAATTACTGATTTCCCATCTGGCCCAGCGTTTACAAGCGTCTAGGCGTTTTTGTTTATTCACCCCAGTCAGCCGTTTGTAATACGCCGCCACCATATCATGCCGTTCTTCAGGGGGAATGCCCGCTTCAAAGTCTTGCCATAAGTGAGGGGAAAGCGCATTGGCCCCTTCTTGATACAACCACTTGACTTCATCCGCCGTGCCTAGGAAGATGCCTCGTAACACCAAGCTCAAGCAATGTTGTGGAAAGCTTTGGGCATAGGAAAGAGCAAGCGTCGAACCCCACGAACCGCCAAAGACGATCCATTGTTCAATGCCCAAATGCTCACGAATGGCGTTGAGGTCAGACACCAAGTGCCATGTGGTGTTTTCTTGCAAACTGGCGTGAGGGGTGGAGCGTCCTGCGCCGCGTTGATCGTGGATGATGATGCGAAACAGAGTGGGATCAAAGAGCCTGCGATGCTTTTCGCTGCATCCTGAACCGGGGCCTCCGTGTAAGAATAAGACAGGCACGCCGTTTGGGTTCCCACTTTCTTCGACATACAAGGTATGTAAGTTCGACACAGGCAGGCGATACGTCTTATAAGGCGTGATTTCGGGATAGTCCACCGCAGGAGGCAAACGTTCAGCTTGAAATAAGGGCATACAGTGTTTCCTTTTTCCAACAGTATAGCACTATTGTACACCAAGTGTCTGGCTTTCTATTACAACCCAGACGCCTTGAATCCTTTATATTTTATAAAAAGTTTGCAAAAATCCGACAAAAGCACTAAACTGTAAGTAAACCCTTACCCTTAATGAAAGGAGACGCTTCCCATGTCCAAATCTCAAGACAATTCCTTACAGAACTTTTTAGTGGGACTGCTCGTCGGTGCCTTGACAGGCGCCTTATTAAGCCTGCTTTACAGCCCAAATAGTGGGAGCGAAAACCGTCGCCTGGCTAAAAAATGGGTGGATGACACCAGTTCTGAGTTCAAAGAAGGGGTAGAACACCTCAAAGAAGAAGTGGAAAATCCTTATAGTAAAGCGCGTCAATACTTAGATGAAAAGCGTTATTCGCTGGAAAAGCGCTGGAATAAATGGCAAGCCACTCAAGATGCCAAAAAAATAAACGAAGCCAAGTCTCGTGAAGATCTTGCTTGGCACGATGATGACCTTGACGCGGAAGAAGCCGTGCAACCCCCACAAGCCATTGAAACCATTGAGTCTTCATTACAGACTTAAGCCTTGCTAGAAAGTAACGCCCATGTTTGCCAATTCTTTAGCTGACGTTCAACTCGCCAAAATGTTCGAACTGCTCACCGTGTTATTGATTCCTGTGGGCGTATTGTTGGCGCTGTTGTTGTACAAATCCTTGTTCTTATTACAACACGCCTTGGATTTTATTAACATCGCGCGTTTTGATTTAGTGCCTTTGATTCAAGATTTAAGAGCCATTACAAGTCATACGGCGCGTTTGGTTGAACAAGTGGATTCAGGGGTTGAGCTTATTCAGCGTTCTTTAGGCAACGTTCCTGTTGTGTTCAATCAAGCCAAGTTATGGGGTCTTTCAGGCCTTTGTGGACTCAAACAATGGGCAAGCCATGCGTTGAATCAGTGGTTAGATGCCCCTTCTTCAAGCACAAAGACGCCCCCAAAACAGGCCCCCCCCACTGAAGCGGATGTTTTGTCTGGCCGTCAGAAAGGGTAGTTCGTGTTCACGCAAAACTTTCGTGTCACGTCTAGGCCTTCTTTGGATCGTTATACCACTCGATTGTGGGTCATGGTGTTGTTTTTCCTAAACCTGTATGCCTTGGCTTACATTGCGGGACTCCTGCCTTTGACGGTATCACTCTTAGTGGTGGGCAGTGTTTTTGTGTACCTATTACTTGCACCTGTATTATGGCTTGAACAAGGACTCCTTAAACTTTTTAACGGCATTGAAATGGCCTTATGGAACCGCCCTTCGGTCCTAGGCGAACGAAAAAAATTACTACGACTAATCGTGCTTTCTACCGTGTATTTTATAGGGCTTTACGTGGCTTCAATCATACTCACGCAATTATTGCCGACCCTTAAACTCGAAACATTGACTTTTTTAAAAGAATTGCCCTTAACCTTAAGTAAAATGACCATAGGGCTTAAATTAAAAATCGATGCCCTAGGGCATCAGCATCCCTCTTTAATCCCGTTCATTAAAAACCTCCCCTTTATTGATTCTTACGATGCCTTGCGACCCATGACGTGGCGGGTGCCACCAGCGGTGATGGAATCCATTGCATCCTGGTTTCAATTAAGTGTTGGGCAGGGGAATGTGTTTTTAAGTGCTGGGTTGACGCGTGTTTTGTGGGTTGTGCTGTTGATTGTGTACGTGTTTTACGCCTTACTTGAAGGGCAAAGCACCATGAAGAGCCTGTACACCCACTTGCCCATTGGCTTACGGCAACACGTGCAAAACTTTGCAAGTGACTTGCACCGTATTATGCTTGCCTTTGTGCAAGGGCAGGTTTTTTTAGGCTTAATTACAGGGCTTTACATGTTTGTGATTTACAGTTTGTTTGGGGTGCCTTATGCGTTGCTACTGGCCAGTATTTTCGCCATTTCAGAACTTTTGCCTGTGGTGGGGACTTATATTGGCTTTACGCCTGCCTTAGTGGTGATTGTGTTGACAGGCAATTTTACGACGTTGATCGGTGTGTTTGCCAGCAGTTACCTTTGGCAAACCTTAAAGGACAACTTCATTCAACCCCACTTTTTTGGCAATGCCCTGGGCATGCATCCCGTTTTTGTGATTGTTTCACTCATTATTTGTGGAAAACTTGGAGGCATTCTCGGGATTTTGCTCGCGATTCCGCTTGCCGCCATTACACTGGTGACCCTAAAACGCCTGAAAACCTTTCAGTTTAATGCCCCTAAACTCGACGCCCTTTCCCCCACAAAATCTTCGATCTATTAGAATATCCCTTCAAAAATACCTGAGTAACCCCTGCTATGCCGTCTTCATCCCTCTACGCTTCAACGCCTTCAGCGCTTTCGTCTTCTTCACGATGGCTTAAAATCAACTTGAGCCTTTTGGGAGCTTTTTTATTAGTGATTGGCAGTTTCCATCTCGTTCAGCTGCTTTTTAATGAAATTATGGTGCTTGTAGGGGCCTATAATTTTACATTCATTGTGTTGTGCTGGGTTTTGTTTGTGGATGCTGTTCTCAATGTCGCCATTAAAGGCACGTGTCAAGTGATCAAAAAACCAGTGTTCAAAGTGTCTCGGCATGTGAGTGTTATTATTGCGTATGCCTGTATTCTGTTCTTTTTCTTTGTGTTTGTCGTCACTATTTTGCCTTCTTTAAGCCTTCAATTCCATGAATTACAACAGTTCATTCCCAAAGCATTTCATCGGGTAGAAGGGTTATTGTGGCAACTTCAAAAAGACTTAGATTTCACCTTGCCTCACGTCATTGCAGATCAACTCCACTTACTCAAAAGCCACTTGGTGGGGGGGTTGTATACATTGGGTTCTAAAAGCATTACCCCCCTTTTTTATATTTTAATGGGGCAGTTAATTTCCCTGTATCTCTTGGTGGATGGCGCTAAAATCACCAAGTTGGTCACCGTGTTGTTACCCAATAGTCGTAATAATCGTTTGGCACGCGGGGTGGTGCTGAGTCAAGTATTGATGTTTCGCACTGTGAAAGCTTACGCGGTAAGTGCGCTGGTTTCCGGGATCTTTATGTACCTAGTCTTTCAAGGATTAGGGCTAAGCTATGCGGGGTTACTTGCTTTTGTGTACGCCTTATTGTGTTTTATTCCTGTACTGGGGCCTTGGTTGGGTTTATTGTTACCAGCGTTAATTTTAATGGCCCAACTGGCGTTAAGTAAACTGCTTATTTTAGGGCTTCTGGCAGGGGGCTTTCACATTTTACGCGCCAAGTTTTTAAGTCCCCATCTGTTTGACAAACGCTATTACGTTCACCCGTTGATTTTGATGTTTATTTTGCTGATTAGTGTCGATGTAGCAGGCTTATGGGGCGTTTTGTTTATCTTACCTCTATCGGTCATTGTGGCCAGTACCAAGCGATTGTTCTTCTTAAGTCCTGTTAAAAGACGCCTCCCCCTTCTAAGACGCCCCTTGAATACGGATGATTTTTCGGAGTTCTAAGTGCGTGTTTCCCCTTTTTTATGTTAGCATGTAAAATGAGTCTTTAAAGTTCAACTCAAAAGAAGATTCCATGAAAATACGCCTCGATAGCTCAGCTGGATAGAGCATCCGCCTTCTAAGCGGACGGTCACAAGTTCGAATCTTGTTCGGGGTGTTTTTTCATTTCTTTCAAGGATTGGGCATGGGTTAAAGCAGTTTTTTAACATTAGGGTCTAACTCATCTCGCAAGGCATCACCCAGTAGGTTATAACTCCACACCGCCAAGAAGATAAAGACCGCTGGAGCCAACATCCACGGATGTTCCAACAAGTTAGACAGTTCCTGCGCTTCTTTCAACATATTGCCCCAACTGGCATCGGGTTGTTGAATGCCCAAGCCTAAAAAACTCAACCCTGATTCCGCTAAAATATACCCCGGAACCCCCAACGTTAAGGAAACCACCACATAAGAAGCGGTTTGTGGCAAAATGTGCCTAAAAATCAAACGGGGGAGGCTAGCACCCATGCAACGAGCCGAATCTACAAAGGCGTTTTGTTTGATGTTTAACACCATGCCTCGAATCACACGAGCCAGCCCCGTCCAACCGATGGTGGCCATCAACATTGAAACTAAGATGAAACGCACCCCACTACTTAAGCTTGCGGGTAATAAAGCCGCCAAACTCACCAACAAAAAAATCGAAGGGATCGACATTAAGACTTCAGTCAAGCGCATTAGAACGGTGTCCACCCACCCCCCTAAATAGCCAGACAACGCACCAATACTTAAGCCCAAGGGCAAGGAAACCAACAGACTACAGAATCCAATAAATAATGAAATCTGCCCCGCATGTAAGAGCCTTGAAAAGTTGTCTCTGCCGTTGACGTCTCGCCCCAAGAAGCTTAAACTCGCGGGGGCTTCCACACCCAGTAAATGCCAATCGCTTTTAATCACGCCTAGCATGGTATAAGCCTCCCCCCGAACCCCAAACTTCAGGGGGTAGGGTTTACTTAATTCAGGTTCGTAGGTAAAGCGTAGGTTTTTGGCGTCAAACACGCGCTTATAGTGAAACACGTAGGGGGCGACCCAGTGTCCCTCTAAGTTTTTCCATTGAATAGGGGTAGGCGGTAAATACGACTGCGTTTCACGCACACTGTTGGGGGCATAAGGCGTCAAGACGCCCGCCCATATCACCACACTATACAGCAGCGTAAGCATCGCCAAGGGCCATAGCTTGGCAGGGACTTTAGGGAGAACTTGAGGAACACGGCTCATCAATCGCACTTTCTTTTCACAGCACACGTATTAGTATAACCGTTTTTAAGCATTTCGGTGTAAAATAATCGCATGACACTAACAGACCCCTGCCTAATCTCAACATCCCCATGGACGCTTAAAGACCACGTGGCAAGCTTACTGGTTAAAGCCTTCAGTTGGGCGATTCGCTTGAGTGGTAAAGGCTCTGCCACAAGCCTCCCCGGTAAGTTGGCCTTAAGGTGGCATCCCACATTTTTAAACGCTTTAGCGCAGCACTTGCCCCCTTGGCGTATTATGATTACAGGCACCAACGGCAAAACCACCACGGCCACTTTCTTACGAGACATCTTTCAAGCGGGGGAAACGCCATGCTTGCTCAATGAAAGGGGTGCGAACTTAATTTATGGCATTACCACCTGTTTGGCGCAAGCCGTTGGGTGGAACGGGCAGTACACGGCAAAAGTTGCCGTTATAGAAACGGACGAAGCCACCGTGGGCAAAGTGGCTCAAGCCGTAAAGCCGTCTGATTTAGTGGTGTTGAATCTGTTTCGCGATCAACTCGATCGCTATGGGGAACTTTCGACCACGGCAGGGTTTATCGAACAAGGTATTCCTTATACCACCGAAACGTTGTTCCTGAATGCGGATGACCCTATGCTAGTAGGCATGGGGCAACAGGCCCTAAAACAAGGGTTGCGTGTGATTTATTTTGGCTTAAATGTAAGTGCTGATTCAAGTCTTCAAGCCCGCACAGGCTTAGCACGCGCCGTGCCTCACCCTCAAGAAGTCGCCAATTGCCCTGAATGTGGGCAAGCCGTTTTGTACCATAGCCGTAGCTTTGCACATTTGGGCGATTGGTTTTGCAACGCATGCGGGTTTAAGCGCCCCACGCTACAGGCCAGCCTCACCCCCTTAGCCCTTGAAGCAGAAGGATGGTTGCTTTCTTTAGATCATGACGTGCTAGGCCAAGGGATCCTTCTAAAAAGCCCGTTATTGGGGTTGTATAATGCGTATAATGTTTTAGCAGGGGCCTGTGTGGCAGGGCAGTACCCTATTTCAGTTGAAGCGATTCAGCAGGCCTTGACGATGCACCAGCCCATGTTTGGCCGATCTGAAAAGCGCGTGATAGACGGGAAAGCGGTGCAAATTATGCTCATCAAAAACCCCGCAGGCGCTTGCGAAGTCCTTAAACAAGTGTGTGCGGACAAAACCGCCCATGTTTTAATGGCCTTAAATGACGCTTACGCCGATGGAGAAGATGTTTCGTGGATTTGGGATACGGATTTTGAGCAATTACTCTCTACGCATCCCAACAGTGAAAGATACACCTTAAGTGGGTCACGGGCGTACGAACTCGCCAATCGCTTAGAACATGCCACGCTTTTAAGCAATTGGCACCCAAAAGTTGAACCTTGCATCAAAACAGCGTTAGTTCAGGCTTTGGCAGGTGTTGAAGAAGGAGACACCTTGTATATTTTACCGACTTATACTGCTTTACTAGATTTATAGTATTTGCTAGATAAAACACGCTAGTCTTCATCCAAGCTCAACACGGCCACAAACGCTTCTTGGGGTACTTCAACTCGTCCCACGGCCTTCATGCGTTTTTTGCCTTCTTTTTGTTTTTCAAGCAACTTACGTTTACGGCTAATATCCCCCCCATAGCATTTGTCCAGCACGTTTTTACGCATGGCTTTAATGTTGGTTCGGGCAATCACTCGGCTACCAATCGCCGCTTGAATCGGCACTTCAAACATTTGCTTCGGAATCAATTTTTTGAGCTTTTCCGTCAACGCACGACCCATGTAAAACGCCTTGTCTTCATGAATAATCACACTCAAGGCATCCACCACTTCGCCTGCGAGCATGACATCCAACTTCACGAGTTTGGAACGTCGGTATTCCAAGAAGGTATAATCCATAGACGCATAGCCTTTAGAACGACTTTTGAGGTGGTCATAAAAATCCGTGACCATCTCGGCTAAGGGCAGTTCATATTCTAGGCTCACCCGTTTTTCGTCAATATAATTCATGTTTTTAAACTCGCCACGGCGATCTTGGGCCAGTTCCATCAACGTTCCCACAAATTCTTGAGGCAACATCAGGTTCACATTCACATAAGGTTCTTCAATAAAATCTCGTTTGCCCGCATCTGGCATTTCAGCGGGGTTAGAAACCTCTATCACTTCCCCTTTAACAGTATGCACTTTATACACCACACTCGGAGCCGTGCGAATCATGCCGATATTGTATTCCCGTTCAATGCGTTCTTGAATAATTTCCATGTGCAGTAAGCCCAAAAAACCACAACGAAAGCCAAAGCCCAAAGCTTCACTAGTTTCAGGTTCAAAGGTAATGGAAGAATCATTTAATTTGAGTTTGGCCAGCGCTTCTTTGAGTTCGCTGTAATCGTCATTGTCTGCTGGGTACAGGCCACAAAACACCATGGGCACAGCTTCTTTATAGCCCGCCAAAGGATCGGTGGCTTTGGCCCGAAGGGTGGTGACGGTGTCGCCCACCAAGGCCCCAATTTCCTTAATGGAAGCGGCCACATAGCCGACTTCTCCCGAATATAAGACGTCTCGCTTGACTTTTAGGGGAGGCACAAGCGTACCCAATTCAGCCACTTCATAGGTTCGGCCGTTTTGCATGAAGTGAATGGTATCGTTTTTGCGAATTTCACCATCCATGACTCGAATATAGGCAATAATACCCATGTAACTGTCAAAATAACTGTCAAACACTAAGGCACGGGTGGGTTTGTCTTCTTCAATGTGAGGCGGGGGGACGCGTTCCACCACGGCACGCAACACGTCTTCAATACCAATGCCCGCTTTGGCCGAACATAAAATGGCTTCACTGGCATCAATGCCAATGACGTCTTCAATTTCTTTTTTAACGCGATCCACATCCGCACTGGGTAAATCAATTTTGTTAATCACGGGAATAATTTCTAAATCAGCGTCTAAAGCCATGTAAACGTTGGCCAATGTTTGGGCTTCAACGCCTTGGGTGGCGTCCACCACAAGCAAAGCACCTTCACAGGCTTCTAGGGAACGAGACACTTCATAGCTAAAATCCACGTGGCCGGGGGTGTCAATGAGGTTTAAGACGTAGCAGGTGTCGTCGTAGGTAAACTCCATGCGAGCCGCATTGAGCTTAATGGTAATGCCCCGTTCGCGTTCTAAGTCAAGGGAATCGAGCATTTGTTCTTGCATAATGCGTTTTTCAATGGTGTGGGTAAACTCCAGCAAGCGATCGGCCAAGGTCGACTTTCCGTGATCAATATGAGCAATAATACAAAAATTACGGATATTCTTATTGCGGAGCACTGTATTCATGTGTGTCACCAACCCTTCCATAAACCTAAAGTCCATGTTTATTGTACACAAAACAGAAGGTTTATGGAAAGACTAAATCTTTGGGTCTCAGGGCATAAAGGAAGCCTTACTTTTTAGCCGCTTTTTTTTCTTCTTCTTTCACCGCTTCTTCTTGCAGTTTTAAGGCGCCTTGTAAATCATGACGCGCCAGTTGCAAGTACGCTTGTTTTTTTAGGTTCACGGCAACATAAGGAGTCTTGCCAAACTGATTTTCGATTTCTCGTCTTTTAATCCGTTCTTGTTCTACAGCTACTTTGGTTTGAGGATCCAAGCCTGCATCACTGGCCAGCCCATCAAAAGCGGGTTGAAAAATGTCGGTTTCCGTCACCTGTTCCCCTTTCAGCAATTTCGTCATCTGCTTCAAGGGGTTGAACATAAACGCATTAACGCTTTTAGATCCCATGCTAAAGTTAAAGTTTTTGGTCAGTCCTTCTAAGGTCTTTTTATCTATACCGGGGATCAAAGAAGGTTCATACACGGGGCTGGCGGCGGCGGTTGCGGTGTCGGCATTGGTGGGGGTGGCCTCCGTTTTAAGCGGATCTGTTGTGTTGGCGCCAGAAGGGAGGATCTCCCCATTGACGGCTTTAAACAACGCTTCTGGCGAAGCCCCCGTCCGAGAAAGATCCAGCAAATTTTTTAGTTTAATGGAATTCGTGGGGTTGAAGGTCACACCCGTTTCTTTTAAAGGCGTGGGGGTGTTTGAAGCAGGCGTTGCAGTCGAAGAGGCCTGTTTAGTAGCAGGTGTAGTAGCAGGTGTAGCCGTCCAGGCGTCTAATGAACCAAGGTTAATCATCGTAATATCTCTTCCTATCTCAGTTTAAGTATTCCTCTGAAAGTTCCCAATACAGATATAGCATTTATAATGAAGCTTATGAGTTTCTTCCTACAGATCTTTTCGGCCAGTGCTGATGAAACTTAAGGGACTTTAAACAAACTGTTACAATCTTTTACACAATAATGTTGAGAAAGCGTTCAAATGTCTTCTTCTCCCCCCGTATGGATACACACGATCGATCGTAGCGTCTTAGGCAAGTACAAAGGCGCCTTAAGCCCTGTAAGATCCGACGACTTGGTCGTGCAACTGTTGAATCATCACGCCCCCTTTCAGCCAGAAGCCGTGTACCTAGGCTGTGCCAACCAAGCCGGTGAAGATTCCCGCAACGTCGCGCGATTGGCGGTGTTACTTTCCACCTTGCCTGAACAAACCCCCGCCGTCACACTCAATAGCCTGTGCGGTAGTAGCACTCATGCCTTAGAATATGCTTACTTCGCCCTTAAAGCCCAACGGGTTCAAACCCTTTGGGCAGGAGGGGTAGAACACATGACGCGTTCGCCTTTGGCGTGTTTGCCTCCCCATATTGACCCGCAGGCCCCTTGGCACGACACGACCTTTGGCTGGCGATTTAGGCACCCTGATTTTGAAGAATCCACGGGGCGCCTCGCCAGTCGTTCAATGTTGCACCATGCCGATGTGTGGGCAAGCGAACTGCCCCTTCAACAGCTGGATGCCTGGACTTTAGCGTCGCACCAACGGGCCAGTCAGGCCGTGTGGCAGGCGCAAGGCTTGCCCGTCTATGACGCGCAAGGGCACGTCGTGTTAGCGGTAGATGAATGCGTGCGTCCTGAATTGAGCGAAGAGGCCTTACGCCGTTTAAAGCCTGTTCGTAACAATGGCATTCACACGCCCGCTCACCTCGCCCCCTATGCCGATGGCGTGGCAGGCGCCGTGCTTTCGTTGCACCCCGCCTCTTTCACCACGCGGGTTGAATCTACTGAAGTGGCCCTTGAATTGGTGGACGTCATGCAAATCGCCACCCCGCCTGAACGCATGCCCTTGGCGGGCTTAGATGCCATGAACGCGCTGTTGCACAAGCAGGGCTTAACCCTTGATCAAATCGCCTGTTTTGAGTTTCACGAAGCCTTTGCGTCCGCAGTGCTGTTACAATGTAACGCCCTTGGCCTAGATGCCTTTCAAGAAAGTCGCCTGAACCGATGGGGGGGCGCGCTTGCACTAGGATCCCCCATGGGCTGCACAGCCCTTCGAACCGTGTGTACCTTGGCGCATCGCTTACAGGAAGAAGGCGACGCGCTTCGGCCGTATGGGTTGGCCACCATCAGCATCGGCATGGGGCTGGGTGTGGCTGTTTTACTTCAGCGTCATCGTCTATAGAAGACTAAATAAAGCACCACTTTGAAGAAAAAAAGCTCTCGCAATGCTCCTTAAACAGGCTGTTCCATGGGCGTTTATTTCAAACGTGTTCTTTTGATGTCAATTTTTGCACCCCTAGGTTCATCTGTTGAGGGGGGGGACTTTGTCATTCTATAAAAGGGTTTTCACGTGTAAACATCGTTGAAGCCTTAAAAAAGTCGTTACAGTAATAACATGTATCAACTTCCCGACATGGGAAGTGAGGGAGAACACCACGTTTATGAAAGATGCGTTAATGCACCACGCATGGCATGCCGTTATTTTAGCCGGAGGCAAAGGCACCCGTTTGCGTCCGTTTACAGATACCTTACCCAAACCGCTCGTGCCTTTAGGAAACATTCCCATTTTAGAATTGATTATTAAGCAATTAAAGCTCTACGGCTTTAAACGAGTCACCTTGTGCGTGGGGCATATGGCGGAATTGATTCACGCCCATTTTGGCGAAGGGCAAAAGTTTGGTATTTCAATTGATTACACCTTTGAAGATTCCCCGCTGGGCACAGCAGGCCCCTTGGCTTTTTTACCCCACTTGCCTGAAAACTTCTTGGTGATGAATGCGGACATCGTCACCGATTTAAACTTTAAAGCCCTCATGGAAGAACACATTCACCATCAAGCCGTGGCGACTTTGGCCACGTTTCAACGTACCACACAAATTGAATTTGGTATTTTAGATTTCGTCAATAATACCAATGAAATCGCGGGCTTTAGAGAAAAACCCACCCTCGTACATTCCGTGTGCATGGGGATTCACGCCTTGAATAAAGCCATCATTCAGTACATTCCCAAAGGCGAGTTTTGTGGCATAGACACCCTAGTGACCCGCGTGATGAATGACACCCACACGGTACGGGCCTATAAATTCGACGGCTACTGGCTTGATATTGGGCGTCACACCGATTATGAGACGGCGCAACGGGACTTTGAGCAGATGCGCCATCGCTTATTGCCAGCTTCTAAAGTCAGTGGGTCAAAAGCCAGTAAAGCCTTCGCTGAAACGGATGCCGTGTCTCACGTGGTGCCCAAAAAAATGAAACCCACCTCACTTGCCAAACGCAAGATCAACCAGAAGACCCCTTAGCGCCTTCTACGGTTTAAAGGTTATTTTACGCAAGTTTGACTTTAAATAACGCTTGGCCGTACTCAACGGGTTGTCCGTTGCTTAGTAGAACCTCTACAACCGTACCGGCTACATCGCTTTCAAGTTCGTTCATCTGCTTCATGGCTTCTAAAATACAGAGGGTTTGCCCCACCGTAATGTTGGATCCCTTTGCAGCAAACGCGGGCGCTTCAGGGCTTGCCGCGGCGTAAAAAGTCCCCACCATCGGAGAAGTCACCGTGTGTAAAGACGCATCTTCCACCACGGGGGCAGCGGGCGTGCTTGCGGGGGCTGAATAAGGAACAGGGCTGGGGGCGGTGGCAACAGGTGCGGCGGCTAGTGTCGGAAGGCTTGCCCCGACTTGATGAAAGGTGTGCGACACTGAAGCGGGGGTTTTAATGGTGATTTTTTTGTCGCCATCGGTAATGGTGATTTCGGCAAGGTCTTTTTCACGCGCCAAATCGGCAAGGGCTTGAAGTTGGGTGATATTTAAATCCATGAAGGGCATCTCTTTCTAACTCAAGGGAATGACGATGTGTTTATCATACATCAAGCCCCCCTAAACTATCAACCACAAAAAAGCAAGGCTCCCAAAGTAGTCTTGGGGGGTGTCGACATTTAGTCAAACACTGCGCCTTCCCAAAAAATAAAGCGCGCCTCCCTTGTCAAAAAGCTGTATTGGCGGTTTAATAAAAGCATTAACCATAAGGAGTCCCCCTTCCATGTCCCAAGCTCTCCCCATTCGCGTGGCCCATAGCCCTGATGCCGATGATGCCTTTATGTTTTACGCCTTGGCCCACCATAAAGTGGACACCGAAGGCCTGCAGTTTGAACATGTGCTCAAAGATATTGAAACCCTCAATCGTGAAGCCGCCCTTGGCACGTATGAGCTTACGGCCATTTCTTACCATGCTTACGCCTACTTACATGAACAATACGCCATTTTCCCTGTCGGCTCTTCCATTGGCGAACAGTATGGCCCCGTGCTTGTGGCCAACACCCCCATGACCCTTGAAGCCGTTTTGGCGTCTGGTAAGCCTGTGGCGATTCCTGGGGAACAGACGTCCGCCTACTTGTTTTTAAAGCTCTACTGCCCAGAACTGCCGACCCTTAAAGTGCCCTTTGATGAAATCCCCCAAGCCGTGTTAAACGGCGAGGTCATTGCGGGCTTGGTGATCCACGAAAGTCAAGTGACCTACCGCGAAGAAGGGTTGCATAAAATCGTTGATTTAGGCCAGTGGTGGTTTGAACAAACAGGACTCATCTTGCCTTTAGGGTGTAATGGTATTCGTCGAGATTTGGGAGAAGCGCTGATTCAAAAAATTGGCCGTGTGCTCTATCGTTCCGTTAAATGGGGCTTAGACAACCGCGCTGAAACGCTAGCTGGCTGCCAAGCGTATGCCCGAAACTTGCCTGAAGAAAAAACGGACCAGTTTGTGGGCATGTACGTCAACGAACTGACCCTCTCGATCACCCCTGAAATCCGAGAAGCCGTGACTTTAATGCTCAAAGAAGGCTACGAAAAAGGGATTATTCCCACGCTGGTGCGCCCAGAGTTCGTGGATTTTCAAACCCCTGTTGCGTTGTAAGTCCATGTTTACAGGATTGATTCAAGGCATTGGCGAAGTGGTGAACATCACCCCTGTAGAAAAGGGGGTTCACCTAAGCATAGACGCCCCCGTGCTTGAAAGTCCCTTAACCCATGGAGCCAGCATTGCCTTAAACGGCTGTTGCACGACCGTGACGGCCTTTGACGTGCGGGGGGAAAGTCAAACCTTTGAAGTGGCGTTGTCTTCTGAAACCTTGTCCAAAACGCTGTTTGGGCAGATCGCCCGAGGCAGTCGTCTTAATTTAGAACTCCCTCTCTTGCCCACCAGCCCCCTAGGGGGCCATTACGTGAGCGGGCATGTGGATGGATGCCTTGAAGTGATGAGCATCCAACCCGACGGCGAATGTTCGATTTGGACGATCGCGCTCCCCCAAGCGGATGCCGAAAAAGCCCTGTTCGTTCCCAAAGGCAGTGTGGCTTTAAACGGCATTAGTTTAACCGTCAACACGGTAGATGCCACGTGCTTTAGCTGTTGCATCATTCCACACACCTTGAGCCATACAACGCTTGGGGATTTAGCCGTTGGTGATTTCTTGCATTACGAAGGCGATCTGCTTGGCAAATACGTTCAACGCCAACTCCAGTTTTTGAAGGCGTAGGATCTCTTACGCGGGGATTTTAAAATAACTCATGTAAGCGTCCGAATCCCTGAGCAAGGCCTGCCCGAGTTGAGCATCACTTAAATCGATGTTTTTCAGGCCTTGGGTTTGGGGCAAGTATTTAAACCCGCCTTTGCTGTCGGAATTGTTTAAATCCCACGTGGGGCCTTCATAGTCTAAGCTCCACGCGTGGAAGGTGCCTGCGTTGGAATGGGCTGAAATGGTGCTGACCACGCTTTTTTGCTTGGCAGAATCCAAGGCCGAAGCACTAATAGGCAGGTACCCCGAATCTAGTCCAAAAAGTTCTTTGTAAAAATCGTGGGCGTAACCGCCTGTCTTTTTTTGTTCAGGGTGGGCTTGAAACCACGCGGTTTCAGTGGCGAGCATTAAATCACTCACGGGTTTGCCTTGGTATTCGGTGTTTCGCACTTGGTTGAGTTGCGCGGGGGTAATCGTCATTTGTTGACCGTTGGCCCAGTTAAAGGTGAAATTGCCTGTGCGAGGATCCACCTGAATGGTTTGGTTGACTTTTTGGCGTAGCCACCCGTTGGGGTCGTCGTCTCGCGTGGCTTTAACGATGCTATTTAACCCCGCGTGAATGAAGCAGGCTTGCCCAGCGTCGGATTGTTGTGCGCTTAAATCGAGAGAATCCATAAGCGTGTTGAGCGTAAAAGTGTTGTTAGAACTGGAGAAGGCCTGTTGCAATTGAACACCTGTTGAAAAAGGCGCTTGAAACGTAGGCCAGCCCCCCCTTGTGGGCCCCATAGGGTAGGACGGATACATGGGAAGTCTTTGCGGGTAAGACGGCACACGAAGCCTGCCTACATTCGGCGCAAAATTCGCGCGAGAAAAGAACGGGGGAAAAAAGACGGATCTATTATTCATAAAACGGCAATGCCCCTGCGATTAAAGTAAGCTAGTGTAATAAAGTTAAGCTTGTCTTAATCATTGCCTGATTGTTTACATTTCTTCACAACGTGCGAACACCAAAAGAGAGCCTCCCGAAGCAGGCTCTCTTTTTGAAGGTTTGAACGTAACGGCTTCTTATAAAGAAAGGGTTATGTCTACTGCGGTGTAAACGGTTTTTTGCGTACCAGCAGGAATAATCGCCTTGCCCCCTTTGATCAAGAAAGGGAATAAACAAATAAGTCCGCCAACAATGGAAACTGGCATTTTATCTGTACCTGTAGCACTCAAGGTTGCCATGAGGGGAATACGTGTTCCATCCACAGTCGTGGTAAAAAAGTCAGAAATAACCAATTCCCCTGCCTGCCCAAACATCTGGTTTTTATCAGCCTTGGTGACTTGAGCAGAAGCCATAGCACCTGCTTGAATGACGACCGTATTACCTACTTTGACATCTTGAACAACTTGTGTTGTGATGGTTTTACCCACTGTCACCTCATTGGAATTAACCGTTTCAAGGAGTCTTAGTATAACAGGCGTACCTGCTGGTAGCCTCACTGTTTTTACAGCCGTGGCTTGTTCGGCAACCGCAGACTGCAGAGCAGGCAAGGCTTGAAACACACCTGAAACGCCTAAGACTAAAACCGCTAAGGTAATGGCTTGCACTTGCTTTAACGAAAAACTCATTTCTTCAATCTCCTCAATTGACTCACACCCCCATGGATGCTTTTAAATAGTAACATCATGACGGCATACCCTGCTAAAAACCCAGCGACGCAACGCACTTCATTGCCCCACGAAACTAAAAAGGCCAGCATCCCCCAAAACGTTTCAATTATTTTATCACATACGCCTAAAAAGAGCAAAAGCATCGCCACTTTCCACGAGACACCTTGTTCAAACGCTTGACGCAAACACGCATACCCCACCCCAAAATAAATCCCCAAACAGCGTCCGCAAATTGCCATGGGAAAGCCCGCCCACCAAAAGCAGCGGGTCGATTGTTGATGACAAGCTTGTGCAAAAAAGGCCATCACTTGATCGTACCACGCATATTGCTTGAACATCACCAGCACGGGAGGCATCATCGCAAGCAAGGCAAGACTCGTACATGCAAGGCTTGCTAAAACGAATAAAGGGCGTTTTATATTTTGAACTTGAAGCATTCTTATTCTGAACTCTTTCCAAAACTTAGGTTAATCTTTAAACACTTTATGTTAAGATAGTACCATAGTTTTATAATCCCACCCCCTAAAAAAGGAGCCTGCTATGTCCGCCACTGAAATCATTGCCAATGCCCAAGAACGCATGAAAAAAGCCATTGCCTCAACCCAACAAGAACTCGCCACCCTGCGTTCAGGTCGTGCCAACCCCAGCTTGCTCGATCGCGTCATGGTCGATTATTACGGCACGCCCACCCCTGTGCGTCAAACCGCTAACGTCTCCGTGTCTGACGGCGTCACCATTGTGATTCAACCGTATGACAAAGGCATTTTAGCAGATATTGAAAAAGCCATTGCCAAATCCGACTTAGGCTTAACGCCCAACAATGACGGCGCCGTCATCCGCATTTCTACGCCGCCTATGTCCATGGAACGCCGTAAAGAAACCTGCAAAACCGTCGGCAAAGTGGGCGAAGAAGGCAAAGTCGCCATTCGCAATGTGCGTCGCGATGCGATGGACGAGCTGAAAAAGCTCGAAAAAACGGACGGCATCTCGGAAGACGAGATCCGCGGGCATCAAGAAAGCATTCAAAAGAAAACGGATGCCTGTATTAAAGAAATCGACCAAATCGTGGCCGCCAAAGAAGCCGAAATTATGGAAATCTAGGCATGCCTACCCCTCCCCCCTCTTCATCTGTACCTGTAGAGCCACCTGCTCAAACGCCGTCGTTTCTGGCGGGCTTAAAATCAGGACGCGTTCGCATGGGGCTGTTGTTGGGGGTGCTTTTTGTGATCATGCTCGTGTTGGGGGGCTGGTTTTTAACCCTTGGTTTTTTGGTGCTGATGGGCTTTGCCTTTCAAGAACTCAAAAGCCTCTTAAAATCGCAAGGCGTGTTTGTGTCGCCCACGATTTATTATTCGTCTTTACTGTGCTTTGTGTTACTGGCACACGCGCATAACAAGCTCGGCTGGATGTGGGCGGTGATGATGCTGGCCACCACAGTGGCGTCGTTTCAATGGTTGTTTCATCAGCCTCGCCGTACCTTTGTGGATTTAAGTGCCACGTTGTTTACCTTGTTTTACTTGGGGGTGTTGCCCGTGCATTGCCTCTTGCTTAGGGGGGAAGGCGTGCAAATGGGTGAACCGCTCTTACAACAAGACGGCTTGCTGTACATTGTGTGGGTCACGCTGGTCATCATCGCGGCGGATGTAGGGGCCTATTATTTTGGCAAAGCGTTTGGTCGGCACTTGCTGTACCCTGAACTCAGCCCCAAAAAAACCCAAGAAGGGGCCTTAGGGGGCTTGGCAACAGGGGTGATTGTGGGCTTGGCGTATGCCTATTTTATTGGATTTTCCCTACAACATGCCTTTATTATGACGACTCTCGTCATTATTTCAGCCGCGCTGGGGGATTTGGTAGAATCCAAGCTCAAGCGAGAAGCGGGCCTGAAAGATTCGGGCTTTTTACTGGGCGGGCATGGCGGATTTTTAGATCGCATGGACAGCTACATTTTTTCAATTCCCATGGCCTATTATTACATTCACTGGGTGGTGCATCACGAAGGGATTTGGAAGGAGTTGGTGTCTTTTGGGCAAAAGTTACTGGAATTTAACATTCGTTTTTAACGCAGTTAAGGAAGATGGTCTTTTTTATGGCATTCACGGCTTTGAACATTTCTCAAGCACGCGCTGAACAGCTCAATGAACTGTTGGCCCTACTCGGCCTCAGCCCCCCCATTCAGCTGGGCTTGTATCATCAAGCGCTTACGCATAGTTCTTTTACGTATGAAAATAAGTCGGCCGATTCAGACAACTACGAACGCCTCGAGTTTTTGGGTGATGCCGTCTTAAAACTGTGCATCAGCCAAATTCTCTTTGACCGCTTCCCTGACTATCGCGAAGGCGATTTGACCAAGATTCGGGCCGTGGTGGTGAGCGATTCGACGTTGGCGACGCTGGCTCGGCAACTTCAGCTGGGGGATTACATGATTTTTGGCGTCAGTGAGCGCCGTAGTGGGGGGGCAGAAAAGACGTCAAGCCTAGCGTGTGCGTTTGAAGCCTTGTTGGGCGCCTTGTTTTTAGACGGCAAAATGCCTGAAATTCATCGTTTGCTTGAAGGCTTAATGCGAGAGGTCATTACCGATATTGACTTAAATAAAACGAAAGACAATTTCAAGGCCGTGTTGCAGGAATACTCTCAAGGCGAAGGCTTGGGTTTGCCAGAATACCACACGCTCAGTGAATCGGGGCCGTCTCATAAGCGTGTCTTTGAAATCGGGGTAAGCTTGAACGGGCATTGGCTGGGTCGCGGGGTGGGCAAAAACAAGAAGTCGGCTCAGCAAGAAGCCGCCAAAGAAGCGTTGTTGGCCTTGGGGATGCTAGAAGAGGACGAGTAAAATCGTGTGCTTAGGTACGGTTCGCGGGGAAAAAGAATCCTAAGAAACGACGGCCCAAGATCTCGCGTTCAAGGGGTCCTTCCTCACGTTCGCGATGTAGTTTGTCTAGTAATTGTGATACTGCGCGTTCAAGATCACGATAACGAGTATTTAAATCTTCAAGGTCAAAATTTGAATCGGATAGCTCATGTAAGAAACTTCGAATAGCACTACCTGGTTGATGCAGTCCCAAATGTAACTGACGTTGATCCTGATTGAACCCGCCGAATCTACTAATAATTAGGCGATTCCCCGCTATATCCCCTTGAATTTTCCAAAGTTGATTCATTAGTCTCAGCAGAACGGTGCGTGAACGGTTTGTTGTGTCACGATTTAGGTCTTCGAATTGCATAAAGGCTAGTTTTATTTTAAGAAGCCCTGTTGTCCCAACTCCCTGACGCTGATTCGATACAGAGGGGATGTTTACTTTACTAAAGTTACTGGGGGGGGTAACAGACCTTAACATGATAGACGGTTCCTTTCGATTGAAACACTTACTTATAAACTTACACGAAACACATTCTTTTTTAACGTGGATGCTTGCATAAAACAACGTCACATTTTTTTTGTGCTAGTGCAAAGGTCTCTGACGTCACCAACGAAAACTGGGCATCTCAGGACCCTCACCCCAGCCCTCTCCCAAAGGGAGAGGGAGTAAAGCCAGTCAATCAAAGACTTTACGCGTGCCCCCCATGCCTAATGACTAAACGGCCCGATTTTTAAACCGCCTATTTCTGTAACATTTTATGACGAAAGGGTTCCAAGACAGGTTTGAAGTGCTTTTATATGGATGTATGCTTTTTGCAATTGTGTTATACTCCCCCAATATAAAGGAAACTAAAATATGTTGATTTCGCCTACTGCTTATTCATTGCCTACCACGCCCCGTTTTACCCCCCCCCACTACACAAGTAGAAGCAAAATCTCCCCCCACCGCCCAAACCCAGCGGAATGGTAATATAATTACACCTAAAAGTATTCTGGGTCCGCTTAATCCCCGTTTAAGGTTCAGTGAGCTAAAAATTGCACTAAGGTATGGAGTGCAACTTCCAATTTTAGAACGTCGTTTAAATGCCATAACAAACCGATTTACGTTTGGCGGCTATGGCGAATTGCAATTGTTAGAAGTGAGAGATTTTCGAACAGTATCTGCCAAAATAGCAGAGGTTACGGGCATTATTAGAGAGAGAATAACCAGTATCCCTCAAGAAAATCGACCCCCATTTTTAACACAAATTTTATCAGAGCTTGGATATAAAAACAAGTGAGAAACCCAAACACTAACCCAAAACGGAACTAGAAAACCAAAAATCAGGAGGGGGAACAGAGCCAGTCAATCAATGACTTTTATAAAAATAAGCTCTCGTTTTCACCCTGGTCAACGGGGCGTCTTCATGCTTTACTAAGGGGGCGTGAACCGTGACTTGAGGAGACTTTACGCGTGATTCCCCACACCGACATTCAACAACAGCTCGATGCCGTAGGCATTACGCAGTGGGGTGTGCTAAAAGGGGATGCCCTCAAAAATGAAGCCCAACGCCTAACGGCGTGGCTTCAAGCTGGGCATCATGCGGATATGGACTGGATGCCTCGTCATGCCGAAAAGCGGGTGTCTCCGCCTGATTTGTGGGAAGGGGTGCAAAGTGTCGTGGTGGTGGCGATCAACTACTTCCCCGGTTGGCAAGCAGGGCAAGGCCACGATCTTAAAATCGCGCGCTACGCCCTAGGCAAAGATTACCACAAGGTCTTACGTCGTAAACTCACCAAGGTCTTAAAAGCGCTACAAGCCGAACATGAAGGCTTAGACGGGCGCCCCTTTGTGGATTCGGCTCCCTTGCTGGAAAAGGCCTTGGCCGTTCAAGCAGGCTTGGGCTGGCAAGGCAAGCATAGTCTGCTCATCACCAAAGAAGCGGGATCATGGGTGATGATTGGGGCCTTGTTTTTAAACCAAGCGGTGGATGCCTATACGAGTCCCCATGAAAACACACTAGAAACGGGGCATTGTGGGACGTGTACACGGTGCATCACGGCTTGCCCCACGGAGGCGATTGTGTCCCCCACGGTGGTCGACAGTCGCCGTTGCATTGCCTATTGGACGATTGAAAATACGGAGGAGGCCTTGCCTGAGTTCATTCAAGAAAACCAGCAGGATTGGGGCTTTGGTTGTGACATTTGCCAAGACGTCTGCCCATGGAACCTGAAGTTTTCTAATGTGAGTGAGGAGCCTGCATTTCTGCCTCGGGCGGTGTTGGCACGCCCCAGTCGGGCGTATTTTCAACAGCTCAGTGAAGAAGATTTTGCGCAAGCCTTTGAAAATAGTCCCTTGCGTCGCACGGGGTTGAAAAGACTTAAGCGAAACTTGTTACCCTTCCCTAGTGGATGAGGGTGACAAGTCCTGCCACAAGTCCCACGCCGTCTTCTGTTGAAGCACGTCATGCACCCGAAAGATCTCTACTGTGCTCCGCGGATGCTCACGCCCCACCCACTGATGCAACACGGCGGTCGTGGCTTCTCGCTGGTGAACGTCTAACACCCCGCCGGCTGAACACACCCGCTTACGAGACACCCCCAATACCATCGGCAGCCCCCCCAACGCTTGCTTGATCGCAGGCAATGCGCGGATTAAATCCAAACTCTGTGCGGGGTTTTTGGCAAAACCCACCCCCACATCCACCATGAGTTGAAATGGCTGAACCCCAACAGCATAGGCCTGTTCCACTTGTCGTTGTAGCGCTTGCGTCACTTCTCTCACCACGTCGTCATAAATCGCCAAAGCATCCATGGTGCGGGGCGTGCCACGCCGATGCATCAAAATGTAGGGACAAGCCCGTTCTGCCACCAACTCAAACATAGAAGCTGATTCCCCGAGTTCTTCAAAACATCCACCACTCACGTCATTGACGGCATCGGCCAAGCCCACGCCTAAGGCCCATCGAGCCACCGAAGGTTTGACGGTGTCAATGCTCACGCGCGCGTGCGTAAAGGCCTTACGCAAGTCGTGGACGACTTCGACATAAGGCTGTAGACGCGCGCGTTCTTCGCGGGCTGAAATTTCTACCGCGTTGGGGCGACTGGATTCCGCGCCAATATCTACGTACGTGGCCCCAGCCTTTAGGGCGGCTTGGGCGTGATGAAAGAAGGCTTCAGGGGTGAGAATTCGCCCGCCGTCACTGAAGGAATCGGGGGTGAGGTTCAGAATTTGCATCCACTGAGGGGGGAGTCGCTTGGGCGTTTCATTTAGTAACACTGGTTTTGACACTTCTGCATCAAGAGTTCGACTTCTTTTTTAAGCACGCTGTTGTTCGAAAGTTGTTCTTTGAGCTTTTCATAGCTGTATAAAATAGTGCTATGTTGCCTACCAAAAATTTTGCCAATTTTAGGGAAGCTTAAATCCAGCCATTCACGACAGGCGTAAATCGCCAACTGCCGAGCGTGCGCGACTTCCTTGGCCCGATGTGGCCCCTTGAGTTCTTTGACGGAAACCCCTGACATTTCCTGCACCAACGCTAAAATCAGGTGTTCATCCAAGCGGTTACGGTGTTGGGGCTGGCCAAACACCGCTTCAACGGTAGTCATGTTAAACGGCTTGTCTTCTAACAAGCAAACCGCCGCAAGCTTATTAAAATGCCCTTCGAGTTCTCGAATGTTGTGGGGGGATTGTTCGGCCAAATACGTCATCACTTCATCGTCTAAGTGAAAACGAAGCGTCATGCCTTCACGTTCGGCTTTTTTGCGCAAAATCGCCTTACGGGCCTCTAAATCCGGCAGTTGAATGTCGACAATCAAGCCCCATTCAAAGCGACTGACCAAGCGCTCTTCAAGTCGTGCCAATGCTTTGGGCGGGCGATCGCTACTTAAAATGACTTGTTTTGAAAGGCCATGCAAGGCATTAAACGTGTGGAAAATTTCTTCTTGGGTCTTTTCTTTGCCTTCTAAAAACTGAATGTCATCCACAATCAACAGATCGATTTTACGGTAACGGTCTCTAAACTCATTCATTCGTTTGGTGGCAATGGATTGAATTAAATCGTTGGTAAAGGTTTCGGTGGTGACGTAGCGCACCGTTAAATTCGGATGATGACGCAAGGCATAATGCCCAATGGCTTGAATTAAGTGCGTTTTGCCCAAGCCCACTGAACCGTGAATAAAAAACGGATTGTACGCAATACCCGGTTGTTCCGCAATGGCTAAGGCCGCCGCGTGCGCAAAGTGATTAAAGGGCCCCACCACAAACTGTTCAAAAGTGTAGCGAGGTTGCAAGCCACTGGCGAGGGTTCGCGGCGTCCAAGGTTGAGATTTTTCGGCGCTTTTAAGCTTGCTTTCTTGTTCAAGCAGGCGCTCAGCCGTTTCATTGGCGCGGGCTTGAACCATTGCGGGGGGCAAGGCTTCTTCAGGGGCGTCCGCCAGTTCCCACTCTAGGGTGACGGCTTGAGCATCCAGCAAGGTTTGAAAGGCTTTTTGGATGAGGCCATGATAATGATTCTTCACATAGCCTCGCGTAAAATCCGACGTGGCCACCAGTTTGACTGTAACGGTTTCATCTGGCTGAAACCGCACTTCTGCTAGGCGTAGGGGGCGAATCCACGTTTGAAAACTGGGCGGAGACATTGATTCAGAGAGGAGCTGTTGCACGCCTTGCCATAAATCGGCATAGGGGCTAGGGGTCTCTAAGCCCGCGGAACCCGCTTGTGTGGCGTGGGAAAGTTCAAGTGGGTGCGGGGTGTTTGCGCTGATTGGTGCTTCCGCCAAAGGACTCACTTCGGTGCGTAGCTGGTTTAACGCCTCTTGAAAGCTTCCTTGAAGCGAAAGCCCTTGACCTGTTGAACGGGATGGGTTACCTTGTTTGGCCCCAGTGGATCGCTTTTTCCAAGTGGGGGGACTCACACTCATCAATACTGGACCTTTCCCTAATGAATCACTTGCGACTGCCTGAAAGAACCTTCTGCCAAAGTCCCATTCGGCAAACATTCTGTGTCAACACAAGCCGTTTGTTTTCCTTGAATCTTCAACCAGCTTGAACTTTCACCGAGTGAATTGGTATTAGTATTTTAATAGAGAAGTAGAGTGAAACCAAGGATGTATCGCTTTGCGAGAAAGATTGTTACATTCCAAGAAAAATGGCTTGAACTTTCATTATGTTAAGCGTATAGTAGTACACATAGGGTTTTTATGCTAAAAAATCATCACCTTTCTTAAAGGTATTTTTAAAGCCTTTTGCTAAAGAACCCCTAAAAAGTCAAACGAAACAACATTTACAACATTTATTTTTAGTGGAGACCGCACACATGCAACGTACACTTGGTGGAACAAAACTTAAAAAAGCCCGTCGTTCAGGATTCTTCGCCCGTAAAGCCACCGTTGGTGGACGCAACGTCCTCAACCGCCGTCGCGCTAAGGGGCGTCATAAGCTCGTTTCTATCTAAATAATGATGCTTCCTTGCAATCATTGGTTGAATCCAATAAGTCGATTTCTAGCTCTCTTTTAGAGCTGGTGACGTCAGAGACCTTTGCTCGCACAAACCGCCATAATGGCGGTCTACATGTTAGCTTGTCTATAAATGGGGGGATTGCTCATCACCTCTAAAGGCGTTTAAGTGAGGGCTCCCCTCCCTTAAGAATCCCACCCCTCTCGCTTTCCCGTTGTTCCTGTCGTCCGCTAGGAAGCCTTGCATTTTTGCGCTGTCGGCAAGTTTTTAAGTGAAGAAAATCACGATTAGAATCTTAGTATTCAAAAGGCGGTAACGATGTTCCCCAAACGATTTCGTTTACAAGCGTCTTGGTTCTTCCATAAAACCTTAAAAGAAGGGATGCGTTATTATGCCTGTCCCTTCTTTGTCATTATGGCACTACCCCATTGGCATGAAACCGCACGCCTTAAAGCCCTTGAAGACCCTCACTACCGCCCACGCATTGGCTTTGTGGTGTCTAAAAAAGTGCATAAACGCGCGGTTAAACGCAACCGACTCAAACGCATCGTGCGGGAATGGATGCGTCAACGACTCTGGCAAGACGAGCGCTATGACTGGAAGGGCGTGGCATCCCTTGCGGTGGTGTTTCGCCCTGATGCGATCAAAGCCACTGAAGCTGAAGTGCTCGATCGCATGCGTCATGCCTTTACGCCCAAGCAGTTTAAGCGTTTAGCCGAATGGAGTCCACACCACACTCAAGAAATCGAGCAGGTGAGCAATGCTTCGTAAGGGCTTGCAAGGACTCATCAAGCTTTATCAGTGGGGAGTAAGCCCCTTTTTGCCTCATGCGTGTCGTTTTACGCCGACCTGTTCACAATACGCTTTGCTGGCGTTAGATCGTCACGGTCTGATCAAAGGCGTGTGGATGAGCGTAAAACGCTTAAGTAAGTGTCATCCGTGGCATGCGGGCGGCGTGGATGAACCTTAGCTATTGGACGTTTTCTTTTGCTTATGCTACATTTTAAAAATGTGAGAGCTTTGGAGGACAAGAAAAATGAGCAATGGACTATTCGTGACCTTTGAAGGCGTCGATGGGTGCGGGAAAAGTACCCAGTGGCAAGCCGTCGCGGATGCCTTACGTCAGCACTACCCCGAAAAAGAAATCCTGCAAACCCGCAACCCCGGGGGCACGAAAATCGGGCAAGCCATTCGAACGTTGCTCTTAACCCCACAAGCGGAGGGGGATGCCCCGATGGCTTCGATGAGTGAACTGTTGCTGTACATGGCGGATCGCGCCCAGCATGTGGAAGAAGTGCTCACGCCTGCCTTGGCGCGTGGGGCAATTGTGCTGTGTGATCGCTTTGTGGATTCTTCGATTGCGTACCAAGGGGCGGCACGTGGCATTGAAGCGGATCTCATTTTGCAGTTGAACCGCTTTGCTTGCGGGGATTTACATCCGCATTTGACGCTGTTGTTTGACGGCGATGTGAAAAAACTCGCCAAACGGGTGAAGGCTCGTGGCAATCAAGATCGTTTAGAGCTAGAAGGCTTGGCGTTTCAGGAAAAGGTGCGTCAAGGGTTTTTAGCGTTGGCGCAACGAGAACCCACTCGGGTGCATCGCCTGGATGCCTTCGCTTCGATTGAAAGCTTGACGGCGCAAGCCGTGGACTTGATTATGCAAAAGTCTGAAACGGCTCAAGCCGCCGACGATATTTGGAAGACGTATTTCGCCGAAGAAACTGCTTAGTGGCGTGCTTTTTCGACCCACAAAAGTCGACTTTTTGACCCATGAAAGTCTGTTTTCTAGCCACGAAAGTCTGTTTTCTGGCCACGAAAGTCTGTTTTTTGGCCACGAAAGTCCGTTTTCTGGCCACGAAAGTCTGTTTTTTGGCCACGAAAGTCAAGAGGTTTCGGTCTTTTCGATGCGTTTTTCAAGGAGCTACTCTTTTTCAGTATGACGGCTTTTTGCCTGCTTGCCTAGTGCTTAAACCCCACGTTTTTGGATTTTGAAAACCCTAGCATTGCAAGGCGGTTTCCTGTTTATGTTAGACTAGGGACTCACTCATACCATTTAAACGATTAAATCCCGTGTTGTCTCTTCGTTGTCGCTACGATTTTTTTGTTTGGTTATGTAGGTCTGTCTACACGCCCGCACAAAAAAATCTAGGCTCCTAGAATAGCCTAACACGCTATTCATTCGTTTAAATGGCATCACAAAAGAAAAAAGAAACACGATGATCAACAATCTCCCCCAAGAACAAGCCTTTCAGTTGCATTGGTACCCCGGCCACATGGCCAAGTGGGACAAGGCGTTTAACGAGCATTTGCAGAGGGTGGATGTCGTTGTCGAAGTGCTCGATGCGCGGATGCCTTTAATGAGTCGCCACCCTGATATTCGTCAGCGTGTGATCGATCGCCAAAAGCCTTTGGTCAGCGTGTTAAACAAGCGAGACTTGGCCGATCCTCGTTTGCTAGAGGCTTGGGTGAACTACTTTAAAGACTTGGGGGAACATGTTTTAACGGTGGATGCCCAACGAGACGCCCACGCCAAAAAAGCAGTGCTTTCCGCTATTTTAGCCGCTGGGGCAGACGTTCAAGCCCGTTGGGTGGCCAAAGGCCTAAAACCGCGTCCCATTCGCACCATGATGATGGGCATGCCAAATGTAGGGAAATCCAGCTTGATCAATGGGTTGATCGGCAAAAAAAAGGTGACTACAGGGCATAAGGCGGGGGTCACGCGTCAAACCCAGTGGGTTAGGGTGCATCCGCAAGTGGAACTGCTTGATAGCCCTGGTATTTTACCGCCCAAGTTGGACCGTCAAGACGTGGCGCATTGGCTGGCGGTGGTGTCTAGCTTGGGTGAAAAAAGCTTTGATGATGAAGAAATCGCGCGTTTTTGCTTGGCCTATTTCAATGAACATTACCCGCAGTTACTGGCCCAAAAATACGGCACACTTTTGGGGCAAGACGCTTCAAACGACTGGAGTTTAGAACGGGTGGCCACTTTGAGCAATCTGCTTCAAAAAGGGGGCTTGCCTGATGTGCAACGCGCCGCCCATCGACTGTTGGTGGATGTACGACAAGGCCAGTTGGGAGGACTTTGCTTTGAATCCCCCCCTTGCCCCTAAGCGGGAACATCCCCACGCACGCCTAGTCCGCCTGTTGGCCTTTGATGAAGGCTTTCGCCACGGGCTAGAGCCTAACACGGTATTGGTCGGGTGTGACGAAGTCGGTCGAGGCAGTCTTATTGGTGCGGTGGTGGCGGCTGCGGTGGCGTGGAAGTGCCCCCCTTCCGCAGAAGACTTGGACGCCTTAAGCCTTCTGGTGGGGTTGAATGATTCTAAAAAACTGACGGCTCAACAGCGTCAAGCCTTACGGCCGGCCATTTTGGCCCACTGCCATGTGGGCATCGGCCAAGCCAGCCCTGAAGAAATTGAAACGCATAACATTGTGGGTGCTTCAATGCTTTCGGTGCAACGGGCGATTGAAGGGCTTCAGCTGTGTTTGCCTGACGCAGAGAGGACACCTTGCCATTACTTAATGGATGGTCGAGAGAGCATCCCCACCGTGGGATCCCTTGAGCAACGGGCGATTGTCAAAGGAGACGCGCACAGTGCGTTAATTGCCATGGCGTCTATTGTGGCCAAAGAACATCGGGATGATTGGGTGCGTTCGGTGGCTGGGCAGTTCCCCGCCTATGCGTGGGAACGTAATATGGGTTATGCCACGGTTCAACACCGTCAAGCCATTCAGTGCTTGGGGATTACGCCCCATCATCGCCCTAGTTTTCGCGTTATAACCAAGTCTCTATTTTCCTGAACAGTTGTCTATATCATCTTGTCATTCTGCGCGTAGTCGCAGAATCTTTACCGACATCACCTCTAACCATCCCCTGTCATTCTGCAACTGCGTGCAGAATGACAGGGGATGGTTCATAAAATTAGAAGTCTCACTATAAAATGAAGTGTTCATTTTTGAATCGTGGTTCGGGACGGGAGGGAGGGGGGGATGGGGGATTCTTAAGGGGGGCGTACTGGGGGGAGGGAGGACGTAACACGTCCCTCCCCCCGCCGCCCCTTAAGCCGCCTTTAGAGGTTTGGAGACCTTTGGCGGCACAAAGGTCTCCAAGCACCAGCGTTAAACGGAGCTAGAAAGCCCAAAATACCAAAATACTAAAATTATCAAGATGGCCACTTCTTAAATAGAAAACACTATACGTCTGTGTACACGCCCGCACAAAAAACCGAGGCGCCTCGTCTAGCCTGCTGTATGGAAAACTCTTTAAAATAGGATATGTAACAATTTTTAAGTTCATTGAAGAAATAGGCTTGAATGTTCGATACACATTTTAACGTATCGTTTCATCGATTTTTTGACGAGGATCTCGCCTTCATGCCGCCACGTTTTTTCACACAACGCCATACCGCCTTAACCCTTGTAGAAATACTGGTGAGTTTAACTGTTATGGCTTTTTTGAGTTTGTTAATCGGTGTGGTGATTCGTGCCATGGAAGACATGCGCGCCACAGGGGCAAACAAAGTGGTACAGACCAGTGTTTATCAAATTCAACAAGCCAATACCCAATTTGTTTCTGAAGGCGGGTGGATTAACAGAGACACGCACATTACCCAAATCATGAACCAGTTGGATGCCACTGAAGTGATTGATACGGAGACAGATCCTGCTGTGAACATCAATGGATTTACCCCCACAACAGCGCTTACGTGTGGAGATGCCTTTACCTGCTACAGACTTAACAGTGGGGGGATCGTAGCGGTTCGAAGCCTTGTCGCGGGGGATCTCGTCGGGGCCAATGGGTACTTTGCCGCCCCTGTGGCGCAGGGCAATATCCCTCCAGCGACTGAAGTGAATAGGCATACCACTTTGCTGGTGCTGATTGATCCAGATGGCGTTTTTAGGGCCAATGACCCCAGTTCTGCTTCGGCCCACTTCACGTTTGACGACTTGGCACGGTTCACGCCCCGCCCCACAGGGGTTTCAACGATTACAGGAGTCCAAGCCACTCAAGCCCCCTATTTAAACTTGCAACAATAAAAAACCGTTTAAACATTACAAAAAAGAACGCCTTTGTTACAAGGGCTTTTTTTTTGGACCAAATTGTGGTGTAATAAGTGAACACACCACATTCAATTAAGAAGGATTTTGCCATGATTAACCACACCGTTATTGTAGGACGCCTAGGACAAGACCCTGAACTGCGTTACTTTGAAGCAGGCACCTGTAAAAGTCGTTTTAGCCTTGCGGTGGACAGACCCGGTGGTTCAAGAGAAAACAAAACCACCGATTGGTTTAACATTGAAGCGTGGGGCAAGTTGGCTGAATTTTCAGGCGAATACCTTAAAAAAGGGATGATGGTTTCCGTGCAAGGCAGTATAGAAGTGGATGTATGGACGGATCAAACGGGCAATCCCCGAGAAAACCCTTCCATTCGAGCATCGGCCATTAACTTTGTGGGTTCTAAACGAGACAATGAAGCCTACCGTCAACAAGGCGGTGGCGGTGGATCTTCTTACAACAATGACGCCGTTGTGCCCTTTTAAGCGTGGTGCCTAGTCACAAAGCATCACCTGTAACGCGTTGGCCGTGCTGAAGCGTTTACATAGAGGCCCAATAGAGTGGATGAAACAACCCCAAGCACATGGATTTTAGCCGATGACCTCACAGGTGCCGCCGAATGTGCGACCGTCCTAGGTGTTCAAGGGCGAGCGGTTTGCTTGTGTTTGAATGTTCCTGCCTCTCCGCAAGCGACTGTGGCTTACAGTGTAAATCTTGGGACTCGTGCGAGTCAAACACCCCAAGCCAGCTATGATGTGACGAAAAAAGCATTAGAAGGACTCCTTCACAACGAAGCACTGCCCTATTTTAAAGTGGATTCCACCTGGCGAAGCGATGCCGTGGCGATGGCATTGGCGGGGGTGGATGCCTTAGATGTTCCCTTTGTCTTACTCTGCCCCGCCTTCCCCCAAGAAGGACGCACCCTTCACAACGGGATCGCCTACTTGCATGGCGTACGCTTACAAGAAACCTCGCTCAAAGACGATCCAGAACACCCCCTCTCAGAATCCAACGTTTGCGTTTTACTGCAACAGCAAGCGCAGGCCTTGAATCGACACATTCAACTGAAAATAGGCCCCAACATTCAACTCGCCGAAATTGAAGCAAGTGCCCCGCAAAACGCCCCCACCCCTTGGATCGTCGTGCCTGATGTCGCCACCCCCGCCGACTTAGCACAACTGGCTCAACAGGTGGCTTCTTTAAAACAAACGCCCTTATGTATGGGTTCAGCCGGCTTTTTACAAGCCTTGCACGAACACGGCTTAATTCCGCCAAACAAGGCGCCCCTGAACGCGTTCCATGCCTTGCCCCCAGCGATTCATACGCCTCTTCACGAACAAAACGAACCGCGCTTTAGCCTTCAAATCATGAGCGGGAGCCTGAACCCCACCACGTGGCAACAGTTAGACTTGCTTCATGCCCAGTTCCCTGAAATAGCGGTACTGAATACGGCCCGCTGGCCAAAGGCGTTGAATTGGCGTTCACACCTTGAACAACAGGTGGAGGCCTTTTTGAAGAAGCGACATACGGTGACGATTCTATGCGGGGGAAGCACCGCTCAAGTGGTTTTGGCCCGCGCCCAAGTCTCTCAACTTCAATGGGTGCGAGCCTTAAGTGCCACTTGTTCGCTATGGCAAGCGGATGAAGAACCCTCCGATTTTCGTTATTGGGTGCTTAAATCAGGTAATATGGGGAAAGCCAACTTACTGCTTGAACTGGTGAAAGAACTTTCAGATGCCTTTCAGATACCGCTTACAAAACATTTATAACTTGCGTGAACGTAAGAAAAAAGAGCAAGAACAAGTCGTTAATGACGCGCAAAATGCCGTGCGAAAAGTGCAAGTACGGCTAGATGCCAAAGTGGCTGAACGTGAAGACGTTCGGCACCAAAGAAAAACTGCCAACCCCATGATGTTAGACAACATCGACAAGCTACTTATTCGCTATGCGGAACAAATTGTGGAGATTAAAACAGAACTTGAAGAAGTACAGCGCATTTTAAAAGAAGAAGAAGCCACACTGGCAATTTGTCGACAGGAACTTGAAGCGCTTGAAAAGCATCGTGAACGGGCGAAAGAAGAGTGGCTTGCAGAAGAAAATCAAGCGGAAATGAAACTGTTGGATGAAGTGGCCAGCCAACGTTATTTCAGGCAAATGGTGGAGTCGGCTCAAGAGGCGGTGGATTTAGGCGAAGGGGATGAATCCTTCTAAGGCGTTTGCTTTGGTGGAAGCCAGACCCGTTCGTTTTATGTGACCACGGTAAGGGGCACGACTTGTGAACTTTAACTTCGCCAATTTAGCTATGCTTTCTTACGTCCCCCAAGGCAAGGCGTCTTGGCACGCCCATCAACAGGGGGGGGCGTCTTTGATGAGCCTACTGATGCTTGAAAATCTCAATGCGTTTTTAGAAACGTTTGACCCGTGGCAAATCGCAATGGACGCTCAAGGCGACGCCCTTAATCAAGGCTCTGAACAGACGGAACCCCTTCAAACGAGCGCTTCAAAAACAGGCGTCACCCCTAAACGCAACGCGTCTAAGACGCCGAAGCCCTCTTCCCAAGAAAGCACTTCCGTGCAAACCGCCCCCGTTTTAAGGCCCAAAACGACATTTGAAAATACGCTCAAAGCCGTTCAATCCCTTCAAGAACTTCACCCTACCCAAGCGGTGGAAAGCACTGAAGTCAAGGCGTTAAACGCTTCTACTTCTCTGGATTCTTTACGGGTGGATCAACACCCTTGGCTTCAACAATGGTTCCAGCAATGGAGCCAACAAGGGGCGCCCAACGTGGATCCACAGGACATAAAAGGGGTACAAAAATCAAAGGGTCTTGAAGCAGGGCATCCGCTTTTCAACTCCTTTTCAAACCCTTTTGCCCCAGAATCTTTAAGTGAAACAGGTTCTGGCAAGGCCCCTACCCCCACAGAACGCATGGCGTTTTTAAAGTTTTTGCAGATTCAAATGGAAGAAGCCCATAAAAAAGGCAAGCCCTTTCGGGTGGATGTAGATGCGGACACCAGTGTGGTTCTTAGTCTTAAGCCAGACGGCGTGAGCGCAACCTTTTTAATCAACGACGCTTCTACTGAAAAAATTAAGCAGGTGCAACAACAACTCAACGCCTTGCAAGCGTCTTTGCATGCCCGTAAGTTGCCGGTGAAAACCCTCCACGTGGAAGGGGCATCAGCCGTCGTGAAGGATCCGCCCCTGATTGAAGCCATTGAAGCCCGTCCAGAACACGAAACGCCCAAAAAACCGAAACAGCAGGCCAAGTCCAAAAAAGCCTCCAAGTAGTGGAGGGCGTTGAACGATGGAGCAGGCGCTTCCGATGAAAGAAGTAGTGCAACAAGGCGTGTTGCCATTCAACCCGCCATCACTAAAACTCGAAAGGAAACAACCCCGATGTTTGATCCTTACATTATGGCCGTCAACAATAACCGTGCCGCGCGTGCTTGGATGGAAGCCACTTCAGCCAATTTAGGCAACATCTATACCCCCGGCTATCGTCAAAAAAATGTGCGTTTTGCCGATTTTATTTATGGCGTACAAGCCGATGAAGGAAGCTTTCGCAATGATCAAGGTAAATCTCACCCTGGTAAAGGCCCCACCAATCTGATGATTGAAGGCAATGGATGGTTTAGCGTGCGCAACAAAGAAGGCGAGTTACGCTACACCCGAACAGGGGACTTTAAGTTTAACGGCGAAGGGGTGCTGGTGAATGAAGCTGGCAATACGGTACAAGGCTTTTTGCTAGATGAAAGCGGAAAGCCCCTAAACACCATGGATTCCACCAACGGCCAAGTGGATGTGGCCTTAAACCCGAATCAAGCCCGTGGCGGGACGGGGCATATCCCCACCACCGAAATCGTCATGTGGGTAGACCCCACCAATGGCAAGTTTTTTGGTAAGTACGACGAGTACAAAATCCGCAGTGACGGCACCGTCGTCGGTGTCGCTAAAGAAGGCAAAGAAACGGTGCCTTTATACAAAATCGCCTTAAGCAACTTCCCCAACCCTTCAGGCTTAAGCCAAGTGGGTATGTTAGAGTTTCTCCCTTCTGAAATGAGTGGCGAACCTATTGAAGGCACGGGTGAAATCCGTAGTGGACTTGTAGAGCTTTCCAATGTTTCTTTAAAAGATCAAGTCGACAACCTTCAGCAAGCCAAGAACTTAATGAGTATTAGCACCAAAATGATTCAGCAAAACAAGGCGTTGCTTGAAGAAGCCTTGGGCTTGTTGAGATAGCGACTTCTATAGAAGGCTCTGCAAAAGTCTAATTTGTCTTGTCCCTCCTCCCTTAGGGAGCACGCCTCGCCTATGGCGGGCTACGCTAGGAGGAGGGAAACACCAGCTCTGACGGGGCATCCTGAAGCCCTCACCCCACCATGGTGGAAAAAGCAAGCTTTTTCTCTTGGGAAAGAAAACCGTTGGTTTCCTCTCCCAACCTCTCCTTCCTAATATTATACCCCGAACATCTTCACAATCATACGAAACCATATACTTAGCGACGGGTGCGTTTTTCGCTTCGTTCGCGCAAGAAAATACGGATCGGGGTGCCTGTTAGCTCAATCGCTTCACGCAACTTGCGTTCGATGTATCGCTTGTACGTTTCTTTCATTAGACTAGGATCGTTACAAAATAAGACAAAGGTCGGCGGACAGGTCGACACCTGCGTGGCGTAAAGCACTCGCAGTTTTTTGTTTTTCACGGTCGGCGGCAAGTTTTGACGCATCGCATCTTGCAAGACTTGGTTCAAGGTGCCTGTGCTAATGCGTCGCTGAGCGTTGGTGAAGCATTCTTGCGCCAGCTCCAAGACCTTATGCACCCGTTGCTGTTCAGTCGCGGAAATAAAGACCATCGGGGCAAAGGCAATACTGGGGACATCTGCCAAAATCATTTTCTTGTATTTTTGGGTGGAACTGGGGTTTTTTTCAGGCACTAAATCCCACTTGTTAATGGCAATCACCAAGCCTTTGCCTGCTTCAACCACTTTTTGCATGATGCGTTTGTCTTGTTCGGTGATGCCTTCTTCAGCATCGAGCAACAAAACCCCCACATCGGCTTGGCGAATGGTGTCAACGGATCGATCCACACTAAAGAGTTCGACGCCATAATCGACTTTTGTTTTACGACGAATACCGGCGGTATCCACCAAAATAAAGGGCTTGCCGTGAAAGTCAAAGGGAATATCAATGGCATCTCGTGTCGTGCCAGAAATGTCACTAACGATCGTACGGTTATGCCCCACAATGGCATTGAGCAAGCTACTTTTACCCACATTGGGGCGTCCGATTAACGCCAGTCGCAAGGGTTGCTCAGTGCTTTCCATCAAGTACTGCCCCTTGTGAAGGGGAAAGCGCTGAACACAGTCATCTAATAAATCCCCAACCGTAGTTGACCCTTGAATCGCCGAAATACCGAGGGGTTCTCCCAAACCCAACTGGTAAAAATCAAAGGTCAGCGCGTTTTGTTCAATACGATCAATTTTATTGACGGCCACGATGCACGGCTTGCCGGATTGACGGATCCATTTGGCCAGACGCAGGTCATCATCCGTAATGCCTGTTTGGGCGTCTGTAAGGAAAATGAGCACATCCGCTTCTTCAATGGCGAGTTTGACTTGACTGTTAATGTAGGTGTGGAAAGGATCGTTGGCATCGATGTGGACACCGCCTGTGTCCATCAGCAAAAAAGAGGTGCCACACCATTCGACAGGGTGGTAGGAACGATCGCGGGTGACCCCTGGTTGATCGTCGACGATGGTTTTGCGTCCGCCAAGCAGACGGTTGATCAAGGTGGATTTCCCCACATTGGGGCGCCCCACCACCGCTAAAACAGGCAGTTTAGAAGGGTCGTAATAATCCAGCGTAAAGCCTTTTTCTTGCTGTTTTTGAAAATCTGTTTTTGCCATGCGTCCACGCCTTTTTTTAGATTGTTGAATAAGGGCATGTTCTACTTTAACAGAAACATGTCGTTCATGCAGACTTTCCCATTTCAAGTGTTACACAACCGTTAGGCGAGACGTTTGACGGCATAGAGCTGGGCAGGGCGATGAAACCCTTCCATTTTTGTTTCGCCTTGGAGTTCTTGCACGGTGTCGAGGGTCAAAATTTTCTTGCGGAAGTTACGTTTATCAAGCTTTTTGCCCAAAATGGTTTCGTAAATCCGTTGAAGTTCCGTCAACGTAAACTTTTCACTTAATAATTGAAACGCCAAGCCTGAAATATCTAAGCGTTCACGCAGGCGGTTAATGGCAACATCCACAATAATGCGGTGGTCAAACGCCAAAGGTGGCAGGTTGCTGACATCAAACCAGCGGGTTTCTTCATTGGCGTGAACATCCAACTGCAAGCGATGCGAGGCGACTAAAGCAATATAGGCGACCGTAATGACTCGAGAGCGTGGATCGCGACGCGGTTCGCCAAAGGTAGACAGCTGTTCTAGGTAGATTTCCTTCACCCCTGTTCGGTCAAACAAGCGACGATTGGCGGCTTCATCGAGCGTTTCCCCGATGTTCATGAACCCCCCCGGTATCGACCACATATTGTGATACGGTTCGGCCTTACGTTGCACCAGTAGGATCTTCAATTTGCCGTCGCAAATGGTGAACACGTTGACATCCACGGTGAGCAAGGGTTTTTCATATTGCTTAATGCGAGAATCGGAACGAAAGTTTTGCTGGCTTTCACGCACCGATTCCAAGAAAGACGCCCCTTGCCTGGGGGGTAGTGTGGGCATGGCTTGAGGCAAAGACGCTTGAGGCGTGTCTATTTTTGAATTGGCTTGGCGTTTTTGTTCAGTGGGGGAAACCGCTGATCGCCCTCCTTTTTGCACAGGGAATTCGGTGGATTTAGGCGGAGAAGGACCAGGGCTATGCACTTTGTGCGGCCCAGACGCGACAGGCATCTGTTGAGAAGAGGGGGAAGAAGCTTCAGGCATATATGGGGGGGTCCCTAAAATGTGTATGTGTTACCCTTAGTGTACACTAAAAAATATGATGGGGCAAGGATTTACGTTTTTTATTTTTCTTGAAAAACCCCTTTATGTAAACAATAGCTTTGTAAGTCTTGAAAGGTTTGCCCAATGGCGTGAACAAAGTCTTTAGACGTTTCAGGGAAAACAAGCGCTTTGCCGATAATCACATCCACATTAAAGGGAACCAATAAGGCTTCTCCCCTAGGCAGAGCCTTGCCCAATCCATACATAAACACCGGGACAATTTTTAAGCGAGTGAGATCAGCACGAACTTTCAACATATAGAAGAGACCTTTCTTGATCTTTCCCAGTTCTTCGGGATTGCCACGACTCCCTTCAGGAAAGAGCAAGAGAATTTGCCCATTATTTAAAGCGGTATTACAGATTTCAAAGGTTTCATTTAATTTACTATTCTGACGATCAATCGGGACAATATCTAAACAACGGGTGGCGAACCATTTAAGATACTTGTTCTTAAAGAAGTAGTCCGCTGCGGCGACAGGTCGCACTTGATTTATGATGCGTAAAGGATACAGGCTCATTAAAATCAAGGCGTCTAAATGGCTATTGTGGTTCGCAATGACCACTGAAGGTCCTTCAGTCGGCAGTGTCCCCACCCTAACGATGTTTAAGCCTATTAGAATAAAGGCAAGGGGCTTCATCCACAAGGCAAAAAACAGTAGTTTGTACAAGGATTTTTTCATAAGTCACTTCATTTTATACCAGTTCACAGTTTGAAAAGCGTATAGGTGGATTCTAGGAGCCTAGACTCGCAGATGTGTGAGGTGTACACAAACGTACATAAGCACATCGAGAATCATAGCGACAACGAAGACGCCAGACGCTATTTAAAATGGGAATTGGTATCAGTAGTACAGATATGCATAATAATGGAAGAAGAGCGGGGCGGTATAAATCAAGCTATCACAACGATCTAAAATGCCTCCATGACCTGGGATGAGCTGGCTGTAGTCCTTAATCCCCAAGTCTCGCTTCACGGCAGACATTACCACATCTCCCACAAAGCCCATCGAACTAATAATCAATCCTAAAATAAGACTTTGTGAAAAACTAAAAGGACTCAATAAAGGAGCCAATTGACTGGTAAGTATCGTTGTACAAATAACGCCCCCGATAAAGCCTTCCCATGTTTTGTTCGGGCTTATTTGAGGAATAATCTTATGCTTGCCAAAGGTTTTACCACAGATATATTGAGCAATATCATTAAATTGAGTCGTCAATAAAAGTAATAAGACGAGGGAGCTTCCGCTTGAAGCAGTTGAATGAGTATCTACTTGTAGCAAAAAAGCAATATGGCTCAAGCAAAAAACACTCAACATCACCCCCCAGTGAATAATCCCCATGGCTTGCGTAAAACCTTCGGCTTTTTGGGTCAGCACGCGACGAAACGGCAAAAGTAAGAAGACATACACGGGGATGAAGACCAAAAACATTCCATACCACGCCGTGTATACCCAATAATACTGCAAGGGTATGCTTAAATATGCCCAAAACAAAACAGAACGATCAACGTGCTGTGTGGGTACGGTTGAAAAAAACTCTTTAAGTGCCAAATAACTAATGAACATAAATAAGGTAATGCTGGCTAATTTTCCGAGAAATAGGCACCCAAATAAAAGGGTCATCATCCACCACCAAGAACGAATGCGTTGATCGAGTTCGACGGCTTGTGTTGAAAGGGAATGCCCTTGCTGCTTTTTGATGATAAAGGTCACGATAGATGCCACAATCAAGACAAGCAAAACCGCCAAACCAACGTAGGCAACAGGACTTTCGACACGCACCTTTATTGAGCCTCCACAAAGTCATAAATCGCTTTGATACGATTCCAACACGTTAGCACAGAGCCTAAGGCAATCAGGATTAAGGCAAAGGTCAAAAAGTAATGAGCGTCAAAGAAAAAGACTTCAATCGCACTCACTAAACTAGCAATCGTCAACGCCGCCATGCGATGTTGCTTTGCCATAGGCCCTTGAAAATTCATAGGTGCCTTCATAGAAGCCCCTAAAAATCGGATATACGCCGTTAAAACAACCAAAATCGCCGTCAAGTAACCGAGTTCTCTATTCCAAGACACCGTATTCACCGCATAGCCTGCCATAATAAAGAAAATCGCATCGGAGATCCGATCGGGAATATCGTTATAAAGTTCGCCCGATTGAGTGGTTTTGCCTCCTTCAATCGCCACCATGCCATCGAGCAAATTACAGAGCAATCTTAATTGGATAAAGCAAGCAACACCCACAAAGTAGAGGCTTTCTTGAAAAACGTTCTCTAAATGCACATGAATCTGCCAAAAGCAGAATCCACCTAAAACGGCAAAAAACGTACTTAATAAAGAAATTTGGTTTGGGGTTATATTCTGTTGACTAAGGAACTTAGCCACTTGATTGGCAATAGTTAAATCTCTTATTTTTAAGGGCCGCCGATTGTTTGGCATGCTTTACTGTTTCCTTAAGACAATTTGCCTTCGGGCCACAAACGGTAGCCACCACCGTAAATGGTTTCAATATATTTTAAATCAGGCGAGATTTTTTCAAGCTTAACCCGCAAGTGGCGAATGTGAACCCGCAAGGTTTCCACATCATCATCGGGGTTATAGCCCCATACTTCTTGCAACAGTTTCCCTAGGGCAATTGTTTGCCCATGATTTTGAATTAAGGCATTTAAAATCTCGTATTCTGTCGGCGTAAGCTTTACAATGGTGTCTTGCACCTTGACTTCTAGGCTGTCTGCAATCAAGGTGAAATGCCCGACGGACAATATCTCTTGAGAAGCATTAGAAGGCATCACCGCTTTGGTGCGACGCAACAAGGCCCTGACCCGCACCAACAGTTCAGGAATTTCAAAGGGCTTGACCAAGTAATCATCCGCCCCAGAATCAAAGCCTTTAAGCTTGTCATCCATGTCTCCCAAGGCGGTAAGCATCAATACGGGGGTGTCTTTTAAATCAGGGTGCTTACGCAAACGCTGGCAAACCGTGTAGCCATCCACATTGGGCATCATTAAATCCAACACAATCAAATGAGGCAATTCTTGTTGAGCAACGGCAAAACCTTGCAACCCATCCGAAGCCGTTAAGACTTCGTGAGCCTGCATTTCAAGGTTGATTTTAACCAATTCGACGATGGCGGGATTGTCATCTACAACGAGTATTTTTGCCATGGGTGTTTACTTCCTTTTTTAAATGCGGATCACTTTCTTGTAAGGCCTGTGGTGAGGCTATTTGACGAGACCTTTACTGGCTGGAGGGTGGACTTGCTTGCCTAAAGGAACAACCGCCCCTTTAGAAGTCGCTGGGCTTGCAGGGACTTCACTTTTCACCACAGAAGGCTTGGCTTGTAAAGCATTTTCAAAGGCTTGCACAGGCTTTACAGGCACGTTCGTTAAACGAATGTGAAACTCCTGCTGAATGACTTCAAGGGCTTTGGCCAGTTGAGGATCCCACTTGGCTTGGGCATCTTCTTTCTTGAAGCTGACTTCATAGTCAGGGGTAATGCCTTTTTTGTGAATGTCCGTGTCATTAGGGGTTAAGTACCGTTGGCTAGTGACGTTGAAGCCTGCTCCATCGCTTAAAGGGTTAATTTCTTGAACCAATCCTTTGCCAAAGCTTTTTTTGCCGACTAAAATGGCCCGTTGATGATCTTTTAAAGCACCAGCTAAAATTTCGCTGGCACTGGCGGAACCTTCGTCAATTAAAACGACCAAAGGCTGTGCGCTGAGTTGATCCGCTGTGGCACGGGTAATGACTTTATAGCCATTGCGATCCACAGTGGAAACAATGCCCCCGCCTTTTAGAAAGAAATCGGCAATAAAAATGGCATTGGTCAATAACCCACCGGGGTTCGAACGCAAATCAAGAATGAGGGCTTGTTTGTCGGCGTATTTAAGCAAGACGTCTTTCAACTCGGCCGAAGCAGTTTTGCTCATAAAGGTGGACAGCTTGACGTAACCCACTTCAGGGGGAACTTTTACTTCAAAGGGCGGGGTGAGGCTCACCGATTTTAAGGCAATTTCATCTCGCATAACGGTAAAAGAAAGTTCTTGATTGTTACGTAGCACGCCAATTTTAACGTAGGTGCCTTTGTCGCCTCGAATGAGTTTGGCGCCGTCTTTAATGGAAAGGCCTTTAGTGGGTTTACCGTCAATACTAATGATTTCATCGCCTGATTTGAGGCCCGCTTTTTCGGCGGGGGTGCCTTCCATCGGAGCGATGACCACGATTCTATCGTCTTTGACCCCAATTTGAATGCCAATGCCAAACAACTTGGCTTGAATGTTACGGGTTTCTTCGCCGAATTCTTCGGGTTGTAAAAAGCGTGTGTAGCGATCGCCCAGACTGGCGGTCATCGTTTCAATGGCGATATAGGCATCTTCTTGGGTCTTGAGTTGCTCATCGTAGCGATGACGCCAAATGCGCCAATCCTGATTGTTTTTGGTTTCATCCACATAGCGGTTGTTGATGATGAGCCACACTTCTTCGTAGAGCCCTTGGGGGGTGGCGGCCAAGGCGGGGGAGTGAAGCGTCCAAGAAACGGCACAAAATGCCACAAAGAAACGAATATAACGTGAAAGCGGGGGCATGTAAGTGACTCTCTTCTATCATCACAAAAACAGACTATACACTTCATTGTAGCAAAGAATCGTGGTTTTAGACTAGTCTTTCTTGAAAAGTCCTTCTTTTTCGCTCGAATACAGTACTTTTTTAACTGCTTAGGAACATGAGGCAAGCCTTTTAGGTCTTCGGGGTCAATTTTTTTAAAAGGCCAAAACAGTACCCCTGATCTGCTTAAGAAGTACTGTTCTGTAACGTTGTTATTTTTACCTGCGCAAAAGAGACCCGTTCTTTTACATGACCAGTGGAAGCCCATACACAGGAGGGGCGGGAGGGGCGATTAACAAGCTAGCCACATCCAAACCGGGAGGGATCAAGACCTCATCAATCGTGAAGATTTTTGACCCATTGGCTGTTTGTACAGGGTTAGACGCTTTGATGACTTGACGTCCATTAACGACAACCGTTTGACCATTTTGGGCTCTAGCCAGTTGGGTTTGATCCGTTTCTAAAAGGGAGTCAAAAGCGCCGTTTTTCAGTTTCGTGGCACTCACGTGATATTGAAGAATTTGTTGTAAGACACTTTTGTTTTCAGGTTTAAGTAAGGCTCCCAACAATTTAGGATCCAACTTCTTAAAAGCGGCTTCACTCGGGGCTAAAATAGTGACAGATTTTCTTGAATTTTCAAGACCAGCTACCGCTCCACCTAAGTCGGCGGCTTTGATAGCTGCAAATAAGGTCGCTGTGTTTTTATTGGTACTCACAAAGGAAACGGCACTTTTTTTGTCTGCATTCAAAGCATTGACATCAAACTCAGGTGGAATAAGCACTTGATCCACAGGAATAATGGTGCTACCGTTTGAAGCCACAATCGGCCGAGAACCGTTAATGTTTTGGGCGCCATTTTTAATCGAAAGTCTTCTTCCGTTTAGTTTTGAAATCACTGTATCGTCTTGATTATTACTCAACAAAGAATCAAACCCAATTCTGCCTGACTGTTGAGCCAAAGGAAACTTCATGTCACTGACATGGTATTGTAATACCTGCTGTAAGAACGCTTTATTTTCAGGCTTGAGTAAAGATTGAAGCAGCTTAGGATCTAATTTCCCAAACGCTGCGTTTGTAGGAGCAAGAACCGTTATGGGGTTCTTGATGTCTAGTCGCTTTACGGCATCGACTAAACCCGCTGAACCCAAAGCGGTGGTCAACGTTTTAAAAGTTTTGTTGCCAATTAGGGCATTAACCCCTTCTGGTTGACGAATAGGAGGGGTGGGTTTAGGGTAGACCTTCCCCCAAGAACCAACAGGTGGATATGAAAAAGAAACTTTTCTGGCAGAAGAGGCCATGCCGTATGGTTTTGGCGGCATAACGTAGGAAGGGGGAGAAGTGCTGTAACCAAAACCAGCAACCTGGTACGTTGAAGCGTAGGGTGATTGAGGGAAGCCTAAATTAATCATAAGTGAACTCTCTTTCAATAATTTATATGCTGAAACTAACTAATGCCTAATGCTGATCAATTGAACCTGCTAGGTTCTTTCAGGTTGATAGAAAAGTTAATAAATATCTAACCTTTTAATAAAGAGTTTTTCGAATGAATTAGTGCGGATTTGTTACATTGTGTTACATCGAACGTTGTCCACCCACAGGTTTAGTCCTCTTGTTGGATGAAGACCCCCTCTTCACGCGTCATACTGAAAATCGAGAATGGTTTGAGTTGATTAACCACAGAGAGAGAGAGACCTTGTACATGATTCCATTTGCCTTTGTGCTGAAACGTCGTCAAGACGTCGTCTTACCCACCCTACTTCTGATTGCTTTGACGGTGGCAGGGGCTCTTTTTGCTTTTAGCCTAACTGTTGTAGAAAGTGCGGTTTTCGCCAGTGTGCTTGTCGCCTTTCCCTTATGGGCGTTAGTGACTCCCCATACTGCTTTAGAAGGCGGAAACCTTTGGCAAAGTTTAGAAGCGTACGATGAAACCACTCCTTCTAGCCAACGGCTTTTAGAAGTGATTGATGAATTGGAATATACCGCCACGTTTGCTCGTAAAAATGGTATGGTGGCGCTTGAAAAGCATTTGCCCCGTTTAAATTATAGCCACGCCTATTTAAAAAAGTGCATGAACTACTTGCTGGATGCCAAAACCGAAGGCGATTTGCGTCAATTTTGCCAACTACAAGAAAAGGCCTTTCACGCAGAAGAAACCTTGCTGTTAAACACGGTATTTAAAAGCGTGCAACAGTTCTTACCTGTGACCAGTTTCGTCAATGCGTTGGCGGTATTGCTTGCCTTAAAAGGCGTTTTGACGCCTGAACTGGCGGGGGCATCTCTTTTGGTGAGCCTTTACGCGTGGGCCAGTACCCGTGCAATCTGGATGCCTTTACTCGATCAATTTGAACGACACAATCAAAACGATCAACAACTGCGAAAAATGATTCAAGAAGGCTTGCAAGGCGTGTGGAAGCAGGTGCACCCCCAAGCGTTGCGACGCAACTTAGAAGCGTATTTACCCGCGTATGAAGAGGCTCAGGGGCCTTTGCCTCACCCGCACGAATGGGCGCCTTACTAAATCCAAAAAGCTAAATCCAGAAAGAATCCCCCTCACATGTTTCAACCCCACCACTTACAATACCCCCCGATGCCCTACAATAGCAAGCACCCTCACGCGTCTAATTACAAAAGTTTAGTCATCGCGCAGAACTACTCCCCCGCTTACGCCAATAACAGCCTTCATCAGTGGACGGCGCTTACCTTTACCCTGTGGGCGCTTGCCACCCTGTTGAGTGTTTGGAAAGCCTAAACCGCTTGGTGGAAATATCACCGTTCTTGATAATGTCGTTCCTGTAAATGGGTTAAGCTGAAGTTACCCTAATGTTAATCTATATGCCGAGAGAGAATCGCCTCTTAACTAAAGGATCCCCGTGATGATGATGGCCAAGCCTATTAAGCCTAAATCTTCCAAACCGCTTGCCAAAATTGAAGAGTCGGACTCTTCTGAAGAAAGCGCTCCCAAGGCGGCCAGTAAAAAAGATTCCCCATCTCTATCTTCTAAAGGACTTACCATGTTTCAAACGATTATTTTAGCCGTTGTGATGTTGATCGCTAGTGTTGTGGGCCCTGCAGCGACCTTATATTTTTTAGGCCCTACTTTACTTGTTCCCATGATTCAAAAGGCCATGCCGGCTTCAACTGATGAAGAAGGCGAAGAGGGCGAAAAGCCTGAAGGCGAAGAAGGTGAAGAAGGAAAAAAAATAGAAGCCCCTAAAGTGCCAAGTCTTGGATTAAATCTACCGATGGAAGAGTTTATTGTGAGTCTTAAAACCAGCCATGCCAGTAAAAGCACGCAATTCCTTAAGGCAAAAATGAGTTTAGCCATTGCGGTGCCTGAAGCCGAAGATTGCAATGCCCCAAAAGAAGAAGCCGGCAAAGCGGAAGCCAAAGCCGAAGGCGGTGAACATGGCGGTGAAGGCGGAGGCGAAGCCAAAGACGCGATGAGCGCTTGTAATGAAGCATTTGTGAAGAAAATGGATCCTTACGTGCCGACTTTGAGAGATATTGTGAATACCGCTTTAATGAAGCGTAATGCCCAACAAATCGCCACCCTTGAAGGGCAAGAAGATTTTAAAGATGAATTGGTCGGTGAAATGAATGCGGTCTTGAGCAATCATGGGTATACGGTGCAACGCATTAACTTGCAAGACTTTATTATTCAACGCTAAGTCATAAAACCTTCAGCCTTTCTGTTTTTGGACGATGAATTAAAAAACGCATTTAAATAAGGACAATGCCTTACATGATGATGGTGCTTTCGCAAGACGAAATTGACAGTTTACTTTCAACTATTTCCACAGGGTCTGCCTCTAATTCTGCCCCCACAACTAATGCAGAAGCGGGTGCGGTGATTCTTCAAGAAGCCCCTAAATCTGCTGGGGGGGGTGAAGGACGCCACCCTAGTATTTTGGAAATGGTTAATGCGGAAAAAGAAAAGAATTATAAGGTTTATAATTTTAAGCGCCCCGACAAATTTTCTAAAGATCAGTTGCGTGCCTTAGAAACGATTCATGAATCGTTTGCTCGAAATACAGGACTTTTGCTGACGTCTTTTTTAAGAACAAACGTTGAAATTGACGTGGTTTCAGTGGATCAACTGACCTACAATGAATTGGTACGTTCAATGCCACGTCCCATTTCAGTGGGCATTGTGGAAGGGCCACCTTTTTTAGGCCAAATGTTGCTAGGGGTTAGCCATGAAATTACCATGTGTGTGATTGACCGCATGTTGGGAGGCGCCGGCGGTGGACGCGGTAAGCCTCGAGATTTAAGTGACATTGAAGCCAATATGATGCAACGTACTTTCATGAAAATGTTGAAAAATCTCAATGAAAGCTGGAAGGGCATTGCCCCAGTGAAATATGCCCTAAAAGCCTTAGAAGAAAGTTACCACCTGATTCAAATTACCCCACCGGGAGAAATCATTGCAGCCGTAACGCTTGAAGTGACGGTGGGCAATCAAGATTCAGGCTTAATTAGTCTTTGCTACCCTTACCCAATGCTTGAAAAATATATTAATTCATTGAGTTCATCTCACTTATTTACGACCAAAGACACCGAAGAAAATGAAGAAATCCCTACCTTTGAAGACGAATTACTTGAAAAAATGTATTACGCCCAAGTGCCTTTGGCCGTCTTGGTGGGGGGTACCCGCATGAATGTCGCTAAAGTGCTTGAACTCAAACAGGGCGATGTCATTCGCTTGGATCGGCTCGCAGGAAATGATTTATTAATGTGTATTAACCATAAACCCAAGTTTTTTTGTCAACCAGGGGTGCTACGTCAAAACATGGCCGTGTGCATTCAAGAAAAAGTACCTGAACCACAGGCCTTGAAAGGCTTTGCCTTAGATGCTTCTAGTGGTGACGCTTTAGAAGATGACTTACACCCTAGCATTTTTTAACGACGGGTTTAAAACTCCCTCCCCCCTATTTTTCAACACTTTTTTAGTATTGCTTTTACAACTTAGAAGGACTCCGCTTCATGATGATGGCACTTGATTCAAACCAAACGTCTGATTTAACTCAACTTCTGAACACTTTTTTTGACAAGGGCGCCAAAGGTATGGGCAGAATGATGGGCGTAGACTTAGAGCTACACTCTTTTAAATGTCTTTTAAATGCCCAATGGTCTGATTTGCCAGAACGTTTTGAAAACGACGCGCCTATTATTGGGCTCAGTCAACTAAAGGCAAGTACCAAAGAATCCATCGTTTTATTTTTAAAAAGAAAGCAAGGACTTGTGTTAGCAGATTTAATGTTAGGGGGGGCTGGCGTACCCACCGACGATTCTTTAAGTGATATGCAAGTGTCTGCTTTAGGGGAAGCCCTTAATCAAATGATTAGCGGTGCCGTTCAAGGGGTAAACCCACAACTCAAAATCCCTTTAGCCATGACGCACACGGAAGCCCATATTCAAGACAATGAAAACTTACTGAGTTACACCACCCCCTTTCAAACAGACCCCTTTTATTCGATTCAAGGGACGTGGCTATTGAATGACCACGCAGGACTAAATGAAACCATTGATTTTGTGGCTTTGTTGAGCGAATCGTTTGCGGAAAGCCTAGTGGGTTTAATGGCTCCGCCTCAAGGCAACGTCGTTACCCCGACTAAAGATGTCGCCACCACAAGAGGCGTGAGTGAAGCGAGTACAAGCATCAATACTCAAAGAACGACTTACGCGTCGGTGGGCTCCATTGCTGAAGAGCAGGCGCTTGGGCAATCTGGCGCTGCACAAGCAGGGTATGCGTCCTCTGGCTCTTATGGTTCTGGGATATCTACCCCTCAACAAAATGGCGTTTTGGCAGACACATACACTGGCACAAGATCCAAGGCTTCTCCCCCTAAAGCTCCGCAGGCGGGAGCTCAGGTGCAGCCCATTCAGTACGGGGGATTTGATCCCAACACGCCTAGCGTCTATGGAGATCAACAAGAAAATATGAGCTTGTTGATGGATATTAACCTGAACTTGCATGTGGAACTTGGACGCACCCATTTAAGTATTAAAAACATCCTTGAACTGACTAGAGGGTCCGTTGTGGAGCTGGATCGCGTGGCGGGTGAAGCGGTGGATTTGTACGCCAACGGCAAGTTAATTGCTCGTGGAGAAGTAGTCGTTATTGAAGACAACTTCGGCTTGCGGGTCACTTCCATTATTTCCCCTGTAGACCGACTCAAGGGCTTGTAGACTTAAAAACCGTCTAAGAATCCCCTATTCTATAAGGGAAGGGGATTCGAAACAATCCTTTAAAAGCCTGCAAACGGTGTATAGGTAGGGTGGCGGGTCAAGCGTTCTTGGCCAAGTAAAATGGGTTGATCCCAATCGTTTGGGGTGGATGGTACTTGGTACTTTTCTTTGGCGGCTACTAAATGAGGCACTTTGGCCATTTGCGTTTGGATGTTTTGAAAAGAACGCAACTGGTTTAATTCTACTTCTAGGTTCATATTTTCTTCGTATAACAGTTTGGCCGCTTGGGTTTGCGCGTCTAAACGAGAACTAAGCGCCACCTTCCACGCATACACGGTGCCTAACATCACTAAAAAAGCAAAAATCAGCACCACATTAATCAAAGTTAAACGACCAAACAAGCGCTTAAGCCTGCTTTGACGCTTCATGTAATGGGTGGGAATCGCTTGAACCTTGCGGGCAGGAAAGTCGAAGGGTGTAGTACCCTTTCCCTTGAGGGCAGCGTCTTGGGGATCGTGCTTGGGAGTAAACGACGGAAGAGCAGGGGCGACCATGAACAGTAAATCTCTTTAAATTGAATAAGGCTTTCTTAAAGATGGCTTTAAAATACTATAGCACTAAAAAAAGATTTGTCGCTGTTTGGGGTGCTTCGTTTTAGGGGGCTGACTCCCTGTTTTTGTCTTTTGGTAAGCCTGTGGGGGAGTGTTTGGATCAGGAGGGGTATTCAAAACAGGCACAAACCCGTTTTGTGCTACATCTGAAGGAAGGCGGAACTCCTCCACATCCAACAATCGGCTTTCTGCGAGATCCACATGATAGCTCCACAAGCCTAAGGGGTAGCGAGTTTTTTCAGGGTAATTTGTGTACGCCCAAGCACGCCAGTAAAAAATATCGTTAGACCCTTCTTTCCAGCCCAAGGGTTCAACGTCCCACGCCATGTTCGCGATTCGAGGGTTCATGCTCTGCCCTTTGCCTAGGGTAATAAAGTGGTAGGCCAAGGCACGGGTGAGTTCTTGATATAGTGAGATACTGCCTTTTTTAGCGTCCCAGACCAATACATCACTGGCTCTTAAGCCCGTATAGAGCAATCCTGCACGACGCTTAAATAACAGCCGTTGGCTATTGCTCGACCAATCCACGGGGGTGAGTGTTTCAAAAGAAAAGTTTTTAGGTTCGCCTTGATTCACCTTCAACAGGGCTGAACGTCTTTGTAACATGGCTTGTTCATCAAAGTAACTTAAATAGGTTTGGGGGTCTTTGCTGTGTTGAACCGTAGGGGGTGTTAAATCCATGGAAGAACGTACAAACGGCCCTTTAGGCAAAGGCACCCAATACAAGGTACTAAAGGTTTGGCGAACATCAGGCAAAAACAAAACTTCCCCATACACGTACCCTGAAAAATCGGGGGCAATGAGCGGATGCGTGCGACGCAAGTACTCTTCTTCAATCCACCATAAGTCCTGTTCTATAAAGCCCGCAGGGGAATTATAGGGCTTAAACTGTAGGTAAGCTGGCGCGTGGGGAGAGAGTTTGTACGGGATCGCGGCCCAACTTGGAGCAAGCACGGTAAGTAAGCTGAGTAAGACCCCGCAGGGAAGGAGGCTTCTGCTTAACTTGTGAAACCGTGAATCCATGATCAGAAAACCTTGGTGATTGTGGAGCAAGGGTACGTGTATTTTTCGACGAAACCGCTTTAAGCTGTAATGCCTTCCTTAATTCAGGTTAGCTGAAGGGACTTCCACGACTATAATATAGTCCCGCGTGAAAAATAAGGCTTTTGTAATCGTTTAAAAACAGACGTTTACAAAGCGTTACAATCGCGCAATTTCGACGCCTTGTGAGCCTTTATTAAGAGGTAAGACGCGAGTCACACAAACCACTCGCCCCTTTCTCTTAATCCCTCTGTTTGAAAAGTCACCCCGCCTAATGCTCCTTGCTTCAGTGTTCGATTTTGTACCACTCACGGCCTTTTCTGCTGGGTAAGCCACCCCACTTCAAACGGTCTTGGCACGTTGTACAGAACGCCCCCTTTCATTGACGCACAGGGTTCAATCGCTCCTTTGAGCCAGCGCCTTGAAACAATGAAGCATCAACCGTTTCCCGCTTCACGGCTCATTCCCCCCGCTCAACCAACTGTCCCTCTCTCTATTTTCTCCTCCCTATGATATGCCTATGTCCCCCTGTAGTAGATTTATTTCGCTACAGGTTTTTTTTTATGTTTGGGGAGGGATCCATAAGGGGGCTTGTTTTTTCGGTTTTTCTGACGCCCTCATCGCAGAAGGTTCTGGAAGTTGAAGCGGTTCCACTTGAATCAAGCTAGTGGCCATTAAATAACGCCCTTTTTGAGTCAATACGTCTTGTTGAGCTTGAATATCTAAGCCTTTGGCCGCCGTTTGGGCGTTTTCTAAAACGTTGCTAAAGCCATTGGCTTGCCCACTAAGCGAAGTCGCTGAATACGACGGACGCAAGTAAAGGGCCTCTACCACTTCATCAATACGTGATTCCATGGGTAAGCCCAATCGTTGGGCTTCGCTTAAGTAGTCAAAACCTGTTGGGAGTTTGTACAGCCAGCGCAAGGTCTCTACATCTCGCATGGAAATTTGATTAACGCCGATTTGGTGCGTGGGGTACATGATGTCTCGAACATGGTTGCTATGGCCTAAGCCCAAGGCATGCCCAATTTCATGTAAAATGGTGCGTTTGACTTCTTCAGGATTGTCATAATAATGGTGAACGCGACCGTCGCTTAAGCCAATGGAAATTTCAGCGGAGTAGATGCGTCCTTTAGGATCCCAGGTATATTCGCAGTGCCCTAGGCTTTTTCGATCTACCCGTCGCCAAACGACGTTGATTTGAGAATCCTGCAAGGTGCCCACCCGATGAAACGTCACCACCCCCCCTGAAAGTTGAGACCACAATTCAAAGCCCTGCCAGATCATCTGTTCATAATGCTTGGCTTTGTCTTGCTTTTCTTTTTGGTACCAGTGAAAGGGGGCAATGTACACGTGCAACGGAAGACCCGTATATTCCCAACGGATCAGTCCAACGTCTTTGATATTGGTCACAAGGTAGGTGTCTAGCATAAAATCTCAAATAGAATGGGGGCGGGAGTGACAATCGTCTTTCCTTGTATTGTATCTAATAATCGGGAAAAGGGTGCAGTGTTTCCATTATTAGAAGGAACGGGTTTTAGGAATTCACCAAAGTCTCGATAAGTGAGGAACGTCTTTCCCTTTACGACTTAGGTATTTATTGTGCAGCTGAATGATTCCCTTAAAACATGGTTAATCACCCTGAAATCACAGCTTTTTTTAGGCGGTGTGTTGTTGATCTTGATGATCATACTGCTGTGTTCGTTACCTTCGGCTGAATATGAAGCCTTACGGCAATATATGAAATGGCAACAAAAAACAGAATCTTCCTTGAATGAAGAAACCCTGATTCTAGGTTTAGACGATAGATCGACCGAGTTTTTAAAGAAACGTTTTCACACCAGCACTTTAAACGATGCGTTTTATAAACGTCTGCTGAAAGATTTACAAGCGTTAAACATAGCGAATGTGGTACTGGTTTTGGCACCAGGGCATACCTATAACACCAAATGGCAAAGTTGGAAAACGGGCCAGCTAAAAATTACCCAAGGCTTTCCTGTTTCAAAACTACTTGAAGGCGATCGCTATATAGGCGACGAACGCATTGGGATTTATGGCCAGGGTGAGTTACGCAATGAAGACCTCAACACAAGAACCATAGACAGCCTCTATTTCCCCCTCATCTATGCCCCGCAGGATTATACCGCGTTTACTCTTGCCAAGCAGGCACCATCCCCCCTGCCGAGCATGGCGATTTCAGGTTTAATGCAACGCTTTAATGCACAAAGCCATTCTAATAAAGCATCATGGTTTGAATCTCAACAAAAAACCCTTTTACATGAAGGCAAGCTCATTAAGGTACTGCCTAATCGCCTGACTAAAGCAAAAGATCTTCAAATTAAGGCGGATGATCACGGACGCTTGATGCTGCGGTGGTCAAAAAACAGCGGCTATTTTTACGGCGATGTTTTTTCAACACGGCCTGTTACGGATATGATGACCTTGTACCAGCAGTATGACCCTGCCTTAAGAGCTAAGCTTAAAGGAAGTACTGTGGTACTCACCAATTTAACTTCTATAGGGGCGTTGACACAACGAACGGTGTTGCATGAACGGCATCTTGAAGCGGATGTGGTGGCCACGGCGATGGACAACATTCAACAAGGCAAGACCTTGCACAAAGCCCCGACTTGGCATACTTGGGTTGCCATGGCGGTGTTATTCAGCATGAGTTTTTTACCTCGTTTAGTCATTCGAAAACCCGTTTTTCCGATAATTTTAACCTTAACGAGCATTTCGGTGTATACATTATTGGCCTGTTTTATGCCTCGTGCCTTTAATCTCATTTTTCCTTTTGTAACGCCTCCTGCGGTGGCTGTGATTTCTTTTATTGTGGCGGAATACTATTGGCGCATTGTGGAAGAAAAAAATCTGCGAAACTTGGAATTGAATATGGCTCAATTGGTGTCAAAATCGGTTTTACGTGAAATTAAAACCAAGAAAACACGTTTAGCAGCGGGAGGTAAACGGATTGATATTAGTAGCATGTTTGTGGATATTCGTAACTTCACCAAGCTTTCTGAAAACTTACCGCCTAAAGAAGTAACCGAAATTTTAAACACGTGGTACACCCAGATTGAAGAAATTGCCAATGAATACCGCGGAACAGTAGACAAGTTCATGGGGGATGGGGCCTTAATTATGTTTGGGGCGCCTTTAGAATCCACCCAGCATGCGGACATGGCCTTGCGAGCAGGCCGTAAAATGATCGCCGCAAGCGAATCGTTGGCGCTTAAGTGGAAGCAAGAACGCAACATTGACTTTAGTATTGGAGTGGCCGTCAATAGTGGGTATGCCTTTGTGGGCTTTGTGGGTCCTAAAAACAAGTTGGAATATACGGCTATTGGAGACACCGTCAATACAGCATCTCGCCTGCAAGATCAAACCAAAGTGTTTCATACGTGTCTTATTTTTTCAGAAAATACCCTAAAGCATTGCCAAAACATTCACGTGGGTTCTGAATTAAGTAGCTTAGGTAGTATTAAAGTGCGGGGTAAAAACCAGCAGATCCCCATCTACACGTTTGAAGATATGTTTAAGGAAGGCTATACACAAGCGTCTGTGTTGGCGGAACAGTCGATGCTTCACGCTTCTGAAGGCTTAGAAGCAGAAGCGATTGAAAAACAAGATCCAGCCCAACCACTTACCAAAACGAGTTTAATCCTAAGTAAAACCAACCCTTTTTCTGGCAAATTTAATGTAAGCCAAAACACGTCATTAAAGCCTTTAAAGCCGTTGTTTCCTCCTGAAGAGTCCTAGCTCATTTTTTCAAGCGTGGCTTTTAAGGTATCGGTGTAAGCTTTGAGTTGTTGATTTTCGTCACGCAGTAGGGCAATTTGGGTTTTTAAATCTTCAATTTGCCATTTCACTTGTTCTGGAGACAATGCTTGACGTTGCGACTTCCAGTAGTGAACGATGCTTTTATAGGTAGCCATAAAAATAAGGGTTAAACTAATGGCCGAAAGCAATTTAATGCCCACTAGGATAAAGGCAAAGGGATGTTCCACCCCATAGTAGCTTAGCATGTATTTGGCCAGCAACTCCGCAGAAGGAACGACTTGAGCAAGTTTCACCAACAGCTGATGCTGAAAGAAATAAAGTGTTTCAAAGGTGCCAAAGAAAAACAGGCCATACACGAGCGTCCACCAAGGACTGTCTTGTTTTTGAGGAAAAGGGTCTGAAGCAGGAGCCGTCATAGAAAAAATCCTTTATGTTTGATTCCATGGGGAGGGGAGTCACCTTATGATACACTATAAGGGAAAGATGAGGGAAGCAAAACAAATGATGTCATTATGGCAGAGGATAGAAACACCCCAAGCGATTGAAACCACCACGTTTTTTCAAGCACTTGAAACAAGCGATGAAGCTCATTTTTTACAGGCCAGTGAAGCGGGCCTGCTTGAAATGTTTGTGCCTGAATGGAAACGCATGCGAGGTTTAGCCAATACGCAACACCAAAGCCATGATTTCACTTTGGATGTTCATACGGCTAAAGTCATCACCAAAACACGTCAAACCTACGCCTTTAGAGGGCTTTCTTTTCACTGGCAACGACTCACGACACTTGCCGCTTTTTTTCATGATTTAAGCAAACAAGGCGGGTATGCTTTTCAACGGCTGGAACTTTCTCCAGATCCCTTACATCCGCTCAAGGTGTCGGCTGAAATCAGGCGCTATATGGGACGTTGGGGCTTTTCCATGCTTGACATTTTTATTGTGGTGCAATTGGTGAGGTATCATCAAGTGTTTGGACGCTGGATTATACGTGAACATAAAACAGGCCAAGCCCCGACGACTGAATTATTTTACGCGCAAGCCATGACACTGCCTTTTGTTGATTTTTTAAAGGCGTTACTGGCCTTAACCGAAGGAGATATTCGTTCGGTTAAGGCGAATGACGCCATTTTCAACCCCCGTGTAGAAGCGCACTTGATTCAGCATGCCAAGCAAGTCGAAGCCTGTATTGAAAGTATTCAGATCAAGCAAAACGACTTTATAAAACAGTACTTACCAACAGAACGAGAACCCTTGACGGGTTTACCCCTCGTGCGTGTGGTGTTGCCTGAATCGGTGATACAAGGGTATGACACGTCGTGTCCATGTGGCTTAGAAGCCTTGGCGTCTTGGATGCTATTCCCGATCGAAGGTTTTGCAACAGGGATTCAAGCCAATACCGCAATGGCCTTGGCGTATTTTATAAAGCCCTATTCTTTTCAAGCACAACCTGTGGTGCAAAGACTTTCAGCGCTTCAATGGCAGACTTTTTGGGACTCACCCCCTGCTTTCAACCGTGCTAATCTAGGGTGTTTGAATCCTCTATTTTTATAGACGTTGGGGTTCTCACCTAAAATGGCATCTTTGTGCTTTAATAAGAATACGTTTAAGTCATGAGGGAACGCCATTCTTATGAAATCTGCCTTACATCATTGTTTAATTGAACACCTGTTACCCTTAAAAACCCTTTTTAATGCCTGTGAATCGTTAAGTGAAACGCAGTGGCAAGACATTATTTCACAAGGCTTAAAAATGGAACAGCCGAAGCATCGAGAGTATGGCGATTATGCGGTGAATATCTCTTTTTTGGCACGTTACACGAAGCTCGCTCCTGCGGTGATTGCTACAATGTTGCTACCTCATCTTCACCTTGGTAACTTTAAGGCTACCGCCATTGGAGGGTTTATTAATTTCAAGGCAACGCAAGCGTCTTTACTGGAAGCTCTTTTGCCCACTTTGAAAGGGCTTCAAAAGGCGGGTCAAAATAACAGTATGCAAGGGGAACGTTTGCTTTTAGAGTTTGTTTCCGCAAACCCAACAGGGCCTTTGCATTTGGGGCATGGACGCTGGGCCGCCTTGGGAGACAGCTTGCGCCGTATTTGGCAGCACAATGGGGCAAGCGTGGTAAGCGAATTTTTCGTGAATGATTACGGTCAGCAAATGACGAATATGGCCAATAGCGTTTGGTTTAGAGCCTTAGAAGCCTTACAACTTGCCCCATTTCCCACTCCTGTAGAAGGTGAAAAGTTTTTATACTACCCCGGTGAATACGTGAAGAATTTGGCTTTAGAATACTTGGAAGAAGACCACAATGCCCAAGCCATTCGCTACTTGTTTCAGCAAGTGGGTGTCCAGCGTCTAGAAGACTTGCCTTCGCAAGAATTGCTGTTTGAACTGCGCAATATGAGCCGAAATGCGATGTTGACGCTTCAGCAAGACTTGCTTAAACGCTTTAAAACATCATTTGACATTTGGCAGATGGAAAGTCATTTGCATCAGTCTGGCGTGGTTGAAAAAACGTTAGAACGCTTGAACAGTAAAGGCGTGACGTTTGAAGAAGGTGGTGCGTTGTGGATTAAATCCACTGATGTTGGGGATGACAAAGATCGTGTCCTTGTAAAGAGCGATGGTTCTTATACCTACCTAACGGCCGATGTAGCGTATCACGACGATAAATTCAACCGGCCCGAACAGTTTACGTCTATTGTCAACATTTGGGGAGCTGATCATCACGGGTATGTGTCTCGCATTACTGCGGCCATGCAAGCCTTGGGGCATGATTCCAAGCGCTTGGTGATTATTTTAGGTCAGTTGGTGAATTTGGTCGTAGAAGGGGCCAAAACCCGAATGGGTAAGCGTAAAACCATGTTGACCTTGGAAGATGTGATTGAAGAAGTCGGGGTGGATGCGGCTCGTTTTTGGCTGGTGTCTCGTTCTGCAGACAGCACCATTGAGTTTGACGTTGATTTAGCCACTTCAGCCAGTGATGAAAACCCCGTGTTTTACACGCAGTACGCCCATGCCAGAGCTTGTGGCATTTTACGAAATGCGTTTAACAACCTCGTGGACTTAGAAACTGGCGAAGAGTCACCAGCACGCTTTAATAAAAAAGACTATGACGCTTTTAAGCAAAGCATCACCGCAGAAACGTGGGAGGCACTTCTTTTAAAGCCTTTTGAAGACAATCCTCAGGCGTATAACAAGGTGCGTGAAACCATCTTGCTATTGGTGTCTTTCACAGAACGGGTGGAAGACGCGGGGCGTGTGAATGCCCCACACTTAATTGCGCGTTATGCACTGGATTTGTCCAGTGATTTTCATTCGCTTTATGCGGCGTGTCGGGTCTTGTGTGAAGACCCACAACAGGCGTTGGCTCGTTTATTGCTGGTGGATGTGTTGCGTATGACGCTGGCTCAAGCCTTAGATTTACTCGGTGTTACAGCCCCTGAACAAATGTAATGCCTAATACACCCTAAGCGCCAAAAAATTAGGCGAGGAAAGAACAATTTGCCCTATGATTCAACTGCTTAATTCACACGGAACGTTTCTCAGTTCTGAGGAGGCCTTAATTCAAGACGCCTGTTCACGCGCAGGCATCCATATTGGGGCGTGGTCGTCAGAAGACTTGGCGGACGTTGAAGGCGAGACGATTTTGGCATCACCTGATGTACAAGCCGTGGCGCTAGAAGCGGTAAAAGCCCCTTTAGCTCAGCTTAAGCATCGTTTTGGGTACCAGTATGAAGACATTGTCGGACTTACGCCTGAAACCCCCAACTTAGACGGTATTTTAAACGCCTTTCGTCCTGAACATCACCATGAAGATGATGAAGTCCGCGTTATTTTACATGGGGCCGGCATTTTTGGCTTTGTGCCACAAGTAGGTGATGCCTTTGAATTGGTCGTCCAAAAAGGCGACTGGATTGTGGTACCCGCCTTGACGCGTCACTATTTTTACTTGACAGAAGCCCAAACCATTATTGCCCTTCGAGTGTTTAAAGATTCCCCCAGGTGGGAAGCCATTTATTGAACACAGCGCCCCTTGCGATGGCCTTTCTTTTGCATTACACTATTCTTTGACAAGTTCATGACAAGCACAAACGAGTAGATGATATACTTAGTTTCCGCATTTTCACCTTGTTTTATTATGTTACTGTAATTCCTCCTAAAACAAAGGTTCATCCATGAATAAGCGTCCGAGTTCTCGTTCTTCTTCCAACGCTAAATCTTATGCAAAACCGCAGGCGAAAAACCGTACGCCCTCTAGCTCAACAGGTCGTCCTTCGGGTGCTTCAGCATCAAGCACTAAGTCCAAACCTGCCCTCACCCCTCGTGTGGGGGGGCAAAATAAAAACCCTGCAGAACGGCCTCACTACAGCGATTTTTCTGTAACAGACAAGGCACGCCCAAGCAAGCGTCCTGAAAAAGAAAGCCGTGAAACCCTAGAAAAAAGCCTCCCTGATTTTTCCGATATTGAAGGGGCCCATTACTTGTACGGACGCCATGCCGTTTTAGAATTGTTACAAGAAAATCCCAAACGGGTGCAAAAATTATATGTGGCCGAACACGCTGGAATTGACAAGCGTTTAGAAACCATTATCACCTTATGTCAAGAAAACGGGATTCGTTGGAACAAGGTCCCTCGCCAAAAAATAGACAACATTGTGCGTTACCATGCGGAAACCTTTGGCGATGACGATGAGGCCTTTAACCCGAGTTCGGCCCAAGGGGTAGCCGCCATGGTGACGGCTCAACCGTTATTGGAATTGGATGAGCTGATTGCACAGGCCAAACACTATTCGACCCAACTGATGATTGCGTTGGATGAAGTGACCGACGGTCGCAATATCGGGGCTATTTTGCGGGTGGCAGATGCCGTAGGCGCCTGTGGCGTAATTCTACCCAAGCACCGTACAGGAGGGCTTTCTCCTTTGGCGTCTAAAACCGCCGTTGGTGCCGATCAACACATCCCGATTGCTCAAGTCACCAATTTGTCGCAAGCGTTAGATACCCTAAAAGGGGCGGGCTATTGGACGGTGGGCACCTTGTGCGAATCCGCAGAAGGTGCGACGGATATTCAAGATTATAAAACGGTGAAATATGATGTGCCAATTGTACTCGTCGTGGGCAGTGAAGACAAGGGTGTACGTGCCAATATTGCCAAACGTTGCGACTTTCGAGTGACGATTCCCATGTTCGGCAAAGTCGATTCCTTAAATGTTTCTACAGCAACGGCGGTATTGGCTTACGAAATTGTTCAACAACAGCGTCGTTTTTTAGCTAAAGTGTTGGCTGAAAAAGAGGCCCTTTCAACGGCGAATTAAAGGAAGTCGTGCCATGATTGTACATGTGCAAAGTGCCGCCATTTGTGGAATTGACGCCCAACGGGTCACAGCTGAATTTGACTTAGGCGGGGGTTTGGCGGAATGCCGCATCGTGGGCTTGCCAGACACCATGGTCAACGAAAGCCGAGACCGCTTGCGTGCTTCAATTCGTAACAGTGGCTTTCAGTTTCCTAATAAACGCGTGACCGTCAATCTCGCTCCAGCGTCTGTGAGAAAAGAAGGCACAGGCTTTGATCTGCCCCTTGCTGTAGGGATTTTAGTGGCCAGTGCCGAGCTTATTTCTACCCCCTTGATTAACGAAGTCTTGTTCTTTGGGGAACTGTCGCTTGAAGGGCGTATTCGTCCTGCTCAAGGGGCGTTGGCGGTGGCATTACTGGCCAAAGAATTGGGTTTGCGAGGGGTGGTGTTGAGTCCTGAAAATGCCAAAGAAGCAGCTTTGGTGGAAGATATTGAGATTTACGCCTTGCCTCATCTGCAAGATTTACCCACGTGGCTCGAATCACCCAACGCCTTTTTAAAGTGTGTGAATCATGCAGAATTAATTGCCCAAATGAGTCAAGACCAAGCAGAAGCCTTAACGCCCGTTAATTTTGCCGATGTCAAAGGCCAAGTGCAGGCCAAGCGAGCCTTAGAAGTGGCTGTCGCAGGGGGGCATAATCTCTTGATGTCGGGGCCACCGGGGAGTGGGAAGTCGTTGTTGGCGAAAGCCTTATTGGGGATTTTACCCCCGATGGATATGGATGAAATTTTAGAAGTGAGCCGTATTTATAGTGTTTCAGGCTTATTGCCTGAAGAGGGGGGGGTGATTGTACAACGTCCCTTTCGTAGTCCGCACCATTCGGCTTCTATGGCAGGGCTTTGCGGAGGCGGTAGCAACCCACGTTCAGGTGAAATCACCTTGGCTCACCGAGGCGTTTTGTTCTTGGATGAGCTGGTCGAATTTCCTCGTCCTGTATTGGAAGTCTTGCGTCAGCCTCTTGAAAATGCGGAAATCACCATTAGCCGCGCCAAGCAAGCCTATACCTTTCCCGCTCGTTTTATGCTCATTGGGGCGATGAATCCTTGCCCATGCGGTTACCACGGCGATGAGGGGAATCGATGCACCTGTAGCCCAGCTCATGTGGAACGGTATCGGGCGAGATTGTCTGGGCCTCTGTTGGATCGCATTGACGTGCAGTTGACGGTGCGTCGCTTGAGTACGGAAGAATTGTTGTTTAATTCTAACGAAAATGCCGTGCCTGTAGAAAGCAGTGCGATGGTTAAAGCTCGTGTCACCCAAGCCAGACACTTGCAGGTGAAGCGGTTTCAAGAACTAGGGGTGTCGCATTTGAAATCGAATGCAGAAATGGGGCCGGCTCAAGTCAAAGCCTTCTGTGTGTTAGATAACCCGTGCCAAGCGTTGATGCGCAAGGCGATTGAGCGTTTAAACTTGTCGGCTCGTGGGTATGACCGCATGTTACGGCTGGCTCGTACCATTGCGGATTTAGCCGAAAGTGAGGCGATCCAAGTGCCTCATCTCGCGGAAGCCTTGCAGTACCGCAGTATTGTGTAAGGGCTTAATTATTTGAGACATTTAACTATTTAGCTATATTTTAAGTTGACTTGGTGGAAGTAAAGAGCTACCGCATGAATTAAGTCTTTCAGGCTCCGAGACACCACCTTCCCACGACGCTTAAAGCGAGCGATCCAGTGCCGTAAATTACTCCACGTTTGCTCGGAGGTATACGTTTCAGCCTTGCTCTGAACCAGTTTCCCCGCGGGCAACACCGCATTGTAGGCTTTCCAGTGGTCTGCACAATACACCTCAATCTGAAATATAGTGTTTTAAATAATTTCCCCTACAGTGTCTATACTTTTTCGCTACGGTTTTTTCAAAATCACGTTGCAAGCCGTTTGCACAGGATCCGCAGGGCAAACGGTATTGATGTTTGACTTTAATTCGTAGTTGTCAAAACCCACTAAATTCGTCGGGCATACCGTTCCACAATCGTTTACGCGAAACGTCAAGCTTCGTGTACCAGTCCAATCCGCGGCTTGAAGGGACTTGGTTTGCACCGTCACGGTGGGGTCTGTTGACGAATCATTAAACGTCCATTGATATTGAGTATTCGCCCCCACCCCGCTAATAGCGGTTTCATAAGCGCTTGAATTGGCCGTATAAGTTGCGTAGGTGGACTTGGGATCGACAATGGCCAAAACGGCTCGTAAATCAAGGTCTTTCGGGGCGGTTTCAGCCCGTTGACTGCCTTCAATCAGAATGTTCTGAAAGGTGGCCATGCTGGCTTCTAAAGACGTTTTGTCGGTCACTTCTTCAGCATTTTTAAAGCTCACTAAAACCACCGCCGCCATAATTGCCGTCACAGCGAGAACAATCCCTAACTCAAGAATCGTAAACGCCCCAAAAGACTGGCCTAAACGCATTCGTATTTGCTTTCTTTAGATTCTGTAAAAGTAGTTTTAGTATAGCGTATTTTAAACGGGTTTTACAATCCCCTCACGCCAATCCTTACAATACAGGATCTCCAGACCCGCCTGTTTCGATGACTATCGAGGGAACATATCCAATTCCCCAATTTGAATGTAAGGCCGTTCAATCTGCTGGGGCTGTTCAAAGAAGCTGCTTAAGCGGGGTTCATCATTCATGCGATCGGGATGGGGCATGAGTATGGTACTTGGGCGCACAATGTCGTTCAAGGGCAAGGTTGTTGGCACCGAATCCTTTAAGCCTTCATAACGAGGCGGAGCCAAATAGAAACGCATTAAAGGGTTCCCCGCTCCGTCTTGCGGGACGGTTAAATCCGCCAATGGAGGGGCTTGGGTGGGCAAGCCTTCCGCCGCAGCATCGTCATTCGGCCGTTGAAAATAAGAGGCTAAATACGGAATAGGCACATTGAGACGATGCGGAGGACGGTTCCTGGACGGATCATAAGGCGCTTGCTTGGTAATGGCCCCTGGGTACTGTCTCCCCCCCGAAGAAAACGGATTCGCCTGATAAATCGGCGGAGGCACCAGCATGTTGGCAGGCATAGTGGTTACCGTGTACGCGGGAAACATGGCCACAGGGGGGGAAGTGGGGTAATCCGCCACGGGAAGGCCATAAGGCAAGCTAGAAAACCGCTCGTAAGGCAAGGGATTATTAAAATACGCGTTGGTGGTAATGGACATCGGCACACCTGACTTAAAAACCCAAGAAAAGGGACGTAATATAGTATTCTAAATAATTTCCCCTACAGTGTCTATACTTTTTCGCTACGATTATTTTGTTCAGTCATGTAGGTCTATCTACATTTTTTCACAAAATAATCTAGACTCCTCGTCTAGCCTACTGTATGGAAAACTCTTTAAAATACTATAGTCACATAAAACCGCCTAACTAAAATGTTGTGCGGGGGGGTCATAAGGTTTTTAGCACATGACGCAAGAGCGTTTCAGCGTCCCACTGGGCAAGGATTTCTAAAGGGTGGGTGCTTTGCAAGTGGGCGAAACTCTCTTCAATTTCACGGGCGTCATACCCCAAGGATTCTAAGACGGCCAGCGTTTCTTCTAAAGCCGCCCCTGCTCCAATTTCCTGCGTGGGGGGGCGAGTACCTGAACCACGGTATAGGTTCGGCCGACGTTCCGCAAACGCTTTGAGTTTTTCTTTAATGTCCAACACAATCCGTTGGGCCACTTTGGGCCCCACGCCTTTAACTGCGGTAATGGCTTTGGCATCTTCATTCAAAATTAAAGTCACTAATGTGGCGACTTCAAACGTATTGAGAATAGACAACGCCACTTTAGCCCCCACCCCTGACGCCCCAATTAAAATGCGAAACATATCGCGTTCTTCGCTTGAAGCAAAGGCCGTGAGGCTTAATTCATCTTCTTTAACCGTTAAATGGGTATACAGCTTCAAGGTTTGCCCCACTTGAGACTTCACCTGCATGAGCAAACGTTCGGTGCAACGTAATTCGTATAAGTGATTCTGCACATTTAAAACCAGCGAGGGTTCGTTGCTTAGGGGACTGTAGCCACAACTGTCTACTTCGCCAATAAAACCGGTGTACATGGCAAGGGCCTCTTTATGTTCTGTGATGCTTGCAAGTGAAAAACAAGTGTAGAACAAGTGTAGCATACATAGAAAGTGTGGCAGAAAAGTGTTTCAGAAAAATCTAGCTTCTATCGTTTAACTCGCCTTGAAAAAGGCCTCGCCCAAACATAGGACGCTCTTCAACCCCCCGACCCTGACGGTCGAAACTCCTTGAAACACGAGGAGCCCCCCCATGAACATCCCTAACCTCTATCCCATTTCAGCGTATAGTTCAAGTTTTGATTCTGGCATGTTTAACAGCATTCGCGCCATGACGGCGGATTTAAAACACATGGAAGTCTTAAGCGAAAATGTGTCTAAATCGGGGTTGCCAGGATTTCAAGCCACCCGTGTGGTGAGGCGTCCTTTTGCAGAAATTTTAGGGGTTTCTAGTGTTGAAACCGTCAAAGACAAACGGCTTGGTCGTTTACGGCAAACAGGAGCCGGTGAAGATTTTGCACTGGCGAGTGACGGCTACTTTGAGTTGTTGAACCCTCAAACAGGGCGCATCACCCTCACGCGGGATGGACGCAGCCAAATTGATCGCCACGGGTACATCCGTTCAGAAACGGGGCTACATTTTTTAGATGCTTCTGGCAATCCCCTCAAGCTTCCTGAAAAGCCCACGGATGCAGGCAAGCAACTTAAAATTGATGAAGACGGGAGCATCACCTTTCGCAGTGATGTTTCAGGAAAATATCAAGCCATTGGACGTTTAGGCGTGGTGACTGAAGCAGGGCAACGCCCCCAAACGGTGGAAGTGGTTCAAATGCACACGGAAGACGGCAACGTCATGATTCAAGAAGAGTTTATGGAAATGGTGCCGACACGTCGCTTTTTTGAAGCCAATTCACAAATCTTTAAAGTGCAAAGCGAATCCTTACAGCGGATGCTTCAAGAACTGGGTCGAGCTCAGTAGGGTAGGATTGGGAATAGACTGGTTTTTTATTTATAGTGTTCGATAGACGCCCAAGAATCGTTAAATGAGTAAAAAGTGGGGCGATCGAGGGGAATCGAACCCCCGTATGCCTGGACCACAACCAGGTGCCTTAACCGCTTGGCGACGACCGCCACAATTTCACACTTACAGGCTTTAATGTATGCAAAACATACCCCTAAGTCAAACGCTTTTTTAAACCGATTTGGCATAATAAGGGAAAAAGCCATCTGCATAACGCAGGTGGGGGTTGGCTTGATGCACCAATCGCCACAGGCTATTTTTTTCAGGGGTGCGGGTGTCTGCCCCATTATGCACCAGTACCGCATGATTCGGCACCGCCACCGCATGGGTGTGATGCTTGGCCCGTAACGCTGTTAGAGACAACATGCCTGTGTCGACGCCTCCATCCCCCAAGGTAATCAACGCTTCAAGCTGTCGATCAAAACGTTCAAGCCCTAGTGTTTGAGCCAACTCAATGAGTCCATCGTACAAATACGCCAAGCTCTTGCCCTTGTCTAATAAACCATTGATTAAAATGTAAGAACGCGGGCTGTCTGATTTTTGACGCGCCTTGGGGGATTCCATGTGCTTGGTCTGTGTGGCGGGTCGTAACATCACCCCCGTGTTGGGGTAGGTGCTAAAGGCGTGAGACGCTTCTTTTTTTAAGAACGCCACCAGCGTCGCAAGTGCGTCTTGTTCGCTATTGTGCACGGTACTTCTTAGATTATAAGGAATCAAGCGCTCTAAATCGGCTTCATTCTCTTCAAGCGTCCACTGGCTTAGAACAGGCTGCCACAAATAGGACGTTTGTGCTTGCCACGGGCTACAGCCCATACTTTGCACCAGTGGCTTAGGGTCTCCTTGCCCAAAAAACGCCACCACCAAATGTTCCACATAAGACGTTGCAATTCCACTAGAGGCTTCCGTAATCGTTACTTTTGTAGGCAAATGAAACCCTTGAGGGACTTCCATTTGGGTTTGGTCCCGCATGAGCTTAATCATGCGTTCAAACCCGTAAGACGCCGATTGTTCGCTTGGCTCGCCTTGATGAGAAAATGCTTCCACCGCCAAAAGATCTAAAGTAGGAAGAGGCTTCTTGCCCTGAGCCAGTTCGCGAAACACCAAACGGTAATGATGCAACAAGTCTTCACGCACCTGTTCACTTAAAGGCCAGCGTGACGCATCGACACGTTCACGGGTATAGTCTTTCAGCAAGGCCGTTTCATAATGGGTAAAGCGCATGGCTTCATAGTGGTCTACATCCCTTAGCTGTTGCATAAACACCCCCCAGTTGGGGGCATTATGGGTGTTGTAATACCCCGTTTGGCCGTTATTACATAATAAGACATCAGGGGCATGGAGGGTAAAAATAGCGTCGCCAAGTTCTTCAAGCCAATTCATGGCCACTTCAAGAGTTCGCCCTGTGCTGAGCACGTTTAATTGTTGATCTGGAACAAGAGGGGGAAGGTAGGGAATGTGGGCTTGTTCAAGCCCCAAAAAGTCGACGGCTCCCTTGTTGAGGCGCACGACATCGGCTTCTTTGTGAGTCAGGGTTTCATCCACATCAGTGGCCAACAGCACTTTGGCCTGCTTTAGCTTGTGGGTGAGTCGTTCATAGGGACGCATATCGTAAGTTCACCGTTGATTAACCATAACCAGTTGCCCTCAATGTAACACAAAATCGATCCGCAAGTCATGCCCATCTTCAAGTGTCAGGCAGGCGGGGGGGAATACACAAAACCCCCATTTCGTTATATTTTGTTACATGCCAAACGATTTATAAAGAGGACTAGAAAAAATAGGGGGTTTTAGTTACAATGGTGAATGTCATCATGTGTTCGTCTCATTCACAGGAGTCCCATCCGTGTCCCACAGCACTTTACAGCATTTGTCCGACGCTGTTCGCAACATCCCAGACTACCCCAAACCCGGTATTCTCTTTAAAGATGTCACCCCGCTCATGAAAGATCCCGCCCTGTTTTCAGACGTGTTAGATCAACTCGTTGAACGCTTAAGGCCCTATCGCCCTGATTATATTTTAGGGGTTGAAGCCCGAGGCTTTATTTTTGGCGCGCCTTTGGCAGACAGGCTTAAAATCGGCTTTATTCCCGTTCGTAAAAAAGGCAAGCTCCCTGCGGAAACGTACTCCTATTCCTACGCCCTAGAATACGGCATTGACACCATTGAAATGCACAAAGACGCCCTTGAGGGTCATCATCGCGTGATTGTTTTAGACGACCTACTCGGTACAGGAGGCACTGCGGCGGCCGCGGCCGAGCTGGTGAAGAATGTGGGGGCTGAAGTGGTGGCGTATGGCTTTGTGATTGAACTGGATTTTTTAAACGGACGCCAATTATTAGGCAAAGTCCCTGTTGAATCATTATTACACTATTAAGCATACGAACGCTTGTGCTTAATCCACAAAGGAACCCCCGTGATGATGAATACACTCCCTGAGCAAGAAGAAGCCTCAAACGTATTTGGTCAACCTTTGGTGGCCTGTTGTATGGACCCCATCACAGGGTTTTGGCGAGACGGCCATTGCAACACTGGCCCTGCGGATGCTGGGGTGCATACAGTGTGTGTCATCGTGACCGATGACTTCTTGGCGTATTCCAAAGAAGTGGGCAATGATTTAAGTACGCCAATGCCTGAATATGGCTTTCAGGGGCTTAAGCACGGCGATGCGTGGTGCTTGTGTGCCAGTCGCTGGGTGGATGCCTACCACCACGGCAAAGCCCCTCGCGTTAAACTAGACGCCACGCACCAGAAGATGCTTGATTACGTCCCTTTGGCGGTGTTGCAAGAGTTTTCTTTGTAGGTTTACTGTAAGGGTAAGCGTCCTGATTTAGCCGAAGAAGCATCAGGCTTTGTTGCAACAGGCTTTAGGGGTGTTTCCGCAGAAGGGGTACTAGACAGGCGCTTTACTTTAGCTTGCACCTTTTCTTTACTCAGCATTGGTAAATCCCCCGCACGATTTAAGTATTCCTGAAAGTATTCGATGGCTTTGGCGTTGTGTTGACTACTTTCTTCCACCAAGCCTAAGGCGTAAAAGGCTTGCACAACGGGGGCCTCTCCTTGAATGGCTTGCAATAAGGCGACTCGTGCTTTGCCGTAGTCTTTTTGGGCTAAGTACACAGAACCTAAATTATAAGACGCCAAAGCATTTTGGGCATCAAGATTGACGGCTTGCTGATAGGCTTGTTCTGCTTGAGGGTACAGCTTTTTTTCATGGTAAAGCGAACCCAGTGCCAACCAGCCTTCGGTGCTTAAGGCCTTGGGCTTAGCGCTTAAAGCAGATGCCTTCAAAGATTCCAGCAAAGGCAAGGCCTCCGCTTTTCGATTCAATTGAATGAAGGCACTGGCCTTGTAAAACGTGGCCTTATACTTGGCTTCTTCGGCCACATTGGGTTGCTTTAGCACGTTGTCTAACAACGCAATGGCTTTAAGCGGATCCGATTCCTTCCATAAACTCGCCAAGTTCAACCCTGCTTCGATATTACTAGGTTCTTGCGCCAACGCTTCTTCGTACAAGGCAATGGCTTCGGCGTTGTACTGATGTTCCAAGTACAAGGCCCCCAGTTCAAGGCGTAATTCTTGCAGATCATTCGTCGATTGAGCGAAAGGCTTGGCTTGCACCAACCAGTTTTTGGCCGATTCAAAGTCTTTTTCTTCACCAGCCAACTGCCCTTTTTTCACAAAAATATGGTAGACGTCCTTTTTAATGGACGTAGTTTCGGCAGGCTCTAAGGTATTGCTGGCCAAAAGATCTTGAAACACATCCAACGCTTTTTGCAATTGCCCAGATTGATACAAGGCCACCCCCAAGTTTTGTTGAAGGGTGCGGTAATTTTCTTCCGTTTTTGGGGTGGCATTCAACACGTTTTCATATAAATCGGCCGCCATTTTGTACTCATTGGTTTTTAAGGCGGCAAAGGCTTGTTGCGTTGAAAGTTCAAGGGTTTGTTCTTCATTGAGTTTTTCTTGAGTCAAGAGTTGTTGAGCCACGTTTTTAGCCGTAACATAACTGCCTTGACGGTTTAACCAGGACACTTGCGTCACCCGAGCGTTGACATCGCTGGGGTTTAACGTCAAATAACGGGTCAGGTATTTTAAGGCGTCTGTGTATTGATTTTGCTTGGCGCTTAAAAACGCGAGTCGATACTGAAAATTGGCATCTTCAGGGTTGCTTTCCGCCGCGACTTTTAAGTCCTTAATGGCAATGGTGAGATTGCCTAACGCTTCATGGGCCACGGATTGTAAATTGGCCACTTCTGTACTATAGCGACCGTTTTCTGTCGCTGAAGCCAGTTCTGCCAAAGCACTCTTGGGGTCATTTAAGCGTAAGTAGGCTTTTGCCAAGATGGCTTCATCTTTATACAGGGCGGGGGCTTCTTTTTTCACATAAAGCAAGTGTTCAATAGCGAGTTGGGCCTGTTCAGGGCGTGTGCTTACCACCGCAAAGCGAGCCAATTGCGTATGAGCTTCAAAATCACGCGGGGCTTGATCAAGATAGGCCTCATATTTAGCGATGGCTAAATCATACTTTTTTTGAAAGCCTAATAAGCGCGCCAGCCGAGATTCCACATAGGTGTAAGAAGGATTTTTTTGCTGGCTTACTTCATAGTTGTATTGAGCCGAAGGGTAGTCCTGCTTCTGTTCATAAAGGGTGCCTAAACTAAAGTAAATGGCCGGGTCTTTGGCATCCAATTGTGCGGCCCTGTCATAGGCTTGAATGGCTTGATCCACCAAGCCTTGTTTTTGGTAAATTTCCCCCAACGTAATAAATAAAAGCGGGTCATATGAATCAAAGGTAATGGCTTGGCGAATGTCTGCTTCGGCTTGCGGGTATCGCCCTTGACCAATGGCATTGCGAGCTTTTTGATGCCATTCTAAGGCCGCAGGGGAAAGGGCCCAAACGTCTACGGGCAGGAACAACAGCGTCGCTAAAAAAAGCCACGTCAAAAAAGGCAAAAAAACACGAGCGATGAGCATGGCACAATTCCCCCTTATCATCAAAACAAACGAGCCCCCTTATTATAGATTCCGTGGGCGTTTTTGGCTAGCGATTTTTGTTTTCCACGGCTTGCTAGAAGATTATGGCATTTCATGCTACAATAAAGCTGTTTTCACTTGCCCAGAAAGACGTTTAACGCATGCCCTTGATTGAAAATAATACGCTGGATCAATGGCTTTTTGCCGAAGAAAGCCTTAGCCCCCTTGACGCCTTAAGGCTCGATGACGTGCTTAAAACGCGTCCGCCGTTTTATTTTGTGGGCATTGGCGGGGCGGGGATGAGTGCGTTAGCCTTAGCCTTACACGCCAAGGGGTTTGACGTTTCAGGCAGTGATGTCACCACTTCTAGCACCACACGGCGACTTCAAGAAACAGGCGTCACAGTGTTTCAAGGTCATCAGGCAGAGCAAGTGCCTAAACAGGCGGTGGTGGTGCTTTCAACCGCGATTGACGAAAAAAACCCCGAAGTACAACAAGCCTTGGCTTGCCAACAGCCGTTGTGGCATCGCTCGCAAGTCTTGCAAAGCTTAATGCATAGCCCTTGCCTAGGTAGTAGCATCAGCATCGGTCTTACAGGCACTCACGGCAAAACCACGCTCACGGGCTTGATGGACAGCGTCTTACTTCAGGCGAAGTTTCCCGCACTCACCTTGGCAGGCGGGAAACTGCCACAACTGGGGCAAAACCTTCGTTTAACAGAAGGAGCCACCACCTGTGTGGCGGAATTAGATGAAAGCGACGGCACTATTTTACGCTATGCCCCTACCTTTACCATTTTAGCCAACTTGGAATTGGATCACGCGGATCACTACACCGACGGCCTAACGCACTTGCTCAACACCTTTGAACGTTTTTTTAGCCAACTAACGCGTTTTAGCGAACGCCACATGGCTCCCACCCCGTCGATTATTTTAAACGGCCAGTGTGAAAATACCCTGAAAATCATTCATGCCTTGCCTGAAGACGTTCATCGTTTTTGGATCTTTGATGACCAAAATCATGCGGATGACTTTAAAGAAATAGGCACACGCTACTTGATTCAAACAGAAGCGGAAGGCTTTTCTTTAAGCGTCAAAACGGCGGAAACGTGGGAACCTATCGAAAGCCCTACAAACGAACCACTTCGCCTCTCGATTCCTGGGCATCATAACGTCTGGAATGCGTCTATGGTGGCGGTTGTGGCGCTTCAGCTGGGAATTGCGATGGGGGATGTCGCGCAAGGCCTTGAGGCCTTTACAGGCATGGGCAGACGCTTTGAAATAGTTGGGCACTATAAAAACGCGCGATGGATCGATGATTACGCCCACCACCCCACCGAAGTAAACGTCACCTTACAAGCCAGTCGTCAATACATGCAACGCCTTGGGTTGACGGGCAAGCTCATTGCCTGTTTTCAACCCCACCGATACACCCGCCTTCAAGCCTTGTGGGACGGCTTTCTCGACGCCTTTAAAGAAGCAGATGTCGTCTATATTTTAGACACCTTTCACGCCTTTGAAGCGCCTATTACAGGCATTGACAGCCCCCATTTTGTCGACGCCTTAAAAGCCAAGTTCCCCCAGCAAACAATCGCTTACGCCCCTGATGTGGCGACCTTACAAGCCACCTTGGCTGAAGCCGTTCACGCGCAAGATGTGGTGCTTTCCATGGGGGCAGGGACGATTACCCACTTGTTTAGAACGGCCCCTTTTCATGACGTTCGAGGGACAAACGGATGTTAAATACGCCATCGAATCCTGCTTATGCGTCTTTAAGTCTGACGCCTGAATACGAAAAATCTTCTGCCCCGTATTCCACGTATCGTATTGGGGGGAAGATGGATCTGGCGTGGTTTCCCACCACGAAGGAGGAAGCCATCGCGCTTTTGACGTTTTTAGCCCCCTTGATTAAGGCGAGGGAAACGACTTTAAACGTGCTGGGCTGGGGAAGCAACACACTCATTGCTAGTGCGGGTATTGCGGGGCATACGCTTATTACGCGCAAGCTTTCGGGGATGCACGCCCTAGGGGGCGGTCGTTTTTTGATTGAGGCGGGCGTTCATTTGGCCAAAGTGGCTCACACCGTTGTGGAAGCGGGCTTTCAATGGAGTGAATACATGATTGGCATTCCTGGCACGATGGGAGGGGCCGCCGTCATGAATGCGGGGGCCATGGGGCAAGACACCGCCCAAATTGTTGAACGGGTGCTTGTGTTTGATTTGCAAGACGCCCAAGCCCATTGGGTAGACGCCGCTGACTTAGACTTTCACTATCGCTATAGTGCGCTCAACCCTCAACGGCAAGTCATTTTAGCCACCGAATGTCGTTTTTTAGCTGGCGATGCCTTAGCAAGCAAGGCGCTAATGGAACGCAACATCACCTTTAGAAAAGCTCACCACCCGATTGAACCCAACGGGGGCAGTGTCTTTCGCAATCCCACGACGCCTCCTCAAGGGGGGCAACACGTTTTAAGTGTCGGTAAATTACTGGAAGACTTGGGCGCCAAAGGCACTTGGAAAGTGGGCGGAGCCGAAGTCAGTGCCTTGCACGCGAATTTTATTGTCAATACGAATCACGCGACTTCCACCGATGTACTCACCCTCATGCGCCAAATGCAAGTCGCCGTGTGGGACGCTTACGGCCTGCGCATTTACCCCGAAAATCGTTTTATTGGCCAAGCCACCCCAGAAGAAAATGTCTTATGGCACGCCCTTAAAGAAGGAGATCCTCACCATGCCCCTGCTTCAAGCCAACCCCTTTGAAGGCTGGACAAGCCAAGCCCCCAATGGCTTACGACACATTCACCCTTCTGCTCGCATTGCGGTGCTTTGTGGCGGGGCCTCTTCTGAACGTGAGGTGTCCTTACGTTCGGGCAAAAATTGTTACGAAGCCCTGCTGCGACTGGGCTACACCCATGTTAAATTGATTGAAGTCAACCAGTACGTGGCTCAAGTATTGTTGGATTTAGAGGTGCAGGTGGCCTTTTTGGCCGTTCATGGTGAACAAGGCGAAGACGGGGCTATTCAAGGCTTGCTTGAAATTTTAGGCATTCCTTATACGGGCAACCGCCTTCAAGCCAGTGCCATTACGATGGATAAAGACCTCACCAAGCGTGTTCTAAAAGCACAAGGGCATCCCGTTTTGGCATCCCACACCTTTTATTGGAACCCTGAAGAAGGGGCCGATTTTCATTTTATTGAACGCTTGCTAAAAGACATTGGCTTGCCGATGATGGTAAAACCCTTGCAGACGGGTTCAAGCGTAGGTATGACAAAAGTAGAACATGCCGATGAACTTGTGGAGGCGCTTGATTTAGCCGCCGAACACGGCGGAAGAATTATGGTGGAACGCTTTGCCAAAGGCAAAGATTTAACGGTGGGTGTCCTCAATATCGACGGCGTCCCGACCGTCACCCCGATTTTAGAATTACGCCCCAAAACAGGCTGGTACGACACCAAAGCCAAGTACACCCAAGGCCTCACTGAGTTTATTTTACCCGCCGAACTGTCTCCCGAAATCACCCAAGCCATTCAAGATGAAGCCCTGGCGGTGCATCAAACGCTGGGTTGTCACGGGGTAAGTCGTACCGATTTTGTGACCACAGAATTGGGGGATTTTTACATTTTAGAAGTCAATAGCATTCCTGGCATGACGGATTTAAGTGATTTGCCCGCCCAGTGCCACGCCATGGGCATGCCTTATGACGCCCTAGTTAATCATGTCTTACACACCGCCGTTCAAACCCCTGAACAAATCGCCAAATGCCTTGTTGCCCGTTGTGCTCAACCCCTTTAATGCAAGAGTTCACCCCTACCCATGTTAGAAGATACCCCACAAGACACCGAAACCCCCAACACAGACACTTCCCCCCAGCCGGAAGACGCCCCTGAAGGGGTGTCTGCTTTCGCGGAAGGCTCTGTTGGGGAGGCCTCATCGGTTTCGGAGCCTGTAAAAGCGCTTTCCCCCCAAGCGCTGGCTCGCTTACGTCGAAGAGAAAAAATCAAGCGTTTGTGGCAAGCACGGCTCCAAGAAGTGCTTCGGTTCTTGGTGTTTATAGGGCTGTTTTACGGGGTATTTGTTTGGCTAAACCAACCGTATTGGCGCTTAAGCCCCCAGCAGGTGGACGTAGAAGGCCACCGCATGATGCAAGCGTCTCGATTGAAACAGGCCCTGAAAAACGAGTGGGGCACCCATATATTGGCCCTCAATCCTGCCCAAGTCGCCAAAACCTTGGCCAGTAGCGATCCTTTAGTGGCGCGTATTCAAGTGCGTCGCCTGCTATGGCCACGGCCCCATGTGGTGATTCGGGTCAGTGAACATCGTCCGTGGGGCTTGGTCTACAATCCGTGGGAAAAGGCGAGCGTATTGGCGTGGCATCGGCAGCAGGCTAACGAGCAGACGAAAGGCCATACAAATGGGCAAGGCATGGTGCCTGCGCCTTATGCCTTTGTGTTGGATTCGTATAAGAGTCTACATTTTACTCAAGTACACTATCAATTACCCAAACAAGCGCTGGCGCAACGATACACCTTTATGTTTATGGACACCCAAGCCTATCGAAGGCTCAGTCCACAAGAACGTCAACAACGACTAGAACACTTGGATCGCATCATTGAAGGGGTGCGTCAAATCAAGGGGGTGGATGTTGAAAGCCTCACGCTTTCCAATCGACAACACCTGCAATTGGATGTTACCTTAGAGGGGCATTCGGTGGTGGTGGTGGCAGGCCTCTTGGATGCGGGCATCTTTAAGCGATTGGCCCGTTTGAAGCCGGCGTTGAAGAAGATCCACGACTTGAATGAAGCTTCTCCCCATCAAATGATCGATCGGGTGGATGTGAGTTGGAATGAAAACTTGTACTTAAGACGCGCCACACGATAAAACCACGTCTTTTCTAACATAACCCCCATAGGAATAGCCCCATGTTCCCCAGCGAACCCAAACGCATTTTGCTTGTTCGATTGAGTGCCAATGGAGATATTGTGCAAAGTTTTGACACCTTAAAACGTTTACGTCAGCGATTCCCAAACGCGTTTATTGGCTGGGCCGTGGGTGAAGCAGGGGCTAGTCTACTGAAGCCCGTCCTGCCTTGGCTTAATGCCGTGCATGCCTTGCCCAATAAAGCTTGGAGCCAGTCGTGGGTGTGGGAACTATTTCACCTGAACGCGCTGAGGCGGGGGGAGGCTAAAGTGCATCGCCTGCTCAAAGAAATTCGTGCCCAACAGTATGAAGTGGCCATTGATGTTCAGGGGCTTAACAAGAGTGCCGTGTTGCCTTATTTAGCGGGGATTCCGCATCGGGTAGGCTTTGCCAATGCACGTGAACAAGCGCGTCTTTTTTATACGAAAACACCCGCACGCTTAGGCGGTTTTTTTCAGCCCACGCAACACGCCACCCAAGAATTTCAAGCGCTCCTTGCCCCGTGGGAAAACAACCTTCCACAGTCCTTAGAAGCACTGCCTGCTTTGCCCGCCTTAGATTGGAGCGATCCCTTGCCGAAAACCCCCTTGTTTCTCGCACTAGAAGAAGCCCACGCCCAAGGCAAGCGATTAATGGGCTTTGCCCCCTTTACCATGTGGCCTTCTAAACACTGGAATTTTGATCACTGGCAAGGCTTGATTGAAGGGGCGTTTCATAAGCATCCAAACGCGTGGGGGGTATGCCTAGGGAGCCCAAGCGACGTAGAACACTGGCAGCAACTCACCCAAGGTCTTTCTGCGCCAGCCCAAGCCCGTTTGATTCACTTAGAAGGTCACACCAGTTTAGTGCAATTGATGCACGTCCTTCAAAAAATAGACGTCTTGGTAGGGTCTGATTCGGCTCCCTTACATAGTATGGATTGGATCTTGCGTGAAGGCATACACCCCCAAGGTAGGGTGATTTCACTCCTTGGGCCAACGCACCCTTTACGAACGGGAGGTGCTAGTGAGCAAGCGGTGAATCTACATGTAGACTTACCTTGCATGCCCTGCCATAAAAAAACCTGCCCCTTAGAAACGAATGCCTGTATGAAAGCTCTTTCAGTAGAAAGCGTTTTAGCGCATCTTTAGGCGGGCGGTTCAGGTTCCAAGCATTCTTGTATTTTTTGCAGGGCTTTTCGGTTGAGTGCCAGCGTGAGGTGGTCAAGTTTCCAGTCTTCCAATAAGTGATTATACACTTTAGGCCCTAACGGAGCGAGATTCCCAGCCCCTCCCCCTACTGGAGCCAACAACGGCGCCGCAACAGGCACCGTTTGCAACAGTGCATTTTGAAAGGGCACCATAAAATCCCACACCGTTACAATAGAATGGTACACGACATCCGCCCCGTGTTGGACGAGCGCTTGTTGGGCTTTGGTGAGTTGGTCAAAAACTTCGGGAATGGGTTTGTCTAAATTACGAGGCACCCAGTATTCTTTCAATCGTTGCACCCCTGTGGCGCCTAAAAAGCCTGTTCCCAAGGTCACCAAGGTCTTAATCGGCGATTTTGGGGTCAACGTCCACATGGTGTCAATCAAGTACTTCACCACTAAGCCCCCTAAGCAATGCCCCACCACATGGATGCGATCCACCTGATAGTGATGACACAACGCGTCAATCTGTTCATGGACGGCCACCGCCGCTTCCCCGACGGAAGCCAGCCCATTTTTTGGCATTTCCGCCACATAAATGGGGTACCCTTGCACCTTGAAATGTTCCACCATTTCCCGAAAGAAATAGGGGGGGGTATTTAAGCCCGGCACCACCAAAATCGGCAGCCGCTCCTGAGCAAACCTCAGGGCCTCTTCATCTGACTGCAAAGACGCGTAGCCTTCTGTACGAACAGTGGGTCGAATCAGCTTGTCGGTTTCATGAAGCAAATCTGAAATCAACGGAATGACTTTAGACGCGTAAGGACTTTGACGGTTTAAGGCGTAATAATCTTGCCGAGCAGAAGCGCTTAAGCCCCACAAGCGAAACCCTGAAATAAAGTAGCTCCACAACCACGCATAAAAACGAAAAATGGGCCAACGCCGTGGACGGTTCCATTCATTGTAATACGCCATAATGTTTTGCACTTCAAGGGCTTGCAACTGCCGATGGATCGGGCTGAGTTTAACTACCCCCATGTGTAACAATCCCCCAATCGGGGTACGCATCCACAGCACGCCCAAGGTTTCAAGCCATTTGGGCTTGTGGGATTTACGACGTTTGACAACTTTGACCATGGCTATCTTCACTTTATACGTTGGGCAAGTCCACAATAGCACGCTTTGTGCGGGGTGGCAAGCACAGGGCAAAGCGCTTCTTGCCAGAAAAAAAGGCGAGGATTCGAGCATCCAACACATCAATTCCTCTTCAGTATAGCGTATTTTTAGACGTTTTTAACCCCCTAGTCGGGTTATGTTACAAAACTCAAAACGCGTTTGAAAGTGCTGTATTTGCAAACATCTGTGTATGCTACACTAAAAGCGTGACCTAAACCCGTGAAGGAAACCCCCTATGGCAAGCAAAGGGCTTGAATATGCGTCCGTCTTAATGGGCTACCCCGCTTCGGCCTTTTTTATGCTTAAACTGGCGGCCTACCTCTTTCATTTCAACCCCCCTTCGTGGGTATTTTTGGCGGTGATTTTAATTGCCCATGTATTTTCCCTCATTTATATTGTAAAAGGAATGGACTCATCGAAATAAGTGCCTCATTTTCGTGGCTTAGCCCACTCAATACGCTTTCCTTTGGCCGTGTGGCCTTTATTTGTGTGGGCTTTTTAGCCCTGTATTCCTGCGTGCTTTATGGCGTCATGCAAATTTGTGAACAGCACTTAAAAACCGCCTTTTGGCGATTATGCCTGTATATTCCCTTTGCCTTCATTTTTTTGGCCAGCTTTGGCTTGGCCTTAGTTTTATTCCCTCAACAAAAAGTACTTGTCATGGTATTGTTTTTTAGTTATAACTTAGTAAAGATTGGGTATGGGGCTTACAAATCATCTGTAACACCGCCCTGCGATGAGTTTTAGGAGAACACCTGCCACATGCAATCACACTTTTGGGAAGCGCCCTTATTCGGTATGCCTGTTCATGTGAATACCTTAATTATGGTTGCGGTGGCCTTGGTGATTTTGTTAAGCCTAACGAAACTACTCACCGCTTCACTGTCGATTCGTCCGGGTCGCCTTCAGATTTTTGCGGAAATGCTTTATGATTTTTGCCGTAGCATTACCTTTTCTTCAGCTGGCAAGCGAGGCGATGCCTTCTTGTATTATGTAGGCAGTGTCTTCTTCTTTGTGTTGACCTGTAACTTGTTGGGTCAATTCCCGTTGAAGATTTTTGAATTGCCTCATGGCGAACTCATGGCGCCTACAGGAGACATTAACGTGCCCGCGGGGTTGGCGTTGGGTACGGTTGTAATGTACTTTTTCTTTGGCTTAAAGGCCAAGGGTCTCAAGTATTTCAAGCATTATTTGTCCCCCTTGCCTGATTTAATGGCAGGGCAGTCGTTGCCGGTGAAAGTCACCTATGCTACGTTCTTTTGGCCCTTTATTTTGTTGAACATCGCTGAAGACTTAACCCGCCCCGGTTCTTTAATGATTCGACTGTTTTGCAACATTTTTGTGGGTGAGATATTAACGGGCGTCGCCCATAGTGCGTCTCATTACTTGTTGCCTATTGCAGTCATGGGTATTGAATTGTTTGTGGCCGTGGTTCAGGCGTACATCTTTGCCATGCTCACAAATATCTATATTAGTTTATTGTCTGAAGATCATGATCACCATGAAGATGACCATGAAGCTTCTCATGTCTCGCCTGCAGAAGCCCACGCGTCTTCTTTGGCGGTGGCCTAGTTTTTGTAAAAAATGTCCCTCGTTTCATCTGTAAATATAAGGAGTTTAACACATGGAAGCAGCAACAACATACACCATTGGCGGGCCCTTGGCCATGGCCATTGCCACCATCGGCCCTGGAATTGGGATTGGTCTTGCCGCCGCTGCGTTTTTCAACGCCACCGCTCGTCAGCCCGAAGTGCGTGGCCCCTTGCAAGGCGTGTTTTTTGCCGCAGCCGGTTTGATTGAATTGATGGCCTTGCTTGGCTTTATTACCTTGTTCTTGTAGAAAATGTACTCTAGCCACGCAGGGGCACTTGCGTGGCTAGGCACTTGTTTTAAATGCTGATGGTTTAGATAAAGGTTTTTGCTCATGTCTGAAAGTCTATTTCAATTTAATTTGACGCTACCTATTATGTTGGTGGTGTTTTTAGGCTTTTCACAAATCATGCGAATCCTGTTTTTTGAGCCGATTGCCGCCATCAAGGCCGCGCGAGCAGGCGCCTTGTTGCAGAAAAACCATCAAACGGACGCAGACACCGCTTTTGTGCTTGAACAACAAGCCCAGCTTAAAGTTGAAGAGTTGAAAACCCAGCGCTTGATTCAAGACGCTTACCAAGCCCGTGTGCTAAAAGCCCAAGCAGAATCCGCGAAAAAGCTAGTGGCCCATAAGGCAGAATTGGCTGTGGCGTTAGAAGCTCATATTCAGCATGAAACGCAAGCCTTGCAAGCCCGTCAAGACGCCTTAGGCACTGAAAAAGAAGCTTTGGTGCAACGCATTACAGAAAAATTATTACGTTAACTGAAAGCGCCCTTCTTTAAGAAGGCCCTATTCCACACGAGGAACGCTCGGTATGTTATTCTCTGTCCCCTTGGTTCATCATCAGGCCAGTACCACCCCCTTAGACTGGGTAGGCATTTGGCATTACTTGGGTGAAACCAACCTGTTTAATGTCCTTGTTTTGGTGGGGCTGGTGGTCTTTTTCATGAAATGGAAAAATATCAACATCGGGGAAGGTTTGGATGCTAAAATTAAAGAAACCGTCATTGATCTTGAAAGTGCGGAGCGTCTTTCGGAAAATGTGATCGAAAAAAAAGAAGCGGTGCTTCAGCGTTTAAGCTTGGTTGAAAAAGATCGCCAAAAACGCTTGCACCAAGCCGAAGAACGAGCGGAAGACTATAGCCGTAAGCTGATTCAAGACACCCAAGCCAAAATCCGCAAATCCACAGAACGCCAACACGCGCAAAAGCGCTTACAGTCCAGCCATCTTGAGCGAGATATGGTTCAACGCTTTGTCAGTTCTTTGGATGCTCGTTCCGTTGAGCGCCTGAAAAACTCGGTGGATGAAGCCACGCATCTGCGCTTGATTCACCATGCTTTAGACGATATTGAAGCCATTTACACACCAAGCGCTCCTGTTCAAGGCCTTCCCGTTGCACCCTTCGCGAAAGGAGCCCCCCACGCATGAGCCACGACTTGACCATTTCCAAAGAAGCCTTCAATCAAGCCAAAGGCTATGCCAAAGCCCTTTTTGACATCGCCACAGAACACGGCGTCTTGGCTGAGGTGTACCGTTCCTTGGCGCAACTCGACACCTTGTTTCACCAAACGCCCGAAGCGATAAAGCTGTTTCTGCAACACGAAGCCATTGCAGGCGAAGCCCTTGAAGAAGCGTTGTCTCCGTTTGTGCTGCAAGCCGATGCTTGGGTGGCCAAGACCTTAAGACTCATGTTCAAACAAGAACATTGTGCAGGTATTCCCGCCTTGTATCCCGCGTTTTTGCCCCTGTATGAAACCTCTCAGTCGATTGGGCATGTTCAGGTAAGCTCTGCCATAGATTTAAGCGCGGAGCTTCGCCAAACACTGGAAGCGCGCCTTAAAAAAATCTTTCAATTGTCTCAAGTGGTGATCCATTATCACGTGGATGTCGACCTTTTAGGGGGCCTGTATGTGGAATACAAGGGCCTGCGTTTTGACGCCACCCTAAAACGTCAACTCTCGCGCTTTGAAGAAGCCCTGTCTCAAGTATAAGGACTTTGCCCCCTCAACCCTCTGTTTATCCTCCCCATTATTTAATTGAAAAAGGAAGTACAATGACCATTCATAGCACGGAAGAACTTTCTGCCCTACTCCGCCAACGCATCGAAGCATTAGACCTTCATGTCAACACTGAACAAGTGGGGACTGTTTTAGAACTCGGCGACGGAATTGCTCGCCTTAGTGGATTAGACAACGCCATGGCAGGCGAATTGGTCGTTTTTGAAGACGATTACAACACCAAAGGCATGGTGCTCAACCTTGAAGAAGAAACGGTTGGGGTCGTAATTTTAGACAGCCCCTTAAACGTGCGAGAAGGCATGAGAGTCCGTGGCACGGGGCAAATCGCTTCAATCCCTGTGGGCGATGCCATGATTGGGCGCGTGGTCAATCCCTTGGGTGTGCCCTTAGACGGCAAAGGCGATATTGAAACCTTTGAAACCTTCCCCCTAGAACGCAAAGCCCCCGGAATCATTGAACGGAAATCCGTACATGAACCGTTGCAAACGGGGATTACCGCCATTGATGCCATGATCCCCATTGGACGCGGCCAACGTGAGCTGATTATTGGGGACAGACAAACCGGCAAAACCGCCATTGCGCTCGACACCATTATTAACCAAAAAAGCAGTGACGTCATTTCCATCTACTGCGCCATTGGCCAGAAAAACTCAACAGTGGCTCAAATCGTCAAAACGCTTGACGAACACGGCGCCATGGAAAACTCCATTGTCGTTGCCGCTTCTGCCACCGATTCCCCCTCCATTCAGTTTTTGGCCCCTTATGCCGCCGTTGCCCTAGGGGAATACTTCATGAATAAGGGCAAGCACGTTTTGGTGGTGTATGACGATTTGTCCAAGCACGCGGTGGCGTATCGTACGCTTTCGTTGCTCTTGCGTCGTCCTCCCGGTCGTGAAGCTTACCCAGGGGATGTCTTCTATCTGCACTCTCGCTTATTGGAACGCGCCGCGAAACTCAATGACGCCCTTGGTGCTGGAAGCATCACCGCGCTGCCCATTATTGAAACCCAAGCGGGTGACGTATCTGCCTACATCCCCACCAACGTCATTTCCATTACGGATGGTCAAATTTTCTTGGAATCCGATTTATTCAACGCCGGCATTCGTCCTGCCGTAAACGCAGGTATTTCGGTGTCTCGCGTGGGCGGTGCGGCGCAAACCAAGGCCATTAAATCAGAAGCGGGTCAATTGCGTTTAACGCTGGCTCAATACCGTGAACTTGAAGCGTTTTCTCAATTCGCCAGTGATCTGGATCCCGCCACACAAGCCCAACTCAAACGGGGTCAGCGCTTGGTCGAACTGCTTAAGCAACCGCAATACGCCCCCTATTCCGTGGCTGAAATGTACAGCTTACTTTTGGGTGCCAACAAAGGCGTGTTAGATTCACTTGAACTCGAGCAAGTTTTGCCCTTTGTCAAAGCGTGGCTCACCGCGTTTAAGAGCTTGCACAGCGATTTGTATGAATTGATTAACACTGGCAACAAAGTAGAAGACGCCCAAAAAACGCAATTACTCCGCTTAATGATCGACTTGCGTGACAGTCAATTTATGGCTGAATAAGTCGTCTTTCTCGACGCCTGTTCCTTCAAACTATGGCGACGTCTCGTTCACGAAAAGTCTAGTTTGCCCCATGTACGTTAATAAGGGATCCCTTTCTTATGGCCAATTTAAAAGACATTCGTACCCGCATTAAAAGCATCAAAAATACGCAGAAAATCACCCAAGCCATGCGTATGGTGGCGGCGGCCAAAGTGCGAAAAGCCGAAAATAGCTTGAAGCAATCACGCCCGTTTACGGCCTTGTTGGAATCGATGTTGTTGCGGATTTTGCCTGAACTCACAAGCCATGCCGATGAGTTGAAGGAATCGCCTTTTTACAACGCCTTAACCCCCCGAACGGTTAAACGCGTGGGATTGTTCGTGGTGGCGGCTGATCGTGGGCTGTGTGGATCTTATAACAGTGCGATTTTAAAGAAATTGCACCTGATTTTAACGCAGTATCACGCCCAACACATTAACGTGCGTTTGTACTTGGTGGGCAATAAATCCATTCGCTATGTCGCTAAACAATTTGCCCATTTAGAAGTCTTGGCCCACAAGCACAATATCGCGTTGCCTGTAGAATACATTCACGCTGAAAAAGCGGGGCATACCTTAATTCAAGCCTTCACTCAAAACCGCGTGGATCGCATTGAAATGCTCTACACCCAGTTTAATAACATGGTTTCTTATGAACCGATGCACAAGGCCGTTCTGCCTTTAAATGTTGAAGCGCTTGAAAAAAACGTGGAAAACACCGAAGTGACGGCTTCTGCCTTGAGTTCTGAACTAGAGTTTGAACCGTCCCCAGTGGCCTTGGTTGAAGAAGTGATTCCTATGTACGTTAAACGCCAGTTGTATAGCGCGTTACTGGAATCGATGGCCAGTGAGTTGGCCTCTCGCATGACGGCCATGGCCAACGCCACAGACAACGCCAAAAGCCTCATTCACCGTTTAACGTTGGTATACAACAAGGCACGTCAAGCCGCCATTACGCAAGAAATTATGGAAATCGTGGGCGGGGCGGAAGCCTTAAAATAGGTTGAGACATTTAACTATTTAGCTGTATTTTAAGTTGACTTGGTGGAAGTAAATAGCTACCGCATAATCTAGGCTCCTCGTCTAGCCTACCGTACGGAAAACTCTTTAAAACACTATAAAGAAGAGATCCAAACCTATTGCCAGTTTTTAGAAGCCACCTTGAGCAAACTTAGCCCTTCTCGTGCAACGTCCTTAATTGAGTTTATTCGTCTCATCTGCCAATAAAGATGCCAAGCCTGCTTCTAGAGAAATCTTCGGATCCCAGTCAGGCAGACGTTCCACCCCTGCGGGAGGCACCAGCACTTCGTTCGCTCGAAAGGGAAAGGCACCGTAGTCCGCCGTCAAGTCCACTTGCCACGCACGTCCCATCGCTTGCACCACGCCTTCAATGCCCAAAGGGGCTTCATCGGGACGCAAGGCATAATGCGAAAAAGTCCCTACTTCTTGCTTAGATGCTTCCACCAAACGATGGCTAGCCAGCACAAATGCCTCGGCAATATCTTGCACATGCACAAAGTAAAACTGCTTTTCTTTACCGACCAACTTGAAATGTCGTTGCCCTGCTTGGACTTGACTCAACAGTTGAGGAATCAACTTCTTACGACTGTCGCCCTTGCCGTAGCTTTCGTAAATCACCAAATTCATCGCATGAAGCCCTGCTTCGTGGACATACGCCGTCACTAAAGCATCCAACGCCGATTTAGACGCGGCATACAAGCCATTGGGGTGAAAAGGACTTTGCCCCGCGTATTGCCACGCACTGGCGGCATTCAACCACGCGAAACACCCCACCTGCTTCATGGCTTCTAGTAAATGCAAGCCAAACCCGATATTGCCTGCGAGCAAGGGGTCTAGATCACTGGGGTGATGCATGCCGACAAAATGGGTCGCCAAATGCACCACAATTTCAGGCTGAACGGTGTTTAACGCGTCTAACGCCGACGCATACGTGCCGTCATAGTGGTGAAAATCGACTCCTGCGGGAAGCTCACGAAGAGGCGTTCGGCCTAGCACCGCAACGCTTTCGCCTTGGGCTAAAAACGCTTGAAGGACATGAGAGCCTATAAAACCACTCGCGCCTGTGAGTAATACCTTCATGGGGTTTGCTCCTTAGAAGGCTCGTCTACAAATAAACGTAAGGAGGCATCCGCACATTGAAGGACTGAAAACCGCCACGGCGTCAAGAGTACTTTCCCCTTTAAAAGACGACGCTTCAAAGGGCTTCGCCATAAGAAGGGGGACGGATCGCCTAAATCCGTGATCATGTTGAAGCCTCTGGAAAAGGTGGGATCAAAGTGCTTGAGCAAATGGGCATACTGCGTGTAAAACGCCCGACGTTCTCGGCGATCTTGCTGATGCTTGAGTGGGTTCGGCGATTTTTTACGGCTTGCACTTTCATAATGCACGGCGTGCACCGAACTGAGGCAAAGATTCATATACCCTTTTTCATGCGCCTTTAGGCATAAATCCATGTCATTATAGCCGACTTGAAAAACGTGATCATCCATACCCCCCAACTCGAAATACAGCGATTTTCGCATCATGAGTATGGCCCCTGTCACCGCAATCACAGGGCGTTGCACGTGTGACCACGCGGGCGGGACGCTTTCTAAAGTTCTTAAACGAAACACATGCCCCACATGCCCCCACAAACCCAAGTGACAACCGATGTGTTGAAGGCGTCCATCAGGATAAAACAAGGTGGCCCCCACCGCGCCGATACTCGGGAGCATCGCCCAAGACGCCAACTGCGTCAAGGTCGTTGGTGTGATCAGTTCAATGTCATTATTGAGTTGTAAAATCAAGTCCCCCTTGGCTTGTTGGGCGCCTAGGTTCATCATGGCGGCATAGTTAAAGGGGGCGTCATAGTCCACAAAGCGAATGGCCTCGTGTTGAGCATAGGCTTGCATCAAAGCGAGGGTTTGGGGATCTTGACTTTGATTGTTAATGCCAATAATTTCAAAGGGAGGCGAGTCGTCTTTGAGCGCCAAGAGCGAATCCACCACTTGCTTGAGCAAGTCGGGGGCATCTCGAAAGGGAATGAGAATACTAATCAGCGGAATCGCTTCTTGGAGCAAGGGTTGCAAGACGCCTACTTGAAACGTCATCCCCAAGGCGTTGGCTTGTTCTTCCGCCCAAGACGCCATGAATTCATTGTCTAAAAAAGAATGAGCATTAAGTACACGTTCATCGTCACAGGTATACAGGACTTTGGTGGGGGGCATCACATACGCTTGCGCATGATGCCGTGCCAAGTAAAACACCACGCCATGCAACACGTCTTCTGGAGAAAGAACCGCGTCTTGGGGCAAGGCCGCCAAGGCTTCTTTCAGCAACCCCCCTTGCACATACACACACGGACCATACCCATAACGTTGCAGAATCCACAAGGCATTGGGGCGTTCAGGATGCAGGCTCACGTGCTTGGCTTTACTCAAATAGCCATGAGGCAGACTCCAACACGGATGCGTCGGCGGAGAAAATGCTTGATATTTCCAGTGAAGCGACGGCATCGCCTCGATCGAAACCGCATAGATGACGGTTTCTTCCCACGAAAACTCAAGAGGCTTTACCCTTAGGGCTTCTACAAAAAGGCGTTGCAATGTAGACTTATTGGACTGAAACATCTAAGGCCTCTCTGCTTCTTCAACGGCAGGTTCTACAAACCGCCTTACAGGTAGATATTCTAACACAAAATGATGCACCCCCACATGCGAAAGAAACGGCAAAATATCCAAGAAGCTATAATACAAGAGATTCGAGCGAGTCATGCCCATGTAATGCACAGGCAAGAGTTGCACCGCTTGCCCACGAACTTCAAGGGGTCGGGTATTTTCTTGATAAAAACGGTTTTCAGGCGACAGTCCGTACAAAGCCGTTTCTAACGATGCCCCCTCTGTTCTTAACACATAAGGTGGAATCCCCTGTATCTTGGTATTTTGAGTGGTAGCAATAGGGTCAAATGCGTCAAGTAAGGCGTGATGGGCTGGCGTGTAAGGCGGATGCGTAATCGGCCATTGCACCGTAAAAAGTAAGATCGTGTAAATCAGGCTCCAGCCCGCAAAAACGGCCATGGTGCGGTACATAGAAAAGGTGACAAATTGCAGGCTGGCCATCCCCGCACTGCCGATTAAACACCACAAGGGAAGCGTCAATAACCAAAGCTTCCACAAGGGCAGTTGCCCCAAAAACGCCCCCCAGTAGCCCGCCGATTCACCCAAATCCCCCAGAACAGGAGCCCCCGTAAGCATCCAAGGCGCATCGCTTAAATAGGGATCTGGCACTTGAGTCAACATGGACCACGCCCCCAACACCCCTAGGCCGAGTAAAAACAAGGGCATCAAATCACACAGGCGCTTTAAGCCCTTCGGCGGCACGAGCAACTGTGTCGAACGATCGATGATATGCCCCCCGTACCAAGACGCCAAACACACCCCTAAAAGCAACGCGTAGCTTACATCATGGTGACTCACAAGCGCGTACGTCACAAGGCCCAAAATCCCTAGCCCCCAGCCTGTGGCGACTTGATGCAAGAATACATCCCGCTCATCAAAGAGCTGGCCTTCTTTGCCGTGATACGACAGGTTACTCACCCAATTCCACACGGCATAGGCAATCACACCATTCCACGGGAAAGACATCATCAGTAGATTCACCCCAAACAAAGCACTATTTTCAAGCATAGAAAGATCACAAGGCATCGCCTGAAGCGGGGCCAAAGCACCCCAACCTCTGCCCAATAGCGCCCCTGTCAAAGTCCCTGCCATCAGCGTGGCGAGCGTTGAAACCGTAACCCCTCGATAGTTTTCCCACCAAGACAAAACCGTAAATCGTCGAGATGTGGCCTTCATAAACCAAAGCGCCAAGCTCCCCACGCACAAGAACAGCGAAAACCCTCCCACACTGGCCCCTAAAACGCCCAAACCTACGCCCATGGCGACATCCTGCCCCTGCCACGGAGACAACGGGCTCGCATGCGTGGCCACCCGCCATTGCCACCAACGCAAGGCCAAGTAAAGGATGGCCATGGTAAAGGCCCACTGCAGCAGTGCCACGCTCGGGGAAAGAAGCATCACCAAAACGCCGACACTACTGCTACTGATTAGTACAGGACCCACCAAAGGCTTGTGAGGCAAGGCAAATAAACGCTGAGTAACCCCCGCAAAGGACGCCAAACCCAACACCCCTATGGCAGGTGACACCCACGGCCAAGGGAGTTCCACAGGCAAGCCCGCCAACACCGCCAAATGGTGTGGTTCAAAACGTAGGGACGCATAAGGCAACAGCGGGTTCAGCAAACCCAATAGCCCAAGGATTCCCAACAAAAAGACCCACCACGGCACGCCGTTTCCTGAAGAAGGGTGACGCTTAAAATGAGAGGGGGCAATGGCCACAACAGGCACTCCTTCGGGGTTATAGGGGGGGCTTACAGGGTGATTAGTGAAGCCGTTGAATCCACAAGACTTGTTTTTCGGCCGATTCAGGGGCATCGAGAATGACGCCTTGGCCTTCTTGGGTGAAACTTTGGGGCAAGTTTAAGGCACTTGGCGCATCAGGCAAAATCCAGAGTTCTAGCACGTCCCCCACCGCGATTTTTTCTAACGCCAGCTTGGCTTTCACGAAGTTTAGGGGGCATTTGGTTTTGCGTAAATCAAGGGGCATCGGGGGATTCTTTCTTTTAGCGTCATTGCGAAAGGGGCTTTCCCCCCTCTCCCTTTGGGAGAGGGAGTAAGACGCCTTTTAGACTCCCTACCTATCTTGGCAAAAACACGCCCCACTTTCAAGTAAAGGGCAGGCCGAAGCATCAAAGGCATCCCACGGTTTTTTAAAGCAATTACGGCTCTGAATATAGGCTTTGGTGGTGTGAACAAAACGCGTTTTTTCAACGCCTTCTCGTCTAACCAAGCAATCTAGGCACAGGGTGTCTTCCACCTCATGGGCCAAGGCCAATAAAAGCATCCGCTCGCAAACGGGGGCGTGGCAGGCATCGCATTCATAGTCGAAAAAGGGGACGGACATTCTAGGGTATCCCTATTGTTAAAGTGTTCTTAAAGTTAGGTCAAAAAATTGACAAGCCCCCTTTCAAAGCGTAGTCTAAATACTGTCTGCGACTGATTGACTCTATTGTAGTACAAAAGTCGTAAGGTATGATGATGAAAGAGGAATATATACAATGAACATTAAATCTTTAGGTGCTGTCTTAATGATCGCCTTGCTGGCGTTGAGCTGGTGGGTGACGCCCGATGTGCTTGCGGCGGGTACACGAGGCAAAATCAGCGGTCGGAGTGTGGGTGCCTGTGCCTTGTCTTTCCTTATTTGGCCAGGGATCGGGCAAGCGGTGAATGACAATCCCGGAGACAAAGTCGCCACCCATGCGATTATTGGCTTGTTGCCACCGTATCGTTTTTGGTCGGGGTATGATGCCTTGTTTGACCGCAAGGGTGGTTACTGGCACAACCGTATTTAGCCTGAACTTGGTGAATAAATGCCTCTTCTTTCTTAAAGGAAGGGGCATTTCATATAGTGGGTTTTAGCCACTAGGCATCGGAACGAAAAGTTGTTATACTGAAAAAGAGTAGCTTTTTTCAACAGGCCTTCACACTCTCAGAAAACTCCTTGAAAATCGAGTAAAAAACCGACTTTCGTGGCCAGAAAACAGACTTTCGTGGCCAAAAAACCCCTTGTTTTTCAACAAGGGGCTTTTAAAATGTCGACTAAAAAGAAACATTCTTTCTAACGATTTAGTACATACCACCCATGTCAGGGGCAGCGGCGGCCTTTTCCTTTTCAGGAATTTCCACAATCAACGCTTCAGTGGTCAACAACAAACCACTGATAGAAGCGGCGTTTTGCAAGGCCGAACGCGTCACTTTGGCGGGGTCTACAATGCCCGCAGCGAACATGTCTACGTACTGATCGTTTAAGGCGTCGTACCCGATCTCTTTGGCGGCATCCAGCACCTTGCTTACAATCACACTGCCGTCTTTACCCGCATTTTCAGCGATTTGACGCGCAGGCTCTTCTACCGCACGAAGCAAGATTCTAGCGCCAATACGCTCTTCGGCAATCAAGGTTTCCGCATACGCTTCTAAGCCCTGCTTGGCTTTCAGCAACATGGTGCCTCCCCCAGGAACAATCCCTTCTTCAATCGCCGCACGCGTGGCGTTTAGGGCATCTTCCAAGCGCAATTTGCGTTCTTTCAGCTCAGTTTCCGTGGCAGCCCCGACTTCAATCACAGCCACCCCGCCAGACAACTTGGCCAAACGTTCGTTGAGCTTTTCCTTGTCGTATTCGCTGTCGCTGGCTTCGATTTGACGCTTGATCGACTCGCAACGTTCTGCCACCGCTTGCTTGGTGGAATCGTCTGCCACAATGGTGGTGTTGTCTTTCGTGACGGTGACACGACGGGCTTTGCCCATTTGTTCAATGGTGATTGATTCCAAGCGTTGACCGAGTTCTTCGGTGAACAATTGCCCACCCGTCAATACGGCAATATCTTCCAACATGGCTTTGCGACGGTCCCCAAATCCAGGGGCTTTGACCGCTACAACACGGATGATTTTACGCATCGTGTTCACCACCAAAGTCGCCAAGGCTTCGCCTTCAACGTCTTCAGCAATCAACAACAAGCCACGCCCTTCACGCGCCACTTTTTCCAAAATAGGCACTAAATCAGAAACCAAGTTGATTTTCTTGTTGACGCACAAGACAAAGGCGTCTTCCAAAACGGCTTCCATACGCTCGGTGTCGTTGACGAAGTAAGGCGACACATAACCCTTGTCAAACTGCATGCCTTCTACCACCCGAAGGCTGGTGCCCATGGATTTCGATTCTTCAATGGTAATAACGCCTTCTTGGCCAACTTTGTCCATGGCTTCGGCAATCAATTCACCCACAAAATCGTCGTTTCCTGAAGAAACGCTTGCCACTTGCTGGATCGCCGCTTTGCTATCCACAGCTTTAGCCGTTTTGCGGATTTCACCGACCAAGCATTCCACGCCTTTGTCAATGCCTTTGCGAAGCGCGACAGGGTTTGCGCCTGCTGCGACGTTTTTAAGGCCTTCACGCACAATGGCTTGCGCCAACACAGACGCCGTGGTGGTGCCATCGCCTGCTACATCGTTGGTGCGACTGGCGACTTCACGCACCAGTTGAGCCCCCGCATTCGCCGCTGGATCTTCTAGTTCAATTTCTTTTGCGATGGTCACGCCGTCGTTGACGATTTGAGGGGCGCCAAACTTCTTTTCTAAAACGACGTTGCGTCCTTTAGGGCCAATGGTGATTTTAACCGCATTCGCCACCGCGTCAATGCCTTCTTGCAAAGAACGACGGGCTTTTTCATCAAATACAATTTGTTTTGCCATGAGGATATTTCCTTCTATTACTTGAGTTAATTTAGTGACTAAGAGACGTCATGATAGGACATTAAACCTATTGCACCTTCGCGCTTACACAATCGCCAAAATGTCTTTTTCAGAAACGATTTTGTAGTCTTGGCTAGCGATTTTCACATCTGTACCCGCATACTTGGTGAACAAAACGGTTTGACCCACTTGAACCGTAGGCACGACTAAAACGCCATTTTCGGTGCGCCCAGGCCCAACCGCAATGACTTTAGCACTTTGGGGCTTTTCACGCGCGGAATCAGGAATAAAAATACCGCCTGCGGTTTGTTGTGTTTCATCAATCACTTCCAAAACCACACGATCGGCAAGGGGTTGAATCGTTACAGTTGAACTCATCAGGGTTTTAACCTCCATACTATAGTTTAAATACAAAATATCACACGCTTCATATGAAATTTCATATCTCAGCGTCTAAATTATAACGTAAACATGTAAAAGCCGTACGCCCTTTAGAAAGGTTTAAGGATTTTGGGGTGGTTTTGGGAGTTTTTGTTCCCTTTTATAGGGCTTTATAGTATTTTTTACCTAAAAAGTGACTCGTCTTAAATGGTTGCATAAGCAGGCGTCCAAGCACTAAATCCGAGCGGGTGAGCGCACTGCGAATCCCCGAGCGATTTTGCGGACGTCGTGCAAAGGAATGATGCGAGGAGGTGGGTCAAAAGGGGGTGGATTTTTAAGGAGGGGGAAATGAGGGAGGAGAAACGCAATGCGTCCTTCCTTCCCCCTCCTTAAACCGCCTTTAGAGGTGTTGGAGACCTTTGGCGGAGCAAAGGTCTCTGACGACGACCAGCATTAAACGGAGCGAGAAACCCCAAAATACTCAGATTCTCAAGACTGCCACTTCTTAAATAGAAAAAACTATATCGCTGGTGCTGTCAGAGACCTTTGCTCGTGCAACGAGTTAAACAACCCCACTCCATGGATTAAAGCCTTCGATTTAAAGTCTCAAAATAGGCCAAACCATTGATAGACACCCCCCTCCTTTTCTGATACACTATTACAACTCAATGAACCCACAACCCTGCCATGGAAACACCCCCCGATGACGTGCTCTTCTTCCCCCACTTCCCCCCACACCGCACCCCTAGACCCTGCACTGAAAATGGCGGATGGCTACAGTGCTTCAGAATTGTTTGCCCAAGCCTCTGGCCTCACCTATAATGATCTCATCCTTTTACCCGGCCATATTCACTTTGCTGTGGAAGACGTGCAACTCTTCACCCGTATTTCCAAACAAATCACCTTGCACACCCCCATTGTTTCTTCCCCTATGGACACCGTCACCGAAGCCCAAATGGCGATTCATATGGCCTTGCTCGGCGGGATTGGCATTATTCACTACAACAACACCGTTGAAGAACAAGCCCATGAAGTCCGACTCGTCAAGCGCTATAAAAACGGCTTTATTACCGACCCCATTGTTCTGAGTCCCCAACACACCATTGCGGATATTGACCGTATTCGTGAAGAATACGGCTTTACAGGCGTGCCGATTACGGAAACAGGGCAAATGGGAGGCCAGTTGCTGGGGATTGTCACCAATCGAGATGTCGACTTTGTGGGCGATCGAAGCCTGCCACTGGTCCAAGTAATGACGCAAAATCTCATCACCGCCGAAGAAGGCATTCCCTTAGAAGAGGCGTATGCCACCTTGGAAGCGTCGAAAAAAGGGAAGCTCCCGATTGTGAACGCCCAAGGGGAACTGGTGGCCTTGATGAGCCGTACCGATTTACGTAAAATGAGAAACTTCCCGTTCGCCACCAAAGACGACCGAGGCAGGCTGATTGTAGGCGCGGCCGTTGGCACGCGCCCCAGTGACTGGCAACGCTTAGAAGCCTTAGTCGCTGAAGGCTTAGACTTGGTGGTGATTGATTCGTCTCAAGGCGATTCCGTCTTTCAGCTTGACATGGTGCGTCGCATTAAATCGACGTTCCCTGAGTTGCAAGTCATCGGGGGCAACATCGTCACCCAACAACAGGCGGCTCATTTAATTGAAGCTGGCGTCGATGGTTTGCGCGTCGGGATGGGCGTGGGTTCCATTTGCACCACCCAAGAAGTCACTGCGGTTGGGCGGCCGCAAGCCACTGCCGTGTTTCAAGTGGCGAAATACGCTCAACAATTTGGCGTGCCGATCATCGCGGATGGAGGCGTTTCAAGCATTGGCCATGTAACGAAAGCGCTTTCACTCGGGGCGTCTTGCGTGATGATGGGATCTATGCTCGCAGGAACGGCAGAAGCGCCCGGTGAATACTTTTATAAGGACGGCGTGCGCTTAAAAAAATACCGAGGCATGGGGTCAAAAGACGCCATGACCAAAGGTTCAAGTGTGCGTTATTTTGGGGAAAATAGCCGTATTTTGGTGTCTCAGGGCGTTTCAGGCGCTGTGGTGGACAAAGGTTCGATTCGGCATTACCTGCCGTACATTGTGCAAGGCATCAAGCATGGTTTGCAGGACTTGGGCGTGCAGAGTGTGGACGCGTTGCATCAAGGGTTGCGGAATGGGCTGTTGCGCTTTGAACAACGCACCGTGGCCGCCACCGCCGAAGGCAGTGTGCATAGCTTGCATAGCTATGAGAAGAACGTGCTTTAATTTTAGATTTCTAGCTCCTTTTAACGCTGGTGAAGTCAGAGACCTGTGCTCGCTCCCACTGTTGGCTTGTCTATAAATGGGAGGATTCCCCGAAACGCCTCTAAATTCGTTCTAGGGAGTCGTTAAAAAACAGGGAACGCTGGTGGCGTTCCCTGTAAAGCATTGTAAAACGGAAGCTTACAAGGTGGCTTGACCAGGTTTCCAGTTCACAGGGCAGTTGGCGCCTGTTTGGAAGGCTTGCACCGTGCGGATGATTTCATCCACATTACGGCCTACGGAAAGATCGTTCACCGTGTAGCTACGCACCGTTTGTTCTGGATCAATAATAAACACGCCACGGAAGCTGATGCCCTTGGCTTCATTTAACACGCTATAGTCGCGAGAAATGGCATGGGTAATATCACTAAACAAGGGGTAGTTCACGGCACCCAAGGAAGATTCAGACCACGCCTTGTGACTGTAAACGCTGTCAACCGATCCGCCCAAGACTTGGACGTTCAATTTAGCAAACTCACTAACCGCTTCGCTAAAGCTTAAAATTTCTGTGGGGCACACAAAGGTGAAGTCTAAGGGGTAGAAAAATAACACCACCCACTGACCAGCTTTGGTGTACTCGCTGAGCGTCACTTCCGTGATTTGACCGTTTGCATAAGCACCTGTTTTAAAATCAGGGGCTTTTTGACCGATTTGTAAAGACATAAGAATTGTCCTTTCTCTACTAAATAACACAATACTGAAATAATTCGAACTCCCCTTATTATAGACAGCTCCCTTCGTTTAAACAAGTCTTTTTTGTGAAGGGGCGTGAGCTGAGTTGAAATAAAACTGAGTCTTGAAGAAAACCTTGTATTTGAAGGTTGAAGCCCTATACTAATTTTAGTCGTTGATGTTGGGAAAATCGCCTCGTTCGTGTGATGTTTCAATCGTAGGACTAAGTTGTAGGAGTTCTGATCATGATGTGTGGAATTGTGGGTTACTTAGGCTACAAAGCGATTGCCCCCCTGTTGGTGGAAAGTTTGCGCACCCTTGAATATCGAGGCTATGATTCTTCAGGCATTGCGCTTTACAACCCCGCCACGCAAAACATTCAGATTTATAAAGCCACTGGCAAGCTACAAAACTTGGTGAATGCCTTGCCCCCAGCACTTTGGCAAGACCCCCCCAGTAAAACCCTGCAAGTGGGCATTGGCCATATTCGCTGGGCCACGCATGGCGCCCCCACTGTTGAAAATGCCCACCCCCACCATGGCCAGCACGGTGAAGTGGTTTTGGTGCATAACGGTATTATTGAAAACTTCGCCGAACTCAAGCAGGCCTTACAAGCCAAAGGCTATGTGTTTAATTCACAAACCGACACCGAAACCGTGGCCCATTTGTTGGAAGAGTTGCTTAGCACGCATGAAAATAACTTCTTACCAGCAGTGGCAGAATTGCGTCGTCAGCTTCATGGGGCCTATGCCCTAACCATGATGCACAAACAAGCCCCCGGTAAATTGTATGTGGCGCGTCAACAAGCCCCCTTGGTCATTGGCGTGGGTCAACAAGGGGAATACTGGGTGGCAAGCGATGTGGTGGCGTTGGTGTCTTACACGAATCAAATCATTTATTTAGAAGATGGTCAGTATGCCGAACTTTCTGAAGAAGGGGGCGTCAAGCTGTTTGGGGCGGACAACACCCCCGTTGAAGTCAAAATTCACACCATTCAAACAGGCCCGCTCACCATTGACAAAAAGGGCTATAAACACTTTATGTTAAAAGAAATCTATGAACAGCCAGATGTCGTACGCAACGCCTTGTTAGAACGCATTACCAGTGAAGCTAGCCCCGTCTTTATGGCCAATGACACGCCGATCCCTTCAAAAGAAGCGGTGTCTATTGCTCAGCTCACGCACGAGGTCGATCGGGTGATTATTATTGGGTGTGGGACGTCTTACAACGCGGGGATGGTGGCCAAATACCTCATTGAAGCCTTGGTGCGAATCCCTGTTGAAGTGGAAGCGGCGGGCGAATACCGTTACCGTAACCCCGTGTTAAATGAACGTTGCTTGGTGGTGGCCATTTCCCAAAGTGGTGAAACCGCCGACACCTTAGAAGCCTTGCGTTTGGCCATTCGCCATGGAGCCAAAACCATTGCCCTAACCAATCGACCGGATTCAACCATGGCACGTGAAGTGGATGCGGTGATTAACGTGCGGGCTGGGGTGGAAGTGAGTGTGTGTGCCACCAAAAGCTTTGTGGCGCAAATTGTGGCCCTGTATTTATTGGGCATGATGATGTGCGAACATCGTGGGGGGGCTGAACAACAGGCGATGTTGCCTGAACTCAAAAAAGCCTTGCTTACCCTACCCGTGCTGATGGAATCGTTCCTTTCTAATGTGGACGCGCTACAAAAGTTGGCGCGTCAATATGGGCATTACACCAGTATGCTCTTTATTGCGCGTGGCATCGGCTTTCCCGCCGCCTTAGAAGGGGCCTTAAAGCTCAAAGAAATTAGCTACATTCATGCCGAAGGCTATTCAGGGGCTGAACTCAAACATGGGCCCATTGCCTTGTTGGATGAAGCCATGCCAGTGGTGTGCCTGCTTTCAGACGGATCGGTTTTCGACAAAATGCTTTCAAACTGCCAAGAAGCCAAAGCCCGTTCCGCTCAAATGATTGCCGTAACCAACAAAGCCATTCCCCACGGGTATGACAACACCTTTGACGACATCATCACTTACCCCGCCTGCCATGAATGGGTCTCCCCTTTATTGGGATCCCTTCCATTGCAGTTACTGGCCTATTACACGGCCGAATTTTTAGGTAAAGACGTGGATCAGCCCCGTAATCTCGCCAAAAGTGTGACGGTGGAATAAACGCGAAGGAGCTTGAAATGCCCGCTTTAGTCCAACAGGTGTTAAGTGCCTCCATTATGCTTGAACACTTGCCTGATTATTCAGTAAGTGCCTTGGAAGTGGCGATAAAAGCACGCCTGCCTCAAGGATGCACACTGTTACGCTGGGCGATTGTAGGCAAAAATGGTACCGCCCTTCAGGTGGATTGTAGCTATGGCACTGATTAAGCCCTTCAACGGCAAGACGCCGCAGATTCATCCTGAAGTCGCGTTTATCGCTGAAAATGCCGTACTCATTGGAGACGTCACCATTGACGCAGGGGCGAGCATTTGGTATGGATGCGTGTTACGTGGGGATGTCGCTCCTATTGTGATAGGTTCCTATTCCAATATACAAGACAACAGCGTGATTCATGTGGCTAGCCAAGCCCTTAATGGCCAAGCAAAAGGCACCTATGTGGGGGCGTATTGTACGGTGGGGCATATGGCCTTATTACACGCCTGTACACTCGAAGATGAAAGCTTTGTGGGCATGCAAGCCTGCGTGATGGATGGGGTGAGGGTGCCCAGTCACACGATGATTGGGGCGGGGAGCTTGGTGTCTGCGCGTCAAGCTTTAGAAGCTGGAGGGCTTTATGTGGGGCGTCCCGCTCAGTACAAGCGCGCTTTAAGTGCAGATGAGCGGGGCTTTATGAAGGCATCCGCCTTGCATTATGTGGAATTGGGGAAAGCCCACGCAAGCCCCTGACCAACGGATGGGGATTAAATCTAGCAAGTGGATGAAATGTTTGGTCTGAATACGTCTAAAAATTAAAAAACAATGCTATAATAAGGGGATATGTGTTAGTAATGATTAAAGGATCGATTCCCTATGATGGCTGCTCCAACACTTGAAGCGTTTTCCTTGCCGTACATTCCAGAACAAGCCCTCAAGTACACCTTTAAAAATGGGCATACCCTAGTGTTTGTGCCTCGCCGTGGAGGGGTATTTAACATTAGTTCATGGGTGAAAACTGGTTCCGTTAATGAAGATGAAACCAACAACGGGGTTTCGCACTTTTTAGAACACCTGATGTTTAAAGGAACGCCTCGCTTTGGCCCTGGGGTGTTTGACAAAAAAATGGAAAGCATGGGCGCCTTGATTAACGCGGCGACTTGGAAAGACTACACGTTTTATTACGTCACAGGGCCCAACACTCAATTCAACGAATTTGACACGGTGGTGGACATGCACGCGGATATGATTCTGCATGCCGAATTGCCAGAAGCCGAAATCGGTGAAGCCTATGACCCTAACAAAGGCGAAACGCCTGAAGTTAAGCGTGAACGAGGCGTCGTGATTGAAGAAATTGGCTTGTATGAAGATCGCCCGTGGTCTCGCGTGTACAACTTGGTCAACGATTTAATGTACGACGCGTCACACCCCTACCGTCGTGAAGTGATTGGCACCCGTCACATTGTGGGGACGATTTCACGTGAAGCCATTTCAGCTTACTACCGCCGTTGGTACACGCCTGAAAATATAACCACGCTTGTGGTGGGAGATTTTGAGTGGGAAACCCTTAAAACTAAAGTGGAACAAGCCTTCAATTTTGCCGATCGTCCAGAGGCCAAAGACTTGCTTAAAACGTATAAAGAACCCGCAAAAGGCGAAAGCTTTTTAGGCAAAATAGGCACTGGTGAACGGTATCTTGAACAAAAATCAGAGTTTACCACGCGCTTTTTAACCCTCGGCTTTCATGGGCCGTTGGCCAGTGATGTAAAAACCACGCTTGCCTTAGATGTCGCCAGCACCGTTTTAGGGGAAAGCAGAGCCAGCCGTTTGAATCAACAACTCGTTGAAAAGCAAACCCCTTCGGCGTTTAATACCGTAAGCACCGCTCAATATGCCTTTAAGCTCGGCAACGCCTTTTATATTATGGCCAATTACAATGCGTCTAACAATGAAGCCGCCTTGGCTGAAATCACCACGATTTTAGAGGCCTTTACAGGTGAATCCCCCATTACGGAAGACGAGTTTGTGCGCACGGTCAAGAAAATGAAAGTCGACTTTGCCCGAGGCTTTGAAACCTGTTCAGGCATTGCCGATGCCTTAGGTGATGCCTTAACGGTAACGGGAAGTGTGGATGCCGTCACAGGCACGCTAGAACGCTTAGAAGCCCTCACCCGTCAAGACGTGATTGATGCGGTCAACACCTACTTAAAACCTTCGTTAGCCTACACTACAGTATTGGTACCTCAACATGACTAAACCACTTGAATCAATTGAAGTTATTTCCCTGCTTTCAGGCCCAACCCTTTTGTTTGTGCCGCAAACGGGGACGCCTCGCGTGTCCATCAACATTTACACCAAGGGGGGCAATTGCATCGACTACTTCCCTGGAGAAATGGATATTATTGATCGCTTGCTTTTAAAAGGCACCTATGCCGAAAGTGCTGAAGAAATTGCGGTGAAATTGGATGAATTGTGCTTGGATGTTGACACCGACACCGCACGGGACTACAGTATTTTATCGGCTTCTATGCAAAGTGAAGACTTAGAAAAGAACTTGGCTTATATCAAAGACTTACTCTTCTATTCGACCTTAGATGGCCTTCAAAAAGAAAAAGACAAGCTCAAAGGCGAACTGCAAATGAGCTTAGATTCCCCCACCGCCATTGCCAAGGACTTGCTCAATCGTAAAATGTGGAACGGCTTGCCTTATGGCACTTCGGCCACCAGTATGCTAGGCAGTTTAGAAAAATTATGGCGCAATGACAACGTGTTCTTGCATTACCTTCAGGCCTACCGGCCCAACCGTATGGTGGTTTCTGTGGCTGGAGATGTGGATCGTGAGCGGTTGATTAGCGCCTTAGACACCGCGTTTAGCTTGCCTCGTGCCAAAGGCACCGATGGTGAAATGGAAATGGGTCGTCTCTTTAAAGAACATCGCATCAAAGAATCTCGGATTTACACCACCCCGTGGGAAGAGGCAGCACAAGCCCAGATTTTCCAGTCGTGGCTCATGCCCCCCGCTACATCGAAAGACTATGTGCCACTGGCTGTGTTAGACAACCTCTTGGGTTCAGCGGGCTTAAGCAGTCGCTTGTTTTTAGAATTGCGTGACAAGCAAGGACTGGCCTATAGTGTGCGTTCTAGCCTGAGTTTATTGAAGCATCGTGGCACATTTACCCTATATATTGGAACCGAGCCTTCCAACGTGCAAAAGTGCTTAGAAGGCTTTGCTGATGAAGTGAAAAAATTGCAAGATGTTCGAGTGGGGGAAGAAGAACTCGAAAATGCCAAACGTAATTTAATTGGCAAACGCAGTGTTTTCTTAGAAACGGTAGGGCAAATTTCGAGCTACGTGGGTTCTGCTTACTTGGCTGGGCATGATGTCAAATTCTTGGCGAGTTTGGATGAAAAAATCAATGCCGTCACGGCGGAACAGATCCAAAAAGTCGCCCAAAAATACTTGAGCAAAGAATCCGTGACCGTGGTGGTAGCGCCTTCCGCATTCTTACCCAAATCACCGTACTTCAAACACAGCAAACCCCAAACGACTGAAGCCAGTGAGGTTCAATCCCCCACTTCAACGCAAGACGCTCAAGCGCAAACGGCTCCTGTCGCGGTCTAACGCTGTCTTTTTAGTCGCTGAAACAACAGGCCATCTCCTGTGGCGAAACAGTCCGCCCATTCGAGGGGCGCGCCGTGTTTAGGTGCCAAACGTGATTAGAAGGCATCGTCGCTTCGTTCACCTTGCCCCTCTTCGCCAGATTCATCCTGCTGAATGTAAATTAGCCCCCCCTAAGAAACATGGAGGCGTACCCATGAAGCCCCTCTTCAAAAAACTAACGGTCGCGTGCCTAATAATGGCCAGTATCTGTGCGTCCGCCCTGTATGTAGAAAACGCTGAAGCCGCCAGTAAGGTTAAGAAAAAAGGCACCGCCAAATCTCTGCCCAAAGAATGGGCGCCGTATCAACCCAAACTAGCCCTTCTGCTACAAAAAAGCCAAAATAAAAGCTTTTTCACCCCTCAAGACGCCGACACCCTAGACGAGCTTCGCCAAGTGAGTGATGACTTTCAAGAACGTTACGCCAAAGTCAAAGATGTGGCCCCCATGTTGTATCAATTGGGCTTATTATTTAGCTTTCGTGAAATGTGGTTTGAAGCCTTTGATGCCTTTTCAACCATTACAGAACGTTTTCCGCAAAGCCCTTACACCCCCAAAAGTAAGTTTCAACTGCTTAAAATGAAAAAACGACTTGGGGAAGATTATGCGGTACTTGAAGAAAGTCGCCTACCAGCAGAAGGCCTTTTACCTGCTGTGACAGGGGCGGGCAAAGCAGGGGCTCCGATCAAAAAACCTTAAACGGGCGAGGTCTTCCAACGCATTTGGGCATCCAAACGCTCTAGTTCACTGGTCAACCATTGCTTTAAGGCAGGCACGCTTGAAAAACGAAGATTCACCAAGCGCTGGGTTTCATTCAATAAGGGAACCCAGTTTTGTTTCATGAACGCTGGGGAAAATCCTTCGAGTTGATGCACGTCCACGTAAGTGGAAAACTCATCCCAAAATTGAAGGACTTGTGCTTCTTCGGCGTTGGGGGCAGTTAAGGTTTGACGCAAGAGACTTGTGTACAACAGGAGGGTCTGAGCGGTTGAGGTGAGGTACTTGCCTCCATAAGGCAGTTGTTGTGTCGTCAGAGGCAAGGCATTGAGGGTATTGGCATCTAAATGAATGTTGGCAAACCACGTCCAACCCGCGACGCCGTTTTTGTGAAGTTGTTCACTCCGTTCAATACGTTGAGGCCCTTCTAACTTATGTAAACCCACCCCACTCACTAAAAGTGTTCGGGTGGGTTTTAAGCTTTGTTTCATGCGAACGATTTGTTGATTAAAAGACACCGTATTTTCGGTATAGGCCATGGGAATTAGCCAGTCGATCCACCCGCGTTTGCTCCATGTTTCCCAGTCCTGCTGAATGGCTTTGAGTCGTTCAGGGGGGGGTAAGGCAAATACAGCGGCAGACAAAATTAAATGAGGCTTTTGGGCTTTAAGGGTTTTATGCACTTTAGACACAAAACGATTGATATTTTCGACCTTCCAACGATCAAACGCGTCTTGATTTTTAGGCGTGGGCCGTAAGCCCAGGGCTTTATAAAAATGATACACACTTAGGGGATTGTAGCCAGCGCGTTGAGTGGTGGATTGAAACGGATAGCGAATATAATCCAACTGCAAGCCATCCACCCCATAACGATCCACAATTTCCGTATACCAATCCACCAAGAATTGTTGGGCATCATAACTGGCAGGATCCAACCAATACTCATGTTGGCCTTTAGGCACCCCTGAACCATCGTTCATTAAGAGTTGTTGCTTTTCAAAACGAGAGGAACTTAACACGGGGCCTTTTTCTTCCATGGGCCACCCCATGAGTTGATTATGGCGGGTATTGCCTACTGCAAAACACCACACCCACGCATGCACCCGTAAGCCCAAAGCATGGCCTTCAGTCACCGCGGTTAATAGGGGATCCCAGTCTTTAATTAAGGGGTTTTGAACAGGTTGAATCACACTGTTGGGGTAAACGGGAAAGCCCGCGTTAATCGTTTCCACAAAAATATCGGTCATGCCCGCCCGTGCTAATTCGGCCAAGCGAATTTTAAGACTTTCCGCACTCCCTAAGCTCACCATACTGCCTCTGTCAAACCACACCCCATGGATTTGATTGGGCAGGTTAGGAAAGAGAAATTTTTGCTTAATGAGCATCAATTCGGTGGTTAAGGCCTTCGTTTTTTGACGATATTCCTTATATTCTCGATTTTTGCGTAAGGGTTTTAAGGCATCCATTTGAGATTGAATTTGGTTCATTTGCTCGGCATATTGGAGTTTGTCCACTGGTTTACCTAGAAGCTCAAAGGCTTGCATGCGTTGCCACACATCCGTTTCTAGAGCATTATAGGCTTGTTCATAGGTCTTGGCCTCTTCTTCAAAAGGGGTGTAACAGTCTTGGATGCTTTTTACCACCATCACCGACTTCCACTGATTGGCGAGATCATACAACCGTTTAAGTACGTCATAACTCGGTTTAAAAGAAACGGGAGGTTGGATAAAAGTAGCCAAGTTGGTTTGATGAAGCGTGACTACCTTAGGAGGCCCTTTCACTGAAGCGGGCTTAGGTTTAGAGGGAGAAGTCTTTAAGTGAGAAGCCCCCTTCACCGCAGGTTGTGGGAGAGGAGGCACCACAAAGTAAAGAGGAGAAATCCCTGAACCACAATACATAAAAGGAGTAGGTAAGGTATAAAGATCACACCCTGAAGCCAGACGTTTTACAGGAAAGGGATTGGCTACCGTAAGACTCCCCGCAAGCGCAGTGTCTAACACACTGAGTTGAACGGTACCCAAGCGTTCTTCCATTAAACTGCGGTAGCGTCCCCATAGCGTTTTAAACTCAGCACCCCATTGCTGTTTGGCTTCAAGCTTAGCGAAGGGGTGCGGAAGCAATACCACTGGCCATGGACGCTTAATCAAGGCATCGACCAAAGCTATGGCATCTGGCTTGGGGGGATTTTTACCATAAAAAAGCAGTAAGGGCGGTTTAGAAAGTCCGCCTTCTTCCACATCATTTAAAATATAGTCTAATTGTGACATACTTTTTGGAAAAAAATAGGTGCCTTGGCCTACCACGCTTTGGGTTAGGGCATAATCCAATGTTTTTTGAGGATGAACCACGGCTTCTTCAACAACAACCGAAGCGTTAGACGCGTAATTCAAGTCAAATAAAACAAAGCTATTAGCCATCAACGCCATGGCATTGGGTAAAACACCCACAATAATGCACGCCATGGCACCCAGTAGCAAAAAGCGTTTCACTAAAAAAGACAAGAACCGTTTAAACATGGAAAATGAAACACTCTCTCAGTAGATAACTCCATTAGTGTAGCAAAAAAATGAAGAACTGTCTTAGAAGATGCCTGTATTTTTTAAGAAAAACCCTAGCCCAATAAAGAGCTAGGATGGGGTAAAAAGGTCAATTTTTGCATACAGAACTAACTAACATCATGCCTAATCTACTTTCTTTTAAGCAGAATGTTTACCTGTACATGATTAGGATAATTTATTTATGTGACGTTTATTGGGCGGGCCAAGTTTCGCGAGTAAATGTTTAACCGCATCATTCATTTGACACCCTTGCGAAGATTCTGAAAAGAAGTTTTGATAATAGCACCCCGAACAATCCGCATTACGCACAAAGCAAGAAACCGCCGAAGGCGACCACTGACGATAAGGACCCACACTGTCTTCATCACTTTCAGCAATCAAGTGCGCATCCACAATATGGTCATGCCACTTAATAAGATTTTCAAGATTTAAGTGAGGGTATTGCACTTTTAAAGATCGAATCGATTGAGCAGTCACTGAAGCAGAAACCGCCACAAGTGCTGGGTGAGCTTTTAAATCTTCAGTCGACTGTAACGAAACTCGAGGTTCTTCAAGTGCGAGGGTTGCAGAGGCCATTGTATAAATTTCCCTTAAAAGCAAAACAATGATATACTAAAAAAACGTCCAAAAAACGCCCGAACGAGACGCTTATAAACCATTAAATGCAGAGCTGGAATAATTCCCAAAAAATAGAATGCTTTTAGAAAAGCAATATCACATTTAAGAAATAAACACATGTGAAATGTTGTTTTCTTAATGTAATATTAACATATTACAACTTTTCTCTTCGTTTGTAAAGTATCTTTCCAAAACATTCACCTTTAGGCTAATATACCAAGCAAGCCTTCTGTACTTAAGCCTCTATTCTAAAAACGAAGAAGTCTGCCCTATGTTCCGTAAATTCTATGATACCTGGATTCAACAACCTCAAATCAATACCTTCGTGTGGGTGTTACCGTGCTTGGCATTTGAAAGGGTGTATGCACTTCAAAAACAGATCCTTCTTGAAAAACTGGCCCACCCCACTTTGCCTGATGTCATCTTGATCACGTCTCACCCCCCTTGTTATACGCTAGGGAAAGCTTCTTCTATAGAAGAACGCGCCACTCGTTTTGCGTTTCCAAGCCATGAAATTGAACGGGGGGGACATCTCACGTTTCATCATCCGCAACAAGTGATTATATACCCCATTATAAGACTAAAAACACGGGATGTACGGGCCCATTTAAAACGTGTGTTGAGATGGGGACAGAAGGCTTTGGCTGATTTAGGGGTGGCGTGTTCCTTAGATGGTCAAGGATCTGGCTTGTGGTTGGATGAATCCCACAAAGTCGCTTCGGTGGGACTGGCTATTCGGCGTTGGGTGAGTTTTCATGGGCTGGCAATCAATGTGGCTGTGGAAGAATGTATGTGGCAGGATTTACCTAAAGGCATTTACCCTTGCGCGTTAGCACAGTCCATTCCTACGAATTTGTGCGATGTGAAGCCTGCATTAACTTGTGATGAGTTAATTGACGCGTTGATTCACGTGTTTCAACAAGACGATGCGTTAGGTACAATCGGTTTATTTCACAAAGGTGTGTGAGTAAATACTATAGTCCTTTATTGAATCTTCATCAGACTTAAACGTTCTTTATGCTTTCTGAAGTATAAATCGTTTTTCCCTTACTTAATTAATAATATAAATCATCTTCATAGTAGTGTTTAAAAAATTCTGTTAAAAACGCTAGGATCCCTTGAAGGATGCTGAATAGCGCTTGTTTAAAAATCGTTTAAAAATGAATTAACAGGAGTAGAACTGTTTGTTGAAAATTCATTATTGACGTACACACGTGTTAAAAAAACCGTTTATTAAACAACGTTTTTAAATACTTTTAATCTTCAATAACACCATGTTTTAAACAGCCATCTGTTTAAAAGTCTATTCCCTTTTAAGGGGTTTTTTGAAAAATAGGGGTCGATTTTACCATAGACGGTTTGGAGCTCTGGGAATCAACGTGTTGGCCGTTGTTTACCAAACGAGGGGTCAGCATAATGAGGAGTTCTTTGTTTTGATGAGAGCCGTCATAAGTATTGCTGAGGCCTTTGAGCAATGGGAGGTCTCCCACAAAAGGAATTTTGTTATTACGTTGACGGTCACTGCTTTGGGTGAGCCCTGCGATGACAAAGCTTTGTCCTTCTTTTAAAATTACATTTTCAGTCAACCAAGTTCTTGAAGAAATAAGTTGAATATCTCCTGTGCTAGCGGTTTGTGGGAATGAAAATTGGGGTTGCACCATCATTGAAATATCGCCATTGGCACCTATGCGACTGCGTACATGAAGCACAAGGCCTGCAGACGCTTGTTTAGCGACTCGAGCCACGATGTTATTGTTTTGATCACGTACATCCGTAAAGCCTTGAATCACTTCATCTTCAATTTTAATGGTGGCTTCTTCATTATTAAGTACTAAGACTGAAGGGCGAGAAATGACTTTGAGCTTACTTTGGGTATTTAAAAAGTTTAAGACTGCACTAAAATTAGACGTGTTTTGAATTGGACTTTTGATGTAAGAAGCCAGTGATTGACCAGTTAAATTCGTATTAAAGCCTAGTGTCACTTGTTTAAGTTGGGCTTGAATAGACGGTGTTAGTATTTTGTCTAAACTGTCTGAAAGTTCAATAATCGCCATTTCAATATACACTTGTTCGCGTTGCCTGTCGAATTCCTGAATAAATTCGTCGGCTTTAGCCAGTTGCTGAGGCGTGGCAAAAATAGTGAGGGTGTTAATTCGTGTGTCAGGCAAGATAATAGGCCCGTTGCTTGAAATAGTGGCTTGGGCATTTTGAATTGGTCTAGATCTTAGGGTGTGATTGCCAGCCGTTCCTTCACCGTCTTTAAGTCCTTCGCTGGTAAGAGGAATCGGGTTTCCTGTTGGTGAACTGATATTCGAAGCAGAAGTAGCCCCGCCTGATGCCCCACCCGATGCTCCACCCGATGCTCCACCCGATGCCCCACCTGATGCCCCACCTGATGCCCCACCCGATGCCCCACCTGATGCCCCACCTGATGCCCCACCCGCACTAATCATAATGGGAGGGACGGATCCATTAGAAAAAACAGTGGCACTTAAGGCAGTGGCGACTTCATCGGCACGTTGAAAGTTCAGTCGCCATGTTTTATTGGCGCGTTGAACATCGATTTCACTAACGAGGCGAACGGCTTCTTGAGCCTCTTGGGCATCTGTTCTAAGAATGATCCGATTGGTAATGGGGTCTGCAAGAGCAATGGCATTATTTTCAGGAGTTCTACCACTAGTCGTTCCACCAGAGTTTGAATTTCCTGTTCCACTAGAGGCATTGGATCCCTGTGTGGAAGAAGAAGTACTTGCACTGTTTTGTGCATAAGAAAATAACGTGGTATTTAAATAATCCGCCACAAAACTTGCGGGGAGGTGTTTCACTTGAATAAAGTGATGTTCTTGTTGTTTAATGCCATTAGACGTCGTCGATTGCCGTGTGGTGACAAAAAGCGTCCCGTTTTCAACATGGTAATATAGTTGACCCATTTGTTTTAAGGAAAGTAAGACATCTTCAACCAAAACACCTTTAAAATCAAGGTTCACTAAGCGTGTTAAGTCGTCTCCTAAAACAATGTTAAATTGAGCTTGTGTGGCCACCGCTTTTAGGGCGTCATCCATCGGAATGTTGTGCAAGGTTAAGTTCAGCTTTGTTTTGATGTTGGGAAGATTAAGTTCTTCGGCCAACGCCTGTTGGAAAGGGGTCATCAGCTGAACATATCCTAATATAAGGATGATAAGAATGGAGAGTAATCGTTTAGGGTGTAGAAACAAGCAAGCAAAAGCGTTTAATGTGATCATTTACGGACGCTCCTTTGGGCTAAGCGGAAAGGAAGCCGTTTGAGAAAAGGGGGTACTTTTTGACCCAAAACCCTTTGGGTGTTGATCGTCTTCTTGTGCGTGAAACTCTCGATCAATACGGTGAATCGGCGTTAGTTCCAGTTGGTTGAGAATATGGGGCGTAATTAAAATCAGTAATTCGCTTTTAGCCCCTGAACTGGCACTGGCTCTAAACATGGATCCGACAACTGGCAAATCGGCGAGTCCAGGTATTTTTTGTTCATTACGGGTGTCTCGAGAATCGACCAATCCACCAATAACCATGCTTTGACCGTCTTTTACACTAATGGCTTGAGCGACTAAATCTCGGGTACGCACCAGTTCAATGGTGCTGGCCCCTGAACCTGCACTGGCATAAACAGAACTAACAATAGGACGCACACGCAAGGTAATCACCCCATTGGCACCGATTTTAGGGAGAATGTCTAAGGTAATGCCTGCGGATCCTATCAGTGGTGTGGTTTGCCCGAAAAATCCTGAACCTGAAGCCGTAAATTGTTGACCCCTTAATATCTGGTCCGCAATCACAATAACGGATTCGGTGTCGTGTGTGGCGACGATATGAGGGCTTGCAATGCTTTTGGCTTTACCTGTTTGAATGAGGGCTTGAATCTGAAGGTTGAGGTTGTCTACACGAGGGACTTTTGGTAAGAAAGAGATATTATTGGTTGTCCCTGGTGTTAAGGATCCTAAACTAAAGCCCCAAGGACTTCCCGATTCGGTGAAGTCTAACTTTAGGCCCAGTTGTTTTAAAGAAGTGGAAGACACTTCAATTAAATCCGCTTGAATAGACACTTGAGGAGGTTTCGCATCCAAAAGGGGGAGCAAGGTTTCTACTTCTTCCAATTGGGATTCCGTAGCCACAAGGGTTAGGGTATTGTTTTTACTGTTGGGCATAACAATCGCCCCTAAGGTCTGCACATTGTAGTTGTTTTGTGTTAGGCTTGTGGTTCTTACTTCAATTTTAACATCATTACTACCGTCACTGCCAGATCCTCCACTAGATTCGCCCCCCCCTCCACCACCGCTAGATCCACTACCGTTCCCACCGCTAGAGCCTCTACTCCCTCCGTCAGCGCTCACTTTTTCAGTACCACTGCCTTCTTTAACGGCACTTGTGGCATCTGAAATACTCACTTGTGAAGTCACCCCGTTTAAGCCTGTTGTGCTTCGATTTCCAAACACCACGGCTTCTAATTGACGTGCGACATCCGACGCATGGGCGTAAGACAACTGATATACCCGACGCAATCGAGGCACATCAAATTCAGGGACGGCTTTCAACACCAGTTGAACTTCATCACTGGTACCACTGACGATGAGACTATTTTGACGTTCATTGGCTTGAACCACCACATGGGTGGAGTTGGGAAACAACGCGGTATTTAAAAAGCTAGCCAGCCAAGCTGCACTGGCATGTTGTAAGGCAATGGTTTTGCTATTATAGCGAAACAAGCCCAGTTCTTGCCCCATGGCTTGTGAAGAGATCATCCAAATGTTTTTACCGTAACTTTGCACCGTTAAACCGTGCATTCTTGCCAGTACTTTTAAGGCATTGAGTCCAGAAATATGATCGAGCTTGAGGGTGGCTTGGCCCGTGACGCTTTCATCCATCAGCACATTGAGTTGACTCAGTTTCGCAATTTTAGGAACGAGTAGGTTCAGGGGTTCTGCGGTGGCTTCTATGCTGATTAAACCGTTGCCTTCGGGGTAAACGTGGGCAAAGCCTTCTGCAGACGGTAGGTTTAGTAGACTTAGTAGCCCGTATTGTAGCAATAGAGCCCCTGCTAGAATGGACTTCAGGAAGTGGGGGAAACGGCTCAGCATAGGCGTCCAAGACTGACGTGGCGGCATGGTTATTTTCCTAAAGCGATTTATACGTTTCCTAAGTCATTGAGCAATTTTTCAATCGTAGCATTTTGAGGGGTGGCGTTGGGTAAAGACCCTTGGGTAGGACGACTAGACACCTGTTTATTTGCTCCTGTGTTTGCACCAGCGCCTGCCTGAGTGTTCACTTGAGCACTAGCGCGATTCGACAGTTCCACGCGACTGTGGACGCCATTAACGGTGAGGTATAGGGACCCCCCTTTCACCGAAGTCAACGTAAAGTAGTTGCCACCGTATTCAAAAGAACTGCCGATGCGTTTAGAAAGCAAAATACTATGGGTTTCATTCAGCAGTTTAACTAAAATGGTGGCAGGTTTGCGTGGGTCTTCATTAGAAACCACGCCAACAAACTGAATTAAGGATTCTACGGGTACCCCTAAACTCGGTTCGGCAGGCTGATTAGCAAAGGGCTGTACCGTTGATTTTTCGTTTTTGGGGCTCATTAAAGCAGTGTCTTTTTTTTCTGCATTGGATTGGTTGAGAAGGGACTTTAACCAGTCTAGTTCAACCAAAGGTTTAAATGGATCGTTGCGAAAGGGGGCTGTTGTCGTTTTTTTATGGGAAGAGTGGGTTTCTAACCCATGCGCCACTGCAAACAACGCGTTGGCTTGCATCGACTCTTCTTCGGGTTCAAGGGGTTCTTCAGGCAATGAAGTGGCCACAAGCGCGTGAGCTGGCGTAGTGGGGGCATCAGTAGGCGTGGAGATGAAACGCGTCACGCCCACCACCATTAACACCAAAAGTACCCCTAACGTGGTTCCTGCAATAAAAAGCGCCTGTTTCAAGCTTTTTTCAGGGTCAATAAAGCGATTCAGGTGAGCAAAATGGCGTGAAATGGGGGGATGCCCTTTGGCGATTTTACGGGCTTCAGGGGCTTCCCATTCTAGTGGAGTTTCGACAAAGTTGAGTAGAGCCGTGAAATTGCGTTGGGCGGGAACGATGCCATAACCGGGTTGAAAGGCCCGTGTTTTGGAAACATCATGCCATGAAGTCGATGCCGTAGAAAAGCCACTGACTTGGCGGGGCAACGTATTTTGTACAAATGAACGCGACATACTTTTTTAGCACCTCCAGTTTACACGCTTCCTGTTTAGTATAAGCAATGCGTTCGTCTTCCTGCGGATTTGAGGTTCAAATTCCCCTAAAAAGCGTAAGGTAAAACGTTGGTTGAACAGGGGCGTTTGTAACAATTTTTGAAAAAAGCGCATCAAAAAAGAAGGACGGTTGTTGATGCCTTTGTGTTACAATAAGGCTGTGTTTTTATTTTATTGGGTTCATGGCCAAACAAGACTAGGTAGATCATATGCAAATACAATCCATTTCTCTCCTCTCCTCTCCTTATTCTTCTTCATCTGTAGGGGCGCCTCAATCGATCTCAGTGGGGCAGCGGGCGTCTCTTCCCACCCAACGCCAAGGACTATCGGTTTCAAACGTGGTAAAGCCACTCTTGGCTGTTCTAGAACATTTGAAGCCCGTCCGCTTTTCGGAAGATCATCGTACACTCATCTTAAACATGTTCTCAGTAGAGCAACAGGCTTCCATACTTCCATTATTAAAAGCCCTACGCCACGAGCCTATTTCTGTTGTTGGGGTTGATGAAGAAAACAAGCCAACAGGTATAACCCTCCTTTTGTTGCAGCCTGTGATGTTTGATCAAGTTGAACAGTTATACCAGACAGCTCTGAAATTTAGTGAACGACTTAAAGAAAGATTAAACGGGTTAGACCTCCCAGCCAGGTGCTTCGATATTCAACGAGATGGACCCTCAGAACCCTTAGGCTCAGGCCGATTAATTCTTAGAATTTCTTTAAAAGATCAAACCCCTGAAGAAATTCAGGATATTTTAACCCATTTACCGGCCATCATCAAAGGGTTAAAATAGCCTTCACCTTAAATAAGAAGTAACCTCAAGCGTGGTTTTAAAGTGGAGCTTGGCGACTTTTCGTAAGCCCTCAACCCCTTCGGCTCTGAATACTTGCTTGCCCATGGCAACGACTTTCGCACTGGCGCCTAAGGGTAAATCATAACCTGATGTTTCCTTTAACTGGTCCATGCTCTGCAAAAATTGGTAACGCGCCACCACCGACGCCGCCGCCACCGCGGGGTGTGACAATTCCGCCTTGGTCGATTGTGACACCTTCACTTCGGGGGCGTATTGCTTCAGGGCATCCAGCAAATGTGGGCCTTGCGTAAATTGATCCACCATCAGGTGCGGGGTTTCTGGAGACTTCACTTGTTTTTGCATCAAACTGGCCACGGTTTTGGCGTGCATAAAGGCCAGCAAATGGTTTAAGTGCTTGCCTTGAGCTTTCAACGCGTCGTATTGCCGGTTATACCCTTCAGGCATTAACACCAAAAACGCCACCTGCTCAATGCCGAGTGCGTCCACCAGTTGAGGCGCCACTTCTTTAATTTTGGTATCCGTCATGGCTTTTGAATCGGTGATGCCCAAGCGTTTTAAGATCGGTAACTGACTTTCTTTCACCTGAACGCAAGCCGTCACCAAAGGACCGAAATAATCGCCTTTACCGCTTTCATCCGCCCCATAGGGAAAATACGCCGAATGAGCGACCGATGCTTCAACGGTGGATTTCAATCCCAAGACGCCTAAGGCATCCACAAGGCAGGCATCGCTTTGGGTTTGAAGGGTATACGTCCCGTTTCGATACTGCTTGACCAGTATTTTTTCTTTTGTTGTGGGATGCACACCATCCAAGCGGTAGAGGCAGTTTTGTTCCGTCTTTAATTGGGGGGAAGACACCCACGCCAGTAAGCGTTCTTTGCGTTGGGCTTGAACGCTTATTGGGAGCTTGAGTTCTTTATGAACGGCCATCACGCGGGTTAGACCCGCTTTAAAAACGTCACGCCCAAGGGAGGCAGCGTCAAGCGAAGACTTTGGGCATGCCCGTGGAAGCCGACGTCTTGCGTCCAGATTTCCCCTGTGTTCAGTTGACCTGAACCGCCGTAGAGTTCATTGTCCGTATTCAGCAGTTCTACATACTGCCCTGCAGAAGGCACCCCTACTTGATAGTGGTACTGCGTGGTGGGCGTAAAATTACAGATGATGAGCACATCGTCCGCTTCAAAATGCCCGCGGCGCATAAAGGCCATCACACTATTTTCAGTGTCTTGGCAATCAATCATGTAAAAGCCTTCAGGGTGGGCGTCTTGCTGATGCAAGGCGGGCTCATGACGGTACAAGGCGTTTAAATCACGAATCAGGTGCTGAATGCCTGTATGGCTTTCCCACTGCATAAGGTGCCAATCGATGCTTTCTTGAGCGTTCCACTCGTTCCACTGCCCGATGTCGCATCCCATAAAGAGTAATTTCTTACCTGGCTGGGCCCATTGGTAGGCATACAACGCCCGAGCATTGGCAAATTGTTGCCACATATCCCCCGGCATTTTGGACAAAATGGCCTGTTTACCGTGTACCACTTCGTCATGGCTTAAAGGCAAGCAAAAGTTTTCGCTAAACATGTACAAGCCCCGAAAGGTAATTTCGTTTTGGTGATATTTGCGGTGAATGGGATCTTTACTAAAGTATTCAAGGGTGTCGTGCATCCAGCCCATGTCCCACTTATAGTCAAAACCTAAGCCCCCTTCACTGGTGGGTTTGGTCACGCCCCCCCAACTGGTGGATTCTTCCGCGAACGTCAAGGCATCGGGGAAGCAGTGATGCACCGCGTCATTTAAATCCCGTAAGAAGTAGAGGGCTTCGATATTTTCACGCCCGCCATAAATGTTGGGTTCCCACTCGCCTTCTTCTCTGGAATAATCCAAGTACAGCATCGAAGCCACGGCATCCACCCGCAAGCCGTCGATGTGGTATTTGTCGAGCCAAAACAACGCATTTGAAATCAGGAAATTACGCACTTCCCAGCGTCCGTAGTTAAAGATATTCGTGCCCCAGTCTTTATGTTCGCGTTTGCGGGCATCGCTATGTTCATACAAGTGCGTGCCATCAAAGAAATCTAGCCCGTGCAAGTCTTTAGGGAAGTGGGCGGGTACCCAGTCTACAATCACGCCAATGCCGTTTTGGTGGAATTTGTCGACCAAGTATTTGAATTCGTCAGGCGTGCCAAAACGACTGGTGGGGGCAAAATATCCAACGGTTTGATACCCCCAAGAAAGATCAAAGGGGTGTTCAGCAATGGGCATCAGTTCCACATGGGTGTAGTTCAAGGAACGTACGTAGTCCACTAGTTTGTCAGCCAGTTCCACGTAGCTTAGCCAGCGGTTGCCGTCTTCAGGCATTTTCATCCAAGAACCCAAGTGGCATTCATAAATAGACACGGGGCTTTCGGTTGATGATTTGGCCCCACGGTAGCTCATCCATTCCTTGTCATTCCACTGGTAGGCATCTACATCCCACACTTTAGAACCAGTGCAGGGGCGTTCTTCAGCGTAAAAGCCCATCGGATCTGCTTTTTCGACTTCATAGAAAGTCGCCGCCGATTGTAAGTAGTACTTATACGTTTCCCCCGCTTTGAGATGAGGAACAAAGCCCACCCAGTAGCCAGAACCTTTTAAATTGTGCATGAAATGCGATTGCGTGTTCCAGCCGTTAAAATCCCCTATAATCGCGACACTTTGGGCATTAGGCGCCCATAGGCAAAAGTGAACTCCGGGGGTGCCATCAGCAGCTTGAGACAAATGGGCACCGATTTTATTGTACATTTGAAGGTGCTTGCCTTCACGCAAGAGGTACAGATCATATTCGGTAATAAAATCAGTGACGATGGTTTGGGGAACAACCATGGCAGGCTCCTTTTTGTCCAAAGTAGATGAGGTTTGCATGAGACGATATATCCTTGTTCAATGAAGGCGATTAACAGAGTCGATCCCACGTTAGCACGGGGCATTCGTTGACTTAGCACAAGTCTACCCTACAACTCCTTAGTCTATCATAGCTTGCTAGGAAAAACACTTTCTTTGTAGGAGATGAGGCCAATTATCGATCTAATATGTAATATCTCATGGCTTGCGCCGCACCATCTTCTAATATGTGTGGCACAATGCCTTTGGCTTGGCGTTGGACGGCGAGCGGTCCGTTGGCCATGGCCAGCCCCAAACCCTCTCCGCGTAGCATCGCCACATCATTTTCTTCATCGCCAAGGCACATGATTTCTTGTGGTAGAATGCCCCATTGTTCCGCCAACGCCACCACTGCGGACCATTTACTCACATCAGGCGCCGTTAATTCCAGAAAATTATGCCGAGACTTACACACCCCGATGCGTTTAGCCCCATAGGTTTCTAATAAATAGGCTCGTACCGCTTCTAATACGTGGGGGTCATTATTGATCACCACCATTTTAGGCGGAGCATCGACTTGTAAAATGTTTAAGACGTCTTCCAGCAACACGGGTTCAATTGAAGAGGTTCGTTTGTATTCATCCACATACAGCTCATGCGGTTGACTATGCAAGACATCATTGACATAGACGTTAATGTGGATGTGGTGGCGTTGGCAGTAGCGAACAATGTCCTGAGCCAACTCCAGTGGAACAGGGTTGTTATAGCGAAGGGTAAAGTCTGCATGAGTGTCTCGAACCATGGCCCCTTGGTAGCAAATAACGGGGGTTTGTAGCCCCAAACGTTTGACGTAAGGTAACGCAGAAGGAAACATTCGGCCTGTTGCAATGACGACTTTTACTCCGTGTTGGCTGACGGCTTGAATGGTTCCGAGCACCGCTGGACTGACGTTTAAATCAGACTGCACCAAGGTGCCATCTAAATCACAGACGACCATCTTGATTGGGTGGGCATAAGCGGGGAATAAAATAGGGGTTGTTTCTATAGACATCACAGAGGCAGATTCCTTCTGATACCAATAAAACGGTATGAACGTATGGCAAAGACCCTTGTCAGTATAGCGTAAAGAATCTATAATGAAAAGTAAACAAGGAGCTTATGATGCACGCACGCCTTAATTTTTGGACGCCCAGCCTTCTGGTCTTCGGGATGCTTCTCTTCTTTTGGGGGACGTCATTGATTCAGGTGTTTTCATCGCCCGACGCCTTTTTTCGCTACCCTTCAAGCTATGATAAAGCGGCGAACGTGCCTGTGCCTCAACGCATCAGCGAAGCCAAGACGCCTCGATTATTGGTCGAATTCTACCAAGATTCTTGCGTGACCTGCCAGCAAATCACGCCTTTGTTGTATGAATTGAGTGAGAAAAAATCCTTTCAGCGTTGCTTGAGCCTACTGCCCATTGAGGCTGAAAAAGCCGAAAACCGCTTGTATGTGGATTTATTTAAGGTCACGAAAGTCCCAGCCTTCTTTATTTTTGAGCCTCGTGCAATGAAGAAGACGACCGTGCCTTTATTAGAGCGTTTGAGTGAAGCAGGTAAAACGAATACAGCCCTAATCAAGCAAGTGATTCAAAAAAGCTTGAAGCAACATGACCCCAAGCATAACTGTGTTATTTAAAGGATTGAAGGCTATGCCACACAAAATAAAGTCCCATAACCAGCACCAAGGCCCCAGCGACTTTTAAAAACCAGCCTTGCACCTGTTGCAAGCCCGACCACTGCTTGGATCCTTTTTCTAAGCCAATGCCTCCTAGCTTGCCCAAAATCCCAAAGCACATCAACATGCAAGACATCCCTATGCTAAAAACCACTACAAACGCGAAGGCCTTCCATTGCCCTAAGCTAATGGCTAAACTTAAGCTTGAAAGCGTCAATGGGCAGGGGCGCAACCCGCTCATTAAGCCCAATAAAAACAATTCCTTATTACGTTGCCACACGCTGGTAGCCTTTAAAATAGACGCTTGCGCCACGTCGTTTTCACTATGTTGGCAAGAAGTCGAGCAGGGCTTTAGGGCTTCTAAAGAGTCTAGCAGATCCGCTTGTGAAGTAGCGTTTTGTTTAGTGGGCGTCATAAGGTGTTGAGTCCGACGCAACATATTTAAGCCCAATATCACCACAAATGTGGCGGAAACCAGTTGTAAGAGATTAAACCAAATGGCGGGAATCCCTTGCGTATGATTTAGTAGGTTAAAAAACAAGGCGACCCCTAGCCATAACACCAACCCATGTGCAAAGATGATCACTCCCCCAAGCTTTAACACATCCGCGTAAGTGGCGGTGGGTTGCCCCATGTAAGTGGCAATCACAATTTTGCCATGACCGGGTTCTAAGGCATGTAAAGCCCCTAGGACAAAAGCCGTCACCAGTGAAAAAGACGGTAAGCTAAGAAGTAAAGAGGGGGGGGCAGGCATGGGCTAAGGTCACTTTGTTTTAGGCAAGCAGGACGATAAAAGGGTGAGAACCACCCGAGAGTCGGTTAAACTTCCACAATAAGTTCAATTTCTACAGGGGCTTCTAAGGGTAAATTGGCAACCCCCACAGCGGAACGCGCGTGTTGACCCAGTTCTAAACCAAAGACTTCGGTAAGCGTGTTGGAAGCTCCGTTGATGACGGCAGGCTGATGGTAAAAATCGTCAGCTCCCATCACAAAGCCTGTGACCTTTACCACTTGCTTGACCTTGCTCAAACTGCCCACTTGGGCTTTAATGACACTCAACGCATTTAAAATACACAAGCGAGCAGCGGCTTGAGCGTCTTCCAAAGAAACATCGGTACCCACACGACCTTTGTAGAGCAGTTCACCCTGTTGCATGGGGAGCATGCCACTGGTGAAAATCAAGTTGCCGACTTGCTTGCAGGGAATATAAGACGCCACAGGCAAGGGGGCTTCAGGGAGCTCAGCGTCCCACTGGGCGAGGGTTTTAGCAGAGGCTGGAGTGTTCTTCATGGCAAAGGGCTTCCTTATAGGCATAGGGTCAAAACGTAGTCCTAGCATACGTGGAAGAAAGACAAATGTAAAGTAACCGCCCTTCAAAGTCTTTGAAACGCGTCATTTAAACAAATTGCTTAAAACAGTCGCTTAGCACCGTTGTGCGAACACGAGTGCCTTAATGGACAGGATGCCCGGGGATAGAGGTTTTTAGACCACCGTCAATGAAGGTGTTACGATCTAGGCTACGGGCTCGGTTAATGGAACCGTCATATTGCAGACGCTTGCGTTTTTCTTCATCGCCAGCGAGATCGACCATGCTTTGCACGCTGCGCATCGTGTTGTGATCCAACCCTTGCACGGTGGGCATAACAGAAGCTTGTGTCGACACGTAAGGCTCTAAAAGTGGGAGGACATCTTGACCCCCAGCCAGGCCAGAGGCTTCAACAGGTTGAATTTTTTCTAGCACGTGGCCGTGGGCATCTATACGCACGGCTTCAATCTGAATGGCATTAAATTGATAGCGAAGCGCGGGTTCTTTTTCTTTTTTAAACGGGGAACTCGCGGGGACTTCTTGAAAGACTTCGGTGCTGGGCAAGGGGATTTGAACCTGCTGTACGCTTTGGTTCGCTGAAAAATGCACGTTCAATTTTTCAGCGGGGAGGCTTTGATCGCCTGAAGGCAAGTAACGGTATAACACCACAACTTCTTGCCCAGGGTTGGCCTTTAGGGTGATGGTGTTTATTTTGTTTCGGTAAAAGGCGTTGGGCAAATAAAGTTGGTTGGGCTTTGGCAGGCGTTGCACATTCAAGCGTTGAATAGCGGAGCGGTTGGCGTAAGCCACCGAAAAACTTCCAGTAAGAATTCCTAGAATAAGCAGAGCTGAAAAAAAAGCATCGATTTTTTTTGACATAATTACTTTCCTTATGAGTTGGTGAGGCGACTTTTATAGTATAGCATATTTTAGCTCATTTTTAGCATTCTAACGCGGGGCTGAAGGAGGTTTTTGGACACTATTTTGAACACTCTATAGTAAAAGACAAGGCGCTTTCAAGTAACAAGTAAAACAGGCTATGGTCTCTTCGTTTAAACGGTATAAACATGTAAAAAAATCGTGGGGTTTAGCCACTGGGCAAAGTGCTAAAAAATAGGGTATACTGAAAAGGACTGGCTTTTTTCAAGAAGCCTTCGCACCCTCAAAAAATCCTTGAAAATAGAGTAAAAAACAGACTTTCGTGGCCAAAAAACGGACTTTCGTGGCCAGAAAACGGACTTTCGTGGCCAAAAAACGGACTTTCGTGGCCAGAAATCGGACTTTCGTGGCCAGAAAACCGACTTTCGTGGCCAAAAAACAGACTTTCCGACACACGAAATTAGGCCATTTTTACATCGCTGGCAGGGGGGCAGGCGAGAGGGTTGAAGTTTCTTGTGTTTTTTGTTTTAAAGAGTTTAGCGACTTCGGTTTGAGTCATTTCTTTTTGACGCACTTTTTTCACAGCACGTTGACGTAAAAACACTATAAAAAGGGGGTTCCCAACTATAGTGTTCGAAAGATAAAACACGATTAAAAAACCGCCTGCTTTTACACAAAGACGGTTTTTTATAAGCAATAGAAGTGGAAAGAGCTTACTCTGCTTCAGCAGGAGGAGACAACTCACCCAAGGCATAACGGGTGAAACGACGAATCGTCACCGTGCCACCCAAAGATTTGCTCAAGTCTTCAATGAGTTGAGCAATCGTTTTGCTGCTGTCTTTCACATAGGCTTGAGACAATAAGACACGGGGCGCTAAGTTCTTTTCCACACGACCTTCCACAATTTTTCCGCGCATGGCTTCAGGCTTTTTCTGAATGTCTTCTTTGCCCATTTCAATGCGGATTTCATTGTCCACTTCTTCAGCAGGCACTTCAGAACGAGAGACAAACTCAGGCGCAAAGGCGGCAATTTGCATGGCCATGTCTTTCGTAAACGTGGTGAACGTTTCATTTGAAAGCGATGCAGGATTTTCACAAGCCGTTTCAACCAACACACCGATTTTACCGCCCGCGTGAATATAAGCGTGAACATAACCGTTGACGGAAGGGGTGTAACGCACAAAACGAGCCACTTTCATGTTTTCACGAATAGCGGTAATGACATCGGTAAACAACTCTTTCAAAGGGCGACCGTTGTAATCGACTTGCATAAAGGCTTCTACATCAGGGTAATCTTGAGCGATGACCACTTGTTGAGCCCCTTCAACCAAGCTTAAAAACTTTTCGTTATTGCCTGTAAAATCAGTTTCGCAATTGACTTCAACCAAGGCACCGATTCCATTTTCTAACACGGCGGCCACTTTTCCTTCAGCTGCGGCACGAGACGCTTTCTTTTCAGCGGTCGCCGCACCCTTTTGGCGCAACAGTTCAACCGCTTTTTGCTTGTCACCTTCGGCATCGACGAGGGCTTGACGAACATCCATCATTCCAGCGCCTGTTTGTTCACGAAGTTCTTTAATGGCTTGCATTGACACGGACATCATACGTAATTCCTTTATCATCCTTTAATTCAGGGGTCATTTAGGGTCTAATCATCAAGGGAATGTGAAGAAGAGGGAGTTTTTCTGAAACTTTAGGGCAACCCCTCTTCTTCGTCGCTACGCGTTGGCTTCTTCCGCAACTTCTTGGGTAGGCATAGCGGTTTCTTCCGCAACAGAAGCTTGTGGGGCTTCTTTAGCAGGCGATTTAGACGCTTCTTTGGCAACAGCCAACGCATTTTCACGCTCCGCGTTGCCTTCTATAATCGCATCAGCCAAACGCCCAATAATCAAGCGAATGGATTTCAACGCATCATCATTACCGGGAATGTTGTAGTCGCTGAGGGTCGGATCCGCGTTGGTGTCCACCAACGACACAATCGGCACACCGGCTTTACGCGCTTCTTGCACAGCATTCAGCTCGTGTTTTACGTCCACCACAACCACTAAGCCGGGTTCGCCCCGCATGTTTTTAAGGCCACCTAAGCTACGGCGCAACTTCGCCAAAGTACGATTGACCACAGCCAATTCTTTTTTATTCATACGTTCAAAGTGACCGTTGGCTTCTAACTCTTCTAGTTCACGTAAACGTTGGATGCGTCCGCGAATCACAGTGGCATTGGTGAGCGTTCCGCCTAGCCAACGCTTGTTGATGTACAAGGCTCCTACACGATCGGCTTCTTCAGCGACAATATCAGCGGCTTGTTTTTTAGTACCCACAAAAACAACTTTTTTGCCTGAAGCGGCAACGGCTTTGACGACTTCATAAGCCTGTTCAAACAACGGCACTGTTTTGGTCAAATCAATAATGTAAATGCCGTTGCGCTTGCCCCAAATATAAGGCTTCATTTTAGGGTTCCAACGCTTGGTTTGGTGGCCAAAGTGGACGCCTGCTTCCATCAATTCTTCTAGTGTAATCACTGGCATGGGATGAACTCCATTGTGTTAAAGGTAAATAATAATTAAGTAGTCATAAGTGTAAGCAAAGACTTTTAGGGAAGAGGCTTTGTTTTCAATCGCTTACAAACGCCAGAGTTCAGAAACGATTTTCACAACAATAATAACAAAAAAGGGTTTAAACAAAATCACGCCCTAAAAGCCTTGCGAGCGTTTACGGGTTTAGTCGTAAACGTAAGGTAAAATCGCAGCGGCTCTGGCGCGTTTAATGGCCTTGGTGAGACGACGTTGGTAAAACGCACTCACGCCCGTGATGCGACGAGGCAAAATCTTGCCACGATCCGTTAAGAAACGACGCAATAAGTTGGCGTCTTTATAGTCAATATAGTAGATTTTGTTTGCTTGAAAGTAGCAACGCTTTTTGGGACGATCTGCCATCATGGGGAGACGTTCCTTTCCTATTCATACCTTTCAAACGATTAAATGTCGTGTTGTTTCTTCGTTGTCGCTACGATTTTTTGTTCAGTTATGTAGGTCATCTACACGCCCTCACAAAAAATCTAGGCTCCTAGAATAGCCTAACACGCTATTCACTCATTTAATAAGGTATTCACTGTGATAAACGGTAGTGCTGTCGTCACAGGCGACTCGGGTACAAGAGACGAAAACCGACTCTTGCAAGCAATACCCTTTTAGTCTAAGCAAAACATAGTGACAATGCAAGCGTTCTTTATTGTGAGAAAGGGAGGTTTTTATGGTTACTCTTGACTTTTAGGTTCGTATTCTTCAGGGCATATATCTGTATGTTCAAAATACCCTTGGGTCTGGTAAACTTTAGCTAATTTTATGATAGGCTAAAGTATTATGAATCCTAGTAAAAATAAGTATTATAAACAGTCGCACATTTCTGAACGTAAATTTCGCGAATTATTGC
>JBIKTR010000019.1:0-28108 GCA_044348005.1 Vampirovibrionales bacterium | reverse complement strand
TTGAAAATCCCCCCTGAATCCCCACCTCCTCGCATCATTCTCGTTGCACGACGTCCGCAAAATCGCTCGGGGATTCGCAGTGCGCTCACCCGCTCGGATTTAGTGCTTGGACGCCTGCTGGTGCAACGAGTGTAAGCATTATGATAATGAAGCGTATTATGAAAATGTAACGCTTCTGCTTGAAGACTTGAATATAAGCTTTGACAAGACTACACTTAATAAAACACTGTAAAAATTGTAAGGTGTACCCAATGTTTGAATCGCCCTACCAACCTGAATCCATCGCCCTTGAAGGGCTAGAACGCTACGGCACAGTCTTTACCTATAAAGCCAACAAAAACGATGCCACCCCAATGATGCGACAGTTCCTCGACGTCAAGGAACAATACCGAGACCTTATTTTGCTGTACCGTATGGGTGATTTTTACGAAACTTTTTTTGAAGATGCCGTTTTAACCGCGCGACATTTAGAATTAACGCTAACGGGCAAAGATTGTGGGGCCTTAGGTAAAATCCCCATGGCAGGTGTGCCTGTTAAATCGGTGGATGTTTACGTGCCACGCCTGTTGAATGCGGGCTTTAAAATCGCCCTTTGTGAACAAATGGAAGACCCCGCTACCGCCAAAGGCTTGGTGAAGCGAGAAGTCGTTCGCATTCTTTCGGCGGGAACGGTGAATGAATCCCAACAGTTGACGCCTCACAATGCCCATTACTTAGCCGCTGTCGTCTTGCCCAAAGGCTTGAATCAAACGACTAAGGATGCTCACTTGATTAAAACCCCTTGTGCCTTGGCGTATGTAGACATTAGCACAGGGCGTTTTTGTGTTAGCGAATTCCCCTATGCCCATTTACTCACGGAACTCGATCGCTTGGCGCCTCAAGAACTGTTGGTGCAAGGCGTCTTGCAAAAGTCTGAAATACCGGGAATTCCGGGGCGTTGGGTGGCGGATGTGCCTACTGAAGTCCAAGAAAAAGCCCCCTGTACCCCCTTGGCCAAAGAAGTCATTACTCAAAAAAACGCCTATGAACGCATTGCCCAGTGGCTGAATGTGAGCAGTTTAGAAGGCTACGGCCTTTATGAAACGGACACCGCACTCATTCAAGCCTGTGGCATGATTGTGCATTATTTGAATTATAGCTTTTTACAAACCCCCTTGCACCTAGATGGCATTCAACGCCTTTATGCAGACAAGCAAGTGCGACTTTCCGCCAATGCCCGTAAGCATTTGGAACTATTGCCCAATCCCAAAGAAAGTAGTTCCGTGTCGTTGTTTCAGATTTTAAATCGGTGTATGACGCCGATGGGTCAACGCCTTTTGAAAGACTGGGTGGCCTGCCCCACGCATTTTTTACCGGAACTTGAAAGTCGCCTTGAAGCGGTAGAAGATTTGGTGAATCAGCCTCACACTCGGCAGTTGTTGCGTCAATTATTGCCCAACATTTATGATTTAGAGCGCTTGGCCACCAGATTGGCCAATTTGTCCGCCACGCCACGGGAACTAGGGGCTTTGGCGCAATCTTTAAAGGTGTTGCCTCGCTTGAGTCAAACCGTGTTAAGATGTTCGGCATTTTATCTCGAACGCCTCAAAGCTTTTCCGCCTGAAGTGGGGCAAGCCTTGGCTTTAATGGAAAATGCCTTGCAAGACGAATTACCCGCGACTTTAAAGGAAGGGGGGATTATTCGCGCGCAGTTTAGCCCCACCCTTGATGAATTGCGTCATTTGGTGAATGACCAAGCCCAATGGATCGACGCGTATGAAGCGCAAGAACGTGAATCTACCGGCATTAAGCATTTAAAGGTACAGTTCACTAATGCCACAGGCTACTTTATTGAAGTAAGTAAAGGCAGTGTGTCTCAAGTGCCTGAACGCTACCGGCCCAAACAAAGCCTCACCAATGCCACGCGTTTTATGACCCCTGAACTGCGCGCGCACGAATCAGCGGTGTGGGACGCTCAAAACCGCTTGCTTCATGTGGAAAGTGATTTGTTTCTTCAATTGCGTCGGCAACTGTTGCCTTATGCCCCTGTTTTAAAGGAAGTGGCGCATCGTTTGGCGTGCTTGGATGTGTTACAGTCTTTTGCGGAAGTGGCTCAAGGGCAGGGGTATACGCGTCCTTGCTTAGTGGAAACACCGATTTTAGAGCTTCAACAAGTCCGCCACCCCGTAATTGAACAACAGTTACCCAAAGGGCGCTTTGTTCCCAATAACACCGCTTTGGCGGGGCAAGTTTCACCACAACAGGCACAAAGTTGCCCGCAAGTAGAAATTATTACAGGGCCGAATATGGCGGGTAAATCCACGTACATGCGCCAAGTGGCCTTGTGCGTTTTAATGGCACACATCGGCTGTTTTGTACCCGCAACGCACGCCACGATCGGGGTGGTAGACGCCATTTTCACCCGCATCGGGGCGATGGACAATGTATCCAAAGGGCACTCGACTTTTATGGTGGAAATGGCGGAGACCGCTGAAATCCTGAACACAGCTACAGCACAATCTCTGGTAATTTTAGATGAAGTGGGCCGTGGCACCAGCACTTACGACGGTGTCGCCATCGCTTGGAGCGTGGTCGAACATTTGGTTGAGCACGTGGGGGCCAGAACCTTGTTTGCCACCCATTACCACGAATTAAACGTGCTAGAACTGGCCCACCCCGCTTTGGTTCAAAATGTGCGTATGGTGGTGGCTGAACAGGAGGGGGAATTGGTCTTTTTGCATCGGGTAGAAGCGGGGGCGGCCCAAAAAAGTTATGGCATTCAAGTGGCCCGTATGGCTGGTTTACCCAGTCGCGTGTTACAACAAGCCACCGTTCGCTTAAATGACATGCAGAAAATGGCAAATCATCAGTTGCGTCAACGCCGTTCTAGCTTAACGGGGCTTTCGGACGAGGATGCTCAATTGAGTATCTTTTGATTCTTTTAAAACACTATAGATAACCTATTTAATTATAGTAGTTTCAATAATTCCCCCTACAGTGTCTATACTTTGTCGCTACGATTATTTTGTTCAGTCATGTAGGTCTATCTACACTCTTTCACAAAATAATCTAGGCTCCTCGTCTAGCCTACTGTACGGAAAACTCTTTAAAACACTATATCAATGAATATGTCAGGCTAAAGAAACGACTTGTTATTTTTCATGGATGTTAGATAATTATTTTTAGCGGGTCTATAGCTCAATGGTTAGAGCAGGAAACTCATAATTTCTTGGCTGGGGGTTCGAATCCCTCTAGACCCACCATTCTTTCATTGGACTCCTTGTGCCAATTAAACGATTAAATAGCGACAACGAAGAGAGCAGAGACCGTTTTATCTATCTGATATAGTATTATTAAATAATTTCCCCTACAGTGCATATACTATATAATTGCACTTGACTTCATATCATAAACGGATGATTTTTTAAAATACTCTACTAAAAAAGCTCCCGAAGGAGCTTTTTTAGTAGAGTATTTTAAATCGATTAACCAATTAAGAAGGGAACTAATAATAAGGCCACCAAGTTAATAATTTTAATCACAGGGTTGACGGCAGGACCAGCAGTATCCTTATAAGGATCGCCGACAGTGTCCCCAGTCACGGCCGCCGCGTGAGCAAAGGAACCTTTCCCCCCGTGATGACCATCTTCAATGTACTTTTTAGCGTTGTCCCACGCTCCGCCACCGCTGGTCATGGAAATACCCACAAACAAGCCTGTGACGATACTACCCATCAACATGCCACCAATCATTTTAATGCTGGCATACTCTTGCGTCGTTAATAGGTTGCCTATAAATAGTAAGGCAATAGGCACCAAAACAGGTAACAAGGCAGGAACCACCATTTGCTTCAAGGCCGATTGTGTCACAATATCCACACAAGTGGCATAATCAGGACGCTCTGTTCCTTCCATGATGCCGGGCTTTTCTTTAAATTGACGACGCACTTCGTTTACCACAGAACCTGCGGCGCGACCCACGGCCTTCATGGCCAACGCACTAAAGAGGTAAGGAACCAATCCACCCACAAATAAGCCCACCACCACTAAAGGGTCTCCTAAACTAAAGAGTCCTTGAATGGCACCAGGAACAGAAAGGGCCACATCGCCAGCGACACGAGCAGCGTCTTCTAAGTCAATGATGTAGGATGAAAATAACACAACGGCCGCCAATCCTGCTGATCCAATGGCGTAGCCTTTGGTAATGGCTTTAGTGGTGTTGCCCACCGCGTCTAAAGGATCCGTAATGGCACGAACTTCAGAAGGCATACCCGCCATTTCTGCAATTCCACCAGCGTTGTCTGTAATAGGGCCAAAGGCATCTAGGGCAATAACAATGCCTGCCATTGAAAGCATGGCGACTGCCGCAATGGCCACCCCGTAGAGTCCCCCCATCATAAAGGAAGTTAAAATCCCTAAGCAGATTAAGACAACAGGCGCGGCGGTTGCTTCCATCCCAATGGCCAACCCAGCAATGACGTTGGTACCATGGCCAGATTCAGAGGCTTCGGCGACTTCTTGCACGGGACGAAATTCTGTTGCGGTGTAGTAATTCGTCACGAACACAGAACCAAGGGTTACCAAAATCCCAATGGCTGAAGATACAATCAATTGAACCGCTGTCAAATCCGCAATTCCGTTAGGAAAAAACTTCCAAGTGGCAAAGCCAATCATGCCCATAGAAAGGGCGACAGCCACATAAAACCCTTTGTACAAGGCATTCATGGGGTTATTGTCCGCCCCGACTTTCACAAAGTAAGTTCCAACAATCGAAGAAACAATAGACAAAGCACCTAACAATAAGGGGTACACTAACGCCGCAGGGGTTTCTTTAAACAATAAATGACCCAGCAACATGGCGGCCACAATGGTGACGGCATAGGTTTCAAACAAATCTGCAGCCATACCCGCACAGTCACCCACGTTGTCACCGACGTTGTCGGCAATCACACCGGGGTTACGAGGGTCATCTTCAGGAATACCCGCTTCAATCTTGCCGACTAAATCGGCCCCTACATCCGCAGCCTTGGTGAAAATACCACCCCCCAAACGGGCAAAAACTGAAATCAAAGAAGAGCCAAAGGCCAAACCAGCCAAGGTTGGAATTAATTCAGGGGAGCCTTGAACCAGCATGTAAAAGGCGCTCACCCCAATTAGGGCCAAGCCCACGACCAATAAACCAGTAACCGCACCGCCCTTAAAAGCCACCGCCAAAGCAGGATTCATCCCCCCGCGCGCGGCTTCGGCAGTACGCACATTGGCATTAACCGAAACAAACATTCCAATATAGCCAGCAAGGCCACTTAATAACGCACCGAGCAAAAACCCACTCGTCATAAAGGACGCGTAGCCCACGCCTTTAACCTGACTGTACAAGAAGAACATTAACACGGCGAGAATAATGGCAGCTACAGAAATGGCAGAATACTGACGATTCATGTACGCCGATGCCCCTTCTTTAATGGCGGCTGCAATTTCTTGCATTTTTTCGCAACCCGCGGGAAGGGCTAATATCTGACCACGCGTAACGACACCATACAGCAAGGCCAGAAGTCCTGACGCTAAGGCAACATATAATAAAGTTTGTTCCATGTGTTTAGTCTCTTTATACTTTCTGTTATTAAAGGGTTCAACAAGGTGTTTAAACGAAGATTTTCTTCAAGCAAGATCCGCCAAACGTTCTTAACATTAAAAACCAAAAGGCTTCCTTCAGCGAAACAGTACCTTTTCTATTCAAGCCAAAACACAAAGAAAAGGCAAGTACTTTTTGGCTTTGTCTTCTAAATTAGAATCCCCAAACGCTTAAAACGCTTGGGGATTCCTGCAAAATAAAGGTGGAGTCACCTGATTAAATACGTTTCTGTATTGAACATGTGAAAATCACGTTTTTTAAAAAATGATAACAAACGAAAGCCGTTGGATCTCATCCTTTCTCTTTATCGTGTCAACGTGTCACAAGTTACGTAGACCTTAGCCTTAATAATAGCGATCCAGCTTGTCGCCTTCAGGCACCACCATGCCAGAAAGTAAATTACTTTCCATACTGTTGAGCTGTTTGACGTAAATCATGGAACGGTATTTCATCAATTTACGATGGCTAGAAAAATTCAAGACATAATCAATCGTGCCTTTTAATTGAACGAGGACGGCTTCTATGGGGTTATGGCGGCTAAAAAAGCTAGAGCCTAAACTCAACCAAGCTTGAATGTCATCAACAATCGCGTTCATCTTGAAAGTGGTCTCGTTTCTGTTGGTTCTGCCGTTGAAAAAGCCACCTGTTGGAGCAGGTACTTTGGCATCTATCCAAATAAAGGCATTTTTAAGCCCACATATGCGAATTTGTTACATGGGCTGTAACAATCTGATACCGCGTAAAGGAATGATACCTATTAAACGATCTTGCGAAATTGAGCGCTTATACCATTTATAGCCTACTGTATGGGAAATTATTTAAAAAACTATATTATTCGTAGCGTAATGTAGAGGTAGACACCTGCTGACGTAAAAACCACATGGGTACAAGACTCGCAAAAACCCCAGCCCCGAGTACCCACAGAATGTTGGTGCCTAAAAACGCCCAAGGTGTTTGCATCGGAACGCTCCAGCCAAAAGATTGGGCATTCAATACATAAATCAAGACGCTTGCCAGCATCATGCCAAACACAAAGGCCATGCCATACCCCAGCAGGGAAAGCAAAACCCCTTGGTTCATCACTAAACGCAAGCGCAAGGCTTGGCTCATGCCTAAGTAATCTAGCGTAGCGTAAATGCGTTTGCCATCTAAAATTAAGGCCGTCAGCGCATGTAACACCGTTAAAATCGAAATTAACAGAGCCACCCCTTGCATTAAATAGGTAATGGCAAACGTTTTGTCAAAAATACCTAACACTTCTTCGCGTAAGGCTTTATTGGAACGCATCGCCAGAATCACCCCTTGGGGGACTTTTTTTTCAAGGCGTTGAATCACACGTTCAGGGTCTTCATTGGGTTTTAAATAAAGCGCTAAGCTTGTTGAAGCGTCCGCTTGAGTGCCACCAAAGGCTTGGTAGACGCCTCGATGAATAATGGCATAACCTAAACTCGACGCATAATCATAATACACCCCCTGTACCTTCAAATGCAGGGGCCCTTTGGGCATGTTAAGCGTAAAGGTATCGCCTTTTTTTAGCTGATGTTTGGTGGAAAAGGGTTCACTAATAATGGTGGGAAACGGCTCTTTTCTGTGCACGTTAAGCGGACGACTTTCCCGCCACGTTTGTTGAAGCACTTCTGAAGAGGCTTGGCCATGGGTAAAGGTCAAACTCGCATAACGAGCAAAGGTGTCGAGGTTTGCAGCACCTAAGTAAAAGGGTTGGCCTTGGTACGTAAAGGCCTGTTCTAAGAAGGGGTCTCCCGCTTCAATGGCTGGATCTTGACGAAGGGCTTGCACCGTGTGGAAAGAAAGCAACCCGACACTGCGATTACTGGTGGCACTTTGGGGCTGAATAAAAATATCGGCCCGTAAACTTTGATGAATCCAGTCTTCCACACTATGACGAAAGCTCCCAATCAGCGTGGTAAGGCTAATACTTAAGGCCAGCGCCACCAAAAGGCTGGCCACCGCAACAGCGGATCGGTGCATGCCCCCTTGCAGTAGAGAAATGCACAACCTTGCCCAAATCGGTAGGTGAATGGTGGAAGACCACTGTTGCAGTGCCCATAACACGTAGCTTAATAAAATCGGGGTCAGTAAGGTTCCCCCCGCCAAAATGCAAAACGCGGCGAGGTATCCCCCCAGTGGTAAGTGATACAAAGGCGGTAATAACGAAAAGCCCAAGGCTAGAATCAGTAAAAGGACGCCCATTTTAGCCAGCTTGTTTCGTCTCCCTGCTTGATTGGCCGATTCGCTCAGCGGGCGAATACAATCGATGGGCTGAATTTGCAAGGCTTCTTGCACAGGGAAATACGCCCCAATAAACGAGGTAAATAACCCCACCAATACACATACCCAAGGCAACCAATCGGGGGGAGTAAAGGTGGCAGTGGCTTGCCCTGTGTATACATTTTGAAGGGTTTGAGACACCGCTTGGCCCACCATCGGTAACACTTGGCTGCCCAACAAAAGTCCGATTAAGCTTCCCATGCCCCCCAGGCATAAGGCTTCTAGCTGAATAAAAATAGACAACGTCTTAGCACTTAAGCCGAGCAAACGATAGGTCCCTATTTCTTGCCGACGCTGTAAAACGGCCATGCTCAAGGTGTTGTAAATCAGAAACGCCGCCACAATCAAGGTAATAAAGCTTAATGCCATCAAATTAACTTGATAGGCTTTGACCATTTCCCCCAAGTTGGCACTGCGTTCTTGAGGCGTACGAATGTTAAGATCGTGGGGAATAACGGCTTCTAGGGACGATTTCAAGCGGTTTTGTTCGTCGGCTTTTAAGGTGCTAAAATCCAGCTCAATTCGACTGAGCAAGCCTGTGGTATGGCTGAGATCTTGCAGGACGCTAATATCGCTAAAGCCTACATTTCGCAGGGCTTGGTTGCGTCCAGATACCTTGAAAATGCCGATCACCTTTAGCGTCACGATGCGTTCTTGTAACAGTACGGGAAAGCCACTACCCCGATGCAACGCATACTGTTGTGCCAAGGCATCTGAAATGGCGATACTGCCTTCTTGTAACGGGCTATTGAGCCCTGTAAAGACGGGTTCTTCTACCCAGTCAATTTCACGATGAGACGCGTCATTAAAGGTATCCACCCCCAGCATGTTTAAGACTTGCCCTGTAGAAGCCAGCACCCCCTTTTCGTTTCGCCTAAGCAACAACCCTGGAAGTTCTAAGACAGGGTGAACTTGCGTGTAATGGGTTTGGGGGGCCTTTTCAAGCGTGTCGTAAATTGGCCGCAACACCTCTTCTTTCATCAAGGGGGCATTTTCGCTTTTGACTTCAAAGGTGGTGGTTCCCGCAATTTGATTCACCCCTTGTTTAAATTGTTCAAACGCCGAAAAAGTCGCGGCATTCATACTAAATAACACGGCAACGCCTAAGGCAATGCCTAAAACAGCCACCCCCCCCTTCCAGATACTTTTTTTATAGTAATGCCATGAAAAGAGACCCAGCAAGCGGAAGAAGCTCGTCACGCCTAAGCCTAGCACGCGAAAGGAAATGGGACGCTTAGTGGTTTTGGGGGTGGAAACACGTGATGAAAACGCTTCACTCATTGCACAGAAACCTTTGCTTCAAGGGGACGCAACACAAGATCTTCAATAATCGTGCCGTCTTTCATGCGGATGATGCGATCCGCTAAGCGAGCCGCGTCTTCGCTGTGCGTCACCATGACCACGGTTGCCCCCAATTCACGGCATCTTTGCATCAGCACGCCCAACACTTGCGCGCCGTTTTGACTGTCGAGGTTGCCAGTGGGTTCATCTGCCAAAATAAGGGGGGGGTGATGCACGGTGGCTCTGGCAATGGCGACGCGTTGCATTTGCCCACCTGAAAGTTGAGACGGAAATTGTGACGCCAAGTCTTCAATCCCGACGCTTTTCAGGGCATCTAAGACACGTTCTTTGGCTTGCTTGGGGGGAATGCCGTTTAAATCCAGCGGAAGTTGAACATTTTCAGCAACCGTCAAGGTGGGTAATAAATTAAAAAATTGAAACACATAACCCACGGTTTTCCTGCGGAACGCTGCCTTTTCGCCTTCGCTTAAAAAAGGCAGGGCTTTACCTTCCACGATGATCTCACCAGTTGTGGGGGTATCCATCGCGCCGATGAGATTGAGTAGCGTTGATTTACCACACCCACTAGAGCCCATAATGGCGACAAACTGCCCTTGGGGGATGTGCAGGCTCAAATCATTTAAAACCAGCGGGCTTTTCGGATCGTATTGTTTCGACAGGTGCAAAAGATCAATGGCGTTCATGGGCGGGTCTTTCATTTTGTGGGGGGTGCATATCCTTTAGTATACATCAAATTCATTAACAATTGATTCGCATGAGAAGTCAATAAAAAGCAAGCCCCAATACTGGGGCTTGCTTAACGAGAGATTAACCTTGTTTTTTAATATCAACAAGGAAAGCAAAACACTTTTTACCTCTAGGGTAAATAATCTTTCCATTTTTACGAATATAACGTGGATAAATCCACATTTTTCCTGCAGGGGCAGGCATTTTATCGGGAACGTTTTTCATAAACGTGTCTCCTTATTTAGACCGACTGATATCTTGTCCAAATAATCCTTTTGTGAGACAATCAAGTTGTTGATTCTAGATGTCCCTTTAAGGGGTATTTGAAAAAGAGGGTAATGAGTTGTCGGCTGATGATTCATTACCCTTCTGTAATTAAACATTTTATCTTCAATGTTGTCAATAAAAATGTAACCTTAAGTTACATTTTACATTTGGGGGCGTTACAATTCTTCATAAATATGTTATACTAATAATAATACGATTTACTTGGATAACTGTATGCGTCTTATTTCAAAAAAGTATTTAAAAGAAAAGTCAGAATCCTTCCCTGAAGCGTCCGTTGCTCTTGCTACTTGGGAGTATGACGTCAAACAAGCCGATTGGACTTCTTCTCAAGACGTAAAACGTTCCTTTAATTCGGTTTCAATTATCAACAATAAAAGAGCCGTCTTTAACATTAAAGGCAATCAGTACCGCTTAGTCGTAGACATTGAATACACTTACAAAATCGTTTTTATTGTATGGTTTGGTACGCACAAAGCCTATGACAAAATCAACGTGGAGACCCTTAACTATGAAAAACAAAACACCACTCATTAGACTCATCGAATCTGCTCAAGATTATGAAGTCGCTTTAAGTGAAATCTATCTTCTCATTCAACGAGATGACTTAAATCAAGTAGAAGCCCAGTTTTTAAAAGTGCAATCTAAATTAGTGGACGATTGGGAAAAAGAGCAAGGCTATGGGTTAAAACAACCCAGTGTTAAAGACTGGATCTTACACCGTATGGAAGAACGTGGCTTGAGCCGACGTGATCTCATTCCTTATATCGGCAGTGCTTCTAGAGTGAATGAAATCTTAAACGACAAACGTGGGTTAACCATTCCCATGATTCGAGCCTTACATAAACACCTTAACATCCCCCTTGAAGCCTTAACTCAAGAACCCTTGCCCCATGAAGACTCCCAGCATGACTATCTCTTAAGTCAAGCTCCCAGATATAAAAACGTCATTAAAAAATTAAACTTTAATTTTTCTGATTTTGACGAAGTCTCGGTAGGTTTAAATACGGTCATCACAAAATTAGGAGGATTTGAACAAATCCCCAAAGGAGCTTTGGCTAGAAAAAATGATGAGAATCGGGTTTTGGCGAAGACGGATCGTATTGCCTTACAGTTATGGATGATTCGTTTACTTGATATTGTCAATGACAAAATAAAAAATGTTTCACCTTACAAAGGAATTGATACGTTGTTTTTACAGCAAGTTGCCAAACTTTCTATTTTCCCTGACGGCTTAACACAGGCTTTTGAATTGCTTCAAAAACGGGGGATTTTTGTAGAAGTTTTACCTCATCCGCAACGAACCTATTTAGACGGAGCAACGCTTTATTTTAAGGGGCATCCCATTATTGGTTTGACTTTACGTTATGATCGTTTAGATAATGTGTGGTTTACGTTGATGCACGAACTTGCTCATGTCGTGAATGATTTAGACGCTTTAAAACAAGGCGATATTTTTACGGATGACATCACGATCGATACAAAAAAAGGCGGACATTCTGATATTGAAAAGAAAGCCGATGAAACCGCAAAAGAAGCGTTTATTCCTTCTGAATATGAAACTGAATTGCAAGATTTAATTGATACTCCTATACTTAATAAATTGCTTAACTTGGCAGGGAAGCTCCAAATAAATCCTGCTATTTTAGCAGGACGAGTTCGCTATAGCTTAGGGAACTATCGTATTTTTAAAGAGTTTTCTTCATTTAAAACAGGCTTAAGACCGAATACTTAAAGAAAGATACCCATGTTCAAATGCTTAAGCTTGCTTGTTGCTCTCCTATTCTTCACGATGCTAGCCCCTGCCTTCGCCGCCCCCGTGACGCCCAAGCTCGACGCGCAAGCATCAGGCTTTGTGTATGATGCCCTCGCCCCTATGCGCTATGATGATCTCAAGCAACACTGGTTTTACCAACACCCCAATAGCACCCCCACCCCTGAAGATCTTTACGGTCTCGCGTCTCAAGCGTTTTACTTACAAGCAAGCCAAACGCCCGTGTGGAAGCCGATTGTGCATTGGCGTATGGTGGGGGGGGCGCATCCGTGGGTGGTGGTGCCTCGTGTGCAGGTGGTGAATCCGAAGGGGAGTCCTGCCGTGCTAGACTCCAAGCTTAAGGTGCAGATTTTTGCCGATTATGGCGTGTGGTACCCTGAAACCAAAGGAGCCATTACCCACGTCAAACGCCTGATGCTCAACAATCAACGACAACGCCTAACGGCTTACGAACGCCCGCTTGAAGCCCTCGCTACAGGAGACCGAATGCTGGTGAGCTTGCCTCCGCTGGCGTTGATGCCTCTGTTGAAGCCCTACCCCGATCGTTTCCCCAATCGCATCACCGTGCAGATCCAGCTCTTTAAAGCCCAAACGCTGGTGGATACACAGAACTTGATTTTGCGTCTGTATGCCGATCTCTTTGCCTTGCCGATTTACTTGTATTAGGGGGCCGTATTAGATCGCCACTTCCACAAAATAATCGACCAACGCTTGCCCAAAGGCGGGGGCGGCTTCAGGACTGTTGGCGGTAATAATCGAACCGTCTACGACAACGGGCTTGTCAGAAAGGGTGGCGCCTCCTGCTTTTAAAGCGTCGTGGGTTTCAGGCATCGACCACACTGTGGCTTGTTTCCCGACCAAAATACCCGCTTTGGCTAGAACAGCAGGAGACACACAAATCGCCGAAACCAGCTTGCCTTCTACATAAAAAGCGTTCACCAAATCATGCAAAACGCTCGACTCCCATAAATGAGTGACGCTCCCGTAGCCTCCAATAATCACCAAAACATCATAGTCATGCGAACTACAGTGATCCAAAGGCACTTCAACATTTTCAAACATCCCGTGCATGCCTTTGGCTTCGCCTGTTTGGGTAGAAGCAATATGCACCAAATGTCCCGCCGATTCAACAGCTTTGCGGGTTTCAACCAGTTCAGTGTCATTAAATTGTTCAGGGGCAATAATTAACAAAAAGCGTTTACTCATGATTTTCTTCCTCAGGCTTGGCTTTTTCTTGACTGAAATCGATTTTTCCGTTGGCAGAATGCATGACCAACCCCTGTAAAGCAGCTGAAGCACTGTCTTCTGCTTTTGAAGCCACATTGACCCGCTTCACTAAGGTGACGACTCCACTCAACGTCAGGCTAACGGCAGGTTCGCCATTGGGGCCTAGCACTCGCTTGCCTTGTAACAGCCCCAAACTAGCACTCACCATTTCATTACGACTATGGGTATTGGCCGTAAACACGCGTTCTAAAGTATTTTGGGCAGGGGCCAGTACACGCATGGCATTTACAATATGGGGGTGAGGGTACACCATTTCAGAACGATTGACCGAAGTCATGGCAACGCTGTTGGGGGGGAAGCCCGCTTCAACGGCGGCAGTATAGCTTTGCCCCGCAAAGACTTTGTCTGGCACAGAAAACTCTATTCCTAAACCGTTTGTATTGCCGTAACGTAAGACGGCGTCTTCATAAAGGGATTGATCACTGTCAATACGCCACACGTCTCCGATTTTGCGAAGATACATTAAGTTACGCGAACGAGTGGCCAGCGTGCCAGTTTCGTTTTTTTTCAAAAAGAGTGACGATTCCGCAGGAACGCCTGTGGCCAACATATCCATGGGGGTGGGTAAGCCTGTGGCAAGGCTAACGTCTTCTGTTTCTACCGTAATCCAGTTGCCGTTGACGCGAATTTCTAGGATGCTTGAATTGTACTGCATATTAGGGTATTGTTCCCATGTTTCTAAAACCAGCTTCCGCAATTCAGAACGTGTGAGGTTGTCTCCGCTAATGTAGGCGTTGGCGTAATACTTCATAAAACCGTCGATGTCTCGGCGTTTAGCGGCATCTAGCAAACCTTGCACCACCTCTAAGACTTCAAGGACGCGTTCGTCAGAAGCAGAAGCCCCTGTAACGGTGACGTTTTTTAAGGCGGGGTGTGTTTTTGAAGCTCCCCATTGAGGCATCCGTGCGTGGGCCTGAGCAATAAGTGGCTGAGGCATCACCTGTAGCAAAGCACACAGCACCAGCAGTCCAACGGTAAAGGCGTTTCGTATGGAAGAAGAAAGACGCATAAAAATCTCACTTTGTGTAAACATTAAAATAAGGAATAAGAATATAGTACCATTTTTTTCGACTTTGTTGTACACTTCCAGCATATTCATTTCTGACTTAGGTTCTTAAATTTCTTTAAAAACCAAAAGGAGCCGATAATGTTTAAACTTCACTACCCTTTTCTGTTTTTGGCGATTGCTTTAATTCCGAATGTTTCCTTTTTGCTTGCCACGCTTCGTTTTTGCAAGCGTAGGCATTTGCCAAGCGTTCCGTGGATGGCGTCGACTTTTTTAGTCCCTTTTATTGCGGTGCCTTCCCTGTATGCGCGATTTCAACCGGAAAGTAAACAGCAGGGCGTTTTCTGGAAGCTCTTTGCCATGGTGTTGGCCATGAATCTTCTTTTCTTGTTTGTGGCTTGGGTGGTTGAACATTCTAGCAGTCTACAATTAAATGCCTTTCTCTCTCATTAAACCTAGTCCTAACTTATCATAGAAAGTTTTTTACCTTATGATGGTAAACGTTTTTGCGAAAGTCTGCCCCATTAAAATTCATGACAGTAAAATTGTGATTTCTGTGCCCAATAAAGCCTTGGCCCCTGAAGCCGAAATAGGTGTGCCTGAAATCGTGATGGTGGGACGTTCCAATGTGGGGAAATCGTCGTGGATTAATTCCATGCTTGGGCGAAAGAATTTGGCCAGAACGTCCAACACGCCAGGTAAAACCCGCCTCATGAACTTTTATGAAGCCACCTGTAGTAGTGAAACCATGGCTGTGCCGCGGCGCTGGTCACTAGTGGATTTGCCGGGTTACGGGTATGCCAAAGTTTCCAAAAAAGAAATGGCCGAATGGAATAAGAACTTTCAATACTACTTAAAAAAACGCACGAACATTGACATGGTCATCCAGTTGATTGACGCGCGTCATGGCTTTATGGATTCTGACATTGACATGTTGGATTGGTTACTTTTTCATGATTTACCTGTGATGATTGTGATTACCAAAGTAGACAAATGCACCAATAGGCAACGGGCTGAAAGTATTCAAACGGCCAAAAAGTTGCTTGACAAAGCAGGCCTCGCTCAACTGCCTATTATCGCTTATTCAGCCGAATCGCATGAAGGGCGCGTGCCGTGCTGGTTGTATTTGGCGGATCAAGTGGGCTTGGCTCATTTGCAGGCAATAGAAGAATCCACCCGTTCGATCACTCCATAATACCATTTCACAGATTAAATGGTGGTTGGAGTCTTCTGTTTGTTGGAGCTTTTTATTTCTTGCCTTGTCTTTTTTTGTGACTGCATTATAATAAAATAAGATTGTGGAGTCTGGCGCACATCCATGATGTGTGTACGGCTGTTGTGATGTCTGAATTATGTAAAAAGGAGCCTCTGCAAAATGCTAGAAGCCTTTTTGTCGAAGAACCTCGTCACCCAAGGGTTTGGCAAAACCGATCGTAAAGACGCCTGGTGGTGGGAACAGGTTTTCACTGTTGTGACCTTGACGGTGTTTGGTTTGTACGGTGTGTACCGTGCGTTTGAAAACGGATTTTACGAAGTGGGGCCGTATTTGTCTCCTTTTTATTCGCCAAATTTAAAGGCGATGTTTCCACAAGCCTTTGAATGGCTGAAGCTTTCCCCCGCCTTTTTGATTTTATGGGCGCCTTTAGGCTTCCGTGGAACGTGCTATTTTTACCGTCGTACCTACTATCGGGCGATTTTTAACGACCCCCCTGCTTGTGCGGTAGACAAACCCAAGCAAGGGTTTTTGCGTCCTTTGGCAGATTACACGGGCGAAACGCTTTTTCCCTTTATTTTGCAAAACTTCCACCGTTACTTTTTGTACGTAGCACTTGTGTTGGTGGTGTTTCACTGGGTGCATGCCTTTGAATCCATTTTTTACAACGGTCGAATGGGCTTTGGTGTGGGTTCGTTAATCGTGTGGCTGGACACAATCATGCTGACGCTGTATGTCTTTTCTTGCCATAGTTTGCGTCACCTCATTGGTGGGAAGTTAAATAGCTTTACAGGTGGTATTTTTAACCGCATTGCGTACTTGAAGTGGTTTAATCAAACCAAGTTGAACCAAGAACATTGGCTCTACGCGTGGGTTTCGTTATTTACTGTTGGCTTATGTGATTTATACATTCGCTTGGTGGCCAACGGAACGTTGATCGATTGGAACACTTGGGGTATTAACTGGTTGAACAGTGGTTGTTCAGGTTAATCCCACTTCGTTATTAGACGATTGAAATGAAAGAGTTAGGACTCCTATGATGTCTGTTCATTACGAAACAAAAACCTATGACGTACTGGTAATCGGTGCGGGTGGGGCAGGTTTAAGGGCTGCCATTGAAGCGTCCGCCCAAGGCGTTTCGGTGGCTTTAGTCACCAAGTCGTTACTGGGCAAAGCCCATACCGTTATGGCTGAAGGGGGCATGGCTGCGGCGCTTTCCTATGTGGATGCCGATGACTGCTGGCAAGCCCATTATAAAGACACCATTCGTGGTGGGAAATACCTAAGCAATTACCGCATGGCGGAATTGCACGCCAAAGAAGCCCCTGAACGAGTGAAAGAGCTCGAAAAGTGGGGAGCTGTTTTTGACAGAACACCCGATGGACGTATTTTACAGCGTCCGTTTGGGGGGCATACCTACCGTCGATTGGCTCACGTGGGAGACCGTACTGGTTTAGAACTCATTCGTACCTTACAAGACAAAGGCATTCATTGTGGCATTGATGTTCACATGGAATGTACGATGACCCACCTGTTGAAAGACGGAGACCGCGTTGCAGGTGCTTTCGGTTACTGGCGTGAAAGTGGTCGTTTTATTCTGATTAATGCCAAAGCCGTGATTTTGTGCACAGGGGGCATTGGTAAGGCCTACAAAGTTACTTCTAATAGTTGGGAATATACGGCGGATGGTCAAGCCATGGCCTTAAAACTAGGTGCCGAATTGATTGATATGGAGTTCTTGCAGTTTCACCCCACAGGGATGGTCTGTCCCCCTTCTGTAAAAGGTATTTTGGTGACTGAAGCCGTTCGTGGTGAAGGTGGTAAATTAACCAACGCCTTAGGTGAGCGTTTTATGAAGAATTACGACCCTGAACGCATGGAACTTTCAACGCGAGACATTGTGTCCAAAGCCATTTACACGGAAGTTAAAGAAGGTCGTGGTTCACCCAATGGTGGGGTGTTCTTGGATATTTCGCATCGTGGAGCGGACTATATTAAGCGGAAATTACCTTCCATGTACCACCAGTTTTTAGAACTGGGTGATATAGACATTACCAAAGGGCCGATGGAAGTGGGTCCTACCATGCACTACACCATGGGTGGTGTTCGTGTGCATCCTGAAACACAGGAAGTCTTGAATGTTTCAGGTCTCTTTGCTGCAGGGGAAGTTTCTGGTGGCTTACATGGCGGTAACCGCTTGGGCGGGAACTCCTTGAGCGATTTAATCGTTTTTGGTCAACGCGCTGGCAAATACGCCGCCGAATTTGCTAAGCAACAAACCGTCCTGCCCAAAATCAATGGTGAAGAAATCAAAGCGTACGCCGAAGAATTGGTGGCGCCGTTTGAACGTGATTCTAAGGCGGAAACACCTTACCAGATTCAAGCAGACTTGCAAGAATTGATGGGCAGTAAAGTCGGTATTGTGCGTGAAGAACAAGGCCTTAAAGAAGCCATTGAAGAACTTCAAGTGCTTAAGGCTCGCGCTAAAGTGGCGCGTGTGGATGGCAGCCGCGCTTACAACCCCGGCTGGCATTTGTCGCATGACATTCACAACATGATTTTAGTGGGTGAAGTGGTGGCGCGTGCTGCCCTTCAGCGCACCGAAAGCCGTGGGGGTCATACCCGTTTAGATCACTTGGAATCAGATAATGAACACTGGCGTTTCCAAAACAGTACCATTCGTTTGAATCCATCGGGTGAACTGGAAGTGTCTACCTATGAAAAGTCTCAAATGGATGCTGAGCTTCGTGACTTGTTTCAAAAGCCTGAAGAACTTGCCATTACACAAAGCAAGCAGAAAATATAGGAAAGGAACGCTCTTATGATGATGAGTCAAGGCGTTGTGGATCGTGAGTTTCACGTGTTTCGTGGTTTGCCAGATGCCGATGGTGAACACGTTGGTGAAGTCAAAGCCTTTACCGTACCTGTTCAACCGGGGTGGGTTGTGTTGGATGCGTTAATGTGGTTGCAAGCGCATCACGCCCCTGATTTGGCGATTCGCTGGAATTGTAAGGCGGCTAAATGTGGTTCTTGTGCGGCTGAAATAAACGGTTTACCGAGTTTAATGTGTAAAACTCGTTTGGATCACATGCCCCAAGACAAACCCGTGTTGGTTCGCCCTATGCGTACCTTCCCCCTGATTAAGGATTTGGTGACGGATGTAAGCTGGAACTACGAAATCAACAAACGCATCACCCCTTTTACCCCTTATAATGAAGATCAATCCACGTGGCGTTACTTTCAAGAAGACGCGGATCGCGTGCAAGAGTTTCGTAAGTGTATTGAATGTTTCTTGTGTCAAAACTCGTGTCACGTCATTCGGCACCACCGTAAGTTTAACCACTTTGCCGGCCCTCGCTTCTTGGTGCGTTTGGCGTCCCTTGAAATGCACCCCCTTGATGTAGCGGATCGCATCCCTTTTATTAAGGAAGAAGCTGGTATTGGGCTTTGCAACATTACCAAGTGTTGCACGGAACGATGCCCTGAAGATATTCGCATTACCGATAATGCCATTATCCCCCTAAAAGAACGTGTGGTGGATCGTTACTATGACCCAATTACGATGCTTTTACACAAAATCGGCATTAAATAAGCCAAAATACCGCACGTTTCGTTTGTAAACGTGCGGTATTTAAAAGAAAGTCTTGCGTCTATGTCATTCCGCAGTCCGCAACAAGTCATCAATATGCACCAGTACCGAAAAGTGCCGATTGTGCATCGCCTTTGGGGGGCCTTGGCTTACCCTGTTTTCTTTTATTTTAGCTTGAAATTGGGTGGACTGAATTTGATCCCTTTTTTGATGATGTTTCTCGTGATGTGGCTGATTTGCCGAAGCGGTAAGTTGAATACACCTGTTTTTGTGAAGTATCACGTCGCCCAAGCCTTTGCGATTGCCGTGATTGTGGATGTCTTGCGTATGCTGATAAATGCCATTTTAGACGTTTTTCTAGCGGTTCTGCCCTTCTTCAGTTTTTTACCCGTGCGAGAATGGACGTTGCAACTGACGCTCGGCTTTGGTGGCCTATGGTTACTCGCGTTGGCTGGATTTGCTTTGTATAACGTTGTGTTGACACTGATGGGTCGTCAGCAAGAGTTTCCGCTTTCTAGTAAAGTCGCCAAACGCATTGTCTATTAAGGAATCTTCTCGTATGTCTGCTTCAAAACCAGTCGTTTTAGGCTTAACGGGTGCTTCGGGGAGTATTTTGGGCTTACGCTTACTCAAAGAACTGCTCCTGCTGAAGGTGCCAGTGGATGTTATTTTTTCTGAACACGCCAGCCTCGTGATGCAACAGGAACTAGGGGTGGCCATTGAAGGCCATACCTTAGACGAAAAAAAGGCATCGTTGCTACGGCTGATGAAACTTGAAGCGTCTACTTACGGCGTCCAATTGACCCTATATTCCAACAAAAACATTGGTGCCAAACCCGCCAGTGGTACGCATCTTCACAGGGGAATGGTGATTGCCCCTTGTTCGATGGGGACCTTGGCCCACATTGCCCAAGGCATGAGCGATAGCCTGCTCACCCGTGCGGCGGATGTCACCTTAAAAGAAGGGCGCCCCTTGATTTTACTGCCCCGTGAAACGCCTTTCAATGCGATTCACCTTCAAAATATGTTGACTTTAGCACAACTTAATGTGCGCATCATCCCGCCGATGTTGTCCTTTTACAGCCCTGATTTTTTGAGTTTAGAAGGTCAGATTTTATATACAGTGGGCAAAGTTTTGGATCAATTGGGCTTAGAACATCAGCTTTACCAACGGTGGCAAGGCCTAAGCACGTCGCTTCAGTCCCCTGAACTCGCCCAAATCTATGAAACACTCCTTTAAGCACTCGCCTAAATATGAAAAAGTCACCCCAGCTTTTTAGACCCAAAGGATCCCTCCCCTCTATGACACAAGCCACACACTTTAGCACCCCTTTACCGACGCCTTACATTTCCTATTGGCAAACTCAGTTTGACGTGCCAGAAACCCTAAGCGAAGAAGCCACGATTTTAGAACGTTTACAGCACACGATTTTAGATGGGCATGCCACACAGGCATCCGACTTATTGACACAAGCCATTCGCTTGGTGAAGGCGGATATTGTGGCCACAGAATGCTTGCTTCCCACGGCGCAACTGTTGACGGAAAAATTCAATACCATGGAAATGCTTCTGCCATTTGTGTTACAAAGTGCGGCTATTTTGCGTCATTCATGGGAAACGGTGCTTCCCCAGTGCGTGCAGTTTAAATCGCCAGCGTCTTGTGTGATGCTCACCGTTCAAGGCGACACGCACGAAGTAGGCAAAAACATTGTGGATACCCTTTTACAAGCCCATGGAATCACTGTTCGTAATTTGGGTTCACAAGTTACCCGTTTTCAACTGCTTGAAGCGATTACCACGCATCAGCCTGATGCTGTGGTGATGAGCGGTTTGTTGATTGAATCAGCCAAGCAAATGAAGCTGAACATCTCTGCCTTGGTTGAAGCGGGCATTGATTTGCCTGTTATTTTGGGGGGGCCTGCCTTAACCCCTGCTTTTGTATTGAAAGAATGCCGACCCTTAACGAAAAGCCCTGTTTTACATGCACGAACAGCGATGGACACTTTGGCCTATTTGCAAGGCATTGGTGAGGCAAAATCGCACCAAAAACGGTGGCATCCGCCTGCTAACGCTGAACCTCAGCCCCCCTCGCCTAATGAAATGATGAATCAAGCCGCAACCCAAGGCAATGAAGCACAATCGCTAAGCGAACGGCCGAAGCCTCGCACGCAGGTGAACCCCGCGCTTCAAATACCAGTGCCTCCGTTTTGGGGGGTCAAGGTGGTTGAAGATATTCCACTTGAAGCCATTTATCAGTTTTTGAATGCCAAAGTCTTGATGAGCGGGCATTGGGGCTTTCGCCGTTGGGACAAAACCCCCGAAGAGCAAGAAGGCTTTATTCAATCTGAAATTCAACCCTTGTTTGATGCTTTAAAGTCATTGGTTGAAGAACAGTCTATTTTTACGCCTAAAGTGGTGTACGGGTATTTCCCCGCGACAGCGGAAGGGGATGAAGTGGTGATTTATGATCCGCACCATCACCAAAAAGAGATCCGCCGTTTTAAGTTCCCACGTGGAGGCCAAAAAAACCTCTGCTTGAGCGACTATTTGATTGAAACACAAGGTGACCAAAAAGATGTACTGGCGCTGCAATTAGTGAGTATGGGGCAAAAGGCCGCTGATTTTGATCAAACCCTGTTTGCACAAGGCAATTACATGTTGTATTACTTGTACCATGGTTTTTCTGTGGAAATGGCCGAAGCCTTGGCGGAATACTGGCATGCGCAGGTGCGTTGCGAATTGCAAATTAACCAAAAAGAAGCGGGTAAATCGGGCTTGCAATTGTTGAAACCTTCGGCGTATCAGGGGTGTCGATACAGTTTTGGGTACCCCGCCTGCCCTAATTTGTCAGATCAAACGATTTTAATGGACTTGCTTGACGGTGAACAAATTGGCGTGCGCCTGAGTGAAAGCTTTATGTTGATTCCTGAACAGTCTACTTCAGCGTTGGTGTTTCATCACCCTGAAGCCTATTACTTTGACGTCACGCAAGACTAATAGATAGTGTTTAAACGAATGAATAGCCTGTTTTTAAAGTAAAGTCAATGTTCAGATGTTATGTATATTAAGGGTATAAATATATAAGCTTGCCAAAAATATAGTGGCTATTGTATGATGTTTCAAGAGAAGTTCGCACGCGTGTTCAATCGAACGCGTTGCACACCCCCAAACCACATGTAGAGTTCGCCCCAATCTAAAACCGAGAGGTATGCCCAATGCCCCAAGCCTTTGAGCTATCTTCTTTTTATTCAGAAGAAGAGGAATCCATTTACGTGACGCTCAACATGATTGATCACGCGTTGCGAACCTTTAAAACCTGCTTAAATCGTCATATTCGCGGGAATGAGGTGGTGCGTTTGCTTTACCAGTGCAACCGCACCCATGACAGCATGAAGACGTTCTTGTCCTTCATGGTGGGGGCGCACCCTCGCGTCACGCAATACGTCAATACCGAAGAAACCTTTATTGCGGTTGAAGAATCCGTGCTTGAAACCTATGCACGGCAAGCCTTGTTGGATCCCAAATCCATTTTTCATGTGGGTTTTATTCAGAAGAAAATTCGCATTTTACAGCAGTTGCATCGTGAATTGCAGATGACCGATCGCGCCATTCAGTCACAGCATCCGCCTGTCGTTTTTTAACGAGTGTTATTTGATGAGGCGTTGACCGCGCAAGTACGCTTCAATAAAAGGATCGAGATCGCCGTCCATGACCGCCGTGACGTTCGCATTTTCATGGCCAGTGCGATGGTCCTTCACCAGCGAATACGGGTCAAACACATAGCTACGAATCTGACTGCCAAAGTTCGCCGACAAGGTATCACCTTTGACCGCCGCCATTTTAGCGTCATGTTCGGCGATTTTCAAGGCCAGCAATTTCGATTTGAGCATTTCCATGGCGATGGCTTTGTTTTGCAGTTGACTGCGTTCTTGTTGGCAACGTGCCACAATGCCTGTGGGTAAATGCACCAAGCGCACCGCCGTTTCCACTTTGTTGACGTTCTGCCCGCCTGCTCCCCCAGCGCGAGCCGTGCTAAACTCAATGTCTTCAGGGCGAATTTCAATTTGATTGGCTTCCACGCCTTCCACCAAAGGAGCCACTTCAATACTGGCGAAACTCGTTTGGCGCTTGCCGTTGGCGTTAAACGGCGAAATCCGCACCAAGCGATGCACCCCATGTTCCGCTCGGCTATAGCCGTACGCGTAACGCCCCTTTAGGCGTAAGGTCGCCGATTTGATGCCTGCTTCTTCACCGTCGCTGCGGTCAATGACTTCCACCGTATAGCCTTTGTTGAGCCCCCAACGCGTGAACATCCGCAAGAGCATTTCCGCCCAATCTTGCGCATCCGTGCCACCAGCGCCTGCACTAATGGTCAATAACGCATTGTGAGCATCATATTCTCCGCCGAGCATCTGCTCGAGCTCCCAGCCATCTAGCGCCGTTTCGATCGTTTTGGCGACGCTCAAAAACTCCGCTTCAAGGGAAGCGTCTTCGTCGAGGAGTTCAAGCATCAACGTCGCTTCTTCGACTTGCCCTTGCCATAAATCGGCTTGTGCGATGGTGTTTTTCACTTGCGTGAGGGCTTGCATCACGCTTTGGGCATTTGTGGGGTCGTTCCACAAGTCGGGGTCTTGGCTTTGGGCGTCCAGCGTGTGGCATTTTTCGAGGTTGCTCGGGCTTTTGAGCACGAGGCTGGCTTTGCCCACCCGTTCCGCGAGTCCGTTTAATATGGTGTCGAGTTCATGTTTTTCCATTAGTGACTTTCCAAATACTCATTCCATGTTTTCTTTTTTTCGTTGAAGTTTTTTTCCCACGATTTACAAGTACTGATATGCGACCAAATCAACCAACTTGCCAATCCAGAAAAGACAACAAAAATACTTGAAAATCCCCAAAAAATAAGACCTTTGGAGTTCGTAATCTTAACCAAATCAAGAAGATTTTTAACCTCAAGAGGATTTAATTCATATAATGTTATGATACAAACTGTTAGAGCGAGTAGTGCTATACCAATCATTAAAGCAATAATATGAAAATGAGAATTATATAAGAAATCTTTATCATAGTATGCTTTTAAGGCTTCTCTGTATTCTTTAATCTCTGACTGCTTTTCCATTTGTTCAAATAGTATCGTATCCAACTCTTGTTGAGCATTACAAATAAGGGAGTCTAAACTTTTCAAATTAGGTACTGACATAATCCCTAGACACATAATAATCAAAGAAGAAAAGAAACAAAGGCTTAACACAATCAATTGACCAAAGGATCCAAAAACGGCATCCAGTTTATCAGATATAGACAGAATCCCATATAAAAAAGCAAAGTAACCTGTGGTGATTTTAAAAACCCACCCAATTGAAACGGATTGACAATCTAATGCCATTTGTAATCGGTGTTTATGAAACTCTATATTTTTTTGTCGAGGTTTATAATTTTCATCTACTGTTTTATTTGTTTGATCTTTATTCACAAAATACGTCCTTACATTTAAAACAGGGGGCTTTACTCCTATTCTACAACAAAAAGCTCGTGCGTCTTATTGCAAGCACGCATCAATCAAGAAGAACGCAAGTTCTTGCGTTTGGTTTTAGGCGATTCCGTTAAGATGAAGTCTGCTTTCACGTTGCTTCCATTGAGATATGCTTCCAAAGCTTGATTGACCAGCGAATTCAGCGTCACGTCCTGTTCAATCGAATACAGCATCGCCTTACGATGCAAATCGCTTCCCACCCTCACGTTAAATGATCCCTTAAAAGGACTGTCAGGCGTTTTGCCTTCGGATTCACATAAATCCAAGTAATCATCTACCGCATCGTGAAAGGCTTGAATCAGATCCTTGACGTTGTCGGCTTCATAGCTAATCAAGGAAGGAATAAACGCCACTTTGCCAAAAAGCACTTGGTCTTCAGGGCTGAAGTCCACCTTGCCGTAGTATCCTTTATATTCCATTAAATGTGTCATAGGAGTTTCTCCGTTTTAAGTATAGTATCCGCTATATAAAACGGTCTATGGTCTCTTCGTTGTCGCTGAGGTTCTCGATGTGCTTATGTACGTTTATGTACACTTCACCCATCTGCGAGTTAGGCTCCTAGAATCCACCTATACGCTATTCAGTCGTTTAAATGGTATCATTACGGCCTAGCATAAAATACGATAAGCAAAAAGCCCTTCGGGGGAAGGGCTTTGTTGAAGTTTATCGCTTGGAGTATTGAGGTTTTTTACGGGCCTTGTGAAGTCCGTATTTCTTACGTTCTTTCACACGTGCATCCCGCGTTAAAAAGCCTTCTACACGCATTAAGCGTGCGTAATCGGGGTTGAGTTCGGCCAAAGCCCGTGCCACACCTAAGCGAATGGCTTGAGATTGACCCACTTTTCCGCCACCTTCAACCTTACACAACACGTTGTACTGAGATTCCACACCCGCAGAAACCAAGGCCTGCTTGACTGAAACGTGCAAGGATGCACGGTTGCCTAAGTACTCTTCTACACGTTTGCCGTTAATCAAAATCGTACCAGTACCGGGTAATAAACGTACTCGAGCCACCGCCGATTTGCGACGCCCTGTACCACGTTGTCCGACTTGGGGATAAGACATATCACGTCTCCTAAATTAATGCTTGTAAATCCATACTTTTTTAAGCCTATTGTGGGAAACTTTTAGGCTGTTGCGCGTGATGAGGATGTTCTGTTCCCACATACACGTGAAGTTTCTTAATCTGCTGACGCCCTAAACGGTTGTGAGGCAACATCCCCCCCACCGCAATTTCCATAATGCGCTCAGGCTTACGTTCCATCATTTGTTTAAAGGTAAAGGTTTTCAGCCCACCAATAAAACCCGTATGGTGACGATAGAGCTTTTCTTCATATTTTTTACCCGAAACCACCACCTTTTCAGCGTTAATCACAATCACATGATCTCCACTGTCAATATGAGGGGTGTAGGTAGGCTTGTGCTTCCCACGAAGCACGTTGGCGATTTGCACCGCTAAACGACCGACGGTTTGACCATCAGCATCCACAACGTACCATTCTTTTTGGACTTCATCGGTTTTGGCAGAATAGGTTTTCAACATTTGAAAACTCCTTTTTAAAGGCATGGCTTAAAGTTTTGACACGCACATCATTAAATTGTAAATAGGGGGCTTCATAGTGAATGGCCATAAGCGTTAAACCTTGTGACGGGGCAGTCCGCAAAGACGCTGGGCGATTCCGTTGAACCAACACATCTTCAACAGAAAGAAGTGGAGTGGAAGCTTGACTTCTATTCTCACCCAAACCATGCAGATATGCAACCATATTTCTAATCATTTTATACAAAAAACGATTTCCCACAACATCAAACACCCATTCTTCTTCAAATTGTTGCGAAAACGACGCATAATGTAACAAACAGCGGTTGTTTTTTACGGCGCTGCCAGGGGATTTAAAGTAAGAAAAGTCATGTTCGCCCACAAAGGCTTGTGCCGCTGCTTGCATGCGTGCCACATTCAAGGGCTGGTGAATCAATAGCGCGTTTGGGGGCTGATGCGGCCGCCGTGTCGGGGCAAGCATCCATCGAAAGCGGTACCACTTGGCTTTGGCGTCAAATTGCACAGAAGCAAACGCCCCTGCTTCATCAGCCAAGCCCGCTTCTAAGACTTCCGCCACCGCAACTTCAGGAGGTAATTTGGCATTCAGCGCGAGCCTTAAATCAGGTACATGAACCAAAAAATCCTCAGTCACATCCATTTCCGCGACTTGGCCTTGGGCATGCACCCCTTGATCGGTGCGAGAGGCAAAATGCAGGCGTTTGACCTTCCCTTTTAAGCCTAAGGCGTCTAGGGCCTGCCAGATTTCACCTTGAACCGTACGGCAGGGGCTTCCGTACTGGGCTTGGCTGCCGCTAAAGGGGGTGCCGTTGTAGTGAAGCAGGAGGTAGAGTCTCATCAGCCGACTTTCTTAAAGGACATTTTTCCTGAACGGAACCCACGGGACGTTGAGGCAGGGGGCTTGCTTTTTTAGACGCAGACGCTCGTTCTTCTGTAAACGTGCTGGATTGACCCTTTTCAGAGTTAGACTTCACGCGTTTAGCCAGTTTCATAAACTGGCTGAACTGATGCGTCTTTTTTTCGGAGGCGTCGCTGGATGTTTCGCTTTTGGCGGGTTTGGCCGTTTTGACAGACGCTTGGGCTTTGCCTGCTTTGGAGGCGGACTTTTGACGTTCTTCTCCATTGTATAGTAAGCACGCTCGGCTCGCAAGACGTTGTTTACCCAGCCTTGCGAACCTCAATAGACTGGGCTTCATAGCCCAAGGTATTCAATTCCGCTTCAATACGATAGCGAATCCAGAGTTCCACGGGGGCTTCTAAAACCGTGGCCATTTCAATCGTTTTAGAAAGGCTTGGCAACTTCGTGCCACGCTCATAATCACCCAATAATTGCTTTGAAATACCCAATCGCTTCGCAACGGCTTGTAGGGTTAAATCGTCGCATTTTCGCCAAGAACGCATGACTGAGCCTAACGTCATATTTTTGACGATGTCTTGAAAGACGGTAGACTCTTGGATGTTGATGAATTCATTGTCGTTAGTAGTCATGGGGCATTACCTCTAGTATCTGTATTTCCAAAACGTGATTAACTTCTTTGTAAATAACACGCCATTGCTTGTTAAGACGCACGGAACGTTCCCCTTTACGCTTGCCTTTTAAGGGTTCGTCATGAAAACCAGCGCGTTTGCGCGTTGCTAGTAAACCGTCTCGTTGCAAAGATTGAATCCAAACAGCAAACTTGTTTTTCACTTAAAGAGGTGCCTGTATTAACCCCTTTTCCGCTTTTTTGGCAAGCTGAATCTGTATCATTTTGAAAAACCTTTTTGGTTTACTTTTTTAGTATAAGGCTTTTAAAATTAAATTGCAATACTTTAGGGTCTGGTAAACTTTAGAGAGGATTTTTCCTCAATTCCTTTAACAGAATAGCATAGATATTTTGAGATCTCAAATTAAATCGCCATTCACATTCTTTCAAATGCAAATAGAACGTTTGGTCAC
>JBIKTR010000027.1:0-10577 GCA_044348005.1 Vampirovibrionales bacterium | reverse complement strand
TGACGTTTGGCTTGATGTTTGAGTTGGTGGGTAAGTTCCATAGGCTGGAACCTTGGGCTTGATAGAACTGGCCATTGTTTGCCAATAACTATTAACGTTATTGTTACTATTTACTGAAATCATGTTTTATCTCTCTCAATGCTCTCTCAAAAAATATACAAAAAGTCTGACGTTTAAATAAAGTAATTTTCAAACCTCCTTTTGCTCAAAATTTACATTTGGTTACAACGTCTTTCAATACACTGTTTTTAAATATACAAAGTGTACTAGATGCGTTTTTGTATTTCCGATACACTGAAATCATCACAGGCGAAACCGTGTATAGTATTTTAAAGAAAACAAAGGTTGCCTGCATACAAAGAAAGCACAGGACACGATGCGTCTAAAACAATGGTGGAACAATCATGCGTCTCAAATCAAAATACATGGGCTTTTATTGAGCATGACGGTGATTTACGGTATTTTCTTTCCAGTTTTAAAGCTTTTTTGTAACGAACTTCAAGGCATTGAAGTGGCCGTGCTGCGCCAGTTGGGCTTTGCCCTTGTGGTTATTTTGTTCGGCTGGCTTTGGGATGCTTGGCCGCGCTTGCCCTGCTGGCAAGCCCGTTTTAAACAAGACTGGGGTTACTTTGTGCTGGCAGGCGTTTTAGGGGTGTTTTGGTTACAAACCTTTTCATCAATCGCCATTGGCTATACCACGTCGTTTCACGCCACCTTATGTATGGCCAGTGTGCCTTTACAAACCATGATGATCAATGCGGTGCTGGGTGTGGAACGTTTAAATGCGCAAAAAACCTTTGGGGTGGCGCTTGGGACGTTAGGCATTATCGGCTTGGTGGTGGCTCAAATGCAGGATGCTGCTTCAAAAGGGCTCATCATCAAAGGCAGTAACTTATTGCTTGGTGATGGGTTGATTTTACTGAATGCGTTTTTCTTTTCGTGGTACAACATCGTGGTCAAAAAACTCATGAAGCACTACACGCCCTTAGACGTCCTTTCATGGAACTTCTTGCAAGCGGGTACAATGACCCTATTTTTCATGTTGTTGCCACCTATTCCGTTTCTTCACTTTCCTTCGGTTGTCAAAACGCTTGAACTGTTTAAGCATTTAACCCCTTCGCAGTGGGGCTATTGGCTTTACATTGTGCTTATTGCGGGGTTCTTGGGCTATTGGGTGCATCACAAAGGCTTAAGTAAAACCAGTGCGAACAATGTGGCGGCCTATGGCATGCTACAGCCTGTAATTGCCGCTATTTTAGGGGCGTGGTGGTTGCAAGAATCCTTTACCCTTTCTATGGGGGTGGCTGGGGTTATTACGTTGACGGGCTTAAGTATTGCGAACTTTAAATCGGGCGAACCCCTCGGCATCACGGCGGACTGAGTTACTCTTGCCGTTTAGGCGCCTAGAATAGCCTCCTAGCCTGTTTCATCTATCGAATACACTACCTTCCCACCCGTAATTCAATCCCGTCTAAATAAATGCCCGTTTGCGTGGCATACGCGTTTATTTTTTCAAGCAATGCTTCTCGTTCAAAGCCCAGTTCTGTTGCCACGGTGGGGTGTTTTACTCGAATGCGTAAATACGCTTTTTTGCCCTTATAGTAAATAGAATCCGCTTCGGTGGAAGTACGGTACGCGTCTGGCACAACGACTTTCCACACCGAAAGCACCCCAAATTCTTGGGCTTTTTTGTCTAAACCTAACTGCTTGGCCACTTGTTCTAACAAGTGATTAAAGTCGTACACAATTTAAACGCCTTCAGGCACCGCCGTAGTAATTTCTGCGGCATGAAGTTCCCCTGATGCCATAAGCGGTGCCAACACCTTCTGCACCAAGCGATGCTGCGCCAATGAAGCTTTGCCCGCAAAATCACTGGAACGAATATAAATGAGGTAATGATCCTGCTCGCCCGTTTTGTCAAAGAGTTCGACATGGGCGTCGTTAAACGCATCACTTAAGTGTTGGGTAAGGGTTGTAGGGTGAATCATGAGCGCGGGAGTCCTTTAAGGGGTTTGGCTTATTTATATGCAACTTTTATAGTTAAGAACAGGCATAAGTTTGTAGAGGGCAAGCCTTGTTATTCTACTCTAAACAAGGGAAGAAACACAACATTTGACTGAACTGGCTGACTTTAATTTAACAATCATGTATAATACCACTTGTACGATTAAGAAGGATATTCACACCTTGCAAGCTCGTTCTGACGTCATGGGCCAAGCCAAACTCCCTTCGCCCTTTAAACGCCTGCAACAACTTTTGTGGGAAGATAAAAAAGATCTCCTGCTGTTGCTGGTCTATTCAAGTGTCAGTGCGGTGTTGAGTTTGATGTTGCCGTTGGCCTCTCAAGCCTTAATTAACATCATCGCCAGTGGGGTGTTTCTTCAACCCTTGATCATGCTTTCTGCCATTGTGTTAGGGGGGCTATTGTTTACCAGCTTCATTCGTATTATAGAAATTACCTTGCTGGAAATTTTGCAACAACGCCTTTTTGTGCGTATTTCACTCTATTTAAGTAGTCACTTGCCTAATATCGACACCACCCAGTGGGTGCAGGGGTATCCGCCTGAACTGGTGAACCGCTTTTTTGACACCATGACGATTCAAAAAACGTTGTCCAAAATTTTGCTTGAATTTCCAGCAGCCATTGTGCAGATTTTGGTTTCCCTCACATTTATGGGCTTTTACAGCAGTTATTTCTTGGTATTTAACATTTTTTTACTGGGGACGTTCGTCTTCTTTGTCATGCTTGGCAAAAACGGGGTCACAACCGCTTTGGTGGAATCTAAATACAAATACAAAATGGCTCATGCCTTGCAAGACATTGCGCGTTGCCACATTGCCTTTAAAATAAACTCAGGCAAAGAACTGGCCATTTCAAAGGCGGACGACATTTGCGGGGATTATGTGGAGGCTCGTCGTAAGCATTTTAACGTCATTATACGCCAAGCCACTTGGAGCTTTTTTGTGAATGCTTCAGCCATTGCTTCGCTGCTTGCCATTGGGGGATGGCTGGTTATGCAAGGGGATCTTTCGCTTGGGCAGTTGGTGGCCGCGGAATTGATGATGCTACTTCTACTGGCTTCGGTCAATAAAATCGTTCTAAACCTAGAAAGTTGGTACGACTTATTAACAGGCTTAGACAAATTGGGGTATCTCACGGATTTGCCCGCCGAACCCAGCGATGGGGTAGACTACATTCCCCAAAAAGACGGCGTAGAAATTGTGATGCATAATGTGGCGTACAAATACCCCCAACAACTCACCCCCTTGTTTCATGACTTGAATATGCGTTTTAGCAAGGGAACCCATACCGCTATTGTGGGGCAAAGTGGTTCTGGTAAAAGTACCTTAACGGAACTCTTGTTAGGGCTATTACAACCCAGTTCAGGACGCATTCAAATCAATCAACAACAGTTGGCTGATTTAAACTTGGACAGCTTTCGTCGTGCCAGTTCTTTGGTGGAATGCCCCAATAGCCTCTTTTCAGGTTCTTTACGAGACAACATTATAATGGGACGCCAAAACATTAGCGAAGCCGATCTCGCTAATGCCCTAGATGTTTCAGGCTTGGCGGATATTTTAGACACTTTGCCCATGGGCTTAGACATGCACCTTGAAAGTGAAGGCTTAAATATCTCTTCGGGCAAACGCCAAATCGTGTTACTGGCGCGTGCGGTGGTTTCTAACCCCGAACTCTTGGTGCTAGACGAAGCCTTCCACCATATTGATGCCCCCACTCGCCGAAAAATCATCGCCAAGCTGACGTCTTCAAAATACCCGTGGACGCTTGTCGTGGTAACGCATGATGCGGATATTGTGGCGGCTTGTTCGTATGTTTACATGTTTTTTGAAGGAGAAATCGTTGGTAAAGGCAAGCCCCAAGAACTCTTTGATGAAGAGGATTTACTCTTTAGACAGCTTTTCCCCAACTTTAATCAAGGGGGGCGCTTATAAATCATGCCGATTATGAGTACTCAACGCGATCTCAATGCCCTTGAAACGGATCACAAGGTGCAATCCACCAAGCTAACAGGCACTCCCAAAGTGATGCGTCAAGTTTCCATTGGGCTTGTTTTATTGGTTGTACTAAGCGCGTGCTTAATTGTATTTGCCCCTTGGCAACAGTCGGTTTCAGGCGTGGGTGAAGTTAGTACGCGAAACCCTATGCACCGTCCGCAAACGGTGATGGCCCCCATTGACGCACGAATCAAACAGTGGCTCGTCCCGGAAGGCAAGTGGGTAAAAGTTGGCGAACCCTTGCTTGAACTTGAAGAAATCAAAGCTTATTATTTGGACGATCAACAGCTCGAAAAAATGCTGGCCATGCGTGACGCACAAGACGCTCAAGTTTCTGCAACCTTGGCCACCATTGACGCCTTAGAAGCGCAACAATCCGCGATATTAAACAGTCGTGCCTTCGTCGTGCCTGAAGCCCAAGCCAAGCAACAGGAAAGTCAATTTAAAATTCGTTCTGCCCAACAAAAAGTGCGCGCCAATCAAAAAGAATTGCAAACCGCCGAATTTTATGAAAAACGAATTCGTAAGCTGTATTTAGAAGGCCTAAAAAGTAAACGAGATCTTGAAGTGGCTGAAAATCGTTTGGTCAAAGCCCAAAGTGAGTTTGTGGCGTCTCAAGCGGATTTAAAAGGCGCGGAACAGTCCTTTCAAGGGGCCACCTACAGCGTGGGCAAAAGCAATTTGGATGTCGATGCCAAGCAAAGCGAAACGGCGTCAAAACTGGCCAAAGCGCGTCAAGACTATGCCAAAGCAAACGCCGAACTCGTGAAGTTAGACAACGAAATCGTTAATTTAAAAGAACGACAAGCCCAACGCACCATTAAATCGCCTGTAGAAGGGCGCTTGGTTCGAACCAACGTGTATGGGTCAGGGCAAACCATTAAAGAAGGCGATGAACTGGCCGTCGTTGTGCCTGATGCGGGCGATCGTATGGTGATGCTTTATTTGACCGATGTCGATGCTCCCTTGGTTTCTGTGGGGCGTCAAGTGCGTTTACAGTTTGCGGGCTACCCAGCGGTACAATTTTCAGGCTGGCCGAAAGTCGCCATGGGGACTTACGCAGGCCGTGTGGTGGTGATTGATGCGGTGGATGACGGGCAGAATCGTTTTCGTGTGTTGGTGGAACCAGACTCAAAGGCCATACAAGCACGTAAGGAAGAAGAATGGCCTGAAGATCAACATTTACGCTACGGCACCCAAGCCATTGGCTGGGTGATGTTAGATGAAGTGCCCTTGGGCTATGAATTATGGCGACGCTTTAACGGCTTTGAACTGAACTTAAAAAAGAAGCCCCCCCCTGTTAATAGCGCCTTAGAAAATGTTAAAAAAGAAACCGGTGGCAATTACGCCAAAGCAGGCAAGGAAAATGGCAACTATGACAAAGGCAAAAAGTTCGGCGGCATCAAAAGCAAGGTGGGTAAGCCCAAATAACCCCTCCCGCTTGCTTGCTTTTTCGATGTTGTGTGCCTGCCTTACGCTGAGCCTTTCGCCCTTGTTGGTGCACGCTAAAATGCCTACCCCCGTTCAAAAACAGGGGGGGGGGGTAGTCGATTTGACCCCCGTGAACCTTGAAAAAATACCCCCCAAATCATTGGCTCAACTCACCCACTTAAGCGTCCATGAAGAAAAGGGCTTACAACTTAAAGACGCCTTGCAATGGGTGAAGCAGACGCATCCGGATTTGCGCTTGGCCCGTTTGAAATTACAGCAAAGCCAAGCCAAATTTCTCGCCACACAAGGTGCTTTTGACCCTAAACTAGACGGAGGCTTTGAATACAGGCAGTACAACAATTCTTCCGCCCCCGGCCAACAAAAAGACGCCTACTTGACTAATAACGCCGTGAGCCTGCTCACGCGTTACGGCTTAATGGTGGAAACAGGCTACCGCAACAACCGTGGGGATCTTTCTTCAAGTGTTTCGCCTGTTGGGCAAGGGGGAGAAATCTATACCAACTTTATTTTACCGTTGTTGCGGTATCGAGGAGTCAACCCCTTTAGCGTGGCTGAAAAACAAGCGGCCCTAGATTTAAAAAAATCGGCGTTAGAGTTACAATTAAAAGAACTTCAAATTCAACAAAAAACGGGTGAAACCTATTGGGAATGGGTGGCCTGTAAACGACTTTTGGACAACAGCCTTAGGCTTTTAGACTTAGGGCAACAGCGCATTGTGCAAGTACGCAAGCGCGTTAATGTGGGGGATTTACCGGGAATTGCGTTTGTTGAAGTACAAAAAGAAGTGCAAAAACGACAAGGGCAAGTCGCGAAAGATACCTTAAACTTGCAAAAATCCACCCTTAAGTTCAGCTTACTGTTGTGGAATCAAGAACCCAAGGACGGTCGTTTAGAGATTTTACCCCAGTGGTTACCGCAAGAAGCACACTTGCCCAAGCCAGAGGTTCTTGATCTCGCCACCATGAAAGAATCTGGCAAGCTGGCGATGCTTAGAATGCACCCTCGCTTGTTGAGCTTCCCGATTAGTAAAGAAATCGCGCAGTTGGATGTTGATTTGGCGAAACAGGCGTTCTTACCTAAGTTAGACGCCATGCTAAGCCCGAGTTATCAAATGGGGCAAGACGCCATTGGGGCCGCCCTTAAAGCAGGCGTTAAGTATGAAGTGCCTTTACGCTACCGCACTGCTACAGGTAAACTGCGTTACGCCGAACTAGATTTACAGTCTTTAGATGTTCAGTACTTATGGGCGTATCAAGAGCTTTCAGCAGGCTTAGAACAAGTGCTTGCGGAACTAGAGGCGCAATGGGGGATTTACAACGCTGCCCTTGGAGAATGGAAGACGTCTCAAGCCCTTGAAACAGGGGAGCGCACTTCATTTGAAATGGGGGATAGCACCCTGTTTGTGGTCAACATTCGTGAACGGGAAACGGCGGATGCGTATCGTAAAGTCATTGAATCCGAACAAGACTTTCACCAAGCCATTTTACGTTACTTGGTGCTGACCACCCAGATTTAAGGCACAGGTGGAAAGAGAGAGAGAGAGAGGAAAACTCACTTACGGGACTGCAACGCCGACCAACTCACTTAAAGACGCCACCCCTTCAGCCACGCACCACGCGTCCAACTCCTGTAGCACATCCACAAACACCGCAGGGTCACGAAAACAATGCGTGCCTAGTTGAACGGCGGTTGCTCCCGCCATCAAGAACTCTAGCACATCTTCGGCGCGTTGAATGCCCCCTACCCCAATTAAAGGCGTGTTGGGCAAAGCTTTGGCAATGTTTAAAATATGATGAATCGCAATGGGCTTAATGCCTTGCCCGCTGTAACCCCCTGAAACTTTCGCCAAAGAAGGTCTGCGCCGGCGGATGTCAATATGAGAAGCAAGCACCGTGTTGATGGCCGTTAACGCATCCGCCCCCGCTTCAACAGACGCCTGCGCCACCGCCACCACTTCTGTGGTGTTAGGCGTGAGCTTCACCCACACGGGCAACGTCGTTTCACGTTTCACCGCTTGTACCGCTTTTTTGACCCACTGAGGCGATGCTCCAAATAAAGCCCCCCCCGCATGCACGTTCGGGCAAGACACATTCACTTCAAGCCCATGCAAATACGAACGATTCACATGGGATTCCACGTAGGCGCTCATTCGTTGAAAGGCCTGTTCACTGTCTGCAGAAAGACTCAAAATCACGGGAAGGTCATGGCACCCATAATGCTGAAGCACGTCTACTTCCATGCTGGTAATAATTCCTTTGCCTTGCAAGCCAATACTATTGAGCATGCCAATACCCGGCAATTCAACCGTGCGTTGCTGGGGGTTGCCAGCAGAAGCATTCGGTGTGACGGTTTTGGTGACAATCGCGCCAAGGTGTGCTTTGAGCGAAAAGAGTCGTGAAAAGACGCTGGGGTTAAAAGTGCCAGACGCATTTAGAATCGGGGAAGTGAGTTCAAGGGAACCCAAGCGGGTGTGAAAATTGGTTTGAAGGGGAGGGAAAGCAAGTGTCATGAATGAAGGCCCCCTTCTTGAGAAGTAGAGGTTTCAAAGAACGGAAAAGCGTCACAAGAACCCGCGAGACTAAGAGATGCTAAGCCGTGTTCACCCCATAGTAATTGAGACGCTTCAAACACTGGTCCTGCTTCACACACTTTTAGGGGAAGGCCACCTTTCGCTTGGCCAACCACGCACCCAAAGCACGCCCCCGTGCCACAGGGCATGTGATTTTCAAGCGACACATACACGGTGGCCTGATGCAACAGGTGCGGAGCCGTCTTCACGCTGGCGTTCATCATCGGGGTAGGCCCGCACACAAAGGCCGATTCAAACGACGAACGATCTTCCGCCGTAAACGATTCTAAGCACGCCACCACATGCCCGTGAAAGCCCAAAGAGCCGTCATCACTGCACAAGAATAGTTTATTGAGGGGAATGATACTCGCCAAATGAGGCAAAAGGCTTTGGGCTTCGGCTTGATTTCTGACTCCAAAAATAAGGGTGGGCATGTCATCGTCCTGCCAACCGTTTTTTCGGCCTTCTTCGGCCCATAAAATCAGGGGAGCCAGTCCAACCCCACCCGCCAATAAAATTGTACGACGAGGATTCTGCCGCGCCACCAAAGGAAAGGCATTGCCTAGAGAAGCTAAAGCCACGCTTTTTTGCCCCACCGACCATTGAGACAACGCTTTAGAGCCGTCCCCCACCACTTTGTATATAATGTCCCCTTCTTGCGTTTCAGGATTCCAACTCATGAGGCTGTAGGGGCGTCTAAAACGAAAGCCTGTGGCATCTTGCACATCGAGCATCAGAAACTGACCCGCCTGAACCGCAAGGGGTTTTTGATGAAAACGCCCTGCTTCAAACGCCACACGAAGGTGAAATAACCCTGTGGGACTAGATGTATTGAAAATGACCCGAACGGTGTACTCGTCTAAGGGCGTGTTTATACAAGGAGTGGTATGAGGCATTGAAACAACCTATCATCAAACAGGGCATCGCTTTATTAAAACACAAACACACTGAACACTTCAACACAAAGGCCCTAAGTATAGTGTTCGAGCAAAAGCGATGAGCTACACATTAAATCTAAAATGCATCACATCGCCGTCTTTGGCCAAGTAGTCCTTTCCTTCAAGACGAAGCTTGCCTGCTTCTTTCGCCCCTTTTTCGCCTTGAAATTGCACATAATCGTCATAGGCGGTGACTTCGGCTCGAATAAAGCCTTTTTCAAAATCCGTATGAATGACCCCTGCACACTGCGGTGCCGTAAAGCCTGCTTCAAACGGCCATGCCCGCACTTCTTTCACGCCTGCGGTGAAATACGTATACAAGCCCAATAAGCGAAACGTCTCCGTAATCAAAGCATCCACGCCACTGGCTTTGACGCCCAAACTTTCTAAGTAGCTTTGCTTTTCGGCTTCATCATTCAACGCCGAAAGTTCCGCTTCAATTTGAGCCGAAATCGCCACAACAGGACGTGCCTCTGCTTTGGCACGTTCCACCAACGCCTTATAATGCGGGTTCGCTAAGGGATCTGCCAACTCATCTTCAGCGATATTGCCTGCATAAATCAAGGGTTTTACCGTCAATAAGCCTGAACGCTTTAAAAGCTCGGTTTCATCGGCATCAAACTTATGGGCATGTTGACTAATCATTTCACCGCCTTCTAAGAAAGGTAATACACGTTGCATTAAGCCCAGTTCAGTTTTGGCATCGGCTTCAACCTTGGCAGATTTTTGCAAGCGTGGCAGGCGTTTTTCGATGGAAGCGACATCTGAAAGGCAAAGTTCCAGCACAATGGTGTCAATGTCTCGGCAAGGATTTACGCTATTTTCAACATGTTGAATGTTCTCATCTTCAAAGCAACGCACCACTTGAACAATGGCGTCTACTTCACGAATGTTGGCTAAAAACTGGTTGCCTAAACCTTCGCCTTTAGAAGCGCCTCGAACGAGGCCTGCAATATCTACAAACTCAAAAACAGCGGGGATGACCCGTTCTGTTTTGACCAAGTGTTGCAGAACAAACAAGCGGGCGTCTGGCACTTTAACAATACCCGTGTTGGGTTCAATTGTACAAAAAGGATAGTTCGCACTTTCGGCTTGAAACGTGGAGGTGAGGGCGTTAAATAGGGTGGATTTCCCGACATTGGGGAGTCCGACAATACCAGCTTTAAGCATAAGGCATTCCTTTATTGAATGAAACGAATATGCTTTAGCCTAACAAAAACATAGATTTTGTAAAAGAGTCTTTTAAAGCATGTTCCATCCGTGTTCTAGCAAAAACAGACGCTGGTAAGAGCGTCTGTTTGATTGAATTATGTAGTTTTAGAAAGGGTTTATTTAATTGTCGGAAACTGAAGGGTCTAAAAGTTCGCACAGGCCTAGTATGGTGAATACGGTTGAGGCATGGGGCTGTAAGAACCGCCATATCCAGAAGGCTGTGATGATTGGGCATAAGGATCCATGTTATAGCCACCGTAACCAGATTGAGGCATCCCGTAGCCACCTGTTTGTGCATAAGGATCCATGTTATAGCCACCGTAACTGGATTGAGGCATCCCGTAGCCACCGGTTTGTGCATAAGGATCCATGTTATAGCCACCGTAACT
>JBIKTR010000009.1:0-93274 GCA_044348005.1 Vampirovibrionales bacterium | reverse complement strand
ATTGAAAAGCTGGATTTACTGCCCAACGCCGAAAGCCTAGGCATTGAACGCGTGTTTTTGAAGCATTAGGTTTACGCTTTTTGAGTGTCCCCTTTCGGTAAAAACGCCATAGGGTCCTTGGGCTTGCCGCCAATGCGAACTTCATAGTGAAGGTGTGGCCCTGTGCTACGGCCTGTACTTCCCACTTGACCAATCACTTGCCCTTGTGTCACTTGTGTTCCTTCTGCAATAGGGGATTTTCCCACTAAATGCCCATAACGAGTCTCCGATCCATCGGGATGTCGGATTGCAACCCAATTCCCATAGCCGTTTGCGTCAAAGTCATTCACCGTAACGGTACCCCCTTGCGCGGCCACAACGGGTGTTCCTTGTGCTGCCGCCAAATCTATACCGTTATGGTTTCTTCCACCTCGGGGACCAAAGGGAGAAGAAATTTGTCCCTTGCCTGCTAATGGATGAATCAATCCTCCCCCATTAGGCGAGCCGTTCATCATCGTCGGTAGGGGAGAAGCCGTCGCCACGGCGTTGGGGGGTAAGGTGCCGGCTTGAGCGGGTGCACCAGTCACGACTTGTGCAACATTTTGCACCCCACTTGCTATAAGTTGTGACGCTTGCGTCCAAGCATTGGACACCATACTTTTTATTGCATCGACGGGGTTACTAGAAACAGCAGGCATCGGAGGGGTAGAAGCGGGCGACGTTGAACTACCCGTCGTAAACGGGAGGGCGGAAGCCTGCGGAGGCTTAGGCAGTGAAGCAGAAGAGACAGCACTCGGATTCATCTGTGAAGGCGGCAAAGAAGACAAGAGGGTGGCTTGCTGACGTTTTAGAGCTAGGTCACGAGCTTTTTGAGCTTGATCGTTTTGGTGGGCAGTGACTTGCATACTGCCGATGAGCGCATTCGTTTCCCCTACAATAGGATTCACAGAGGTATTTCCATTAGAAAAACTGGGGGTCGAGGGCGCTAACGCCATAGGCGACTGCCCTACCATATTCGGGATGCTCAAATTGCTTGAAATCACAAGTATTGCCCTACGTCGATGTCTCTATATTAGTCGTCAAAAGCATAAAACCCATCAAGCGTCTTCTTTGTGCTATCTATACGTATAAAAACAGTCAGTAAGCTTCTTGTCCCTTCTCCCTTAGGGAGAAGATTAGGATGAGGGATTCGAGATGCCTAGTCAGAGCTGGCGTCCCTCCTCCTAGCGTAGCCCGCCATAGGCGAGGCGTGCGACCTAAGGGAGGAGGAATAAGACGAAGAACCACTTTCGCAGAACTTTCTATAGACCTCCTTTTTCGTTTGTACTAGAATAACTCTAATTTATGAAAAATTAACAAAGGAGACCCCCACCCTATGATGAGTCCCCAAGCCACGACGGAGAAAAATCTTGTGACTACTGAAGAACACCTAGAAATGCTCCCCCCCTTAACGGTGACTGAACTTAAAGCCCATATTCCCCATCGTTACCCCTTTCTACTGGTGGATCGCGTCACCGCTCACGCCAAAGGCACCTACATTGAAGGCTATAAAAACCTCACCGCCAACGAAGCCTTTTTTGAAGGCCATTTCCCTCATCTGCCTGTGATGCCAGGCGTGCTTCAAGTTGAAGCACTGGCTCAACTGGGCGGCATTATGGTGAATCATATGCCTGAAGGCATGGGTAAAATTGGCTTGTTCGCGGGGTTAGACAACGTGCGTTTTCGTCGTATGGTCACTCCTGGTGATCGCCTGGATTTACGGGTGGAACTGGTGCAGTTTCGTCGTGTGTTAGTCAAAGTCAAAGCCGTGGCTTCGGTGAATGGGGAAACATCCGTTGAAGCGGACATGATGTTTAGTCTAATGCCTAAATCTAGCGAATAGTCCGTGGCACAAGGTCTTGTTTTTGCGTATTTATGTTACTATAGAAGGCTCTGAAAAAGTCTAATTTGCTTTGTTCCTCCTCCCTTAGGGAGGAGGCTAGGAGGAGGGACACCAGCTCTGACTGGGCATCCCGAATCCCTCACCCCAACCCTCTCCCTAAGGGAGAGGGAGTAAAGCCACTTTTGCAGAGCATTCTATACCCCTAACATTTCCCTTTAAACGGTTGACAGGAACGTTCCATGACCACTACACTGCTTTCTCCCCTTGCTGAATCTGAAGACGTGGCGGACTACACCCCCATGACTCGCGTCACCCTGCCCCCCCTTAAGGGCTGTGCATTACCCGCTTTAATTGGGCAAAGCCAGGCGGAGCTAGTGGAACAATTCACAGCCTTGGGGCATCCGCGTTTTCGTGCGGAACAGGTGCATCATTGGTTGTATGTGAAGTGCGTCCAATCCTTTGAAGAGATGCTGAACTTGTCGAAAGGCTTTCGTCAATACTTGGCCGAACACTTTCAAATCGGCACCCTTGAAATTGCCAGCAAGCAAGTTTCTGAAGACGGCACCCTAAAATACCTATTTCAATGTGCGGATGGCAACGTCATTGAATCGGTTTTAATGTATTTTGAAGAACGAGACAGCTACGCCCTATGCGTGTCGACTCAAGTGGGGTGTGCCATTAACTGTTCGTTTTGTGCCACAGGCAAAATGGGCTTAAAACGGCATTTGTCTGCAAGTGAAATTGTGGAACAATATGTGAAAGTACAAGCCGACAGTGGCCAAGAAATTCGCAACGTGGTGTACATGGGCCAAGGCGAACCCTTGCACAATTATGAAAACACGGTAAAATCCCTGCGGGTGCTTAATGAATCCTGCGAAGTGGGGATGCGTCGTATTACGGTGTCGACTTCAGGCTTGGTGGATCACATTGACAAGCTCGCCCAAGAAGAAATGCCCTTAACGCTGGCCTTGTCCCTTCATGCCCCGAACAACCAGTTGCGTTCTCGCATTATGCCCATTAACAAGCGCTGGCCTTTAGAAACGCTCATTCCTTCACTAGAACGTTACTTGGCTTCTACCCACCGGCGTTTAACGATGGAATATATTATGATCGACGGCATTAACGATCAACCCGAACACGCACACCAGTTGGGTCAACTCGTGCAACATTTAAAATGTAACATCAACCTCATTCCCTATAACCCCATTGCCAAAGACTTACCACGTGCAGTGGATTATAAGCGTTCAAGCAATCAGGCCATTCGCACCTTTATGATGATTTTGTTGGAGCGTTACCATAAAAAGGTGACGGTGCGTTTAGAACGTGGGGTGGATATTGACGCCGCCTGCGGTCAGCTGGCCAATCGCTTTCAGGCCAGTAAAGAACAGCTCACGACGTCTTAGTTCAACCCTTCACTAAAATCGGACGCTTTGACTTCGTGCAACCAACGCCGATACTGCCAATCTTCGTAAGAAAGGCAGTATTCATAAAGACTTTTCAGGAGAATATCCCCACTAGGGCTTTTGCCTTGAAATAATAGGACGGGCGTTTCAAGGGTTAGTTCAATTTCCGCCACCAGTACATCTCGCACTTTGTCTTCTGTGGAGGGGGTGGGGTGCTTTAAGTGCCACAAAAGCCATTGTTGTAACACGTGAATGGCGGATCCTCGTTGAAGGAACTGCGCTTTTAAGGTTTCAGCGAAGGCTTCTAAAATCATGAAAAGGCGGTTCCTCTTTCGAACAAAACAAGCACGGGGTTTAAGGCATGAAGCACTGTAATGAAGTCATCGAGCTTATAAAAGTGTCCTACAGCCCTATAAAAAAGGTGACACAATAGAAAGTCGATCGAAGGCTTCCTTACTTTGAGTATAGCAAAAAAGCCACTGCAACTCAAGAAGGCTCCCCGCCAAAAGTCGTCTAAAAAGCCCAAAAATCAGGCATTTCTTTTTTTGAAATGCGGGGGGGTAGTAAAACAATTTCAGGGTTGCTTTACCAGGGATGAAAAATTTTATGATGTTTGAAGCAAGTTTCCCTATTCCCTTAATGGGAAACTTGTGTTAGGATACATTCAAACGTAATGTACAAAACCCGTTGGTTTAAACACATTAAGTTTTAGGACGCCTTTTTATACGTGTCACGAAGAATCGTTATACTCATAAAAAGTCCTTGGTGATATTAGCGAGTTCAGTGTACACACTGAAAGTTAAGGAGTAAAAATCCATGGCCTCGAATAAAGTAACCCCCATTCTATTGGCAGGATCCTTGTTTTTAGCAGGTATGGCTAATGTGGCTGACGCCCGCATTGAAGCCGTTGAAACCTCTCGTTCGGAAGACAAGCGCTTAACCCGTATGGAAGATTTAGTCGATGTTTCGGCCCATCATTGGGCGTATGACGCGTTGAGCGAATTGGTTGAAAAATACGACGTAATTGAAGGTTATGAAGCCACCAACGGTAAATTCAAGTTCAAAGGCAATCAATACGCCACACGTTATGAAATGGCGGCTGCCTTGCGTGATGTATTGTACTTGGTGCGCTCAGGTAAAGTCTTCTTAAACAATGGAGACACCGAAACCGTCGCATCTTTAGAATCTGAATTTGCCCCTGAACTTGCCGCCTTAAAAGCGCGGACTGAAGCCTTAGAAGCTCGTGTGGGTGCGCTTGAAGCCGAAAAAGATCGCTTTAAAGTCGGTGGTGATTTCACTGTGGGCGCCTTGGGTGGTTTTGAATCGGGCGACAACAGCTACAACGATTCTATTCAAGCCATTTCTCGCTTACGCTTGACCGTTGAAGCCCCTGTTTACAAGGGTGAAGAAGGTCAGTTCTTAGGTGAAGGACGTGTTAAAGTCCGCGCGGTTGCTGCTTTGGGTAGCAATACGGGTGGCATTATGGGTCAAAGCCGTATCGCGGCAGATGCATCCAACGGTAACGAGTTAGGTTCCAACGGAAGCACCAACTCGCGTCAAAATGTATACCTCGACCGTGCTGGTTACGAACAAGACTTCAACTTGTTTAACAACAGCCACACGTTGTTTGCTGGTGTGCTACCTTGGCGTGATTACTTCGATAAATCCGCGTACCGTGGCGATGAAAACACCCAATTCCAAAACACGGCGTTGACGAACATTCCTGGCATGCCCACCAATGCGACGCTTGCGATGGCGGGTGTAAAAACCAATTTTGTCATCAATGACGACTTAGACGTTGGATTGACCCTTGCCTATGGAGCACCTAACGAGCGTAACGTGCAGAATAACTATTTTGCCAATGCGGAAGCACGTGCGAATTACAACTGGGCAAACTTAGACAACCGCAAAACAAGCGTTTACGCTGGTTTGGTGGGTATCTTCAATGACAACGTCAATTACCAGTTTAATTCAACCGCGTTGGCACGTTCTGGTTCAACCAGTACTTATGGCCCCGGTAACACCCACTTGGCTTACATCGGGTTGGATCAAGAAATCTACAAGGGCATTGGCTTGCATGCAGACTACATGTATAACAATTCAAAGCCCAACTCGGCGTATTTAAACGGCCTAAACCAAAACTACAACAATGTTAATGGGTTTAATGGCTTTGGTGGGAAAAATATTGCCTTGTCCCCTCGTCAAGCCGCCAGTGTTGCCTTGCATATTCCTACGAAAACCCTTGGTTTCCGTGATGGCGATAACATCGGTGTTGGTTATGCGGTGACGTCTTACAAAGACGGCTTCTCTTCTGATGGACGGGATCGCATGGCTCAGTTGGTGGAAACCTACTACAACTTCCGTTTGAACGATCGTGTTAGCATCATTCCTAGCCTTCAAGCAGGCATTACGCCTCTTGGACGTGCTGACAGTGATTTGTTCTACGCGGGCGGACTTCGCACCAGCATCAAGTTCTAAGCTATTCTATAGCTAAAATGAAACGCCCTTTGCTCAGTGAGTCGAGGGCGTTTTTATGCTATAGTTAAACGGTATAGTCGTCTTTAGAGTTTTCTGTACATATGAAAATACTCGGCATTGATCCTGGATTAGGACGCATCGGCTTTGGGCTGATTGATGTGAGCCTGCGAAACAACCCCCAAGCACTGGCATGGGGCGTGGTTGAAACCACCCCCAAGGCACCGATCGGCTCACGTTTGGTGGAAATTCATCACGACATTAAGGCCTTAATTGAAGAAGCGTCGCCTGATGTGATTGCCATTGAATCGTTGTTTTATTTTCGCAATAATACCACCATCGTGCCAGTTGCCCAAGCGAGAGGTGTGCTATTGTTGTTGGCTGAACTGGCGGGTGTCCCCACTGTTGAATATACCCCCATGCAGGTCAAGCAAGCCCTGACTGGCTACGGCAAAGCTCAAAAACACGAAATCACCGAAGCCGTGATTTTACGACTCAATTTACTCAAGCGCCCCACCCCCGATGACGCCGCCGATGGCCTTGCTATTGCCCTGACTCATAGTCAGTTTTTGTAGCGATGAAGGCAACATATTTTGGCGTAAAGCCTTGTTATTTTTATGTTTTAGGTATAATAAAAGTATGTCACCCTCTTGGTGAGTCCCTTGACCTGCCAGACCCCTATAATCTAAGAAGGATACTTCACCATGACGGCACTTAAAGAACGCAACGCCATTGAACAAACGGTCAATTCTCGTCTCACCAAAATCGTGGCCACGCTTGGTCCTGCCAGCCGTCACCCTGAAGGCATTTACAGCCTTATTTCTTCTGGAGCCAACGTCTTTCGTTTTAACTATTCCCACGCCGAATATGATGCTCTTGAAAAAGCGTATGCCAATGTTCGCCACATTTCAAAAGAACTGGGCAAGCCTGTAGGGATTTTAAGTGATTTGCAAGGCCCTAAGTTCCGCGTTGGTTTTTTTGAAGGCTGTGAAGGGATTCCTGTTAAAGCGGGGCAGTCATTGCGTTTTGCCTACAGTGAAAACAATAACGGGGGGCATGAAGGGTTGGTTGTATGTAATGTAAAACCCCTTTTTGAATCTTTGGAAATAGGCAATACCGTTTTGTTTGATGACGGGAACATCCAAATGAAAGTCACTGAACGCGTGCATTCCACCGAAGTGATCGTTGAAGTAACGACCGATGGCACGCTGAAGCAACGTAAAGGCATCAATGTGCCTGAAATTACCATTCCTGTTGCGGCTTTGTCTGACAAAGACAAAACCGACTGCTTATTTGCCCTAAAGCAAGGCACCGATTTTATGGCCCTTTCTTTCGTTCAGCGCCCTGAAGATGTGATTGAACTCCGCGAATTTATGCTCGCTAATGGATGCACCCCTTCCAACATGCCTAAAATTATCGTCAAAATTGAAAAACCTCAGGCGGTTGAACGCTTAGATGACATCCTGGCTGAAGCGGATGGCGTGATGGTGGCTCGTGGGGACTTAGGGGTGGAATTGCCCGCCGAACAAGTGCCTGCGGCTCAAAAAATGATGATCCGTAAATGTCTTGAAGCGGGCAAACCCGTCATTACCGCCACCCAAATGTTGGAATCCATGACCTCAGCCCCAGTGCCGACGCGGGCTGAAGTTTCTGACATTGCCAATGCAGTTTATGACGGAAGCGATGCAACGATGCTTTCAGGTGAATCGGCGTATGGAGACTACCCCACCGAAGCGGTTCAAGTCATGGCCAAAGTGCAAGCCGAAGCCCGCAAGCATTACGGCGAATTCACCAGTTTTGATAGCCTTTGTTACGAAGAATACCCCAATTCCGTGTCTCCTGAAATTGTGGCACGCGCGGCGGTGGATGCCACATGGGCTGGGGATATTGATGCCATTGTGGTGATGAGCTATTCCGGTGCCATGGCGCAGCGGGTGTCAAAATATCGCCCCGAAGTGCCGATTATTGCCCTTACGCCGAATGAATCGGTGTACTTTCAGTTGACCTTGCTTTATGCCGTGTTGCCCGTTCAATTTAAGGCGTCTGACACCACAGAATCCACGCTTTCAAGCATTCGTGCGTGGTTGCTTGAAAAGGGTTTGGTTTCTAAGGGCGCGAACATTGTGGTGTGTGCGGGTTCAACTGAATTGGCAGGCTTAAGTAACAGCCTGTTAATTACCCAAGTGTAAGCCCCACTAATGAAGCCCCTGTTTTCTTAGCCCGCTAAAACGCAAGAGGAATTTGATTCGTGAACGCCCCAACTTCAACCGATTCATCGAACGTGTTGACCTTTACCTTGCCAGATATTGGCGAAGGCGTCGCTGAAGGCGAAATTATGGCGTGGTTTGCGGAAGAAGGTCAATTCTTGCAGGAAGATCAAGCGCTTTTAGAAGTGATGACCGACAAAGTAACGGTGGAGATTCCCGCACCACGGGCGGGGGTATTGCTGAAAAAATATGTGCAGGTCGGCGAAGTTGTGCCAGTGGGTAAGCCCTTGGTGGATATTCACTTTGGAGAAAATGCACCTAAAGTGGCTCCGACTCCAGCCGTTGCGGAAAAGCCCGAAGTCTTCAGCCCAAGGGCTGAATCCCCCGAACTTACGGCGCCTGTTTTCATAAAGCCGTCTAAAACCGTTGCAACGGGCCAGCCGGCTCATGCCGTACTGGCCACCCCAGCCACCCGTCAACTGGCCAAACGTTTAAAGGTGGATCTCCATACAGTAGTGGGTACAGGGCCTCATGGACGGATTCGTCCTGAAGATGTTGAAACGCACGCCCAGCACCTTCAAAGGTTGCAAGGGGGGGGTTCTTGCTCTAGTCCTTTGATCAAGTCCACCCCCTTAGAAGCCAAAGATATTCCCTACACTGGGATTCGTAAAAAAATTGGCGAACGCCTCTTGGCCAGTACGCAACGTATCCCCAGCTTTGCCTATGTGGATGAAATCCGTATGGACAAAGTTGAAGCCTTGCGTCAAGAACTGAAAACCTTGGCCAGTGAAACAGGCGTAAAACTGACGCCCTTAACCTTTGTATTAAAAGCCGTTAGCTTGGCCTTACAACGCTTTCCCCAGCTGAATAGTCGTTTAAATGACGAGCAAACCTTGATTCATCAGCCGGCGGGCATTCACTTGGGCATTGCGGTGGATGCCCCCCACGGATTAGTTGTACCCGTCATCAGTCATGCGGAAACGTTGCACTTGTTTGATCTCGCTAAAGCGGTTCAGGAACTCGGCAGACTGGCGCGTGAAGGCAAGCTACAACCCCAGCAATTACAAGGCGGCACCTTTACCGTTTCAAGTATTGGCAGTATTGGTGGACTGTTAGGGATTCCCATTATTAACGCCCCAGAAGTGGCTATTTTAGGGGTGAATGCCTTGCGCAAGGTGGCGCTGGTGAATGAACACGACGACATTGTAGTTGGCCAAGTGTTGAACCTTTCCATCAGTGCGGATCACCGTGTGGTGGATGGCGCGGATGTAGCGCGCTTTGTCAATCTCGTCAAGACGTATTTAGAATCGCCCGCTCAACTGTTGCTTTAGAATGTTCTATAAGCCCTGCTGGCTCAAGTCAAATGGACTTTTATTCAAAGGCCAGCACTTCAAAGGGTTGAAAAGCCAGCGCAGGCAAATGTTGCTTTAAATAAGCGCTCAATGTATCTACCCGCCCAGTCGCCAGTAAACGCACCGACTCCTTACCCAACGCCGAAGTACATTTCAGCGCTTGAGGATCGTACTTAATCCCTAAGCGTTCGGCAATAACCAACACCAACGCTTCACTCGGGTCAATAAAAATAGTTTCTGGCATATAGCGACGCAACAAGTGCTTTAAGCCCAAGTAATGCGTACAGCCAATGATCAACGCCTCTGGCGGGGCGTGTTCAAACCCACACGCATAACGATGCAGTAACACGTCCACTGGCTCCACTTCCGCATCGCCTTCCACCGCTTGAGCCAACCCCCCACACGCCACAGGTTGCCACCTGAGTTGAGGGTAAGCCCCATGACCATACAAACGTTCCGCCAACCGCGGATACACCCCACTTTGCACCGTCAACGGCGTGGCCAACAGCCCCACCCGCGCCTGATGCTGATCGGCGTCTAAACGCGCGATGACTTCACGCATCAATAATGAAAGCGTGGGCCGTAAAATGTCAATCACCCTGTCTGGTCGAATGCCGTGCTGGGCAAATACGTCAGGCGTAATACTTTCCCACACGGCAGAAGCCGTATTACACGCAAATAAAATATAGCTATTTTCGCAATGGCGCGTGAGTAAAGTACCTACCACACGCAATAAACGCTCACGTAACTGCTGGGGGTCTTTTTCTCCATAAGGCATCCACGCGGAATCAGCAAAAAAGCTAATGGGGCATCCCAACTGGGCAGACCACAAGGTTTTCAGCACATTCAAGCCCCCCACCCCTGAATCAAACACAATTAAATGAGCAGGACGAGGACTAAACCCCTTTATAGAAGCATCCGCATGAAGAAGAGAGCGCAGGTTTGAGGTCATCGTCGCTTACCGCCCGTTTCGCTTGAAGTAGGCATCGACGCCGTCGGCAATGGCTTTGGCTTGCTGACGTTGGCGTGCTTGGGTGTTCAGCACCCTGAGTTCTGTGGGGTTAGACACATAGCCCAATTCACACAAAATACTCGGGACGTTGGCATGATTGATGACATAAAACTGGTTACGACGCACCCCACGATCCACCACCGCCAAGGCTTGAACCTGCTTGGCATGCACGGCTTGCGCCAGGCCCAAGCTAAAACCATGGTAATAATAGGTTTCAAGCCCATAAATGGCGGCACTATTGCTTGAATTGTGATGCACACTAATAAAAATATGCGGATTAAAACTCGCGGCCACTTCCGTAATTTCTTTAAGGCTTAGGAAGGTGTCGTTGCTGCGGGTCATGTAAACCACATAGCCTCGCGCTTGTAATTCATTGCGTAATTTAAGCGCCACACTTAGGTTAAGGTGCTTTTCCATAATGCCATCGCGCATGGCACCGGCATCCTTACCGCCATGACCCGCGTCAATCACCACGATTTTTTTTTCGTTGTTGGGCGGACGCTTGCCCCCCCCCTCTACACGATTCGGGGACGTTGCTTTACCCCCTGCTTCAGCCGAATTCACCAAGTGAAAGCTAAGTTCTAGCGCGTTTGCACTGGTAAAGGGCGTACTTCTTAAATCTTGAAACGGCTTTTTAAGTTCCACCAGCAAACGACTGCCTTGGCTCGATTGCACATGACTAAGGCTTTTTAAATACGAAAAACGAGACACATCAAACCCCATTGGCTCTGGAGGGGCCGAAACATTCCACAAATCCACACTAAAGCGCGTCGGACTTTCCTTAACCACCTTGTACTGAATCGGGCGTTGAGATTCTAAACGAAACTTAATGGGTGTATTGACTGTTTCATTAGAAATATACAGTTGCTTTAAGGCACTCATCACCTTAGGTTGATTGAGTTTGACCTTGTCCCAAAACGGGTTTTTGAGGTGAGAGGGTTGAATAATCACACTGTTTTTAAAGGCGTTGTCTTTCCCTTGTAGGACGGTAAAATTAATCGGCTCTTCGGTTTCAATCACTACGCGAACCACACTAGGCGTGTTTTGAGACACCCTCACCGCCCAGCCCTGCCATTGCGTCACCCCAGAAGTCGGGTAAGCGCCTTTGGCATCAGGTTCATTTGAAAAAAGCTTGGGTGAAATCACCGCCCCCTCTAAATCTAACACAAAGCGATGCGGATTTTCCAAGTAAAACTCGTTTTTTACCTTTAGTGCGGGACTGTTGAGTGCTGGTTTAAGCATGAAAAAAAGATCTTCAATTTCAATAACTTCAAGGACGGTACGACTTCCCGTGGATTGGGGAGGTTGCGCTGTTGAAGCCATGGGGTTCGTTGCATTTGAAGGCACGGGTGAACTTGCATACGGGGGACTTTGGGTGTTTTCAATAATCCCCCCCCCGTGTTTAGATTCACTGCGTACGATGTTTGACGCCCCTTCCTTGGGGCTGGAAATGAGCAGGCGTCCGTTATTAAGGCTAATTACATTAAGGGCCGTTACATTCACCCCCGTGGTGTAGGTAAACACCACGCGAACCAAATCAATCAAGCTTCCACCCTGTTGAACGAGTTCTACCTTTTCAAGGCCTTGCCTGCCTACGCTGTAGCCTAAAGGCAAGCCTTTTTTGAGTTTGGCAAAGGGAAACTCAAGAATGAGTTGACGTTTGGAGGCATCCACCTTTAATAAGTAACGAAGGCTGGTGCCTTGGGCGGTATTTTCAAGCAAACGTTCAGGGAGCAGGTAAAAGCCCTTTTCATCGAGATCAACGGGTTGTTCTCCTAACGTGTTTTGTAACGCCACCAGCGAAAATGCAGATCGATGAGCCGTTACAGCCGTGGCGTCTTCTGCCCAAGTCGCTGTGGGGAACAAAAATGATCCTCCCAGCATTGGCCAAGAAAGTAGAAACGTCATCCAAGTTCGCCACAAACGTACCATGCAAAACCTCATGTAAGCTAGGTTTAATACTATATAGTTTTTTAAAGAGTTTTCCCTACAGTAGGCTAGACGAGGAGCCTAGAATAGCCTCATCGCCTGTTTTATCTCTCGAACACTATAACATAAGTATAATCATAAGTACAAAAACATCTTCGCCGTTGGCTTGAAGATGCCTCTCCTTTATTGTGATATAGTGTTTTAAAGAGTTTTCCGTACAGTAGGCTATTCTAGGCGCCTAAAATAGCCTCATCGCCTGTTTTATCTCTCGAACACTATACTGTATTTTGAATCCGCCAAACAATTTCACCCCAAACAACGGTACGCCCCCTGCACGTGAAAACTTCGACTGCGGGCCTTGAGCTCTGAAAGCATACGCCCTTCGGCCATGCCCGCGAGATCGCCTTCCATGTCTAAATAAAAGCGGTAGTTCCCGTACTGTTCGCGTGTGGGGCGAGATTCAATTTTCGTTAAGTTCACCCAGTAACGCTGAAACACCTGCAAGTATTCCGTCAACACACCGGGGTATTCATGCAAACCCACACAGAGGGACGTCTTCAACGGTGGAGAATCTTGCTTAAAGCGTGGAAACTTTGGATCCCATTGCGGAGAAGTCGTCACCATAAAAAAGCGTGTCACGTTGTGGGAAGCATCGCTAATGTTACGGTCGATGATGTGCAAACCATGCAAGGCCGCGGCGGTTTGCGTGGCCAACACCCCGATGCCTTGAGCTTCTGTGGCGCTTAAGCTGGAAAGTCGCTTGGCGGCTTCAGCGGTAGACGCCGTGGGAATCAGGGTCACGGTTGATCCAAATCGCTTGCGGAGCGAATCTTTACATTGGCCCAAGGCCATTTGGTGAGAATAAATCGTGTGTAAGTGCGGGTTACTTTGCGGATGGTGCACCATAAGGGCATGTTCAATCACTTGCAAGAACTCGGCTTGCACGAAAGCGTTGTGAGCGGGGTTGCCCAAGAACTCAAGCACTTCAACGACCGTGCCTTCTAAGCCGTTTTCATACGGCACAATAGCGATGTCGACTTGCGAATCCACGAGGGCTTCGAGTAGATGCGTCAAGGTATGAAAGGCGACTTCGGCAGGAGCCGTTTTCACCGTTTGCCAGTGCGAAAGGGCGGTGCTGACGGCTTGGTGAGAGTTGGAGCCTTCAGGGCCGAGGTATCCTAGGGTGAGGGGAGGCATAAGTACGCTTTCTTTTGAAAATAGAGACTAATGAAGAGCAGGCGTCCAAGCACTAAATGCGAGGCTGCCGAGACATTTTGCGGACGTCGTGCAAAGGAATGATGCGACGAGGTGGGGTTTCAGGGGGGATTTTCAAGGGGGGACGAAGGGGAGGAGAAACGCAATACGTCCTCCCCCGTCCCCCCTTGAACCGCCTTTAGAGGTGTTGGAGACCTTTGGCGGAGCAAAGGTCTCTGACGACGACCAGCTATAAACGGAGCATGAAAACCATTCCACAGTATTGGGAAGTATCTTATTTAATATAGCATAGAAATCAACAGCGCGTCATCCCTTTGGAAATCACTCGAAAAACTCGCTTGCGAACGAGCCAGTTCGATGTAACCATGGCTCCCACGCAAGGCAACCCCCTGCGGATGCTCATTACCTTCGGCGTAACAGCTGACTATAGGTAGTGTAAACGTTTGCTCGTGATGCGTGACTTGTAGATGCGTGACGGTGGGATCGATCCAATGCGACGGCAAGGTAGTGATGAGGTTGCCGTAGCCGTCACGCAACAACACGTGAGCCGTAAAGCCCTTTTCATGTCGTTGAGCCGAAGGCGGAAACGGCCAAGCCCCTCGTAAGGGAGCAGGCTCTGTTTGCTCAAGCAGAGGGAACGCCTCCCCTCTTGCCCACGCATTGAGTATCGCACACGCCAACGGCGTGTAAATATCCCGACCGTGAAAGGTATTGCCAGCGGACGCTTGCTCTTCAACACTAGCGTAAAACCACGCATAGGCTTGAACGTCTTGACGGGTCAAGCTAATAGATCTGGCATCGGGGATAAAATCGAGCAAAGGTGCCAAAAGACCGTTGTCTGGGGCGATAAAGACCTGTTGAAAACTCGGGCGAAACACCAACGCAATGCCTTGTTCAGGGCTTCCCACTTGGGGGTCCACCACCGCCACGGTCACCGTGTGAGGGGGTAAGTAAGGCAGGGCTTGTAAAAGGCTCCATGCCCCTGCACGAATATCAAAGGGGGCAATGTCGTGGGTTAAATCTATGCGTTGGGTAAATTGCTTGGCTTCAGGCGTTAAACGACTTAAGGCCACCGCGTGTAAAATGCCGGCGTACGCATCGCTTTTGCCGTAATCACTTAAAAAAGCCAGCGTCCATGAAAGGAAAGTGGGGGGATTCATTTGAGGATCCTTTCTAAGGCCCACGCCAGTTTGGCGTCTAGGGGCAAGGGGTGTGCATCGGGGGTGCTGACATCCAACCATTGCATGTGTTTGTGTCGATTAAACCACACTTTTTGGCGTCTGGCGTACTGACGCACGTGAATGGCAATGTTTGTTTTGGCTACGTCCAAGCCTTGCGAACCGTTTAACACCGCCAGCAGTTCAGGGTATCCGTGAGCCACCTGCAAGGCATGGGCATCTGCACCATAGGTGTGGGCGAGGTGTTCGACTTCTTCAAGCCAGCCGGCCTTAATCATCGCGTCAATGCGCGCTTCAATCCGCTGGTAACGAAGCCCCTTATCTTCGTGCGTCAAGCCAAGCCATGTGGCTTGGGGATTGTGGCCCAAGGCAGTGGCTAGCACACTAGGGCGTTGTTCTTGGGGAACGGCTTGGCCAGTGGCGTGGATGATTTCTAAGGCCCGCAAAATACGGCGAACATCTTGAGGGTACAACTGCCAAGCGCGTTTGGCATCAAGCGATTGTAGCCGTTGATGCAAGGCAAAGGGTTCGGATTGTTGGCTGGCCCAGTGCGTCATTTCTGCGCGAAAGGCGGGGTTGGGGGGAACATCCACCAAGGGGCGTTCTTCAAGAATCTGGCGCAAGTAAAAGCCTGTTCCACCGACTAAAATCACGGGTTGCTGGCGTTTAAGGCGCTCTACGATTAAGGGCAGTACGGCCTGTTCATACATCGCGGCAGAAAAGGGGACATCTGGGGTGACGAGATCCATGCCCCAATGGGTGATGCCTTGTTGTTCTTCAGTCGTGGGTTTGGCGGTGCCGATATTGAGCCCTTGGTACACCAGTTGGCTGTCGCAAGAAATGACGTCGCACGCGAAATGTTGCGCCAAGGCCACGCCTAAATCGGTTTTGCCTGTGGCGGTGGCACCTGTAATGATGATCAGTTCTGGGGGCATGAGGAATCTTTTCTGTTGACGTTTTAGCGGATGTTCATCCATAATAAGACCATACGTTCATTATAGGTGAAACAGACGATGACGGTTCTTCACATTGCCCCTATTTTTAAACCTTTAGATGCTGAACTTCACGCCACGGTGGATTTTTTGCAGGGGTTGCTCCCCCCTGAAGCCTTGAGCCTGGCTGAAGCCACCACCTATGGCCTTAGTACCCCTGGTAAATTGGTGCGTCCTGCTATGGTGCATGCCTTGTGGCAAGCGCTGACGGGTAAGCCCAGTGATGATCGGGTGATTAAGCTTGCGGCCGTCACGGAAATGATTCACTTGGCCACGCTCTTGCATGACGATGTGCTCGATGAAGCCGATTTAAGGCGCGCTCAAGCAACCGTTCGTCAACGCTTTGGCAATCGTTTGGCTATTTTAGGCGGAGATTGGCTCCTCGCACAAGCCAGTCAAACTCTGGCAAGCTTAGGGCATCTGCAACTGGTGAGCTTTTACGCGAAAGTATTGGCGGAACTGTGTGAAGGCGAGGTGCTTCAAAATGCCTTGGCTTTTCAACCCTTGGCGTCTATTTCGTGGGACGCTTACACGCAGAAAACCTATAAAAAAACCGCCAGTTTATATGTGTGCCTCGCGCAATCTGTCGCCGTACTGGCCCAAGCAGATGCCTTGAGCCTTGAAAACGCCATCGCTTTTGGCAAGGCCTTTGGCATGGCCTTTCAATTTCAGGACGATTTACTCGATTACACGGCCCAAGCGTCTAGCCTAGGTAAACCTATTTTAGATGACATACGAAACGGTTTAGCCAACGCCCCGATTTTACTCTTGTTTCAAGAACCCCACCAGCAGGCCCCTTTAGAATCGGCTGTTCAGGAAATTTTTACGCTCGTGCAAGGCAACGCCCCTGTTGAAGCGATTGATCACGCCTGTGTGGCCTTAAAGCAACAGCTCCATGAACACGGGGGCATTGCGTTAACAGAAGCGTTGATTGAATCCACCCGTCAAGACGCTCAAAGGGCGCTGGGCCATTTTAAAAGCAACCAAGGTTTGGCGATTTTACAGGCCTTAGTGAACGCCTAATTCAATCATACGGCTTCTAAAAAAGGTCACACAGGCTTACACGATTGGAAGGCCAGAAGCATCTTCACGCTTGGGGTTGGGTAAATCGCTTGAAATACTTGAACCCACAAGAGGTAAGCCCTGGCTGGTGGGGATGGACATTTTTTCTTTCACCTGATTCACTAAAGAGCCGTACATGGAAGGAGCCATGTACTGGCCATACAGGCTTTGCAAAGTCGACTGCTTGCCAGTGCTCGCAGTCACCGCAGCCAGATAGTCGGGGTTAATGTAAACCTTATTTTGTTGCGCATGGATTTTCTTAAACTGTTCTAATTTGAAGGTGTTGCCCGTAAAATTAAACGGGGCTAAAATCTGATCAAAAAGGCTTGTATTCAAGGGAAGGGTGGAAACATCGTCAAGCGGTTCTGTTTCGGGGGTAGGTGAATCTGAAGAGGAAACAAGTGGTAATTTTATAGAAGGAGCAGACGTTTTGTTCACTGGTTTTGGGGACGATTTTGTGTCCGTCGAGCCAAACGCCTGACGTTCTTCTGTAGTGTTGCTAAAAATAGCTTCAATGCCAAAGGCTTTCCCCGTTTGAACGAGTTCTTGATAGAGGCTTTTTACGCCATTGTTTGGCGCCTTTGTGAGCGTGTTTGCCCATTTGGTAGAGATGGCATTGGCTTCGTTTTGCGTGATTTTTCCGTCTTTATTGACGTCAAGCGTAATGAGGTATTGCGCGTATTCTTTGGCATTTAGGGTGTTGCTTGGCCCAGCAATGGCGGCCCACAAGGCTTTGTTCAAGCTGTTGTTGGTGGATTTAAAGGCAACCGTACCTGTTAGACTGCCTGCTTGACTGGCTTCTTCAGAAGAAAGGGCGTTGTCGCCGTTTTGATCATGGGCGTAAATAAAGGCCCTCACTTGCGCGTCAAGTTTGCCTGTTTGAAGTTGAAAAAAGGTAGGTGGGGTGGCAATCCCCCCAAAACTTGTACTCATATCGGTTAGGGTCTCTCTGTATATCTCTCTCATAAGGCTTAGGCGGGTGGAAGACGCTCTGAGTTGAGGAGTCCTCCACCTGAATAAACGGTTCAGCTCTAAATAAAGTGTGAATTTGTAACGTTTTGTAATAGTTTAAGAGACTATATTAAACCTTACCTGGAAGGTAGAATTAAGGAGAGTCAATCTTCTAAATCGCTGTCGTCATGGGTTAGTAGTTCTTGCCAGTCATCTAAGTTCAGTTCAATCACTTGCCCTTGAGAAGGATCAAAGTCGTCTTCCTCGTCAAACTCAAGCACTTGGCCCTCTTCCAACGGTTCACGCCCTTCACGATGACGATCAAAATCTGCTTCACTCGCTGAAGCGTTCGCCCCAATATAGTCAAACATCTCGGCACCAATCACGATGGTATCCCCCGGTGTTGCCCCGTGAGCGTCTAGCGCATTAAAAACGCCCATGGATTTCAACACATGCCAAAAACGGCTTAAAGACTGGTAATTGCTGATATCCGTAATACTGAGCCAGCGTTCGACTTTTCCGCCGTGAACCGCAAACACGCCTTCTTCTTCATCCACCACTTCAATGCTAAAGTAAGAATCGTCGTTGGCGGTGGCCTTGGTGTCTTCCACCAGCTCGATCTTCGTCATTTCTGGAGGAATGGCTTCGAGTAAGTCGATGAGTTGTTGCTTTAGGGGGGCTAAGCCTTGTTTAGCGACAGCACTAATGCCTAAAACGGTTTTACCAGTGGCTTGTTTAAAGGCGTCTAGCAAGGCGTTGAAGTCGGCTTCTTCCATGGCATCTGCCTTGGTAAGCACAATGACTTCGGTGCGCTGCCCCAAAGAAGGGCTGTAGTACGTTAGTTCATTGCGAATGATGGCGTAATTGTCTAAGGGGGTTCCGCCGTCTTGTGCGGTGGCATCCACCAAGTGTAAGAGCACTCGGCAACGTTCTACATGACGCAAAAAAGCATGCCCCAGTCCCACGCCTTCGCTTGCGCCTTCAATCAAACCGGGAATGTCCGCCAATACAATGCCATCGCCCGTGTCTTTTCGCATGACGCCTAGATTGGGTTCAAGCGTGGTAAAGGGGTAATTGGCAATTTTGGGCTTGGCAGAAGAAAGCACGCTAATGAGCGTGGATTTGCCCGCATTGGGCATGCCAATGAACCCAACATCCGCGAGCATTTTTAGTTCTAGGGTGATGTTTCGGGTAATCCCTGCTTCACCCGGTTCAGCGTAATGGGGGGCTTTGTTGTTGGCACTGGCAAAACGCGCATTGCCACGGCCGCCGCGTCCGCCATTGGCCACTAAAAAGCGTTGGCCTTTTGTGGCGAGATCAGCAATAGGGAGTTGTGTTTCAGCGTCTTTCACGATCGTGCCACACGGCACGAACAGCACCAAGTCTTCAGCCCCTTTGCCGTGCATGTTTTTATTGGCGCCTTTGGCACCTGCGGGGGCTTCATAACGGGCGTTAAAGCGAAAATCTAGGAGGGTTTGCATGTCATCAGTCGCTTCAAAAAAGACGCTCCCGCCTCGTCCACCATCGCCGCCCGCAGGGCCACCGTAGGGAACATACTTTTCTTTCCGCCAAGAAATGGCGCCGTTGCCCCCCGCCCCACTTTGCACCGTAATGGTCACTTCATCAATAAACATCATCATATGTATTCAAACCCTTTTTCACTAAATTAGCTTTACTATAACGTAAATAGAAACCCCTGTAAAATGATTCGCTATTTCTTTATGTTTCTTCTACAATAGAAAAAACTTTTCTCCCCTGACTTTAGGGTGTTTTAGGTGACTGATTTTGAAGATTCCCTCTCAATTTTGAAAGTAGCTGAATGGACGCTTTTCTTGCAAGAACATCGCGCATGACGCCTCAGGTGTTTTTAAAATCCCCGCGGGGGGTGCGGTTGCAGCGTCAAGGGGTAGGGGTGCCTGTGACTGAAAAGGTGTTGACTTACATTGAACAGCGTCGTATGTATACAATGGCAACCCAAGAAGTCTTGGGATCCAACATCCCGTTGGTCGCCAGTGCTTCGACGCCTGATGAAGCATTGGATCAAGGGTTTTATCAAGCAATAGAAACCATTAACGCCTTTGCAATTACCCTAGGAATTAACCGAGCCATGACTTGGTCGTTAGATCGAATGACCCACGGCTGGGGCAAAGGCTTGACGCATGAATTGACGCATGATCAAAAAATGTGGCGAAACTTTGCGTTGTCTGCGCCGTTATTTGCCTACTTGGCAGGCATTGAATTTTTCACCCCTTTACTGCGGAATATGTTGACCCTAAAACGCACGCAAGAAGTGGAATTTTCTAAAATAACGAGCGTGAGTCATTCTAAAAATTCTAAAGAATCTAAAGAAGACAAGCAAAAGCGCCTTCATTCAAATGCGCATCAAACGTTGGTAAAACAACGCATGGCCGAATACGTCAAGCTTTGTAAACGAGACGTTGCGATTATGTTACCCACTGCCTTGGGTTTATTGGGCGTGGGCTTAATGGGCATGAAACACCAGTGGAAGATGCCTAAAATCCATTTAGACACGCCTCAATTATTGAAACACGTTTTAGGACCCGAACACCCACAAGAAGCGGGTTTAAAAAAAATGGTGCGTCAAGGTACACAACAGTTCGTGAGTAATGTATTTGGGGCTGAAACATATAACAAAAAAAACGGAAAGATAGATTTGCTTGAAGAATGTTTGCTTCCCCAAGGGGATTGGGAGCAGGCAAGTCGCTTACTGATTGGGGTGGTATTCGCGCTTCCCACCTATATCGCCCTATGGTTATATTCGCGAGATGATGTTGAAAAGCCTGAAATCGGGATGCGGGCGATGGCTTACCTAGTGGCGAACATTCTCTTCCCGAACGCGGTGGAAAACTGGGTGAGTAAACATATTAAACCCGATGCACACATTCCCTATGTTGGAGGGAAAAAGAATATCGAATTACTGGCAGGCACATTGGCAGGTTCAGTGTTGTATGCCCTTTTGCCGATGCTGATTATACGTTTGACGCGGCCGTGGCGCGCCAAAAGGGCGGAAGAAAAACAGGCGCGTCAAGGAAAGAGCGCCGTTACTTGACGCTTGATTTCCGCTAAATCTTGCATCATCAACGCCCGAGGCGACCCTGCTTCAAGCGAATGGTAGCGCAATAAATACGACGGGTGAAACACGGGCATGAGTTTCGCCCCACTGGCCTGTTCAACCCACTGCCCACGAAGTTGAGTAATGGTTCGCTTTTCATGGGGTAAAAAACTCGAAACGGCCGTTGCCCCACATAGCACGATAATTTTAGGTTGAATCAAAGCAATTTGAGCGTCTAAAAACGGGCGACACGCCTGTTTTTCGGCGGGGGTGGGCTTGCGGTTTTGAGGCGGTCGGCATTTAATCGTGTTGCAAATATACAAGTCTTTTCCGCGTTCAAGGCCCACTTGGGCAAAGCATTTCATCAAAAACTGCCCTGAACGTCCCACAAACGGTTCGCCTTGCGCGTCTTCATCTTTACCGGGGGCTTCACCAATCACCATGATTTTGGCGTGGGGGGAGCCTCCCGCAAAGACAGAAGTGGTGCGTGTTTGCCCAAGTTCGCAGGCTTCGCAGGTGGCACAAGTGGCTTGGGCTTCGCGTAAACTTTGAAACATGGGTGTTTTCTCTCTCATCAATCCCTATTTTAAAATTGTTCGTTAAAGTCCTTGGCTTTGGGATTTTCCAACAGGCTGTAGCCCAAGACGGTTAAAACAGAAGGAATTGAGCATATAGCCATTCTAGTCAAGACATCTTTGTTTCGCAAGGCGGGGATGAGATCTATCAGTAACCCTAAGGAAATCCCTAGAAGCGCAGGAATGACACCTGCCTTGAGTTGGGCATTCTTCTTGCGTTTTTCTTGCAAAATCGCACTGGGATAAGACCGTTCTCCGTGTAAAAAATCTTCGCGATTGACGGCGGCTTTGCTGGGATTGAAGAACAGAGCATCCCACGCTAATTTTATCGGCGCAACAAAAGGAATCACATCCATTAGAGCCGTTTTCCACTTACGGCTATGTAATTCTTCTGCATCCGCCAGAGTGAGGCCGTTGGGGTTGGTGGGGTTGGCTGGAATCAAGGAAGCGGGCAAGGCCAGCTTTTGAGGGTTCGCACCTTGGCGAAGCATAGGCAAAGCCGTCGAAGAAGAAAGGGCTATTGCTTGGGGGGGAGATACAAAAACCATTGAAGAAAAATCCTATCGCTTCTTTACATTAAGTATAGCATCAAGGGGATAAAACCCCCTCATTTTTAAACAATGCTCCCTGTTTTGTAACGTTTTTTTACAAAACACGATCTTCATTGACACGTTCGACCACCAGCTTGTCTCGGTGAATGACTTCCACATCCGTACGCTTTAAGGTTTCCTGAATGGCTTGAGACTGCAAGCCCTTAATCAAGGCCAGTTCCGTGGCGGAATACTGCACAATGCCCCGCGCCACCTCATTCAATAGCCCTTCCACATGCACGGCCACCACATCTCCCGCGTAAAACTGCCCGAGTACATCCACCACCCCAACCGCCAGCAAGGACGCCCCTTGCTTCAACAAGGCGTTGGCCGCCCCGTGATTGATCACAATTACCCCGTTATAGCCAGATGCCATACCGATCCACTGTTTGTATCGCGTGTCTTGCGTGTTTTTGGCAGTAATAAACGTCGCTGGAAAATCGCCATTGTCCCCTCTAAACTCCAACAATTGTTCAATCGATTGATGGGTTAAACCACTGGCAATCACCACATGAGACCCTGCAAAGCTTGCCAGTTCTGCGGCCTGCAATTTTGAAGCCATGCCTCCGCGCCCCAAGCTCGTTTTGCCTGATGTGTCAATACCTTCTAACGCACTTAAATCGCTGATATACGTTAAGCGTTTGGCCGTCTTTTCTTTAAAGGGATTGGCCGTATATAAGCCTTCCACGTTTGACAATATAATAAGCAGGTGAGCATTGACTTGCGCCGAAATCAGGGCCGCAAGCTTGTCGTTGTCACTAAAGGGGGAAAGGCGACTGCTGGCCCATTGTTCGTCAAAGCACTGTAAATCGGGAATGGCGTCATTTTCGTTGACAATGGGAATAATACCGAGTTCTAGTAGGCTATGTAAAAGGGTTTTTAAGCGGTTGTAGCGTTGGCGATCCGAAAAATCGCTGGGGTTCACCAGCACTTGGGCGACTTCTAAGGAATAATGCCTAAAAAATTGATGATACATCGTCATCATGAGCGATTGACCAATGGCCGCACAGCTTTGTTTTTGTTCTGGGGTGAGGGGAAGTTCAGGACTGAGCTTTAGGCGTTGGCGACCCAAGGCCACCGCCCCTGAAGAGACAATCACCACGCGTTTGCCTTGGTGATGCAACGCGGATAGTTGTTTTACATAACTGGCAATGCGATCAATGGCCAAACGCCCTTGTTCATCCACAATGACTTGACTGCCGAGTTTTACAACAAGGCAAGTCGCTTGGTGCAAGGCCTCTTCAATGGCGTGGCAATGGCGGGCATGTTCGGGCATGGGGCGACCTCTTCAAACTTCAAATCTGTGGATTGGTATTATAGTGTTCGAAAGATAAAACAGGCGATGAGGCTATTCTAGGAGCCTAGATTTTTTTGTGCGGGCGTGTACATAAACGACCATAACCAAACAAAAAAATCGTCGCGACAACGAAGAGACCATAGACCGTTTTATCTCGCGGATACTATAGCATAACGCCAACCTTTCAAAAGGTCTAGGGTTTGTTTCGCTGTTTAGCGTCTGATTCAAGGCCTTCTTCAGTGGTATGCAAGCCAAAAAATGCCATATTTACCATAAGCGGGCGCGTAATGCCATAGGTCAAAATGTTAATCAGCATCAGTGACGCAATGGACGCCACGGTTTGATTGCCATCCCCATACAAGGTGTTCCATGTTTTTTGCATGTAATGGGCCATACACTGCAAGCTTTTCCCCAGTTTTTGCTGTAATGGCGAAGGGTGCTTCATCAGCTGTTCGCCCGCTTGGCGCACGTTGGGGTGTCGCTTCATTAGGTGCATTACCCACACCACGGTTTCAAACCCGATTAAGGTTCGGGCCACATGCATGCCAGCGCCTACGCCTTGGCGTGCAATTTCTTGACGCATCAGCACTTTTTTTTGTTCAGGGGTAATGCTTTGACGCGCCTGCATTTCATTGTAAATGCGATTGGTGACAAAAAGCATCATGATGGAAGAGGGCACATATTCTAAGGTCAGTAACCATTTAACAAGCCCTTTGATTTGTTCGCCCCCTTTGATCTTCGTGCTTAAATTGCCCTTTAAACTGTTGTAGTGGGGGTGGTTTGCATCGAGCTGTAAATGGGTTTGAATGTCTTTCATCACTTGAGTTTGACCCACATTCAGCGCTGATTCAAACGAATTTGCAAGGGCTGTGACTTGTGCTTGTGTCGTGGCAACGCCGTTGACTTCTGCCCATTCTAAGGTCTTCACCAGCAGTGATTTCGCATTGTTTGAAAGGGTTTTAGGGATCCATGCGTCGTAGCCACGCCCTTGGCGTTGCAGGGCGGGCTTCATTAAGGGGGGTGAAGAAGTCACAGGTTTCATGGCGTCCTGTTTCACCACAAGGGGTGAAGGGGTTGAAAGAAAGGCATAACGAGAAAAAGAAGGCGTTGAAACACGCAACATAAGAAGTTCCCTCCGCTGGCATTACCCAGATCAGGTTTAAGGGTTTGTTGTCACCGTTGAATCAACATCTCAGCCAGACTTTTGGTTCTAGCACCCCTACTGTATGAAAGATTTATTAAAGTCATCTTAGAGTAAAAATACGCGTAAAAGTAACATGAACCCTCAATGTAACTAAATTGTTACATTGAGGCGCCTCTGAATCACGCCAAAGTTATGTCGTTGAAACAGGAATATCTCCCTTGGCTTCGGCCACCAAATGTTCGTAGCCTTTGCGTCCCATTAAGGCATGGGTGTATTGCTTGCCTAGTTCAACTCCGGGTTGATCAAAGGGATCGATATTAAGAAGGCTACCTGCCAACGCCGTTTGAACTTCAAAGAAGTACAAGAGCTGGGCAAAGTGGTAGGCATCCACCTTTGGCAAACGCACCGTGGCGTTCGGCCGTTGGTTACGGGTTAGGCTTGAACGCGTGGCCACAAATTCAGCGCTTAAAAGTTCGTGGAAGCCTTTGTTGGCCATGTAGGACAACGCCGACACTTCAGGCAAGCTGTTGGGAATGAGGGTGGGATGATCAGGCGCTTCTACTTCAATAAAGGTAAAGACTTTGTCAAAGGGGCCTTCATTGTAGAGCTGGACTTGGCTGTGTTGATCCGTTGCGCCAACGGCCTTTAAAGGGGTGGGGCCCACATGGATGGTTTCGCCGGATTTTGAGGTGGCTTTGCCAAGCGATTCAGCCCATAGTTGTACGTACCAGTCCGCCACAAAGGCCAAACGCGTGCTATAGGGCATTAACACCGAAATGGGTTTACCCGCCTTGTAATGAAGGACTTGGAATAAGGCATTTTGAGCGGCGGGATTTTCATGCGGGTTTGGATTGGACAAGACGGCTTCAAAGTCTTGCAAACCGCGTTGAAATTCGGCGACATCTAACCCGCAAAGCGCGGCAGGAAGTAAGCCCACCGCAGAAAAAATAGAAAATCGCCCGCCCACATCATCGGGCACTTCAAAACTCGTCACATGCAAGCGATCGGCCAGTTCTCGCAGAATACCGGTTTGTTTGTCCGTGGTGAAGACCAAATGTTTACGCAAGTCTTTTTCAGGATTTTCAAGGGTGCGATCAAACTTTTCTTTAAAAAACATGAAGGCGGACATGGTTTCAGCCGTTGTGCCTGATTTTGAAATCACGTTGATAAGCGTACGATTTAAATCCACCACATCGCAGAGCCCTTGAATCACATCCGCATCGACGTTGTCTACAAAGTGAAAGCGCGGGTAGCCTTGGCGTTGTTCATGGCTTAAATTGTTCCAGTACGGGTGCAATAAGGCTTTTAAAAGCGCAATCCCCCCCAGTGAAGACCCCCCAATCCCCAAGACGATGAGATCGTCGTACTTGCCTTTGGCCGATTCTGCATAGGACTTTAAGGCAAAGGCCAAATCTTGATGCTTACCTAGGTTGAGCCATTTCGTCCAAGCCCCAACGCTATGACGACTTTCATACAGTTCACGCACCGCTGTTTCAAGGGCGTGATGGTGGTTTTGCACTTCCGCGTCTAAATCTAGGCCGTGTTGCGCCCCCACCTTTTGAATGGACAAATTGCTAAAATCAAACGTAAGCATGGCAAACTCCTTTTTACTCAAAAAAAAACGATACTTCCATTATATCTCAAACACCAAAAAAAGTGCTTTTTTAAACACTTTTTTGAAAGAATGACTCTAGCGTGAGCGATCCTTTTGTTGCGCTTGTTGAGCCACCAAAATAGCCCCTACCACCAAGTATTCAAGCGCTGAAGAAAGCACAAACCCCCAATGCCCCCCCCACGGAACAAACTTCATCATCAAGCCTGAACCCGCATAGCCCAAAATCCGTAACGATTTTTGCACCGTAACCAAAATACCAAACACTTCGCCCGTGTGTTCAGGGCCTGCTTGGCGTTGCAGGCGGGTGTTTAACATGGCATTTAAAAACATAATCACGGCGCCAAAAATGGCTTGAATACCCAACACCAGTGGGAAGTTGCTTCTCGCCAGCACTTTGCCCAAGGCGCCTGAAGCGTCTAGGGTAATCATAATCGCCAACAAGCCCAAGCTCGCGGTGGTTAGGCCGTGTTTAATGCGCTTGTTTTGCTGTAGCACAAAGGCAATCAAACCGCCTAGGGCCAGCATGGCGTACATATAACTGGCGTGGGTGACTTCGGGTTTCCAGCCATTTTCAGCCACAAAGGGCAAGGCCAACCCCCCTTGAAACGCGGAAATCGTGTTCATGGCCCAGTAAGTGAAGCATAAAATCGTCACCAACGGCGAACCAAACAGTAAATCCCATCGCGCGTTGTGAAAAACGGCCAAAAGCCCTGTTTTCTCTTCTCGCTCTTGCAGGTCTTCCATCACAGATTCCCCCGTAAAACGAGGGGTTGCAAGCTCTTTACGGACGCCCCACCACATCAAAAACGCCAGCATCGTGGCGGCAACATCCACCCAATAGCAAGCAAACGCCTTAAAGTGAGCCGTCACCAACCCTGAAAGCCCCAAGGCCACCGTAAACAGCACCCAACGCAGGGTTTCACCCGTGACGTTATAATTGAGCAAGTCATCTTCATGGATTTGTTCACTGGCCCATTGCCGATAAAACGGCTGAGCCAGGGTGTCCAACCACGCCATAAAGGCCGTCACTACAAAGAACACTTCAATCGTATGGAAAGTGGCCAAAATAGCTATGCCTAGGATGTTTAGACCCAATACCCAACCCGTAGATGGGCAAGCTTTTTGATGCTTGAGCAATTTTAGCGTGATGGGGCTGGCCACCAACGGCACGATGGCTTTAATCAACGGCACCCAAAACCAAGAACTCACATCCCCCGTCAGCTCCATATACAACGCCATACTGGCCACAAACGTAAAAAACGTCCCAAAGCTTGAAATGGCTTCAATTAGCACGATTTTATAGAGCCGTGACGGCATTTGACGAAAGGAATCCAATAAATGAGGCATGGGGTCACTTTGCTGGGCTTAGGGTGTTTTTATTCTACCGCCAAAGCACAAAAAAGTCGAAGCGTCTTTAAGATGTAAAAAATGCCCTAATTTCGTGTGTCGGAAAGTCGATTTTCTGGCCACAAAAGTCGGTTTTCTGGCCACGAAAGTCCGTTTTCTGGCCACGAAAGTCTGATTTCTGGCCACGAAAGTCCGTTTTCTGGCCACGAAAGTCCGTTTTCTGGCCACGAAAGTCTGATTTTTGTTCGATTTTCAAGGAATGTGCTGGGTTGTGAAGGCTTCTTGAAAAAAGCCACTCTTTTTCAGTATACCCTATTTTTTAGCCCTTTGCCTAGTGGCTAAACTGCACGATTTTTGGGGTTTCTCGCTCCGTTTTGAGCTGGTGTTTGGGTTTTCTCGCTCCGTTTAACGCTGGTGCTTGGGTTTTCTAGTTCCCTTTTAACGCTGGTCGGTCATCAGAGCGAGAAACCCCAGCACCAGCGACAACTGGGCATCTCAGGACCCTCACCCCAACCCTCTCCCAAAGGGAGAGGGAGTAAAACGCCCTTTCACAAAAACTTCTATACGCATTCGCCTTTTACAGGGACGTTTCACCCCGTTTTAAAAGCCACTCAAATTCTTCCGCACGAACAGGCGCCACACTTAAGCGCATTTGCTTTAACAACGCCATATTGGCTAGTTCTGGTGTGGCTTTAATTTCGGCCAAAGTCACAAAACGCTTAAACGGCTTAAGCGGCACAACATCCACCACGACCCATTTCCCCGTTTCATCGGTTGGATCGGGGTAGTGTTCAGTGACGACTTGAGCCAGCCCCACGATTTCTTTGCCTTCGTTGCTATGGTAAAACAGGCAAATGTCCCCTTTTTTCATGGCCTTTAGGTTGTTTCGGGCCTGAAAGTTACGTATGCCATCCCAGTGATCCCGCCCCAAACGCACGAGGTCGTCCCATGAAAACTTATAGGGTTCCGATTTAATGAGCCAGTATTGTGTCATCGTCGTTTCCTTTTTATTTACGCGTGTAATAGACCGTGCACCGTCGCATGAGCCAACTGCCAAAGGCGCTCCTCTTCCAACAAATGCACATACGCTTGGGGGTGAATAAAGTAGCCGTATTCTACCAACACAGAAATGCAACGGGGCAAGCGAGTCATGGCATAATTGCTCACATAGCGCCCGTCATTGCCTTGCACTTGGGCAAGCGAATCAAGCAAAGCGTCCCCTACCTTTTCTGACCACGGCGTGTACGTATGCACGGAAACCCCTGTTCGTGCCGTGGGATCTTGGCCGTCTGGCAGGGCATTGGCATGCACGCTCAGGCATAGATCCACGTGCAACTCTTCCGCGAGTTGTTGGCGTTCGCGCAAGCCAAGGTTCATATCTTCGTTTCGGGTAAGAAAAACGTGTTCCACCCCCGCTTCTTCTAATAAGCGCTTGATTCTTTGGGCGAGTTCAAGCGTCCATGTTTTTTCAAGCGTGCCGTTTAAAGCGCATGTGCCGTCTTCTTTTCCGCCATGGCCAGCATCAATTAAAATACGCCACGCCTTTTTTTCGGGGGGTAATTTAAGAAGGGTTAAGCTCAGACCCTCTTCATTCCAGTGACTTTCAACCCCCTTATAGCGAGGCCATTCTACAGGCAAGTGAAGGCGAAGGCCTTCGCCTTCAGGGGTTATTTCCCACCGCAGGTCCGTTTGAAGGTAACGTTGATGATTCAAGCCCGCTTCAATGGGCAAGAGTGAAACGTCTAAGCCATGGGCCTTGGGCTGTAAGGTCACCCCACAAGGATGCGTCAACAAAAAAGTGCTCGTGAGCTGGTCTTCCTGTTCTTCAAGGGAAAGGGCATCTAAAACAGCGGGTTTGGGTTTGCCTGCTTGTGGAAGGGGTTTGCCTCCCTTAAGTAAATAGGGAAAGGCACCATTTGAAGGGATTAAAAAGGCATCTACATCCCACAGGCCAACCACGGGCAAGTGTGAATGAAGAGGAGGCATGAGTGCCAAACGTTGCGCATTGGCACTGGTTCCCGCATAAAAGGATTGGCAACTTGCTGTTACTTCTACCATGCGTTGAAACTGCCACAGGCAAACGCGTTGCCCCAGATTCACCCTACTCACGTGGCCTTGGTCATTCACCACCTTGTACTGTAACTGTAGCTGGTGACTGTCAGGCAAATGAAATAACAGAGGGTGCGTTAAGGCCACCACGCCATGAAAGCGTTTAATGGCTTTGTCAATCGGGGGATGATCGGCATCATAATGCAGTTGCCCAAACATAGAAACTTGCTTCCCGTGCGTGGGGCGTTTGGGATTAAGCAAAAAGGCGTCGTCACAGTGCAAGGGAAGTTCACAAATCAATTGGCCATCCTCTGTAATGAGATTCAACCACACCTGCTGAATGTGAGGCATGGCCCTGAGTTCAACTGAAAAAGACTGGCCTATTAAGTAGCGAGGCACACGACTCACTTCAGGCAACACCGCAGAAAGCGGTGTGCTGGACTCTTCTGAAAAGCGCCACGGGCTTTGACGAATCACTTGACGAGTCAACGCTTCGCCTGTGTTGGTCACAAGTTCCAAATGATTTTCTCCTTCATTTAGAGGAATCACATGGGCAAAGGCGTTTTCGGATTCATTGAAATACAGGGGGACTTCGTTACCATTTAATTTCAACGTGTGAACGGCTTTAGCCACAGAACCCAGCACAAAAGTGGACGCTTCATAAATCACAGCGTTCTGTTGTGGGTACACCCACGTAATGCGTTCCGTGGCGTTTTGATCAAACAGCGAATAACGAGACATGACAGAATCCTTCACAACAATAGGCTTATTATAGTCCAAAATAGACCTCTTTACCAAGGGGTTGTAGAAAGCATTTCATTGAATTGTTGAAACTCTAACCAATTGTGAAATAGGGGTTGCATCATTCGGATTTGTTTGTCATAATATCTATATTAAATCGCTTTCTGGAAACAGTTAGCCTGAGTCGAGTGCCTTTGTGTTCCTCGGCTCTTTATTATTTTGAGGTTGCTTAATGAAAAAACGAGTAGTGGCTTTAATTGACGGATTCAACTTTTACCACCCCATTAAGCACGAACAGAAAAAGGCAGGGCATTGCTTACAATGGTTAGACTACCCTAGTTTATTACGTTACTATGTAAAACAATCCCCCAAGCAAGCCAAGCACGAATTGTCGCAAGTGTATTTTTTTACGGCATTTGCGAAACATAGAAATCGCTTTGATGGAGGTACAACTCAACGGCATCAGACTTACATTCATGCCTTAGAAAATGCAGGGGTCAAAGTCGTTTTAGGTAATTTCAAGAAGAAGCAAAAACAATTTTTTTATAAATGTGAAAATGCGATTCAAAACACGGCGTGTTTTATTCAACAAACCAAACACGAAGAAAAAGAAACGGATGTTCGCATCGCTTGTAAACTTTTAGAACTTGCCGTTCAAAATGCCTTTGATGTTTGCTATTTACTCACAGCAGACAGTGATTTAGTACCTGCCATTGAAACCCTAGGTATGTTATATCCTGAAAAAGAAATTGTTCTAATTACACCTCCTAGTAAAGCGAAAATAACAAAGCTAGTAAGTCTTTCTAGTCATCATGTCAGTGTGGGAGTCAATGACTTGAAAAAGTTTCAATTCCCTGAAACGATTCAAAAAGACGATGGTTACAAGATCTATAACCCCTTTAAGGGGAACTAATAAGAGGCTTTTCAGCCTCCCGATTTTTTAGCGTTTACCCCCCCCAAAAAAAAGGCCCAGTCTGTAGTAGACCAGGCGACTCTCTCTCTCTCGTAATAAGTAAACAAAAAGGTGGGTTTATTGTTAAACTTACATTTCGTTAAACAAGCGTTCTAAATACTGATTGATTTCTTCGGTGTCGAGTTCTTGGGTCATTGCGTTACTGGCTTTTGCGCAAGTAAAGGCTAGTGCCGCTTCGCTAAACTGTTCTTGTTGGGAAAGGAGGCGTCCACGATTGAAGTGAGCCATGGCATAATGCGGATTTTGTGCTACCGCTTCTTCAAAGTGATACAAAGCCTTGGCTTGGTGGTTTAAGTCGTCGAAGTAAATGCACCCTAAGTTATTGTGCGCCACCGCATTGTCAGGATCCAACTGTAAGGCTTGCTTATAGAAGTAAATCGCCTGTTCTAAGGCTTTGGCTTGCCAAGCCGTGTACGCCAAATTTACCACACACTGCGGATTTTTAACCCCGTCATTCGTTAAAGCCAGTTGACATAAGGCCATGGCTAAATCGTGCTGTTCTAGGGTGTTGGCCAGTTTAGCCAGGTGGCTTAAGGTAGCAGGGCTCATCATCTGTTCTTGTTCGATTTTTAATAATAAGGCAATTTCAGCACTCACTAACGCCCCGTATTCTTCATACTTAAAGTGAGCCGAACTTTCAATAAACAACGGACTTTCTAAGAAGCTGGCAACGACAAAGGCAATTTTACGCTTGCTTTCTTTTCTTTGAGCATAGACATACGCCAACAGGTAACGTTCAATAGCCGCAAAGGCGTTACCTTCTTCAGCATAAGTAAGGCCCAGTTCCAATTGCGCCATAGACAAGGACGGCATGAGCGTGACGGTTTTTTCCAGCGCCTGACGCGCTTTGGCGTGGGCTTCTAACATCCCGTACACATGGGAAAGTTCATACCACAACAAGGGTTGAGACGGTAAACGACGAATGGCTCGTTTGAGTCTTACCAAGGCAGACGCCCATTCTAAATGACTAATTTCAAGTTGGGCAGCATGAATGACCACACTGCTTAAGTACACGGATTGTTGAATCTTGGTGCATTGGGCCAAAATGTGAGCCGTCGGCATTTTTAAGCTTTCACTGGCAAAAAGCTGTAAAAGATCCAGCGAACTTTGCATACAGTGCCAAAACCCTTGAAGGCTAGAATGACAAAGAAAATTACCCAAGTGAACCAGCGTCAAGACGTTTTTCTTCCACGCCAGTTGAAGAGGATCTAGGTTGAGTGTTTGAACCCCTTCTTCATAAACAAGGCGTTGCAAGTTTTGAGCGTGTTGTTCTAAATGATGAAATCGCTTGGGCACCTTGACTTGTTCTAAATGGCGTTGAGCAATGCTGTAATGCCCCCCCAACGTGTGAATGTGTGCCAGACTTAATTGCACCACCCAATCCACGCTTAGGGAGTGTGAGGTGTGGGTTTCTTCTTTCAAGTTTAAGGCCTTGTACGCATGATGTTGACCCTTTTTCGTTTCACCAATTAAGGTGAAGTACAGGGAAAGAACGGCGTCCTGCTGCCAAGTGCCGTAGCACTGTTCGTTGATTTGGCTCAGAATGTTTTGCGCCACATCGTGATGCGGGTGCAATTCCCATTGCGAAACGAGCGAATCAAGGTGAAGGAGTAAGGCTTCAAACAAGTGGTTTTGCGGTTCAGAAACAGGGGAATTGGGTTGCAGAAAGAGTTGTTCAAGCTGGTGGACGTTCATGGATTGTGACATCTACTCGGGTGCCTCCTGTTTTAGGGCATGCCAGGCCAGCCCTAAAGGTGGGCAAAGGGGCTTGGCTCCTACAAATGGTGTATCGAATAGAAGGTTCTTTTTCTACAAGGGATGTTACATTCTGTTACGCCAAGGCGTCTTGCACGGTGTTTTAAAAAGAATTAAGAACAACGACAGCCCAAAATCGTGCATTTTAAGCACTGGGCAAACCGCTTAAAAATACGTTATAGTCAAAAAGATTGGCTTTTTTGAACAAGCCTTCACACCCCCCCCCAGTAAAACACCTAAAAACAGCGTAAAAAACGGGTCTAGTGTGTGTCAAAGACGAGGCTACTTTTACCGCTGCCTGAAATGCCTGTAAACACGACGAGTTGGTGCTTGGGGATGTTCAGCGAAAAGCCTTTTAAATTGTGCGTTTGCACGTCTTCAAGGCAGATGTATCGCTGGGTGGTGGTGGGGGCATCGTGCAGGGCAGGCATGGGGGGTCTCTTGCGTTTGTGGGGAGTGTTCGTTTCATTATACGCCAAACAGTTTTAGCTAGTTCTTTTTGTTGCTTACTGGTTTGCAATAAACCTTACACGCAATACAAGTCGGGTTCTCTTGAATGGGGAGACCTTTTCGTCATCTTTACATCCACGCCGGCTTCAGCTGTTAAGTTTTAACTACTCTGTCTGAGGTTTTTCAACAAATGTTGCAGTCGTTCCTCTGGAGTCCCTTGTGCCGTTGTAAAACTAGGTAAGGGAGGAAACGTTGTGGTTATTACCTCTTTTGGAGGATTGTATTTGTAGTTACTCCGACTTAAAGCGTCTTTAACTTTTGGTATGGTAGAATCTAAGTACTTTTTAATTTCTTTAAGAACAGACAAGGTTGGTTTTCTTGGAGAAAACAAGTTCCCTGGAAAAGACATTGACCATCGATACGAACTAGGTTCGGTATGAATGTCACCAAAATTACTCGTTCTCCTTACATAAGGCAACTGAAAATCATAAAAACCCAATCCCGCACGGTAAATATTAACGGGTAGTTGATGTAACTGTTCTGCTAATGTGACTATTTCCTCAATTTGTTTACTGACAGTAGGTTGTCTTAATAATTGATTCCATGTTTTCCACCGTAAACTTTTTTCACGACTCTTTAACTTTTCTACTAATGTTTTAACATCCTGTATTATATATTGACTCAAACGGCCGGAACGTTGATTCGCGTGTGGGCAAGGCACTGGGGCATGTGCCGTGTGGGAAGTGGCAGGGGTGCTTCTTAAAGCTATACTTTTGTTATTGGGGGGGGTTAGTGGGCTTAACATAAAAAAGTTCCTTTATAACTCATTAACGACATTATCGCTTCATCAGATAAACCCTAAATCGTTTACTGTAGTCGGCTTGCTTGTATAAAACAGCATCAAACTTTTTTTGTGCCCCCTGTTTTTTACCCCTTACTTTCATGAACATTTAAGTGCGCCTTTTCAAGCTTTTGCCTCAATTTCTCAAAAAAGGGGCTTGCATTCCTGGCTGGACGATGTAATATAAACACAGCTAAGGGCGTTTAGCTCAGTTGGTAGAGCGTCTGCTTTACACGCAGGTGGTCCACGGTTCGAGCCCGTGAGCGCCCACCACAACAGCCCCCGTCAACAGACAGGGGCTGTTGTGTTTTCAACCTTCTTTGCCAGAACAGGGCACTTCGGCGAAAGCTTTCCACTCCTAAAGTCCCCTCCAAATGAAGGGGATGCTGGGCGCGTTTATTTGTCATAATAACATCAGCAAGGAGCCTTCACCATGCCCATCCGCACGCCCATGTTCTACACTTGCGCCACGCTTGCCTTAAGCCTAAGTCTTGGCACGGCGCCGGCCTTACACGCTGAAGGCCTGTTTCTAAGCCCCAGCGCCCCCAATGTGCGTGCGCCTTTCCCGCAGGAAACCGCCACAGCAACGGCCCCCTTCAACAGCCTTCGCATTGCGCTTGAAGCCCTGAAACAGGGGCAAACGCGCCAAGCGCTGGTGTTGTTAGAATCGTGGGTGGAAGAACACCCCGAAGATTTAGAAGCCTTTTTTTACTTGGCGAAAGCCAGCTATGCACTGGGCGACTTTCCGGCCATGCGTCGCTATTTGGCCACGCTAAACACCCTCGCCCCGCAGGATGCCATCACTCAGCAGGCGCTTGCTTGGGCAAACCCACTGCCTGAAGCCAAGCCCCCTACGGTGGAAGATGAAAAGAATACGGCCCTTTTAAACCTCGCCCGTTCAGTGGCGAACAGTCAAACCCCCTCGACGCCGTTTCGTTCCCCTGCCCCAAAAACACCCCCCAACCCCCCCGCGACGCTTGAAGAGGCGACGGTACCCCGTTTGCCGTCTACCGAAGCACTTAAAACGCCCGCTTCCCCCACCCCTTTGCCCATGGTTCAAGAAGGCGCGGTGGATCAAAGCACCCAAGCTCAACAACCTCCCCAAGAATCAGTGCCCAACAAGGCCAAAACTCCTGTTTCGTCTAATCAAGCAAACAGCCCCTCGGTAGGGGCGGCCGCGTCCTTACAAGCATCCGCAAGCCCTGCACCGCTCACCCAGGAACAAATTGCGCAAAACTTTCAAATGCTTCAACAGTTAATGATGATGCAACTGATGAACAATTCTTCAAACAGTTTTAATCCCAATAACCCCATGAACATGATGATGATGAACGGCCAAGGGATGAATGGTCTCAATATGTTTAACGGCACTATGTTAAACAACACGATGTTGAACAATCCCAACGCCACCCCAGCCATGACCCCCCAAGTAATGAACCAACTGATGCAAAACAGTTTGTTGAACAACATGAACGGCATGTTCAACACCACGCCAGACGCTCAAAACAACAACGGGGGTCTTGGGTTTTAAGGGTAAATCACGCAGGCACATGGCTTAATGAGCCGTGCTTTTGTGGTAGGCTTTTTTCAACACTTGGGCAGGCACGAGGGCTTGCATGGCGGCGGCGTCCCATACTTTAACGACGTTGTAAAACGCGTCTCGTTCAACGGGCAAGCGCCCCGATTGACGAATTAAATGCGTGAGCTGACGCATGGTTAAGCCTTGCGAACTTTGGGTGCCCGCGGCATGGGCGATCTTTTCTTGAATGACGGTGCCGTCAATGTCGTCGACCCCAAAGTTCAACCCGACTTGAGAAATTTTTTCGCCAATGTGAATCCAAAACGCTTTAATATGAGGGAAATTGTCTAGCACCAATCGAGACACCGCAAAGTTTTTAAGATTTTCAAAGCCTGTTAGGGCGTATTTAGGATCAATGCGGTTGCCTTCATAATAACAATTCAGCGGAATAAAGCTCAAGAATCCGCCTGTTTTGTCTTGCTGTTCACGCAGGGAAATCATGTGCGCCACGCGCTCTTCAGGGGTTTCTCCTAGGCCAGCAAGCATGGTGGCGTTTGACTTTAACCCCATTTGATGCGCCAAACCGTGAATCTCAAGCCATTGTTGCCCCGTGATTTTACCGGGGCACACTTCTTGACGAATACGTTCAGCAAAGACTTCGGCCCCTCCGCCGGGTAAGGCTTGTAAACCAGCTTCAATCAAGGTTTGAATCACGTGTTCAATGGGCAGGGCTTCAATTTTAGCAATGTAATGCAGTTCCGCAGCCGTGAGCCCCTTGACATTCACGTGCGGGAACTCCTTACGCAGGGCTTTAAAGAGATCAGCGTAATAGGCTAAATCCGCTCCCTTATAATGCCCCGCGACGATATGGAACTCTCGTAAGGTATTTTTTTCGGGGTAGGCGTGAATATCGGCAATAACTTTGTCGATCGCCCAAAAATACGCATGCGGGGAAGCGGGGCCTTTTTTGAACGAACAAAAATGGCAGGTGTCTTCACAAATGTTGGTGGGGTTAATGTGGTAATTATGCACCCACCACACATAGGCTTGTTCTGCTTGGGGCGTGCGGATTTTACGCGCCAAATCCGCCAGCATGCCCACGCCTAGAAGATTGGGGCTGTTGTAGAGATGTAGCGCTTCTTCAGCCGTGAAGCGTTCGCCTGTGAGGACTTTTTCTAAGTAGGGGTTCAGGGGATTGTGTTGCTGGTTAAAGTAAGCGTCAATGTATTCAGGTACATCGTAAGGCATGGGGTGTGTTCCTGTAAGTCTATTCTATTCGTACCTGTAGTTTAACACGGAAATAAACGCATGACGTATTGGATCCTGACCTTTAGTGGTCTAGCAAACACTAAAACTTCCACAAAAAAGGGACTCGACGATGATCGCAGAGTCCCTGACCTCCAAAAGGTGATGTTCAAATAAGGGGGGGTGCCCCCCTCGTTGCATCTTAATTTGCGAGGTTGTTAATAATGACGTTTTGTTCTTCAACAGCGGCTGCGACTGAAGAATTGGCCGCGCTGATGTCTCCGACCATGGTGATGATTTCTTCAATGGCCTTAGACGCTTGCGTGGTTTTTTCTTGAATCGCAAGCACCTGCGTTTGAATGTTTTGGGTGGCTTCTGCGGATTTTCCAGCCAGTGCCTTGACTTCGTCCGCCACAACGGCAAAGCCCTTACCCGCATCGCCTGCTCGTGCCGCTTCGATGGTGGCGTTCAAGGCCAATAGATTGGTTTGACTTGCAATGCTTTGAATCAAGCTCACAATGCTATTGATTTCCACCGCAGAATGAATCAACGCTTCCATCACTTCTTGCGTATGAAAACCTTGCGAACGCGTATTTTCAGCCATGTGGGCGGCACGGTTCATGTTTTCAGCAATTTCACGACTGGCTAAAGCCGCTTCTTGTTGAAGATCCGTTTTTCCAAACTTTTCAAGGGTTTGTTCTAGCAAAAACCGAATGTTTTTCATCGCATTACGACGCTTTTCAGTGTCTAACAAATAATGCGTGCTAAAAAAGTCAAAGGTGCCTACAATATGCCCTTGCACCACAATGGGGAAGACGTTACCAGACTTGACGCCCGCTTGTCTCGCCACTGGCGCTCTGGCGCAGTCATTCACATCCGCTAAATCGGGAATGAATAAGACATCATCTGACGCCCAAGCACGACCGCTGACTCCCACTCCACGACTAAACGTGGTGGAATGCGTGATTTGTGAAAACTGTGGACTCACATTGCCTGATTCTTTTTCAAAGACCAAGGCATTTTGCGAACCATCATATCGCCAAAAACTGGCATAATCCCAACCAAAGGCTTCCTTAATTCCATTTAAGGCAGTGGTGATGGTTTCTTCTTTGTTATGAACACCCGCAATGAGGCTAAATAACCGTTGTACGGCACTAAGGCATTCGGCACCGTGCAATTCTTGCAACGAACTTTCAATGCGTTCAAATACAAATGAAATGGCGGTTGAAAGGGCTTCAATGGTGCCTAAGCGTTGATCGGACACTTCAGCGTGTTCTTTTGAAAAGAACTCAATCGTGCCGATGATACGGTTGTTCACACGAATTGGGAAAGCAACGGCCCATTGAACCCCAGAACGTTGACACGCATCGCGCCGAGAAGATTCGTTCAGCTCATTTAAGTTGCGAACGTAAATCAATCGTCCCTCCTGCCAAGCACGGCCATTGAGGCCTAGGCCTTTTTCAAACGTGACATTTTCTGTCACGGCGTCAAATTCACTACTTAACTGCCCTGATTTAACACTAAATAACAGCGCATTGCCCTTGTTGTTGACTTCCCAGTAGGCGCCATAGTCCCAACCAAAAGTGCTACGAATGGTTTCTAAAAGGCTTTGAACGGCCTTTTTTTTGTCTGCAGTGCTTTGTAAATCACCTAAGGTTTGAATCTTTTTTAAGCTACTGACCAAGACTTGGTAATTTTCTTTTTCTTCTTGATTGTGGTGTGCTTGTAAAGTAGACGCTGAGGCATTTGAAGTATCTCTCACTTCTTTGGTCAACGTGCTATTGAAAAAACTCATGGGCTTAATAACTCCTTATCTTTAAAAATACAAGTAATCGTAAAACTAAACAAAATATACTTATCTTAAATATAACGATTTTAGGGACGTTTTTTTAAAAAAAATCAAAACCTCCTCCGTTTGTTCGTGCTAAACTGGCTTAATTAACCTAGATATATGAGGATATTGCTTTTATGACTGCTCCCTTAGATGCTGTGTTCCCCTTGCTGGTGGGAATGAATTCGGCTCAAGCTCAAGCCACTGCCTTTGGAGCAGGCCCCTTACTGGTGCTGGCTGGGGCAGGCAGTGGTAAAACCAAAGTGCTCACGCATCGAATTGCTCACCTTTTAGCAGGGCAGGGGGAAGGACTTGAGCCCGTGTGGGCAAGCCAAGTGCTTTCAGTCACCTTTACCAATAAAGCCGCTAAAGAAATGAAGGCTCGCTTGGCCACGTTGATTGATCCTGCCATTGTGCAAGATGTTTGGATGGGGACCTTTCACAGTGTTTGTGTGCGTTTGTTGCGTCGAGATATTGTGCATTACACCGCCCCAACAGGAGCCACGTGGAAGACCAACTTTGTGATTTATGACGAAGCCGAAACGCTTGCGGTGATTAAAGACATTTTAAAATCCAAGAATTTGGATGAAAAACTCTACCCCGCACGAGGGATTAAGTATCAAATTTCCGCCGTGAAAAACCAAGGGTTCGATGCCTTTGATCATGCCACCAACGCCAAAGACTATAAAGCCGAGCGACTTTCTGAATTGTTTACGCTGTACGAACAACAAATGGCTGAAAATAATGCCCTAGACTTTGACGATTTATTGTTGTTGACGGTGAAATTGCTCCGCCAGCACCCGGCTTTGCTAGCCAACTATCACCAGCATTTTCGTCATATTTTGGTGGACGAATTTCAAGACACCAATGAAGTGCAGTATGATCTTATTCGTATGCTTGCCACAGGGCAGACCAGCCGTGGCCATGAACGGGTTCACTGGCATAACCGAAGCCTGACGGTGGTGGGCGATGTGGATCAATCCATCTACTCATGGCGGGGGGCAAACTTCCGCATTTGCTTGGGCTTTCAAAAAGATTTCAAAGAAGCCCAGCTCATTACGCTAGAAGACAACTACCGTTCCACGGCTAAAATTTTACAAGCCGCCAACGCCGTGATTGAACGCAATAGCGAACGACTGCCCAAAGAACTGCGAGCGGTGAAAGGTGATGGTGAAAAAATCTATTGCTATGAAGCGACTGATGATCGAGATGAAGCCCACTTTGTGCTTGAAAAATTGCAGAATTATGCCACACGTTCGAATCAAACGCTGAATGAATGTGCCATTTTGTACCGCACCAACGTGCAAAGTCGTGTGATTGAAGACCTGCTAATTTCTCGAGGCATTCCTTACACCATGGTCGGCGGCATTAAGTTTTATGAGCGTCGTGAAGTCAAAGACGTTCTCGCTTATCTCACCGTACTGTTTAACCCCGATGACAGCTACAGCGTCAAGCGGGTGATGAATGTGCCTCGTCGAGGCATTGGGGCGAAAACCATTGAACACATCGAAAATTACGGCAGAGCCAAAGGCATTTCCTTTTATAACGCTTTGTTTGAAGTGGATCAAATCCCTGAAGTCAAAGGCAAGGCGCGTCAAGGCATCGCTGATTTTGTCACGGTGATGCAACGCATCAGCCAACAGCAGAGCCAAGGCGTGTATATTGATGAAGTCATGATCACGATTCGTCAACTTTCAGGCTACGACAAAGCCCTTGAAGCGGAAGATCCCAAAGATGAAGAGGGGCGTTTGGCGAACTTGGATGAATTGATGTCTGTGGCACGCCAATTTCATGCGGATCACCCCGAAGGCGAAACGCAAGACAAGCTCGGTGAGTTTTTGGCGCAACTGGCGTTGATGAGTGATTTAGACAGTTTGGGCCAGACGGCTGAAGCAGGTACCGCCCCCCAAGAACGCCTCACACTGATGACCTTACACGCCGCCAAAGGCTTGGAGTTTCCCATTGTGGCCATTGTGGGCATGGAAGAAGGTTTGTTCCCGCACAATCGTGCGTTGACGAGTACAGATGAAATGGAAGAAGAGCGTCGTTTAATGTATGTGGGCATTACGCGTGCGGAAATGTTTTTAATGTTAAGTTATGCCCGCCGCCGCATGGTGTTTGGTGAATTGAGATACAGCGTGCCCAGTCGTTTTTTAAGCGAAGTGCCTCGTGAATTGATGAGCGGGAGCTTTAGTTTGGATGCCCAAGCCTCGCCTTATAGCAGTTATGAAGAACGTCGTTATGGTTCAAGCCGTGTGGATGGTGCGGGCCGTGGTGGGGATGCGAAAGGTGAAAACCGTGGAAACATAGCGTCGTCATCTGCTAATCGTTATGCCCGTCGGGATGAAGGTCGTCTTATGCCTCCTAGCTTGCCGTCCACGCCTCGTGCGGAAAAGCCGTCCACGGTGGATCTTTCAAATCTGCCGACTTACAAGGTGGGCGATCGTGTGGTGCATGCCAAGTTTGGCGAAGGCCATATTGCCCAAGTCTTAGGGTCTGGTCAAAAGGTGCTTTACAACGTGGCCTTTGACCGCTTGAGTGGCAAGAAGTTGTTGGATCCTCGCTACGCCAAGCTCGAACTCAAGCACGACTAAGCGTTTTGGACTTAACGCTTTGAAAGGCGTGGGGGTGGGGAACGCAAAAAAACGTCTGCTAGCACAAAAGTCTGAAAAGATTGTTTTTATATAAATAAGCCTCTTGTTCAGAAGGTGGCCTCGACTTTTTCGAGTATCTTTCCCCCTATCCCTACCCTATGTAACCCTAAAAAAGGACGATTTTATGATATTTAATACGCTTAGTTCCCCGATTGCGGGGCTTAATTTGGGCACGCCTAATCTAAGTGCTTCTAATGCAAGTAACTCTAATCCTGCGCTTAATGCTTTAGGCTTCAACACAAACGCCTTGGCTCTTCCAACACCCAACGCAGGCAACCCCCTTTTCAATTTAGGTGCGACTCAAGGTTTGTTATCGCCACAGACGCCTTCTTTAAGTAACAACCTACTGAGTGGATTTAACGCCGTGCCAAACACAACAGGCAGTATTTTTGCCAATGTTCCAGGAAATGGGGCGCTTTCCTTTGCGAACCCTTCAGCCAATGTATCTGCTAGCACTTTAGCACCACAGAGTGGTGGAGGAAGTTCTTCTTTAGCAGAACTCGCAGGACTCGATCAATTTCTTGCTTCAATAGGCCCCCAAGTCAATTTCTTTGCGCAGAACAGGACAGGCGCCATGGGTTCACCCACCACGGCCATGGGTGCTTTAGCAAACCTTCCAGCCGTTGCACCTGCTGCACAAACAGCGGTCGCCCCTGTTGCGCAACAATCGGGTGTCGTCATTCCCCCTGACTTTCTTACACAATTATTAGCGTTACGCTCAACCCCTTCCGTCTCTGAATACACGCGAGATTCTGAGACCTCATCCGCGGCGTTGGAAGCAAAAATAGAAAAGTTGAAAGATCAAATAAATGCTACCAACGGGGCGTCTTCAACGACAATCGCCCAACAGCTTGAAGCACTTAAAACACAATTGGCCCAAATTAAAGCCAATACCGTTCAAGCGAAAACCACACCAGCGCAAGCAACCCTACAAGCACGGCTCAAAGAACTAGAAACCCAAATAGCCACTTTGAAAAAAGCACCCATAACCGCCACAACACCTGTGGCCAAGGCCCCTGTAAAAGCAGAAGCTAAACAGGCTTAATGTTGAAATAAGTTGACGTATAACGTCCCTTCTTGCTCAAGGCAAGGGGGGACGTTTGGGTAAAAAGGCTCCCCAAGTCGTGTATTTGTGCTTTAATAAAAAAGTTGTGAAAGATGCGGTCTGCGCCTGCTGCCAAATACGTTTAAAGGAACTTCCCCCATGCTATTAGATGCGTTGATGATTCTTGGTTTGCTTGTTTCCATTGTGTTGGCCTGTAATGTGTTTACCAATGCCATTGAATGGCTGGGTGAAAAGCTCAATCTCAGTGCGGGAGCCGTCGGTTCCGTGCTTGCCGCGGTGGGAACCGCCTTGCCTGAAACCATTGTGCCGATTGTGGCTATTGTGACGGGGGTGCTTTCTGCTGGGCAAAACGGAAGCATGACGCTCAAAGCGGGTGAAGACATCGGCTTAGGGGCTATTTTAGGCGCCCCCTTTATGCTGGCGACTTTGGCCATGTTCGTGAGTGGGCTGGCGATTGTGGTGTATTACTTCATGGGCAAGCGTTCTTTAGAATTGGTGATTGACCGTTCGCAGTTTTTTCGAGACAAAGGCTATTTTTTTGTGGCGTATGGTTTGGCCATTGCCGCCGCTTTTTTACCCCCTTATTTACTCCCCTTTAAATGGGTTGTGTCCATTGCCTTGGTGGGGCTGTATGCCTTGTATTTAAAACAAACCCTTTCCGCTCCTCATGCCCCGCAAGACACTCACGATCACAAAGATTCCGAAGGACACACGCTGGACCCCTTATTTTTTGACCCCAACGCCGAAGAACCTAGCATGGGGAAGATTTTAACGCAAACCATTTTAGGGGTGTTCAGTATTATAGGCTTGGCCCATTTATTTGTGCATGAAATTCAGCACGTTTCTGAAAAGTTGCACCTCAATGCCATGATTTTAAGTTTGATTATTATTCCCATTGCAACCGAATTGCCTGAAAAGTTCAACAGCGTTATGTGGTTGGGCAATAATAAAGACACCCTTGCCATTGGCAACCTAACGGGAGCCATGGTCTTTCAAAGCTGTATTCCTGTAGCAGTAGGTGTGGCCTTTACGCCGTGGGTGTTTAACCCAGAAGCCAAATTGAGTATTTTATTGTGCTTGCTTTCTTCTGCCGTGGTGACGGCCTTGTTGTTTCGTTTGGGTAAGCAGGGTTCACCCTTTGTGTTAATGTTGGGTGGAATCGCTTACGGTATTTTTGTGTGGCAGGTGGTGACGCCCTTATTGTAAGGGAATGACTAGCTTCATTGCCTGTTTCATCTTTCGAACACTACAGTTTAATAAATATCGGACCGACAGGATTTGAACCTGCGACCTCTCCCACCCCAAGGGAACGCTCTACCAAGCTGAGCCACGGCCCGATCTATAAACTCACACACAACGGTGATGATCTTTATTCTAACCGATCAAGCACATAGGTCAAGGTGTCGATTTTCAAGGGCGTTGTTACAAAGGCTTTTCATTTTTTAGCATCGCAGGTAAAATAAGTACACAAAAACACTAAAACAAGGACATTTCCATGACAACGTACACCCCTTCCACCATGACCCTAGGCATTTTTAAGTTACCACACGCCTTAGAAGAACTCCCCCAGTACGAAACCGCTGGCAGTGCTGGCATGGACTTACGCGCCGCCCTCGATGCCCCTGTGACGCTAGCTCCCCTTGAACGACGCTTAATCCCCACAGGCTTGATTTTCCACATTCCCCAAGGCTATGAAGTGCAATTACGAGCCAGAAGTGGACTTTCCATTAAGCACGGCATTACACTCGTCAACGGCATTGGCACCATTGACAGTGATTACCGCCATGAAGTCAAAGTAGCCCTCATCAATTTGGGGCAAGATCTTTACATCATTCAACCCGCAGAACGCATTTGCCAAGCGGTGATTGCTCCTGTGACGCAGTTGCCCATTGAAGTGTTGAGCGAAACCTTTACGTTAGATTCTCGCCAAGGGGGCTTTGGTTCTACAGGGCGCATCTAGGTTTTGTGGTTATGAAAATCGAAGGGGCTGGTAAACGTTAGAGAAAATTTGGCCTTGTTGATTTAGAATAGCTTATACTATATAGTGTTTTAAATAATTTCTCCTACAGTGTCTATACTTTGTTGCTACGATTATTTTGTTCAGTCATGTAGGTCTATCTACACTTCTTCACAAAATAATCTAGGCGCCTCGTCTAGCCTACTGTACGGAAAACTCTTTAAAATACTGTAGCACATCGAAAATCGTAGCGACAACGAAGACGCCAGACGCTATTTAATCGTTTAATTGGCATTATTGCAACATTACAATAGACACCATAACAAGTGGGAGAATGACTATGTCACAAGAGAAAACCTATTTAGCTGCAGGATGCTTCTGGGGAGTTGAAGCCGTTTTGTCAAGTTTCACAGGTGTTTTGGAAACTTCAGTGGGTTATATGAACGGCCAAACAAGCCGGCCTACCTATCAAGATGTTTGCACAGGGCGCACCCAACATGCCGAAGCGGTAGAGGTTGTGTTTGACAGTGAAATAATTACATTCAACCAGTTGCTTTGGTTGTTTTGGCACTTGCATGACCCCACTCAACTCAACAGACAAGGCCCCGATCTAGGCACTCAATACCGTAGCGGGATTTACACCACCAGTGAGTCACAACGTGAAATCGCTGTAAAAAGCAGGGCGTATGCACAAAGCTTGTTTAGTCAACTGATTGTGACCGAAATTTTACCTGCCGAAACCTTCTGGAAGGCAGAAGAGTACCATCAACAGTATTTGGCAAAGAACCCTTGGCGAGGTTCCTGCCATGTGGTGCACGATATAGAAGGTTTGTTGCAATCGGCTCCTGCCTTATAAATGATTCTGCAAAAAAAACCCTCAACATACATTGAGGGGACGAATTAAGAGAGAGAGAAATAAGAGTATTTTCACCTGTAAATGTATCTCGAAATTTGAATAAAAGCAAGCCCACTTTCTAAAAAAGCGGGCTTCTGTAACAATACGTTATATCTCAAAGGGACTTTCCCTTTTTACTCCCCTATTAAGGAACGCATAATTTCTTCACTTTCTTCTAGCAAATGTGCAATGTGTTGGCATAAGGATTGCACATCTTCATCGAGTTCTAATCTAAAAAATGTACACAAGGCATCGGGTAAATGATCACAACTAATCCGATCAAAATCGGAGTCTAATTGAAATACCAAGGCCAATAAGTAATGGGCCAACGCAACGGCAAAAACGGCAGAATCGGTTTCATCGCCTGTGATGCGGGGTCTGTTATAGCGACTCATCACGGCTCGCATGACTTCGGGCAACTGCCAACGTTGAGCCAGTTCCACACCTAAATCTATATGCGTAAACCCTAAAACCGAATGTTCAATAGGCAAGGCAACGGGAGCATATCGCCAAATTTTCTTTTTTGCTAGGGCATTATGAACCAGTGTATCACTCAGAGGATCCTGCATGTGCAAAACCAACACACCGATATTATGAAGCATGCCCGCACTAAAGATATCGTCTGCCTTAGGGAGTTTAAAATGTTCTGCCAAATGTTTGGCAAAAAATGCCGTCATTAAAGCATGTCGCCAAAACTCTTCTAAAACAAAGGCTTGCTTATTTTTACAAAGGCCCTTGCCTTTTACCTCGCTCGTTATAGGCGAAAAAATCTGGCAAATCGAAGCCCCCAAGACTAAACCCCTAACAGCATTGTAGCCCAGCATGGCAATGGAATGTTGAATACTGGTTACTTGACGAGGAATGCCATACGCACTAGAATTAACCATGCGAAGAATGCGAGACGTTAATCCGGGATCATAGCTAATAAGATCCGCAATTTGCGCACCACTTGAACTCGATTTGTTGAGCAATTCCACCACTTGAGTCACTACTTCTGGAAGAGAAGGGAGGTCTCGTACCCCTTTTAGAATGCGTTCTTTATTAGAGGGGGGAGTGGAGCTAAAACCACCATTAGGCGCGTCTGTTGGGTAGGGAATTGAAGGCATTTCGTCACACTCGATTCTAATTTTAACGTTGTAAGAATAGGCATACGTGTCTTATCGTCACATAACACGTGTTATTGAGTATAATCTTTAGTGTACCTTTAGTGTGACATACTTTGATACATATATGCTTTAATCTTCAAAAGATTTCGTCCTATTATACTATGTAAACAAGGGATTTGGCGTTTTGTGCGAGGGGTGGGCGATAGAAACAGGAGCGTTTGAATCCAAACATTGCAAACGCTTAAACAACGGTTGTAACACCGCCTCTAAATCTTGACGAAGCAAGGGGTGAGGCATTTGCTTGACGGTTTCATGCGTTAAACCTTCTAAGGGATGAAAGCCCCCCGCGGAAGGGGTGAGTAGTATCGTATTTTCAAGGCATCCAAACGGGCAGTGGGGGACGCCTTGAAGTATATCGATGTTTTGTTTTAAAAAGTTTTCGTGCGTTTGTAAATCAATAATCAAGCAAGTGGGTTTGTATTTTTCATACAAGTACGCAAACATAGATGCCTGAAGTACAGGGTGGATATGCTGACTCAACACGCCTTGTGATTCAAGGTAAGCCCTTAAGCGTTCTTGATCTCGTTTATTGTGTGCCACAATTAACACTTTGAAATGCCGTTGCCAGCGCTTTACCGCTGGTTCTGTTCGACGTTCTTGAAAACTTATAATGGTGTCCTGTGGAGGGTGTGTAGGTGTTTGAAAGGCATTTTTTTGAAGAATATAACGTAACAGGGGTAAACTTAAAGGTTCAAGTCCCCCATTTTTACCTTTAATGGAACAACATTCTAAAACAGAAACCCCACTTTTTTCTAAAGAATCGAGCGTTTTAGGCCCAACGGGTTGCCCTGTTTTAAGAAGCAACACCTGTCGTTCTGGGTGGTATATATCTCGATTGCAAATGACCTCCACATCTATTGTAGACGCTTGATTGGCTTCTAAAACCTTAGGACGCTGGATGCCAAACAATTCGGCAAACGCTTGCGTCAAAGTTTGAAGCATCGTAGGCGTTGGCATAAGCGTTCCTTTATTGAATGTCCTAGTGTGAGAAGAGGTGTAAGAAGTCGTGTAAGAAGCGTTGTTTTTTTATGGCAGTTATTACCCAGCCTTAGAAATAAAACTTGTGAGACAATGATGTTCTTGCTATGCTGTTTGAAAAGTCTGTTACAACGTGTGGCAAAGATTTTTTGGTTTGCTTAGATTGTGGTGCACGTGCGTTCACTTATTTTATCAGTCTACGTTATGACTTCATCTCAAACCAGCGTCTAAAAGTCTACACCTTTAGATTGAATCCACTAGATTTAACCCACTGGGTTAAACCACGACGTTTCGTTTCATTAACAGTCTTTTTAAATTACCCCCTGTTCATTGGAAATTAAAACTGGAGTCCCCATGACCACTTCTCCCCCTAACTTATTACAAGGCCGACGTGTGGCTCGAAAATTTGCTTTATTGGCCCTATACCAACTCGAAGCCAGTCGTGGAAGTCTACCCAGTAAGGTGTTAGAAGGCAAAGATCTTTCTAGCTTGATTCGCTCTTCAGCGCAAACCCTGGTGCTTCACGCCCAAGACGATATTGAAGCCGCTGCCGACTTATTTAAATCGGTAAGTGAACAGATTATGACCATTGAGTTTGAGCATCCCACGAATTTAAACGCGTCTTTTGACGCCCCACAAGTGGCGGTGCCTTTGCCTTCCACCCAAGAAACTTTAGCGCGTTTAGACAAATGCTTACTGGCTTGCCAATGGGTGTGGAATGTGTTGGCTGTGCCTCAAATGTTGGTGCATTTAGAAGACAAGCACGTGGAAGACTACGCCACCCACATGATTGCTTGCGTGTGTGAACACAACGAAGCCTTGACCGAAAAGCTAGAAGCCTATACAACCGATTGGAAGACCGATCGATTAATTAAAATGGACCGCTTGATTTTAAAATTGGCGTTGGCTGAAATTTTGTATGAAACAGATATAGATTTCGGTGTTTCAGTCAATGAAGCGGTGGAACTGGCCAAAACCTATTCCTTGCCTGAAAGCTACAAATTCATCAACGGGGTGTTAGGTAAAATTGTGCAGGATTTAAAGCAGTCGCTTACTCAGGCAGATGAACCCCTACTCAGCGAAGCACCCCCTACTGAAAAAGGCGTCATAACGAAGGAAGTCGATGCGTAATCATGTGGGCGACTTTACTTTGCAAAACCCACGCCTTGTTTGAATCGTTTCGCCAAAGTCCTACGCCCGAAACGAGCGAACAGTACTTTGAAGATCGCTTAGAATCCCTTGAAGAAGCGTTGTTTCGTGCAGATGTAGATGGCGCCAGTATTCAAGCCGTACTTGAAGCCTTAAACGCCCAAAAAAAAAGGCTCGCCCGTGAAGGCCCAAACGCCTGGCCCCCCGCCATTATGGAAGCACTTGCCCCCATGCTGGACACGGATCAAGGTTTTGAACCAGAGACGTTGTTGGCGTCTAAGGATGTCGTGGTGTTAATGCTTTGTGGGGTCAATGGTTCAGGTAAAACAACCACCCTCGCCAAATTGGCTCATGCTTTTAGGGAACATCATGTCTTTGTCATTGGCACAGACACCTTTCGCGCCGCGGCAGATGCTCAACTCGTTTTGTGGTGCCAGCGACTTGGCGTGCCGTATTTTACGCAAGAACAAAGCCAAGGCAATGCTCCTTCAGCGGTGGCTTTTCAAGGGGTTGAAAAGGCCTTGGCACAACACGCTTTAAACAAACGCAAAACGGTTATTTTGGTGGACACTTCAGGGCGTTTGCATGTGGATGCCCCACTCATGGAAGAATTAGCAAAAGTCAAGCGTAGCCTTCTTAAAGCGTTAGAAGGACATGAAGGGTTGCGTTATAGCTTCAAAAGTCTTTTGGTGATTGACGGGACCACAGGCAAAAATGCCTTGCCCCAAGTTAAGCAATTTAATGAAGCGGTACATATGGATGGATTAATCTGCACGAAGCTCGACGCTTCCGCCAAGGGAGGGGCGTTGCTTTCCATTGCTCATCACACGAAGATTCCCACGATTTATGTCACCGCGGGTGAATCGAAAGAGGCGCTTCATCTATTTGAAGCGGAGTCTTATTTAAACTCGTTAATATAGAAAGCTCTGCAAAAGTTCAAGTCGGATGAAGATTCAAGGAAAAATAAACGGCTTTTGAGGCGTGTAGACCTACTACATAACGCTGATTGCTTGCAATCACTCGCAAAGCGAACAACGGCTTGTTTTGTTGATTGCTTGCAATCACTCACGCTTCGTGCACAGAAGATTCGCCGAATGGGACTTTTGCAGAGCTTTCTATAGTGTTTTAAAGAATCAAGCAGACGTTAGGCTATTCTAGGAGCTTAGATTTTTTTTGTGCGGGCGTGTAGTGAGACCTACATAACCAAACAAAAAAACCTGTGCGACAACGAAGAGACAACGTATGGTTATTTATTTAAATACTATAAGAGGATACACATCGCCTAGCTGATACAAGGAGCCTGCCACCACGCTTAAGGGTTGAGCATAGCCGTTTGTGCTGGCATGAGACTTCATTAAACGATCCAGCATCCACCACGCGGTTTGAGGATCGGACGCCGCCCACAGGGGACGCGTCTTTAATTCAGGCAAGGCGTCTCTCAAGTGCTGCCTCAATACTTGTGGCGCGTGAAACAAGCCCGCGTCCTGCGACGTGGGGCACGTCAACAAAACGCCATAGGTCCGGTGGGCTTCTTTACGAAGAAGCTTTTCTAGGACGTGGACGGGACGGTTGTTCCGTAGGGAAAGCATCCAATACAACCCGTGCTGAGGGAAGGTGTCATCCAACCCGATGCTTAGGGCGTGCAAGCCTTCATCGTTATGGGCGCCGTCTAACAACACGCGGGCGTGGGCTTGAAAATCAAAGCGCCCTGGCCAATGGCAGTGCTTTAAGGCATGGCAAAAAGCCTTGGCATCACTCACGATGCCTTCTCGCTGAAGCACGCTCAAAATCCCCAAAACCGTCGCGAGATTCTTCAACTGAAAATGCCCCAACAATCCCAATTCCAAACGTTCACGGCTGACCATGTTGCGAATGCGTTGTGTACCATTTGGCGTCAAGGCGTCTTCCACCACTAGAGCATCATGAGTGGTTTCAATAATGGGTTCCACATGGTTGGCTTTGGCGATTTGGTAGATCACGTTGCGGGCTTCATCTGGCAAGTGGGGGCCTAAAACCAGCGGTACGCCTGCCCTTAAAATGCCTGCTTTTTCAGTGGCGATTGCTTCTAGCGTGTCGCCAAGCCTGTCCATGTGATCATACGCAATACTGGTAATCACGGTTAAAATAGGATTCGACACCACGTTTGTCGCATCGAGCCTTCCGCCCAAGCCAGTTTCCAACACGGTGACATCGACATGTTCATGCTTAAACACGTAAAAGGCCAAAATCACCATAAACTCGAAATAGGTGGGCCATTCTGGGTGATCTTCCTTAAAGTCACCGATCAACTGTTCTAGTCGTGTCCACAATTGAAGGCCGTAACGTTCAAAGGCCTCTTCAGAAAGAGGCATATTATTCAAACAAATCCGTTCACGCGGGTGCATGAGATGTGGGCTATGAATACTCCCCACTTTTAGGCCTTGACTCAACAAGCCAGCCACCGTCATATGCGTGACGCTTCCCTTGCCGTTGGTGCCGGCCACATGAATGGTCGGCACCAGTTCTTGGGGATGCCCCAAGAGTTCTAAAATGTTTAGCACGGGTTCTGTGCCGAGTCGTAGGCGTCCGATGTTGAGGCGATTCAGTGTTTCAAGAAATGTAGGCATTATTGCACTTTCAACGACGATGAATACAAGGGGGAACTGCTATAGAAAGCTTTGCGAAAGGGCGTTTTACTCCCTCTCCCTTAGGGAAAGGGTTGGGGTGAGGGATTCGGGATGCCTCGTCAGAGCTGGTGTCCCTCCTCCTAGCATAGCCCGCCATAGGCGAGGCGTGCGACCTAAGGGAGGAGGAACAAAGCAAAAAGACTTTCGCAGAGTCTTCTATAACATAATACCTGTAGTGTAAAGGAATTTGGGGGTTTTGGCACTGACTAGTTTGAGCGGGGTTTGACGGGTTTTAACATGTTGAGAACATCCTGCCATAAAATTGTTGATTTGCATTCTAAGTGTCTTTGTGGTTTGATACACGTTAATTGGAATGAGACTTAAACGTTGTGGGTCTCAATAAATAAAACTCACCTTTCGTGTTAAGTTTAAAAAGGTATCCCTTCTATGATGATGAACGCACCAGATTCCCCCTCGTCTCAATTTCCTTCAGCAGGCTTGCTTAAAGGTAAACGTGCCATTATTACGGGTGGATCTCGTGGGATTGGCAAAGCCTTGTGTGCCGTGTTTGCTCGTGAAGGGGCGTTGGTGGCGTTTAATTACAACAATAACGACGAAGCGGCTCAAGACACACTTCGTTTGATTGAAGCCCACGGCAGTAAAGGCAAAGCCTTTAAGGTTTCGGTAACGGATCGTGATGGCATTAAAAACATGGTCAAAGAACTCACTGAAGAGTGGGGTGGGATTGATATTCTCATCAACAATGCGGCGATCAATAAAGCCGACAATTTCGTCACCACAACAGAAGCGTCTTGGCACAGTATTATTGACACCAACGTCAATGGCTTGTATTACATGACCAAACCCGTTTTAAAGCAAATGATGAAGCAACGCAAGGGCAACATCGTCAACATTACATCGATTGCGGCACAACGTTGTATGCCAACGTCCGTGCATTATTCGACGTCTAAAGCCGCGGTGGTGGGCTTTACAAAGGGCTTGGCGCGTGAAGCGGTGGGTTTTGGCATTACGGTTAATGCGATCGCCGCAGGCATGTTCAACACGGACTTAGGGCATTCGTTGCCTGAAAAACTGTTGGGCATTTACACGGACTGGGTACCAAAAGGACGTTTGGGTAATCCTGAAGACTTGGCCGAATTTGCGGTCTTCTTGGCCTCAGATCGCAATACGTATATGCAAGGTGAAGTGGTCACCATTGACGGCGGAGCCACCGTTTAAGCACTGAGGGCATTCCATTAGGCGTATCGACGGTGTCTCGATAAGGGAAAGCAATGATGTCTATACCGAAAACCATGCACGCCATGATGTTTCATGCCCCTTTAGATCTTCGTTATGAAACGGTGGAGGTTCCCACGCCTCAAGCAGGGGAACTGCTGGTCAAGGTGCATCACGCCTTAACGTGTGGAACCGATTTAAAATGCTATCGGCGTGGGCATCCTGTGTTGTTGGGGCAATTGCCGAGTCCCTTTGGGCATGAGTTTGCGGGGACTGTTGTGAGCTTAGGTGAAGGTGTCACACAATGGAAACTAGGCGACCGTGTGGTTTCGGCCAATTCAGCCCCCTGTTACGACTGCTTTTACTGCGACAAAGCACAGTATAATCTATGCGAACACTTAAAATTGTTGAACGGGGCGTATGCGGAATATATTATCATTCCTGAAAAAATTGCGCGCTATAATACACACCTCCTGCCCGATGACTTGCCTTTTGAAATTGCCGCCTTTACGGAGCCACTGGCTGTAGCGATTCGTGCCGTGCATGGCATTGGCATTCAAGCAGGGGATAACGTGCTGGTGCTAGGCTTAGGCCCGATTGGGCAATTGATCGTGAAAGTGGCGACGCTTTTGGGAGCAAACGTCACCGCAGTGGCTCGCACGCCGATGAAGCTAGACATGGCGAAATCCTTTGGAGGCGCCGTTCAAACGATTTCTATCGCCGAAGGCTTGGATGCCCCTGCTTTGGTGCAAGACTTTAGTCCCCAAGGCCGTGGGTGGGATGCTGTGATTGAAGCGGTCGGCTTGCCTGAAACATGGGAAAAAGCGGTGCAATTATGCCGACGTGGAGGGAAAGTGCATTGGTTTGCCGGCTGTAGCGGCGGAAGTACGATTACCCTTGACACCAAGCGGGTGCATTATGATGAAATCACGTTGTATAGTTTGTTTCACCATACGCCTAAAGAAGTGAAGCGTGCCTTTGATTTACTGGCGACTAGGCAGGTGGATCCTCGCCCGTTGATTAGTGCGACGGTTGCTTTAGCAAACCTAGAAGACGCGTTAAAAGAAATGGACGCAGGACGCTTTTTCAAGGCGTCTGTTGAATGTGTTCACGTGTAAAAGAATCCTGTTCAATGCCGTGTTTGTACTATACTAAAGCGATGTAGCCCTATTGATCAATGAGGACAAACCGCATGACTCAGCATACACTTGTCAAACCTAAAACTGTCGTGTTGGTGGATGGCCACGCCCTAGCGTATCGCATGTATTTCGCCTTGGAACGGACCCAAATGCGAAACAGTGACGACATCCCCACGTGGGCGGTGTATGGCTTTTTCAATGCCATTTTTCAACTGCTTAATCAACGTCAGCCCGATGCTCTGGTTTTCGCTTTTGATGTGGCTCGTGAAAGCTTTCGCACTGACTGGTACCCCGACTATAAAGCCAACCGTAGCAGTATGCCTGAAGACATGCGTCAACAAATGGATGTGCTTTATGAAGGCATCGACGCCTTGGGCTTGCCTGTGTTTCGCATCGCTGGCGTTGAAGCCGATGATGTGATTGGCACCTTGTCTAAAAAAATCATCGACAGCTACCCCGATTGGCATGTGGATGTGTTGACAGGCGATCAAGACAGTTTTCAAATGATCGACCGAGACAACCGCATCAACATTTTGATTCCTGCTCGCAATACGCAAGATGGTTTAACGGTTTACGATTGGGACGGCGTCATCAACAAGTGGGGCGTCACGCCTGAACAAGTCGCCGACTTCAAAGGACTCAAAGGCGATGCCAGCGATAACATCCCCGGTGTTAAAGGCATTGGTGACAAAACCGCCGCTAAACTCTTGGATGCCTATTACAGCCTTGAAAACATCTACGCCCACTTAGACGAAATCACGCCTGCAGGGGTCAAACGCAAGTTGGAAGACGGACGAGACATGGCGTTTTTGTCCAAAAAACTAGCGATTATCGTGCGTGATTTGGATGTCGTGCCTGATTTAGACCATGCCCATTTAGGCAGTAGTGACGCCTCCGCCGAAGCCTTGGGAGCCTACTTTGATACCTATAATTTCAGAACCTTTCAACGCAATTTACCCAAGTGGACGAAACTCTTGAGCCTTAAAACAGACGGTTCCCTTGTGGAAGAGGTCGTGGAAGAAGCCAAAGCAGAGCAAACGTCTGAAACGGTCGCATTGCCAAAAATTACGTTTCCACCGTTTAGCTATGAAGTCGTGCAAGATTTGGCTCGCCTTGACGCCATTTTTAAAGAAATTAAGGACGATTACGGCATTTGTGCCTTTGATGTCGAAACCACAGGCTTAAATGTGCATGACGTTGAACTGGTTGGGTTTGGCTTGAGCTGGGGCAAAGGTCTCGCCAAATCACACTTTACGGCGAAAAATGTCTTGCATTTGAAAGATGCCCCCACCACTTACGACGCCGTCACGTCGAATGGTGACATCCACTTGCAAAATGTGTACGTTCCCTTGGCTCATGTGGCGGATTTACTCAGTGATGCCGATGCTCAACGGCAAATCCCTTATGACGAGGCGTTTCCCTTACTCAAGGCCTTTTTAGAAGACGGCTCCATTCTCAAGCTCATTCACAACCTAAAATATGAACGCAATTGTACACGTCACTGGGGTATTGAGCTGGCTTCGCCTGTGCTAGACACCATGATTATGAGCTATGTACTCGCCCCTGAAAACAAGCACGGACTCAAAGGATTGGGCGAGCGTGAACTCGATTTTGCCATGACCCCCATCGATGAACTTATCGGTAAAAAAGGCAAGAAGCAAATCACCTTTGCGGATGTGCCGATTGACAAGGCGGCTCCCTATGGCGCGTCGGACACGTATGCCACGTGGTGTTTGGCGGTTCTGTTTAGTCAACGTTTAGCCGCACAGCCTGATTTAGCGAGCCTCTTTTACGAGATTGAAAACCCATTGACGTGGGTGTTGGCGGAACTGGAATACAACGGCATTCGTCTAGAAAAAGCCCCTTTGCAAGCCTTGGCTCAAGAATTGGATGCCCAAGTCGAGACCTTAGCCACGCAAGCCCAAACCTATAGCGAAACCCCGATTAACCTGAATTCGCCGAAGCAGGTGGGGGAATTGCTCTTTGACCAACTGGGCATTCAGCCCAAGCGAAAAACGGCGACTAAAAGCTATTCTACCGACAGTAAGGTGCTGGAATCCTTGATTGGGGAGCATCCCATTATTCAGATTTTGCTGGATTATCGCCAGTTGTTTAAGCTCAAATCCACCTATGTGGATACCCTACCGTTGCTTGTCAAATCCCAAACAGGACGGCTCCACACGAGTTTTAACCAGATTATTACGGCAACAGGGCGTTTATCATCCAGCGATCCGAACTTGCAGAACATACCCGTACGCTCCACCTGGGGGCAACGGATTCGTGAAGCTTTTGTCGCCGAAGAGGGTTGGCAACTCATTTCAGCCGACTATTCACAGATCGAACTGCGGATTTTGGCCCACTTGTGTCAAGATAAACACATGATTGACGCCTTTCAAAGTGGGGCGGATATTCACACGGCAACCGCCAGCCTCGTCTTTGGCGTGCCGATTGAAGCGGTTACGAAAGAACAGCGTTATGCGGCAAAATCCGTCAATTTTGGCATTGTGTATGGTCAAACGGCTCATGGCTTGTCTCAACAAATTGGCGTGCCTTACGCCGAAGCTCAAGACTTCATCAACCGCTATTTTAGGACCTACCCTGATGTGAAGCGATGGATTGCGGATACCATTGAAACGGCTCACGAAACGGGCTTTGGCACCACGATGTTTGGTCGTAAGCGGGATTTAAGCCGTGATCTCAATAGTGGTAACAAAAGCATTCGAGAGTTTGCGGAACGTGCGAGCTTCAACACGCCTGTGCAGGGGGCGGCCGCCGAACTGCTAAAAATTGCGATGTTACGCCTGAACAAACGCCTAAAAGCCGACGGATTGCATAGCCGTGTGCTGTTACAGGTGCATGATGAACTGGTGTTAGAAGCCCCCCCGAACGAGGTGGAAGCGACGCAAACGGCGATACGTTGGGCGATGGAGTGCGAGCAACCCTTGCGAGTGCCTTTGGTGGTGGATCTAGCGGTGGGGCATCACTGGGGGGAGCTTGGGTAGGGGCTTCGTCTATTTTTCGCCTACTACTCGATCAATTTGAAAATGTATTCTTTATCTTCAAAACGGAATGTTTGAGTCTTTTCAGCCTTAAGCTTTAATCGGAATTCTTTGTGCTTATTCATTGGTAAATCCAGTTTTCGAAAAGCGTCTGCAACAGAACTGAACTCTCCGTAGTTCTCAACTTTAACAGCATGATGTTCACCACGTTTTTGACGCACAATGGGATCTTCCCATGTCTTTTTGACAGACTCGGAGAGCTTTAAGTTACTTAAGTAACTTAACCCGTTTTTTTTAACAGACTCAGAGATTTTCTCGTTGCGAACTTTACGACTTTCTTGTTGCTCTAGCGTCTCAATCTCTTGAAGACTCTCTTCTGGTGTTTGATTTTCTAAAATCAGAGGAGTAGCTAATGCTTGTGAAGTCGTTACAGTAGGCATAGACGCATAACGAGCCTTGAGTTCACTGGGGGCTAGCCCCCAATCTTTGATAAAGTAATATCCTAAGGCTGAAAGCACCAAGACAAATTGTTCTAATAGATTGTCACAATACGCTTTGTCACTAGGTTGAAGGGGACTTGCTTGTCCATTATTTCCGTTGGTGGAATCTACTAAAGGGTGAATCTTACAAAACTTAATGAGCGTTTCTTCAATATAACGGGTATGGTCTGTATTAAGTTCATTGTCACTGGTATAGGCTAAAATAATGCGTTCAAACTCTTTATTTGTATCCGCTTTATGGCGTGTCATACGGGTGAGTAAGTCTTTACTTTCTCCCACATAAACACTAAAAGGTTGAGCCACATTAGGGTTTTGTTGGACTAAGAGATAAAACCCTCTTCCTATATCACTTTCAGACATATAATCTGAAAGATGATTTTTAGGTAAAGAGACAAGTTTTAAAGTATCCCCTTTAATCCCTACTTGAATAGATCCTGTAGAATCTCCTTGAACGAGGAAAAGTGTTAAAGTTTTACCGTTATTCTTTTTTGCTTGCATGTATTTAAGCGTCCCTTTTTAAATCTGTTCCTTTAGAAAACATCAAATAAGTCCTTTGCAATGGCGTCTTTCAAGCGAGCCTTGACATAACGCAAGTCCCCTAAATCAACTTTGCAACCCAACTGTTCTTCTAACAGGTTCCACAAGGTCATCAATTCTAAACCCAAGGGCTTGCTGGGTTGATACAACAAATCGACATCGCTGGTTTCAGTGGCTTCATCTCGTGCCACTGAACCGAACAACCACAAATGTTCAATGCCGTAATCTTCTTGCAAGCTAGGCTTTAACAAGATTAAACGCTTTAAGACGTCCGATTTTGACTGTTTCATGGCATCGTTTCAATGGTTTAAGGAATACGTTTCCTTATTCTAAATCGAAACCGCTTAAATGGCTAGAGCATCCACCCCTAAAACGCCGATCGCTTCTTGGTCTTCACCAAGGCTTTGGCGAGCAAGCTCCTTGAGTCAATAATCGGCAAAGTGCCTAAGAAACTCTTCAAAACAATTTTATACCCTGATGTTACCAAGAACACCCCCACTTTTGCAGAGCCTTCTATATTATGCTAAAATGAACCTACTCATATTAAGAAGATAAAGAACATAACGTCATGCCCTATACCCAACGAATTGAAGCCCTGCAAGCCGTTTTAAAGCAAAACCAGTGGGATGCCTTCTTGCTCCCCCATAACGACGTGCATTTAAACGAATACTTGGCTGAACACGCCAAGTTGCGTGATTTTCTCATTGGTTTTACAGGTTCTGCGGGTGATGCCCTCGTGCTTCAAGACTCCGTATGGCTTTTTGCGGATGGTCGTTATTACGAACAGGCTGAAGCCGAAGTCCCACAAACGCATGTAAAGGTCTCTAAAATCGGGCTGGAAGGTCACCCCACGTTAAAAGAATGCTTGGCAACACTGGCCCATGGGGCGGTTGTGGCATATGATCCGAAAACTGTCAGTGCTTCCTTATTGGCGGGGCTAGAAGAGACTACAGCACCTTTGGCCCTACGTTTTTTGGCGCTGGAAGAAAACCCTGTGCAATCGCTGTTTGCGTCTGGCACTTCGAATAGGGAGGGGACGGCGGGTTGTTCGCCTTCATGGCAAACGGTGGACGCCCACGTCCACGGTCGCCCCACTCAAGACAAGCTGAGCTGGTTGCAACGCGCTTTGGCAGACGCGTCTTGTGACGGTATCTTCGTTAGTAAGCTAGATGACATCGCGTGGTTTACCAATACCCGCGGAAGAGATATTCCTTACAACCCTGTGTTTCACGCCTTTTTGTGGGTGGATTCCACCCAAGCCCTCCTGTTTGCGGATGCTCCTGATGCGAGTCCTTCCACCCAACAGGCGATTTATCACCTAAAAGAAAATGGCCTTACCCTAAGGCCCTATGCGTCGATTTGGGAAGAACTACCCAAGCTTGCTCACCATAAAACCGTGTACTGGACCCCTGCAGCCCATAGCCAAGCCGTGGCAAATGCCTTGTCTCAAGACGGCACGCGTCTTAAAGTTGGGCCGAATCTGCTTCAACGAGAAAAATCCGTGAAAACGGCCGAAGAACTGGCGGGAATGCGAGAAGCCAACGCCCGTTCTTCTGTGGCGGTCATTCGAACCTTGGCGTGGCTGGATGCGAAAGCAAAAGCGGGCCAATTCATTTCTGAAAGAGAATTGGCCGACACCATTGACGCCTTTTATAAGGCGGAAGGGGCCGTGGAGTTGAGCTTCAATACCATTGCAGGGATAGGGCGTCATAGTGCGGTGACTCATTACAGTACACCGTCTTCAGCAGTAAAGGCGTCTAGGGGAGACTGGATTTTACTCGATTCAGGCGCGCAATACCCCTTTGGTACGACTGATATTACACGAACCACTACGTTTGATCAAACCGTGCCAAGTCCCGCCCATAAGCACGCGTATACCCATGTGCTCAAGTCTCATATTGCGGGGGCATCAGCCGTGTTTCCCAAAGGCACAACAGGGGCTCAGTTGGATGGCGTGTGTCGGCATCCCTTATGGCAGGCGGGTTATGATTATGCGCATGGAACGGGGCATGGAGTGGGGTGCTTTTTAAACGTGCATGAAGGCCCCAACGGCATTTCAAAGGTGTACACCGAACCCATGACGCTGCATACGGTTAATAGCATCGAACCGGGTTACTATGTGCCCGATTGGGGGGGCATTCGTTTAGAAAACCTCGCGATAGTCGTACAAGTCAACCAAGCCTTGCAAGCCGGGACGCCTCAAGGGGTGTGGTATGGTTTTGAACTATTGAATTGGATTCCCTTTGCCACGCATTTAATTGAAGAAGCCTTGCTGACTTCAGCAGAAAAAAGTTGGTTGGCGTGGTATCATACCACCTGTTTTGAAAAAATGAGCCCCCGCTTACAAGGTAAAGACGAAGTGGCGCTGGAATGGTTGCATCAAACCTGCAAGGGGTTTGGCACGATTTAGTTGTTTTTTGGTTAAAAAACGTCACAAAGCCTACCATGCTTAAAAATCGTGTGTTTTAAGCACTGGGTTAAGAAGGCTTACTTTGCTATACTAAATGGAGTTGAACAAAGCGTAAAAAAGGAAAGAAGAAGAAGACTTATGGAACATACCAACCTAATGAACGCCTTATTGGCCTCTTCGCCTTGGCAGCTTGGCCTGTGGATGAGTGCCTGTGGGGTGGGCGTACTTTCTTGGTTACTAACGCTGAAAGTTTTTGTGTCTTACGGGGAACATAATGAGCTGAAGGCGTATGTGGCTGAACATTACCTGAAACGAAGTGAAATTCAAACGCACTTGAATGATTTACATCAACAATTGCAATCCATGCAACAACAGTTGAACCTCATGCAACAGGCGTTGTATCGTGCGTTGAATAAATAAAAAATGGCTTTGTCCCCTCTCCTAAAATCAGGAGAGGGGACAGGACTTTTACAGCGCTTTAAGAGTCCCCTGTTTAAATGAAAAAAAGGGCGTTGAAAACCGAAACAAGAAAAACAAGCCAAAAATCATGTAAACTTGTAAAATAATAGAGAGAATCCCTTTTTTTAGGAGCCCCCTTGTATGACTATGTCTCCCCCATTACGTCAATTCCAAACGGAACGATTTGGTGCCGTTAGCGTGGATGAAGCCTCTATCATTACGTTTGTACAACCCATTTTGGGCTTTGATTCGCTCAAAGAGTTTGCCTTGTTTGATCATGATGAGGATTCGCCCTTTAAATGGTTACAGTCTTTAGAAGACCCTGCGTTGGCATTTGTGGTAACGAATCCCACGTTATTTGGGTATAATTATGAGTTCAACTTGCCTCCAGAAGCGTGTTCGACTTTAAACATTCAACGTGCCGAAGAGGCTCAAGTTCTGACCTTGGTGACGGTTCCTGAAGAAAATCCCTTACACATGACGGCGAATTTTTTAGGCCCCCTTGTTTTTCATAGTGAAACCCGTCAGGCGATGCAACTTATTTTAGCAGACCCTGAAACGTATGGGACAAAAGTACGACTCATTCCTGATGAAGCCATCGATGCGGACGGTTCCATTCAACTTGAAGTGATTCGAAGCAAGCAAACGCAAGTGAACTCCTAAACAAGTCGTTGTTTGCTGATGTAACACTTTTCTAAAAAAGGAAGTCGATATGCTTATTTTGAGCCGTAAATTGGGTGAAAAAATTGTCATAGACAATGAAGTTTTTGTCACCATATTGGATGTACGTGGGGATGTTGTGAAGCTTGGTGTAGAAGCCCCCAAACACGTGATGGTGCATCGTGAAGAAATTTATAAAGAAATCGTGGTCAGCAATAAGAAGGCTCAACAAAAGGCGAATACCCACCCTTCAGTCAGTGACACCCTAACTAAAGTGACCACCCTTTCTAAAAAAGAGGCTCCTCCTAAAATCAATCAAAATAGCCAGTGATCGCCTTTTAAAGGGGGGGGGGGATTTATGTTTACAGGAACATCAGCCAAAGAAGTGGCCTTACTCCACTGGGCCGATCTGCTACCCGCCCGCCACGCCCTCTTTGTTGAAAAGGACGCTCGTAAAGCCCTCCAGTTATTGCCGATTGATCCTTTTTTTGGGGGGCTATCTAGTCAAAGTATTCCTTTTCAGAATGCTTTGATTGATGTAGCCAGTCACGCTTATCTTCAAACGGGGCAACTCAAAGAAGCCACCCTGCTATGGAAGCGATATGGGCGGTTTGAACAAGCCTGTTTGGGCTTTATTTGTATGCGACAATATCAACCCGCACGAGAAATGATTGCTTCCTTAACCCCCAAGCGACAGGCGTATTGGGCAGAAGTGGTGTTTCGTGCGTGTAGTAACCAGTTGAATGTATGGCCGAGTTTTCTGCATTTGCGTAACCGATTAGAAGGCGACTTGATGCTGATGTTTCGCTTTGACGCGCTAGACTGCATGGAACAAGTGATGGCTTACCTGAATAGTTTTGCCTTACTAAACCCTGAAGTGTTTAAGCTGGTGGGGCGTGTGTTTACGGCCAATGGTTTATTGCAACAGGCGTATTTTTTACTGCAACGTAGTTTGGAAAAAAATCCGTTGGATCCTGAAAATTATTTTCACTTGGGGCAGTTGTACCTTGAAATGAAACAGCGTCACAAGGCCAAGCTGATGTTACGGCAAGCCCTTTCAATCAATGCGGAATATACCCCTGTTCAGGACTTGTTGGCATCGTTGAAGTAAGCGTCAATGGCTTGTGCCAGTGCGATGTCTTTGGCAGACAAGCCCACCGCATCGTGCGTGCTGAGTTGAATGTGGACACGATTGTAGATGTTCGACCAATGCGGGTGATGATTCATGGCTTCAGCGTGCAAGGCGACGTAATTCATAAACGCCCAAGCGTGCTTGAAGTCGGGGAATTGAAACGACTTTTCAATAGCAGAGACAGGCGTCTTTACCAAGTGCCAGCCGTCTAGGGATTCCACCGCCAATTCGAGTTCGTGAACAATCATATAATACTCCCTTTTAATGTATTAAATACCTCAATAATTGCCCCACGATGCACCGGCCACAAGTCATTCATTCGCTCGCCTTCAGGCAGTTCCACCGTCAATACGGGGATGCCTCGCTCCACCCCCGCCCAATTCCCAAAAGATCCCGGTGTGGGGTAGCCAATACTGGCTTCAGCAGGGTAAGCACACGCGTGGGCGTAGCATTCAGCCAGTTCTTCCGCTTGAGGCAAAGGCCCGTCGTAATTGATGAGACGATACGGCGTGTGGTAACTCACAATCAACGTGGGTGTGGTGGTGTTGACCAGTTGAGCGATGTACCGGCTTTCAGGTTCGCTAAAGGGGAGCACCCCGCCATGGTAAGGATCTTCAGGGGAAGAGGCTGCCCAGTTATGGGTTTCAAAATTGCGGTTTAGGTCGACGTTACGCTGGTTTTTTCGGGTCTTGCGCAATAAGCCGTCAGGGTTTACGATCGGCACAACGCCCAATCGCAACCCTTCACCCAGCGTGGCATCATGATGCAAATCGTGCAGGAGCCGAAAGCAAAGTTCTGCCGATTCAGGCTCATCCCCGTGAAAGGCCCCTAGAAATAACGCATCTAGCGGGGGAATGTCTTGTAAAGAAGAAAAGGGGGGGCGGGCTTGCGCGTCAAAGCAGTGGAAGTCCACACGCAAGCCTTGAACCGAATGTCCTAAACACAAATGCTGAACGTTGTTTCGCATAACAGGGGGAGTCTTTCCTTTTTACATTATTATAAGCCTTCAGCGTCAAAACGGCTATAGAAAGCGCTGCGAAAGGAAGCTTTCCATAAAAAAACCCCCATGCTACCGAAGTATCACAGGGTTCTGGCTTTTCTCTCTAAGGTAAAATAAAAAAATAAACTTAAATGATTTTTTGATCTAAAAGGGTTTTGGCTAGATTTTCGGTGTCAAGGGAATCTAGGTAAGCGTTCAATCCTTCAGGGCTTTGAAATTGGGCTTTTAATTCAGTAAGGCGTTCGTTGGGAAAAACTTCTTGGGCTTCAATCTTACGAACAAACTTGAGTGTCTCGGCTTCAGAAGAAAATTTTTTTTTCGCTTCTTCAGAAATGCTAACGTCTTCACTGCTATTTTCGTCTTGAAGGGAAACGGGGGTTAATTTTACTAATGGATTTTCTTGGAGGGGAGTCAACCGAACGGTTGAACTGGTGGCTGAACTCAAGCGTGAAGATTGAATGGAATCTACCATGATCTTAGATCTCCGCAGTGTTTTAGGGGTGTGTTAGATGTAGGGTCTCTCTCTACGTTGAATTATAATACACCTTGATGCTATCATAATTCATTCTGATGGAGTGATTGCATTTTACTATATCATCAGTTTAGAGGACTTTGTTACATCGAGCATCAATCCTAAGATTAAATCTCCTTTTAAGTGGCTTAAAAAAACAGAGGGTTTCACCATTATACACGAAAGTGATAAAAGCAATAGATTATGTTGAAAACTTTTGAAAAATGTTTTACATAACATACAAGTTTCATCCTACCTTATAATTCAAAAAAGGGAAAGGGTTCTTAATAAATGTTTACATCCAATTATAAAAACAATCGAATAAGGGATGGGGGCTTAATATAGCCAAGTTTAAACGAATGAATGGCCTCATCGCCTGTTTCATCTTTCGAACACTAGACATAAAAAAATGGAACGATTGTGATATCGTTCCAGGGGAATTGTTTGGGAATCTGAATGCTTTATTCGATCGTTAAACCTAACACGCACTCGGCAAGACGGTTAAACACCCTTCTAGTTCGAGTTTGTCAATGTAATCGTAAGCGTCTTGCTCACTTTCGCTAACCCACATCAATAAAAGTTGTTCAAATACAGCCCTATTGGCTTCTAAACCATAAGATTCACAACGCCCCATGTACGTGTGTAATAAATGGGTGCTTTCGTTAAGTAAGCGGGCAATTTCTCGACGCGCATGATCATCCATTAAGTACAAGGCGTTAAAGCTTCGGTAGGCATACTTGTTTTTGTCGTACCAACGTTTACGACCCATAGACTTCAAGAGGGAAAGGTGCTTGTCGCTGCCGTGTTGCAACATAAAACTTTCGCTATTTTTAAGTTGCATTTCACTGGCTTGGCGAATAATTACTTTGGCATATGCTTCCACTTGCCATTGGTTCATTCGCTTTAGGTTAGTGACTAACGCCAGCACTTCTTTGTCTTTTTCATACCAACGGGACCAAATCTGTTTGTTTGACATAACAATCATCACTTTCCATTATACTTACGTTGTTAAATTAAATAAAACTGTTTTGCACGATTTTATTCGCGTACGTTTTTATGTTCGTATTATGATGATAAAAACTTTAATGGTTTGTTACAAATGATTAACATTATAGTATTTTAAATAGTTTTCCATACAGTAGGCTAGACGAGGAGCCTAGATTATTTTGTGAAAAAATGTAGATAGACCTACATGACTGAACAAAATAAGCGTAGCGACAAAGTATAGACACTGTAGGGGGAAATTATTTAAAACACTATATTTAGTTTAACATAATAAGGTCAACTATTTATGACTCCTGCCTCTAATGTATTCCAGTCCGTAGAAGCGTTACAGCGTCGCATTAAAGACGTGCGTCACTTTTTAAGTCCCAAATTAAAAAGCCCCTTAAAAGCGGTGGTTATTTTAGGTTCGGGTTTAGGAGCGTTGGCTGAAAATGACGCCTTTAACGTTCAAGAACGTATTGCCTATCAACAGATTCCTCATTTCCCCATTTCTACCATAGAAGGGCATGCGGGCGAATTAATTTTAGCCACCTTAAAAGGTGTGCCAGAACCCGCCACCATTGCCTTAATGAACGGACGCTTTCACTATTACGAAGGCTACAGCATACAGGAAGTGGTGTTTCCGCTTCAGGCCTTAAGCTATTGCGGGGCTGAAACCGTGATTATTTCGAACGCCGCTGGAGGCTTACAACAGGCATTTTACCCCGGTGCCTTAATGTGGATCAACGATCAAATCAACCTCACGGGAACTAATCCCTTGATTGGGACAAACCCTGATTTCTTAGGGCCTCGTTTCTTTGACATGACGTCCCCCTTTTGTTCAGAACTTAGGCAAGTGGCGATGAATTATGCCCAAGCACAAGGCTTTAAGTTGTTTGAAGGCGTGTATGCTGGGGTAACGGGCCCTGCCTATGAAACGCCTGCTGAAATTAAGATGATGAGCCTGATGGGGGCTTCTGCGGTGGGCATGTCGACGGTTTCAGAAGTGTTGGCAGCTCGTCATGCAGGCATGCGGATTGCGGCCATTTCTTGCATTTCAAACCTAGCAGCCGGAATGCAAGGCAAGGATTTAAACCATGAAGAAGTCATGGCCATGGCCACCAACAGCACCGTGGGTCTTCGCTTTCAGGGGCTGGTGATTGAGTTACTGCATCACATTCTGGCCTAAAGCCTTTTATAATGTTAGATATGCTTTGTATTGCGAAGACGGCTTAAAAGTAGACCCTTTGATCTCAACATCTTCTTGATTTAAGACGATGCCTTGTGAAGCTGGGTGAAACACGGCTTGATCACACCAGCGCAGTTCCCCCGCCACCCAAGTGGCCAGAAGCTTCATGGTGGGTTGATGCCACAAAAGCACATCCGCCACATAGCCTTCTTTTAAACTACCGCGATGATCATTCAACCCCAACAGTTGAGCTGGATTATGCGTGGCCATTTGAAAGGCTTGTTCCAAGCTACAAATGTCCCAATTCAACAGGTTACGAATCATTTCAGGCAATAACTGGGTGGAACCTGCCAAATGACCTTCGGTATTGATGGCTCGTCCTTCCTTGTTCTGCACCAAGGTGCCGGCAAAGGGGACTTTTTCACCTTCATTTAAACCCGCAAGATTCATGGCGTCGGACACCAAAACGAGCTTGTCTACCCCTTTGACTTTCAAAGTCAGTTCCACCACTTCGGGATGCACATGGTAACCATCCGCAATTAGCGATGCCCACAAATCCTCTTCGAGCAAGGCATGTAAACTTGTACCCACGTGGCGATGCGTATAAGAATCTAAGGCATTATACAGGTGCGTCACCCCTTGTAAGCCACGATTATTGGCGGCTCTTAAATGCCCTCGTTCCACGTTGCTATGCCCTGCAAAAGTCAAGATTCCTTTTTCACGGAGGGCATCAAGCAGTTCAAAATTTTGATCCAGTTCTGGAGAGTAGGTCATCATTTTTACATGGGGGGAAAGTAATAAGTCTAAGGCATCCATATCTATGGGCAACAAATGTTCTTCAGGGTGAGTCCCCCGTTTTTCAGGATTTAGGAAAGGGCCTTCTAGGTGAATGCCTAGCACTTTAGTACTATTGGCACGTGTGTTGAAGTGAATGAGTTCTTCAATGGCGTTGGTTGCACTTACCATATCCATCAACGAAGCAGTCACTACAGTAGGTAAAATAGCGCTAACGCCGTGTTGAAGCAAGGTATCCAACACCTTTTTCATATTCATAATGTTGCCAGCTGAAAAATCTACGCCAAATGCCCCGTTGATTTGTAAATCAATGAGTGCGGGGGTAATGAGGTATTCTTCTCCCAATTGTATCGTGTGAACGTCTTCACTTCGTAACAAATAATTGTCAGGAACTTCCGTTCCTATGGATTGAATCACACCATTGTGCATTTGAAGCGTGGTGCCTTTTAATAGACCGTTGGGGGTTAAGACATTGGCGTGACATAAGGCCGTAATAGGAGAGAGTGTTGAAGAAGTGGGTACTGAAGAGTTAGAAGGTTTGGACATCGTAGAAGTCTTCCTTTAAAGTGGATTATACTTGTTTGAATAAGGATTCCTCTGTATTATAGTGCATATCGTCTATTTTGGTGAAGTCTTCACCCAAATAGAGTAGTTTTATTGCCCCCAAAAAAAGGAGAAAACCTATGAAGCTCAAAGCGTCTATGCGTGAAATAAGTGTATTGTTGTTAATGGCTTTTGGGGGCTTGGGGGTATTAAATCTTACGGCGGACGCTTACAAAGCGGGGGCGAGAATTGAAACGTCTAAAGGTGATATTGTGTTTGCCTTTTACGAAAAAGAAGCGCCTAAGACCACGGCTCATATAACACGTTTGATTGAATCTGGCTTTTATAACGAACAAGGCATGCGCTGGCATCGAGTGGTGCCTGACTTTGTGATTCAAACGGGAGATCCCACAAACACAGGGGCGGGTGGTTCAAACGAACGCATTGATTTAGAAGTAAAAAATACGCTTTCTCATTGTGATGCAGGCATTGTGGCCATGGCCCGAAGTGCTGATCTTAATAGTGCGTCGAGTCAATTTTACATTACCTTAGACGCCCAACGCACGCTGGATGCCAAGTACGCTATTTTTGCTCACGTGCTTAGCGGTATGTCGATTTTACCGCGCATTACCCCGAAAGACGCCGTGTACCGTATCGTACTAATGGATGTGGAAGCCGTGGTACCTGAAGCCAATGCCCCTGTGCAGGAACATCCCGTTTGGGGGATTTTTCAACCCAAGAAGAAAACAGCCTACACCGTGCGTGAGTGACACTTGCATTATTCAAATGTTTGACGTTTAATACAGAAGATGAAAAGGCGAACTGTGGACAGTTAGCTCAGTTGGTAGAGCACCACATTGACATTGTGGTGGTCGCTGGTTCGAATCCAGTACTGTCCACCATTTTCCTGATTTAGTCTTTGTATAGTGTTGGAAAGCGTTTTTCGAACAATCCTTTGATAAAGGAAACGGTGTGACCTCTCGCTACTTCTTGGGTTTATTAGGGCATCCACTTTCACATAGTTACAGTCCACTCATCCATCACACGTTGCTGGAACGGGTAGGGCTAAAAGGGGAATACAAGCTGTTTGATTATACGCTTGGCCAACTTGAAGCAGGGGCTATTGCGTCGATGCTGATGAGTGGGGTGCATGGGTTTAATGTCACCATTCCTTATAAAGTTCTGTTGCATGACAAACTGCCCGCGTTGACGCCAGCAGCCAAACGCGTTGGGGCCGTCAACACGGTTTTTCGGGTGGATGTCGACAACGAAATCACGCTTATTGGGCATAATACCGACACCACCGGCTTTTACAAAAGTCTAACGACCCAAACCCAAGAAAAGCTAGCAGAAGGCCATGCCATGATTCTCGGTGGGGGAGGATCTGCACGCGCGGTTATGGTGGCGCTTGTGTTTGAAGCCAAGACGCCTGTTCAACAGATTACGCTTGTGATGCGTCACCCTGAAAAAGCCGACGATTTAAAGCACGCCTTTGTTCAATGGGTGAAGGAAGCTCAGGCTTCAACCACGCTAGAAGTGATTCATCCTGAAGCGTTAGAGGCCCCAAAACTGGCTTCTGTAGATGTACTGATAAACTGCACCCCTGTGGGCATGCACCCGAACGTCAATGCCACGCCTTTAACGATTTTACAAGTAGAAGCCCTTAACCCTACGGCTCATGTGGTGGATTTGATTTACAATCCTGCTGAAACGGCTTTAATGAAGCTGGCCCACGCACACGGATGCCCTGTTGTTCAAAATGGCTTAGGCATGTTGATTCATCAAGCCATTGAAGCCTTCTGCACGTGGACGAAACTTCCCGCCGAACCCGAGTGGTACGACGCCATTGAAGAACGGTTAAAACCGCACATGAGCTAGGCGACTGTTTTCGCCCCCCGTGTTGAAGTCGCTCTATTGATCTCGTTTGCTGTAAAAGACTTTGATTCTAAAGCCTGTTCATGCTAGATTGAAGGCATCTTAGAAAACACACGGGATGCTTGCTTGCCATGAATCGCACGGTTTTTATTGAAACACAAGGTTGCCAAATGAATGAAGCCGACAGCGAACTGATGCTGGGGCTATTGGTGCGTGAAGGCTTTGTGCCCACCCCTGACCCTAACGTGGCGGATTTATTGATTTTAAACACCTGCCAAATTCGAGAAATGGCGAGTGACAAGGCTTTTAGCCAACTGGGGCGTTGGGGCAAACTCAAAAAACAACGTCCCGAAGTCAAAATTGCTATGGCTGGCTGTGTGGCGCAACAAGTGGGTAATACCGTTTTTGAACGCATGCCTTATGTAGACATCGTCTACGGGACGCAGAACATTCATGATTTACCTCGCTTGGTGCGTCAAGTATTTGACGAAAACGATCATCACGTCATGGCGCTTGACAAACAAAAGACGTCTTCAACGTTTGATTATTTTGAAGAGGTGACCCAAGTCCGCCAAAACCGTGGGGCTTCCGCATGGGTCACCATTATTGAAGGCTGTAACTACTTTTGCACCTATTGTGTTGTGCCTTACACCAGAGGCCGCCAAATCAGTCGTAAACCGCAAAGCATTTTGGATGAAGTAAAACGACTGGCCGAAACGGGTGTAAAAGAAGTAACCCTATTAGGCCAAACGGTGGATGCCTATGGCCAAGATTTTAATACCCTTCGCTATGATTTAGCCGATTTGTTTTACGCCGTCCATGAAATTAAGGGCATTGAACGCATCCGATTTATGACGTCGCATCCGCTGGATTTAAGCGATCGTATGATTGAGGCGATTGCTGAATTGCCGAAGCTCATGGAACACATTCACATTCCCATGCAAAGTGGGGACAACGCCGTTCTTAAACGCATGAGACGTGGCTATACGGCGGAAGATTACTATCGCCTCAGCGATAAAATCCACGAACGCATCCCGAATGTGGCGATTACGGGCGATTACATCGTAGGCTTCCCCGGTGAATCAGAAGACGCGTTTTTAAACAGCGTGTACAGTGTAAGTCGAGCAGGCTTGTATTTAGGCAATACGGCGGCGTATTCGGCCCGGTTGCAAACGCCTGCGGCGATTTGGGAAGAACGCTACGACGATCAAGCCATTCCACAAAGCGTGAAAGAAGAACGTTTGCAGGTCTTGAATGAAGCCATTCGCAAGCAAGCCTTGGCCCACAACACCCCTTTGATCGCTCAAGTGCAAGAACTCTTGGTAGAAGGGCAAAGCAAGCGAAACCCACATCGCTTGATGGGCCGAAACCGCCAAAACAAGGTGATTAACTTTGACGTGCCTGAAGGCTTGGAACAAAGCGCCTTGCTCAATACACTCGTCAATGTTCAAATCCATGAAGCGCAACCCTTTTCATTGTTAGGGGCGCTGGTGTAAGTTTTGCTCAAAAATGCCTATTGATGATAAACTGTAAGACACATCCCCCAAGCCATAAAGGATCGTTTCATGCCGATAACCTTACCTCCACCCGAAATTAACGATATTACCCTTGCCCCCCAAGGCAAAAAGCAGATCGATTGGGCCTTGCAGGATATGCCTGTGCTTGGGAGCATTCGTGAACGCTTCTTAAAAGAACAACCGCTCAAAGGCGTGCGAATTTCGTCTTGCGGACACATGACCAAAGAACTGGCGGCCTTAGCCATTACCATTCAAGCAGGCGGAGCCGACAGCATGGTGATCGCCTCTAACCCCATTACCACGCAAGACGACGTGGCCGCTTCCTTGGTGCAGGATTACGGCTTAGCCATTTACGCCCAACGGGGTGAAAGTGTCGAAACGTATCGTCGCCACGTGCAACTGGCGGTTGATTTTGAACCCCATATTATTATGGATGACGGCGGAGACGTCTGTGCCGCCATGAAAAATACGCGTCCTGATTGGTGTAGCCACGTGTGGGGCAGTACCGAAGAAACCACCGCAGGCATTACTCGCTTAAAAGCCTTGGATGCTCAAAACGCCTTGCCTTGGCCTGCCATTGGCGTGAATGAATCTAAAACCAAACACTTGTTTGACAACCGTTACGGCACGGGTCAAAGCACGATGGACAGCATCATGCGTGCTTGTAACATCCTTATTGCGGGTAAAACCGTGGTGATTATGGGCTACGGCTGGTGCGGAAGAGGCTGTGCCTTGCGAGCCAAAGGTTTGGGGGCGAATGTCATCGTCTGTGAAGTGGATCACATGAAAGCCCTAGAAGCGGTAATGGATGGGTATCGTGTGATGCCTATTGCAGAAGCAGCAGCCTTAGGCGATATTTTTATTTGCATTACCAGTAATAAGCACGTGATTGACACCGCTCACTTTGCGGTGATGAAAGATCAAGCCATTATCTGTAACGCAGGGCATCAGAATTGGGAGTTCAATTATGAGGCGCTTAAAGCAGGCTCTATTCAAGTGAGCGAACCGCGTGCTTATGTGGAAGCCTGCCTTCAAGCCGACGGCCGTACCCTTTACGCCTTAAGCCAAGGGCGCTTGGTGAACCTAACCGCCGCAGAAGGGCATCCTGCGAGTGTTATGGATATGAGTTTCGCCAATCAAGCCTTGGCGGTTGAACACTTGGTCAAGCATAAAGGTCACTTGGGCAATCACTTAATCACGTTGCCTGCGGAAGTGGATGAGCAGATTGCTAAACTTAAGTTGGCGGCGATGGGCATTGCAATTGACACCATGACCCCAGCGATGCGGGAATACATGAGCAGTTGGAATATGGGCACCTAGGTGGTGTCGACATTCAGCCTAAGCGTTTTCGTCAAAAACGTTTGACGCACGGGTTTGTTTTGCTTATAGTAGGTTTTATGGTGCCGTGAGATGTCCAAATAAGGCTGTCTGGCGTTCTTTGCCCCGTGTGGTTATGTTTAATAAGTATCATCACTACGGCAAATCATTTACAACCCTACGCCCACGCGCAAAGAAGTAGGAAAGTTCACGACATTCAAGATATAAGGACTATAAGTGATGCAACATCCACTTATTCGTGAAATCGAAAAAGAGTACACCCGTACTGATCGCCCCGTCTTATTCCCTGGGGATACCGTACGAGTCAACGTAAAAATCGTTGAAGGCAGTAAAGAACGGATTCAGGCGTTTGAAGGCATTATAATTGCCAAACGTGGTGCGGGCGTTGGAGCCACCTTCCGTGTGCGTAAGGTGTTTCAAGGCGTCAGTGTTGAACGAACCTTCCTCATTAATTCCCCACGTGTTGAAAGTATTACCGTGTTGCGTCGTGGACGCGTGCGTCGAGCTAAGCTTTACTACTTGCGCGATCGCATGGGCAAAGCTGCGCGTATTCGTGAAAAAACCACTGGTTATGCGGCTCCCACGAAATTTGGATCCATTTTAGTGGCCAATGCCAACAGCGCGACCGAAGGTTCAAAAAAAGCGAAGAAAAAGAAGTAAGTCTTTAATTGAAACTTAATTTAAAGCGTGGAAGTGTAGTACTTCCGCGCTTTTTAAATGCCTCCTCCTCCACTTAATGGAGCCTCTGCAAGTTTGACGTAGCACAACCGATACCTTTTTCACAAACATTCGACGATGAAGAGAGATACTTAATTTCAAATCTAAGTTTAGAAAACAAATCTTTTGTTTTATGAGCTTAAAATTTGATTGATTTTGTGTAAAAACAAACCAAGAGAGAAAAGGAGAGAACCCCACCATGGGTATTATTATTAACACCAATATTCAGTCTATTAGTTCACAACGTTTATTAAACGTCAACACCATGCACTTGTCTAGAAGCTACGAAAAATTATCGTCAGGCTTGAAAATTAATCGATCCAGCGATGACGCCGCAGGACTTCAAATTTCAGAACGCTTACGTTCACAAATTCGAGGTTCCCAACGTGCTTTAGACAACACCCAAGACGGCATCAACGTCTTAAGCGTTGTGGACGGCACCTTCCAAACAGTCGTAGAAAACCTTCAACGTATGCGAGAACTCAGTGTTCAAGGTGCAAACGATTCTAACTCTTCCCAAGAACGTAGCGCGATCAATATTGAAATCTCTCAGCTTTCGGAAGATTTAAACCGAATCGCCACAGCCACGCAATTCAACAAACGCAACTTACTCAATGGGTCCATCACCAATTATTACCTTCAGGTAGGTGCCAATTCTAATTCTCAATTAGATCGTATTGACATTGCTAATGTGGGGGGCATAAACCCTTTTAGTAGTATCGCTGCTTCAGCCTTGTTTAATCTACCCGCAGGGTCATCACTTCGTGTGAACACGAACAGTTCTGCACTGAAGACCATCAGTAAAATTGATACTGCTCTTACCCGCATCGGTAACCGAAGAGCCACCTTGGGGGCGATGATTAATCGCTTAGAATCCAGCAGTAAAAACTTAAATATAGCGATTGAAAACTTGTCAGGATCCGAATCACGCATCCGTAACACGGATATTGCTAAAGAATCGGCAGAAATGACGAAGTATCAAATTTTACAGCAGGCTTCGGCCCAAGTCTTGTCTCAATCCAACCAATTGCCCCAGTTGGCCTTGAAGTTGTTACAACCGTAAGATTCAGTTTTTTTTTCTCTCTCTCTGCCTTTTTTCCTCTTTCTTTTTACTTTCCCTCTCTCTCTCTAAAATAAACCTCCCCCCTTCTCTTTCAGGACGGGGGGCTATTTTTTGCGGGTTAATCTATAAAAAGCGCTACGAAAGTCTATTTTACTCTGTTCCCTCTCCTAAAATTGACAGAAGGTAAAGCCACTTCTATAAAGAGTTTTGTCGCAAATGTAACAGATGTATCATCCCTAGCATAGAAGCTTCTTAAGATTGTTTTAATACTTATATAAGATCAATCTTAATGGAAGATTGTACACACCGCTTTTTTATTTCCCACCCCAGTAAAGGAAGAACCTCTCTATGTCTGATGCAGAACGTAAAACATTCGTCTTAAAATGTGACAAACCCCGTTACGACGGTGGTATTGAAATTGATTTGGAACGTTATTTTGGCAGACGCTTACAACCCAACTTAACCTCTTTAAAAGGAATGGCCCAAGAACACCTTAATGAAGAACAGCTTAAAAAGTTGGGGGACGACGCCGTATTAAGCCCCACGCAAGTGATCGCGCGTGCCAAAGCAGTTCGGCTAAAGCGAACGTCGTTGTTGAGTGAAGACAGCGTCTATGATATGGATGAAGCCTTAGAACGTGATTTGGCCAGTGAAGATTTAAGTGCATTTTTGCCTTACACGCGAGTTGATCAAGACGCCCTTGAAAAAGCAGCGCACCCTCTAAACCTTCACGACACAATCACCCCGAAAATGGATCCTCTCGTACGTCAAGCTCGCCTGAAAGACGTCTTCATGCAAGGCCCTTTGCAAATGGGCATTGGTTTAACAGGGGTGCTAACAAGCCTTTTAGCCCTATGTGCAATGAACCTATGCGCAAGACCTGAAGGCATTCGTCACCAAGCGCGTCAACTGTTTCAAGACTGTACCCGCGTTTTTTGGAAAGGGTTGTGGAATACGCTTCTCCTGCCCGCTTCAACCATGAAAGCCGTGATGCTTTAATTGAAAAGGTATCAAAAGCTAGCAGAGCCGTTCTTTTAAGGACGGCTTTTGTCGTGTGCGTATGCTAGAATAAAAACAAAGTCCCCCCTATTGAAAAGGATGCTGAGCCATGCCCAAGTCCCCAAAGGGTTCTAAAACACCTGTGCATCACCCGATTTGGTGGCCTTGGTTGCGTTTATTGAAGCAAGGCTACCGTCTACTGGCTTCCATGGAACTGGCGATTGTGTTATTGATTGCGTTGGCCGTTGCGTGCATTATGGGAAGTTTGATGCCTCAAGAAACGCTCGTGAGTTTGGCGAACATTCAACGCCAATTTGGTGATGCCACGCCGTACCTTAAAGCAATGGGCTTTTTTAATGTGTTTTACAGTCCGTGGTTTTTTAGTTTAGAAGCGCTGTTCTTTTTGTCGATTGTGTTGGGATCTTTTCGTTGGTTGCGTCCAGCGTGGCGTTCAATTACGCTTAAAACACTCATGAATGCGACGCATATTCAAAGTTGTTCAACGGGTCGTTCGCTTCGTCTTTCTCCTGCGGTGGCTCCGCCTGAAACCTTAGCCACTTTAACGTTGGCTTTAAAACAAGAAGGCTTTAGCATTACTCCTTCAAACCCCAAACACCCATGGAGCCTGTACGCACAACGAGGCTGGCTAGGCCGTGTTGGCCCCATGATTACCCACTTAGGCATTGCCCTAACGCTTTTGGCCGCCTTGTACGGCGCCTTTAGTCAATTTACCGCCCAAGCCACGCTCAAGCCGAATGAATCCCTGTATTTAAGTGAAGCAGACTCCTTTCAAACGTCCATTAGTCCACCGTATTGGGTGGGGCGTATTCCTGAATGGAAGTTCAAGGTAACCGATTTTGAAATTGAGTTTCAAGCCAAAGCCCCTTTAATCCCCAAGCAGTTTACGTCTGACTTACAAATTTTAGATCCCCTAACGGGCGAAGTCTTGGCTGAAGGAAAAACGTCTGTCAATCACCCTTTTGTGTATGACGGCGTGACGTTTTATCAGGCCCAATTTTCACCCACCACGTGGCATGACGTCCTCATCAATCACGTCCCTTTGCGACTGGATGCCTCTCAAACACTGGCGGGGCGTCCGTATGCGGTGCACCCTGTTGACGCCACCACACGTTTGTTTATCTTCCCGCTTGGGCGTTTTACCGACGGCTTACCACGCAATCGTTTGCATGTGTTGCTTGAACGTAACGGCGTGTTACAGGGGTATCAAAAAGGCTTTAGTGAAGCCAAAAACACGCTGGTTTCCCTTGCCGAAGGGGGGGCTGCCACGACGCTAGGGGGCCAAGTCCTTCAATATAAAAAAGCGGTTATGGCCACAGGCTTACAGATCAAATCCGCGCCTGAAACCCCCTTTTTATATGTCAGTCTTTTTATATTGGCCTTGGGCTGTGCCTTGAGTTTTATACCACATTACCAGGTGTGGTTTGCCTTATATTCTGAAGAAGGCGAAGGCAACGCCCCCCCTACAGAACTCTGGTATTACACCAAGTCCAAAAAGCGTGGCCACACCCTAGAAGAGGCCTTGACCCGTTGCCTAGCCAAGATGCCTCGATCCGTTCGAGACCGTTGATCTATGAATGGGTATGAAACACCGTTGATATAGCTTCAAACGCTTGATCAATCTCGTCTTTACTAATCACCAAAGGCGGGGCAATGCGAATAATGTTTTCATGCGTTTCTTTCACCAAAAGCTGATGTTCACGAAAGAGCGTTTCACAATACGGACGCGCCTTGCCATGCAATTCAATGGCCAAAAACAAGCCCAAGCCACGCACTTCTTTAATGGCGGGATGGGTCAACGTGCGTAGTTTCGCCAAGAAATACGCCCCCAACTCCGCTGAACGTTCAATAAGTTGTTCTTCCACCAACACGTCCAATGCCGTCATGGCCACCGCACACGCCAGCGGATTGCCCCCAAAGGTCGAGCCATGTTCACCGGGGTTAAACACGCCAAGCACTTCTTGGGTGGCTAAAACGGCTGAAACGGGGTAGAATCCGCCAGAAAGGGCTTTACCAATGGTCACTACATCTGGCTGAATGTCTTCATGATTAAAGGCAAAGAGCTTGCCTGTGCGCCCTAACCCTGTTTGGACTTCGTCCAACACCAGCAAGATGTTTTCAGCATCGCATAGTTCACGCAAGGCCTTTAAATGCCCTTTGGGCGGAAACTTAATGCCCGCTTCCCCTTGAATCGGTTCAAGCATAATGGCCACCGTATTGGGTGTAATGGCGTTTTTAATGGATTCGATGTTCCCGTATTGGGCAATCACAAAACCGGGGGTAAAGGGGCCAAAGCCTCCACGCGCGGATTCATCGGTAGAAAAACTGACAATCGTCGTCGTGCGGCCTTGAAAGTTTTCCGTACACACGATGATTTCGGCCTGATTCGTGGGCACCTGTTTAACGGTATACCCCCATTTACGCACGGCTTTAATGGCGGTTTCAACCGCTTCAGCGCCCGTATTCATGGGCAACACTTTTTCAAAACCGGTTAATTTAGATAGTTTTTCATAAAACAAGGGGAGCTTGTCATTGCGAAAGGCCCGAGAGGTCAAGGTGACTTTTTGGGCTTGTTCCATCATGGTTTTTAAGATTCGTGGGTGGCAATGCCCTTGATTGACGGCGGAATAGGCACTGAGGCAATCCAAATAACGAACCCCTGCCACATCGTAGAGCCAGACGCCTTCAGCACGTTCGACGACGACATCGAGTGGTTTATAGTTATTGGCGCCGTATTGCTTTTCAAGGGCGATAAAGTCTTCGGCAGTTTGGGGGTGAAGCGGGGCGATTTTTTCAGTGGGGGGCATGGGGTGAAACCTCTTACAGGGGGGGGGGAATATGGGGGTGAAGGATTCGGGATGTCCCCTCATCGGGGGTGCTTCCCTTCTCCTCGTCTTTTCCCATAAGGAAAAGGAACAAAGCAAAAAGACTTTCGCAGAGCTTTCTATACAGAGGAACCCTTAGCGTTTTAGTATACCTCAACCCCGTTTGTAAACCAACCCGCTCGCTTTCAAAATATCCCATGCGGGCTTTGTTTGTGCTAGCATCAAAAAGAATTTTCCCCGAAGCCCTTGCAGGAAGCCCCCCCACCATGCCTCAATCCGATTGCTCTTTATCGCCTCTGCTTTCCCCCGAAACCCTGATTCAACAGGCCGAAACCGCCTTGCAAGCACACGTCTTCCCTCACCTAGACGCCTTGTGCCACGCCAATACAGAACGCGTGCTTCAAGCCATGAAACGCCACCGCCTAGGTGAAGAACACTTCGCGTGCGTCACGGGCTATGGGCATCACGATATGGGGCGAGCCGTGCTAGACAAAATCTTCGCCGATGCCTTAGAAGCCGAAGCGGCGTTGGTGCGTCCGCATATTGTTTCAGGCACGCATGCCCTTTCATTGGCGTTAAACGGGTGCCTTCATCATGGCGATGCCCTACTTTCGATCACCGCACGACCCTATGACACGCTTGAAGAAGTCATTGGCTTGCGGGGGGAATCGAAACAATCGCTTAAGGCCAAAGGCGTTACCTACAACGAGTTTAGCGTCTTTGAAGAGGATGGCACCATTCGAACCACGTTTACAGACGCTGAAATCGCGCTGATTCAACAGGCTTCAATGCTCTACCTTCAACGATCTCGCGGGTATAGCACCCGCCAACCCATGACGCTTGTGGCCATGGAAGCCGTTATTTCGGCTTTAAAGCAGTACAACTCCACCGCCATTGTGATGGTCGACAACTGCTACGGCGAATTCTTAGAAGCCCATGAACCCACCGCCATTGGAGTAGATTTGATGGCGGGTTCCTTGATTAAAAATCCGGGAGGAGGTATCGTGCCTGCGGGGGGGTACGTGGCAGGGCGCGCCGATTTAATTGAACAAGTGGCGGAATGCTTGACTTGTGCGGGCATTGGGGCAAATGGGGGGTACATGTTTGAACTGACCCGCACTTTTTTACAAGGCTTGTTTTTAGCCCCCACCGTTGTGAAAGAAGCGGTGAAAGGCATGTGCTTGAGCGCTTATGTGCTTGAAGCGCTGGGCATGCAGGCGTCACCTCGGTGGGATGCCCCCCGTAGCGATATTATCCAAACCTTATGGCTTCAAACCCCCCAACGCCAAGCGGCTTTTGCCAAGTTGGTGCAGGAATGGTCCCCTGTTTCAAGCTATATTACCCCTGTGCCCGCAGCGGCTCCGGGGTATGAGTCGGAACTGATTATGGCGGGCGGAACGTTTATTGACGGCTCTTCCATTGAACTTTCTGCGGATGGGCCGGTGCGTCCGCCGTATACCTTTTACTTTCAAGGCGGTTTGGTCTATTCGCATGCGCGTTTGGTGGTGCTGAAGTTTGTGGAACAGATGCTTAGAGATGAAGGCAAGGGGCGTGAGTCGACTCTTTCCCCCTCCACAAACGCCGACTAGGCCGTTGGACGAAACCCGATTTCACTATTTTTCATCTTTGGACTAAAGCAAATGTTTTCAATACTCTCAACCGTCACGACTTGTTTGAGACGCTTGTGGGTAAAGGTGGTGCTACCGTCTTTATTTTTTTGGCTGAACCAGTCTTGTTTTTGGCCTTGGAGGGTTAGGGTGTCTTGCCCTTCACCGCCAGTGACTTTATACTGGCTGTTTTGACTATGGGCATTGGCATGGACGTAAATAGCGTCGTTGCCCACGCCTAAGTTAGCTCGGACTTCATTTCCAGTGCCCCCGAGTTGGAGGGTGTCTTTCTGTTGTTCGACAAAGCGTTGACGTTCCTGCGCGGAAGTAAACGTCTGACTGATTAAGTCGCTAGTCTCAATAATACTCTTATTTTTGTTGCCCCCAATTCGCACGGTTTGCTGGCCATTGCCAAAATACTTCGTTTCATTTCCCGCACCTTGCAACACCGCTTCAGACGCCTTTAGCCCTGAAAAACTAAACACTTGGTTGGTATTGTTCTTGCCTAAAATACCAAAGCGTTCAATGCCTTCATCGGCGGTAATTCGGTTGTCATTTCCTTCGGCGCCTTGGCCAATCGCAAATTCTTTAACGCCTTTATTGACACGTAAATGGTTTTTGTTGCCTTGTCCTTCCAAGTACGCTTGGGCCATTTCTTCGGCCAATAGTTCTGTGGTGGCTCCGACTGCACTATCTTCCCAACGACCTACTACATTAAACACCCCTGAAGACTTACCCTGATGTAAGGCCGTCAACAGTTCTTTTACTGTTGAAGTTACGAAGGCGTCGTTTCGTGTTCCTTTGCCTTCAGTGGTGTCTGAACCAGCCAGCGCCAAACGATCCACGTCGGTGGCCGTCAAACGATTGGTTGTTCCCCCTTCGCCATTCATAATGGCTTGGCCAACACGGCTGGCAATTAGTTCATTTTGAGCATTTGTGCCTGATTGCAAGCTATTTTCCAAATCTCCTAGCACATAAAGACTATTGGTTCCACTGTTTTCGCCAGACTGCCGAACCATTTGCACGTTGCCTTTTACAAGCGATTGATTGAAGGCGTCAGGACTTAGGCCGTACATTTCAACGGTGTTGACATTCTTTTCAAACAGACTGTACCCCTTGCCTGAAGCGCGAAGTTTGGCTCCTTCAACCGCTTCGTTAAAGACAAAGGCGCCTGAATCTTGTAAATCAAGAATCCCGTTGCCCACCGAAGTGGGTGAGAGATTCTTAAAGCGACTCCTATCAAGCACGGGTAGATTTTTTACAGGTTCTAGCGGGCGTTGAGGCGTTAACGCGTCGCCATTGCCAAACGCATCATTATACGGATTGGTGAGAAATGGGTTGGTCTTAATCATGGTTTGATTCCCGAAGGGTTCCTCGGTTTGTTATTCCTTGTTGTACTTCCTTAGCTCACGGCGAAAAACGTCGTCAATAGCATTAAACCCATCGACGCCCTGTTTTGTGCGTCTTTCATTCAAAACCCTTGCCCCTAGACGCTAAAACGGAATCCCCTTAGCCGTGATTGGCCCAAAGAAGCGCCACCAGCACACTGCGCGCCTTATTTAAAGTTTCTTCATATTCCAGTTCAGGCACGGAATCATACACAATGCCTGCCCCTGCTTGCACATGAGCCAGATCATCCTTAATTAAAACGGAACGAATGGCAATGCAACTTTGCAAGTTGCCTTTTACATCAAAGTAACCCACCGCCCCCGCATAAATCCCGCGACGGTCAGGCTCCAAGCTCGCCAAATGCTGCATGGCTCGAATCTTGGGCGCTCCACTCACCGTCCCACGAGGCAGCACCGTCTTTAGTACATCAAAGGCATCTTTACTCGGATCCCTCTTCCCTTTTATTTCGGTCGCCAAGTGCATCACGTGCGTGTAATAATGCACTTGTGCCAGTTCCCCTACTTCAACGGTGCCCACTTGGCACAATCGTCCCAAATCGTTGCGCGCCAAATCAACCAGCATTTTATGCTCCGCCAGTTCTTTGGCATCGGCCTTGAGTTCTTTGGCAAGACGTGCGTCGTCTTCAGGACTTTCGCCCCGCTTACGAGTCCCTGCCAACGCTCGTAACAACACGGTATCGCCTTGCAATTCCACAAAGGTTTCAGGCGAAGAACCGATGTACCAAAACCCTTCGTATTTGAGGATATACGCATACGGCGAAGGATTGATCGACACCAGCGTGCGGTACGCATCCAGCGGATTGGCCGTGTAAGGACGGCTAAAGCGCTGAGCCAGCACAATTTGAAAAACTTCCCCTTCTTCAATCAGCGTTTTACACGCCCCCACTTTGGCCAAAAAATCGGCCTTGCTCATGTTGGATGTAACGTCTTGCATCGGGTCTTCTTTGGCCAAGCCTTCCACCAGCGAAAGCGGTTCAAGCGGTAGCGGATGCCTTAGCGCGTGGCAAACTTCGCCCCACACACGGGCATTGGCTTCTTCATCTTGCAACAGGCTCACCGAACTTAGCGTGCGGGTGAGGTGGTCAAACACCAGCACATGACTGTAAAAGCCATAGGCGACATCCGGCACATTTAAGGGGTCGCTAGCTTGCAGGGGAATGGCTTCATTGTGTTGAACAGCGTTGTAGCCCGTGTAGCCAAACCATCCGCCTAAGGCAGGCAGTTGGGTTTCTTTGTGCAGTTCTTCAAGGGTGAAGCCGTTTTCCGCCAACCAGCTGGCTTGGGTGTCACGCATCCACTGCCATGGGTTGTGGCATTCAAAGACATCGATTTCATGGGTGTGTTGGTTGATGAGCGTGGCCATGCCGTCTTTCACACTAAAGGACAGATAAGGTCGCCATGCCAAGAAGGAAAAGCGCGCCAAGCGAGTGTCGGCATCGGTGCTTTCAAGCAACACGGCTTGCTTGCAATGGTGGCTTAGGGTGTTGAAAATCTGCAATGGCGTGCTGACATCGGTGAGGCATTGATGCACCGTAATTTTAGGGGTGTGAAGACGAGCAACCATGGCGGATCTCCTTTGGCGTTTGTGGATTCACTTTTCATCTTAGCATAAAACCGTGGTGATTTCGACAAAAAATGCCCCTTCACATTATTTTATGTTTGCGTTTTAATGAAAGGGTACTGTAAGTATTTTGCTTTCCCTTATTAACCCCCTCACGCTGGCGTCACTGCTAGCCTACCCAGAAAGACGGCTCTTATGAACGCTCAACTGCTTGAACTAACCACGGACAAAATTAGAAATATCGCCATTATCGCACACGTTGACCACGGCAAAACCACGTTGGTGGACAGCATGTTCAAGCAAAGCGGTATTTTTAGAGACAACGAAGCCACCAACGAACGCATGATGGATTCCAACGACTTAGAACGCGAGCGGGGCATTACCATTTTGGCCAAAAATACGGCCATTCCCTATAACGGCTACCGCATCAACATTTTAGACACCCCCGGCCACGCGGACTTTTCAGGCGAAGTCGAACGCGTCTTGACCATGGTGGATGCCGCCCTTTTGGTGGTGGATGCCGTTGAAGGCCCGATGCCTCAAACCCGTTTTGTACTGCGTAAAGCCCTTGAACATAAGTTAAAAGTCTTGGTGGTTGTTAATAAAGTGGATCGTCCCGCGGCGGAGCCTCTTCGTGCGGTGGATCAAGTCGTGGATTTGTTGATTGAACTTGGGGCCGATGAAGATCAACTCGAGTTTCCTGTGGTGTTTGCCTGTGGATTGGCTGGTACGTCGTCTCTAACGCATGACGGCGCTCAAGAAAGTTTAGAACCGCTGTTTCAAAGCATTTTAGAACATGTGCCTGTGCCTCCTGCGATTTTGGATGCCCCCTTGCAATTTCAAGTCTCTACCCTTGATTACAACGACTATTTAGGTCGTATCTGTATCGGACGCATCAAGTCAGGCACGATTAACGTCGGGCAGCAAATTGCCTTATGTACGCGTGAAGGCACGGTGGAAAAGCACCGCATCGTCAAAGTCTTTACCTTTGAAGGCTTAAAGCGTATTGAAGCGGAAGTCGGCATCGCAGGCGACATCGTGGCAGTCGCAGGCATTAGTGAAGCCACCATTGGAGAAACCATTTGTCATTTGGAACATCCCAACCCCTTACCGTTGATTGACATTGAAGAGCCCACCTTGCAGATGACCTTTAGCATCAATACTAGCCCCTTGGCGGGTAAAGAAGGTAAGTTTGTCACCAGCCGTCAGTTGCGTGATCGTCTTTATCGTGAAATTCGCACCAACGTGGCCTTGCGAGTCCTTGATGGTGAAAGCGCCGATGCCTTTGTGGTGTCGGGTCGTGGGGAGTTGCACTTGACGATTTTGATTGAAACCATGCGTCGCGAAGGTTACGAGTTCCAAGTATCCAAACCTGAAGTTTTGGTGAAAGAAATCAATGGCGTGAAGCACGAACCGTTTGAATCCGTGTTGTTAGACGTGCCTGAAGACTGTAGCGGTACCTGTATTGAACGCTTAAGCAGTCAACGCAAAGGCGAATTACGCAACATGTACAGCGAAAATGGCCGTACCACGCTGGAGTTCTTTGTGCCGTCTCGTGGGTTGTTGGGCTTTCGTTCAGAGTTTATTCGCATGACCAAAGGCGAAGGCATTATGAACGCGTCGTTTGCCAGTTATGAACCCTGGGCTGGCGAGATGAATCAAACCCGAAATGGCGCCATTGTGGCCAATGAAGCGGGCGATGCCACGGCCTATTCGCTGAAAAAGCTAGAAGATCGTGGGCGTTTCTTTGTGAGTCCTCGTGAATACGTGTATCGTGGCATGATTATTGGTGAATACAACCGCCAAAGTGATTTGGCCGTCAATGTGGCCAAAGCCAAGCAGCTCACCAACATGCGCAGTGCAGGAGCCGATGTCATGGATGTGCTTCAAACGCCTATTCCCGTGACTTTAGAATTTGGGCTGGATTTTATTGCGCAAGACGAACTCATGGAAGTGACCCCAAAAAGCATTCGTTTGCGTAAGGCGAACTTGAACTTTAAAGGCTAGAGGTCACCCCCCCGTTTTATCTTTCGAACACTATAAAGAGGTAAAGAAACGCCCTAATTTTGTGTGTCGAAAAGTCGGTTTTTTGGCCACGAAAGTCTGTTTTCTGGCCACGAAAGTCCGATTTCTGGCCACGAAAGTCTGTTTTCTGGCCACAAAAGTCCGATTTCTGGCCACAAAAGTCCGATTTCTGGCCACAAAAGTCGTCGGTTTGGACACCTCTATACCGTTTTCAAAGAGCCACTCTGTTTCAGTATGACACCTTTTCAAGCCGTCGCCTAGTGCGTAAAACCCACGTTTTGCTTCATCACTTTTCATCTCAAACAAAGCCTTGCGAGCCGAGCGTGCTTACTATACAATGGGAATGTCTTTCATTACAGACTGATGTGAATCAGCCTAACCCTGAAGGTTTTTAACCATGCCCACGAAACAACGATCCGCCTTCACCCACGACGTTCTGCCCCTGCAAGAACGTTCCACCCCCAAAAAAGTGCGCGCCAAAGCGAAAAAAGGCGACACCCCCAACTGGGACGCCATCATCGCCGAACAACGTCAAAAAACCGCCTCCAAAGCAGGCAAAGCCGAAGCGTCTGTCAAAACGGCGAAATCCGCCAAAAGCGAAACATCCAGCGACGCCACAGGTAAAAAGACGCATCAATTTAGCCAGTTTATGAAGCCCGCTAAACGCGTGAAGTCTAACTCTGAAAAGGCTCAATCCAGCACGTTTGAAGCGGAACGAGGCTCAGCCTCTAAACAGGCAAGCCCCCCTTCTAAAGCCTCACGCACGCCTAAACGCCCCGACCAAATCGTCGCCCTAGAAGGCACACGGCTCAACAAGCTGATTGCCAACTTTTCGACCTATTCCCGTCGCCAAGCCGACGCGCTGATTGAAGCAGGCAAAGTCACCCTAAACGGTAAAAAAGTCACCGAACTCGGCCTGTTGATTGAAAAACCCCAAAGCGTTCGCATTGAAGTCAACGGCGAGTTGATTAAAACCCAGCAACGCATTCGCACCGTGGTGATGAACAAACCCAAGGACTGCATCACCACACGTTCTGATGAACGGGGGCGTCGCACGATTTACGACGTGTTGCCTGAAGACTTAAAAGGCCTAAAACCCATTGGCCGCTTGGACCGTAACAGCACAGGCTTACTATTGCTGACCAATGACGGGGACATGGTGAACTTGTTGACGCATCCGAAATATCACTTGACCAAAGTGTATCGCGTGGAAGTCGATCGCGCGGTGGAAAACCCCGAACGCTTGGCACAACGCTTCTTAGAAGGACTTTCCCTTGAAGGGGAAAAGCAGTTGGCTCAGGCGGTGGAAGTCTTTATGGTCAAACCCACGATTTGGGGCGTAAGTTTGAATTCAGGCATGTATCGCCAAGTACGACGCATGTTTGACGCCTGCGGTTACGATGTTGTGGCACTCAAGCGTATTGCGATTGGGGCGTTTCAGTTGTCTGGTCTAAAACCGGGGGAACATCGTGAACTGCGTTATAACGATGTACAATCGCTTAAAAATGGCGCGATGGCAGCGTTTAAGCAGTCTGAAAAAGACAAGCGAGACGCCACACGCATCGCCAAGCTGGCTGAAAAGGCGAAGCAGTCGGGTGCTCCTTCCATTGAAGAGCAAGTCACCAGCTACTTGAAGGACTTAGACCCCAGCGTGTGGACGGGAGCCTAATCTGTGAAGACGACGCTTGATTTTGCTTCCCCCACGACAGATGCCACCTTGCCTTCAACACTCACGGCAAAAGGCATTTTGCACGCCTTGGATTTAAGAACAACGGCGTCTCGTGTCGAGGTGTTGACGACGATTTTAAATAGCAAGACGCCCCTTAGCTTGGCGGATGTCGTGCAAACTTTGGAAGACAAGGGTTTTGATCGAGCGACCTTGTATCGTAATTTGATGTACTTGGTGGAAATGAACGTGTGTGTGCGTCACCATTTTGGGGACAATGTCTGGCGGTTTACTTTGAATCCGCATGTGTTGGAAGATCCGTCTCAGGCGTGTGAAGCCGTGCATTGCGAGGTGGAGCATCCGCATTCGGTGCATACGCATCATCCGCATTTTGTGTGTAGCCTCTGTCATCGGGTGGAATGTTATGAATTGGCGGTGGATTTGTCGACCTTGTTGGGGGAAGAAAAGCAGGGGGATTTGCCCTTTATTGAAGAGCTGGTTTTGCGAGGCACTTGCCACGCCTGCCGATGAAAATAGTGTGTTTTATGAACTGTTCAACCCTTTAAACTCTAGGTAGTAAGCAAGATTTTGATCTTTCTGTTCAAGCGTATAAGTTGTGCGATGACTTGAAAAATGGTAAGATAAGTGTAAAAGACTTCCCCAAAAAAGCGGAAAGCATTTTGAAAGGAAAGTCCACGTATCCAAAAGGTGCTTGGGAATAAGCCGTTTTTCAGGAGAAAAGAAGATGTATTTCTATATGGGAGCTTTCCTATTTTTTAGTATCGGGGTCTTTTCTTTACCTATACCTATAAAATTACGAACTGGTTTAATGAGCCTTGTTTTATTTGGTTTAATGAGCCTTGTTTTATTAGCGACCTGGTATTTTTTTGAAGAACCTCTATCAACTAATAATTTTGAAAAATTGGGTACCATAGGTACATGGATTAAAAGGATTATAGAAACCCATACCTACGTAATGGTAGGTGTTTATTTATTTTTTGTCTACTTTATGAATCATTTTGTATTACTTATGGTGGGGGTTCAAATTGCCTTTGTCACAATGGCGTGGTCTAAATATAAAAATGAAGCCACGCTCAAAGACTTTTGGAAAAAAGTCTCTCAATATCTTTTATTACGTTGGTTTTTAGGTATTCAAGTACCCCTTTTGACGACTTACCCTGAACTACGTGCGAATGCCTCTGTCGATTATGAAAAAGCCTATCAAGCCATCCCTTATGTGTGGAGCCTAGACAATGCCCAATTTAGGCTAGATCTCAATCACGCCTTGTTAGTGGTAAGTATTCCGCTAAGCATCGCTGTTTTGGCGTGGTGCCATAAGCGATACGTGACTAAGCAAGCCGAAAAAGCGGTTTTACACTAACTCGTAAATGGCGTAAGACGACGCCCTCCCCAAGGGCGGGTCACCCGAGCCTGTCCTTAATCTTCTTACGTAAACGAAACGCCCTTCAAACGCACGGGTTCGTGGTAAAAGTCCTCGCCTTTTTTCGTGTTTTCAGTATAATGAAGTCATGAAAAACTCACACACGCTTACCCCTTCCCCCCACTTGCAGGACGACCTAACCTACGCCATGCAACACGCCTTGCGTTTAAGCCTTGGCCTAAACACCCCCATGCAAGACGACCTATGGATCATGGCCGCCCTTCGCACTGCGGATCGCTTTTCGCAAGCCAACGCGTGGTGGACTCAACTCGGTGTCAAAGCTCCCGCTAAAAAAGGCTTGGCCTTAATTGAATTGCGTAAGAAAAAAGCCTTGCCCCAACGTTCGCCTTGGCCCAAACGGTTTTTTACGCGTCTGGCACAAGTGGGCAAACGCCTGTTTTTCAATACATTTTTTTTGGATGTCCCCCAAGAACGTCAACAATTAAGCGAGTTTCTGAAACATTCACCGCTCTATGCCCGCGCCCGCCACTATGCAGACAACGCTTCGGCCAAACGCATTGATTGGATTCACTGGTTGCAGGCGTTGAATGAGCTTTACCCCGAATGGGGCGTTATGTTGGGGGTTTCTGAAACGGCGTTTTCCCCAGCGTCTTTACAGGCGTCTTTGGCGCTTATTCAAGCCCAAAAGCCCAAACGACTTCTGCTTTATTGGAGCAAAGAAGTCGTTCAGTTTTTCTTGATCTTTAACCTGCTTTTAATTGGCATGCGTCAAGGCTTGGCCGAACCGCGCTTGATTCCTTCAGGGAGTATGGAGCCAACGATTCAAATTAGTGATCGTGTTTTTGTGGAAAAGCCCAGCACTTGGTTGCATTTACCGCTGCACCGTGGAGATGTTTTGGTGTTTGTCCCGCCCACTTCAACGCTGAAAGACGACCCGTTTTCGCAGTACTTACGAATCACGGGCTTGAGCGGGTTTTTGGCGCCTGTGAATGAAAGCTTAAACCGTTTGGATGTCTATGATGCCCTGCCTTCTGCTGATGAAGTGGACATGGCCTTTATCAAACGACTCATCGCATTGCCGGGAGATACCGTTCAAGTGCTTCCAAATATCGGCGTTTTTGTCAATGGCGTATTGTTGAAGGAACCCTACGTTCAAGAACCCGCGTGGGGGTCTTGCACCTTAAATCCCCCGTTTGTTCGAACAGCGATTTGCGACAAGCCCGTCCTCATTCCAGAAGGGTATGTCTTTATGATGGGGGACAACCGTAACAATAGCCATGACAGCCGTTTTTGGGGACCTTTGGCCATCAATCGCATTATTGGCCGAGCCAGCTTCCGTTTTTGGCCCTTAAACCGTATGGAACCTCTTGGTGATGAGTACCCCAAATCAAACGACGCCCGCATCGACGCCCAACGCCTTGCCGAAGGCTAAGCCCTCTACTTTAGACGCCTTCTTCACCCCCACCTTAGAAGCAGCCAAAGCGCAGGACGCGTGGCGTGGGCTTCATACCCTTACCCCCACCGAAACGCCGTTGGTCTTTACCAGTGCGTGTGGTAAGCGTTTGCATCATTTTTCAAGCAATGATTACTTGGGTTTAAGCCAGCATATTCAATTAAAGCAAGCCAGCCACGACGCCATTGAAGCCTATGGCACGGGGATCAATTCCTCTCGCTTGGTGGGGGGGCAACACCCCTTGCATGACGCCCTTGAATCCGCCGTGGCGCAGTGGAAGCAGACGCAAACGAGTGTGGTGTTTAGCAGTGGCTTTCAAGCCAATTTAAGCGTGATTCATGCCTTGTGTCGGCAGGGGTATGTGTTGAGTGACAAGCTCAATCACGCCAGCTTGGTGGATGGTTGTCGTTTGGCCACCACAGAAGGGGCCACGTGGCAACGTTACCGCCACCTAGATTATGACGATTTAGAAACCCGTCTAAAAAAAATTCGTTCGCGGGATGCCCATTCCCCCATTTGGTTAATTAGCGACACCCTCTTTTCGATGGATGGCGATGCCTTAGACCTTCCCACCTGGTGTGGGTTGGCGAATCAATACGGGGCCTTTACCTATGTGGATGAAGCCCATGCCGCTGGTGTGTACGGTAAGCATCGGCGCAGTGGGCTGGTTGAAGAAGCGGGCGGGGCCTTTTCGGTGGATGTTCACATGGGCACTTTTTCTAAAGCGCTAGGGGGCTTTGGGGCTTATGTGGGGTGTTCCAAGGTGCTTCGGCAAATGCTCATCAACCACGCACGGGGCTTGATTTACACCACGTCTCTGCCGCCTGCGGTGTTGGCGGGCAATATGGCGAGTGTGCAACTCGTCCAAACCAACGCCACCCCTACAGAAGCCTTACATCGCAACATCGCGTATGCGCAAAGCGTTTTAAAGGCCTTTCCTGCTTTAGAAGCCTTACAAGTGCCTCGGTCTTCAAGTCACATTATTCCTTTTACGGTGGGGGAAAATGCGGTGGCTATGCAACTTGAACAGCGCTTGTGGGAAGCGGGGTACTTGCTTAAGGCGATTCGTCCGCCAACAGTGCCACAGGGGCAGGCACGTTTGCGGTTGTCTCTTTCCGCGGGGCATGAGGCATCCAACATTTTAGGGTGCTTACAGGCGCTGAATGACGCGGTGTTATAGTATCCGCTAGGTATAGTATTTTAAAGCGTTTTCTGTACAGTAGGCTAGTCAAGGAGCCTAGATTATTTTGTGAAAGAGTGTAGATAGACCTATAGGACTGAACACAATAATCGTAGCGACAAAGTATAGACACTGTAGCGGAAAGTATTTAAAATACTATAAAACACGCTACAGAAATCCTTACACAACCGTCGTCAACAGCGATTGACGAAACTGCACCGAACCCTGACGTAATCGTTCTAAAAGCAAAACCGATGGTTCATGGGCATTGACTTGCATCCAGTCAACCTCCGCCCCCTGCTTCACGCATTTAACATGAATGTTCCCCTGAACGTCCGACGTTTCAAAGCACTGGGTTTGAAGATTCAACACCAGCAAAGACACCAGCAAAATCTCTTCGGTGGTGGCAAAGCGACTGGCCAGCGTTTCTAAAGGCATCCCTTCTAATTGAGACGCCTTATTCAACAGCAGTTGCAACCCTTGGTTCATGGCTTTTAAGAAAGTGGGTAAGGGCATGGCCAAGTCTACGTCTTGATATTTGGCCCCAAACAAGTGGATTTGCTTGGCTTGACTGGCGTGGATTAAGGCGTCTAATAAGGCTTGAGAGGGGGGTAAATCCCACAAAATAAGGGTTTGACAAGGCTTGATCGTTTGTCGATTGATATAGTGAGACGCTTCCACAAAAGGGATGGGGGGAGCTTTGCCTTCATTGTAAATCAGGGTGTGACTTTTTTCAGTCATCAATAATTCAGCAATAAACTCTGCGGGGTTAGGGCGCTTGCGATGATCCAGCCACTGGGCGTCTTGCCCAATAGGCAGACTAGGCGACACCCGCTTCAAGGAAGGCGCTAAAGGGGGGGGAAGCATCACGGGCGGAGTCAACGGCACAGAAGCAGGCAAACCCGCGCGTTCTTGGGTTTCATGAACCACCGCAGGACGCAGGCCCCCTTCCACCTCACCAGCGATTTTTAAATCCTTAATGGTAAGGCGAACAGGCGTGCCCATGCCGTAGGTGTTTTTTTCAATGGTACAGGCCACATGGTAACGCTTGCTTGCATCGAGCTTAAAATTAACGCCACACTTCCACAACAGGGCTTCGACACTTTGAAGTTGCCCTTTGACGAATCCTTGACGTTCGGCGGGTTCAAACATCACCTTTAAGTGATTCGCCGTAGAGCCTAAACTGCGTTGAGAGGCCACTTTCACATTTTCCAGCACAAAAATAGGGCTCGGGTTCCGCATTCCGTAAGGGGCGAGGGATTCAAGGGCATCCACAAAGCCCACATGCAAGGCGTCAAACCCGACTTTGGCATCCACTTCAATGACTGGGCGGGTCATGTCATCGTCTAACGTTTCATTGGCAAGCGCCCACAACGCTTCTTTAAAGTTTTTAAGCTTTTCAAGGGGTAAGGCAAAGCCTGCGGCACCGGCATGCCCCCCCATGTGCAAGAAATAAGCACTTAATTTTTCTAAGTGTTCCGTCAAATGGAAGCCTGAAATACTGCGGGCCGAACAACGCACCTTGTTTTGGGCTTCTTCTACCACCATCATAAAGGTGGGTAACTTATATTTTTCAATCAAGCGACTGGCCACAATCCCAATGACCCCTGGGTTCCAATCGGGCGAGGCCAAAATAATCGCCTTACGTCCTTCAATCCCGCCTGAAGCATGCAAGTGCTGTTCCGCTTCAATGTAGGTTTTGTCGCACAATTCTTGGCGCTGACGATTCAAGCCTTCTAACAACAACGCCAGTTCAGCCGCGCGAACAGGTTCCGTGGTCGTCAGAAACTCCACGCCTTCGGTGGCATTTTGTAAGCGCCCCAACGCATTCAAACGCGGCCCAATCGTAAAGCCGATGCTTTCGGCATTTAAAACGGCGTTTTCACCCACGCCCGCATTTTTCAGTAAGGCGTCAAGGCCCAAACGGCGTCGCTTGTTTAACTGCTGTAAACCCAATTGCACCAACAGGCGATTTTCCCCCACAAGGGGCACCATGTCCGCCACAAGGCCAATGGCGCACAAATCGAGCAACGCGTCGCTCGCGTCTTGAGCGTCTTGAACGGGCAAGCGTCGTTTGAGTAGGGCATCACATAATTTATAGGCGACCCCCGCTCCAGACAAATGCCCCAAGCGATGGGTTTCAGCATCCGCAAAGCGTTGGGGGTTGACATTGGCCACCGCCAAAGGCAGGTGTTCAGGCAGTTCATGGTGATCGGTGACGATGGTGTCTACCTTTAAGCCATTGAGCAAGGAAATTTCGTTGAAATTAGAAATGCCTGTATCGGTTGTGATGACCAGCTTGACTTGGCGGGTGGAGGTGAGTCTCAATAAGGCCGACGCATGAAGGCCGTGGCCTTCATTGGCGCGATCGGGGATGTAGAAACTGACATTGGCCTTTAGTCGATGATGCAAGGTTTCATAGAAAATCGAGGTACCTGTAATGCCGTCGACATCAAAATCGCCGTAGATTAGAATATGTTCGCCTGAATCCAACGCCTGTTCTATGCGAAGCAACGCCAGTTCAGCATCGGGGAGTTCTTCCACAGGACGCAGATCTTGAGGATCCGCGGGTTTAAGAAACGCCAAAACTTCTTCAAGACTATGAAGGTTTCGGTTGTATAAAAGGCGTGCGAGCACTTGTTGTTGCTGGGCAACATCCAGCAAAAAAGCGGGCAGGTCAACATCAGGCGAACCGCCCCGATATTGCCAAATACTGGGTTTTTCAGTCAGCAGTGCTGGAGCCATTGAAACGCTTTCTGTCTCGTGTGTTGCATATTCAATAGTTTAACCCAAAAACGCGGGCTTGGCTTTAGTTTTTAAGAAACGCTTTTTAGAGGGGAGGTGACGGCTATTTTACACCCAAGACAACGCCAAAAAAATCAAAAAAGCGGGTAGACTTAAACCCAGCACGGTTACAAAGGTGCCTTTAACATCTTGAATTAGAGAAGACGACGGAGAACTAAACAACATAAAAAATTCATACCCTAACAAACGCTTCGTTCACTCATACGAAACTTAAACCTATTAACATTATGCAATGTTTGAAGAAGGCCTTTATAATCATAGGCTCTTCGCTTAAGTTCTAATGTAAATCAAAGAAAGTGTGCTGTGAATGCTTTTTGGATAGTATGTTTCTTCATAAAAACAAGTCTGTTTCAAGGTGTTCAAAGATAGTAAAACTGGGGGTTTTCAGCATTTTTACGGCATGAATGCAGACGCTGTTTCACTTCAAGGGAAAGATAAATCCACCTAAGGGTGCATTTGTTTAGGGTCTGGTAAACTTTAGAGAGGATTTTTCCTCAATTCCTTTAACAGAATAGCATAGATATTTTGAGATCTCAAATTAAATCGCCATTCACATTCTTTCAAATG
>JBIKTR010000002.1:0-197190 GCA_044348005.1 Vampirovibrionales bacterium | reverse complement strand
TGCAAAACACCGCAATAATTCGCGAAATTTACGTTCAGAAATGTGCGACTGTTTATAATACTTATTTTTACTAGGATTCATAATACTTTAGCCTATCATAAAATTAGCTAAAGTTTACCAGACCCTTTCCTTTATTAGGGTGTAGCGTTCTACACCCCTTATTATTACAGTTTAAACCCCCAAAGGAACATTTTATGATTGCCTCTTTTTCTCGTCCTCTTACTTCTTCGTCTGCCCCCCCCCCGCGCGCGAAAGCACCATTAATTGCTCAAGCTACAACCTATAAAGGTGGAGTCAAATTGGAATTAGGTAGCCAGTCACGGGTTACTGGTATGTATGGTTGTGTCATGCCTGCGACTGGCGGAGAGTGGTGTGTCGATGCAAGTTTTCCGAAAAGCGAAGCGCCCCCTCCTGATCTCACCATCGTTGACGGTGACCCCAAACGTATCCAAATTACCGACTCCAAAGGCAGGGCGACTACCTATGTTTTAGATAGATCTCTAGAATCAGGGGAAAAACCAGCACGAATCAGTGCGGATCGTCAAGCTATAATAACTACTCTGTATCAGCGAATACCCTTCACGAAAGCCTCCGAAAAACAATAAACCTCCCTTTCGTGTATAATGGGGGTATCTGCTCCACCATGTGATCCAACAGGTTGCCCTCATTCATGCACGCGTCACCCCCTCCCCCCCTTGAAGAACGCCCCGTCTTGTTTCCCCAAACACGGCGGTTCTTCCACTGGTGCTTAGGCCCCCTTCGCCACGTGCTTGAAACCGTGGGCTTTGCCACCATTGACGGCCGTCGCATGCTTCACTTCATGGGCCGTGGGCAGTGGGGCTTCCGTCACATTTTTGATCGCCTCGCCTTTGTAGGGCTTGACACCCTGCCCATGGCCTTGTTGCTTACGGGCACGCTGGGTTCTGTGCTTTCCATGCAAGTCGCCCCTGACATGGCCAATCAAGGGGGTTCCGCCTTTGTGGGGGGGCTGGTGGCCGTTGCCATGGTGCGCGAACTCGGCCCAGTGATGACAGGCTTTGCCGTGATTGCCATGGCCGGTTCGGCCTTTGCCGCTGAAATTACCGTCATGAAAAGCAACAACCCACCGTAGAAGGACTTACTCGAGATAAGACGGGTTATGTTTCTGCCCAAGAAGGTGGGACTATTTGCCAGTGGCAATGTACAAGCGTCTGCGAAGCTGGCGACACCCCTTCTAAGACTCCTAAAAAATTTCGTGAAGTTCAAGATGAATAGCCCCAATATAACAAAATAAAGCGTCCTTTTGTGTCGCGTGGGGTTAAAATACAAGTCAAGATTTCTATAAAACCCTCTTCAAAAAAGTGCGTTTTACTCCCTCTCCCTTTGGGAGAAGGTTCTTAGATCCCCACAAACGCTGGTGTTTCCCCTCGTCTAGCCTACTGTATGGAAAACTCTTAAAATACTATATAATGTATTCAAACGAAGTCCCGCCTTTCAAGGGATGCGTTTATTTCTTAAAAGTGTCATACTAAAAGGGTCAACTTCTAAGGTGAGGTTTGTTTCATGGGACTGCTCGACAGTATTCAAAACACGTTATTTAAACAATCTTCCATTAACCAACGCTTTCAGGCACAACAGGGTCAAGCAAGCGCGAATGTCATGCCTGTTGAAGCTTCAAGCGCTCCGCTGGTGACTCGGCCGAACATGCCCAATTTCCCCCCCCCCGTTATGGGAGAGTTTTTAGGCATAGGCAAAAGCAATCCGTTTCTACTTTCTAGTGAACCTTCCGTGCTAGGCAAGTCCCGTTACATGGGTGAAAATAAACCGCTTGAACAGCCGATGTTTATTGGGTATCACAATGAAAAGCCTATTTATGGAGGCGGTCAAATTTTTTTACTCGCTTAGGGAATGCGTTGCCACTTTTAACTTGCCCTTTTGTAAGATGACTTTTTATTTTTTCACGGTATACTAATAAACATAGTGCATTGTTTTAAAAACCGTCACACCCCCGCTAAAGCCAATTTTATTGATTCAATTTAATGAGAAGGAACCGTTCTATGAACGCAGCAACCGTCGCTTATTCCCCCGGTCTTGAAGGTGTCATTGCAGGCACCACAAAAATATGTACCATTAACCCTGAAACGCAAACCTTGTTGTACAGAGGCTACGATATTCAAGATTTAATGCAACACGCGAGCTTTGAACAAACCGCTTACCTCCTTTTGTATGGTGAATTACCCACCCCCCATGAACTGGATCTTTTTACGCAAACCTTGGTCAGTGAACGGGCGATTCGTCCTGAAGTGGCAAGCGTTATTGCCAGCTTCCCCAAAGATGCTCACCCCATGGATGCCCTTAAGGCGGGTTTAGCCCTTGAAGCGCTCTATGACCCTGAAAAAAACGTGCATACAAACGAAAGTAATGTGCGTAAAGCCATTCGTATTATTGCTAAAATGCCGGCCTTAACTGCCGCCTTTTCACACGCCAAGGCGGGCACTCCCTTGCCTCAAGTCTTAGGGGCTGAACTCACGCACGCAGAACATACGTTATACATGTTGCAAGGTCAAAAACCAGATGCCTTAACCAGCCAAGTGTTTAATGCTACTTTAGTCATTTATGCAGAACATAGCTTTAATGCGTCGACGTTTAGTGCTAGAGTCACCACCTCCACCTTGAGTGACATTCATTCCGGTGTGGTGGCCGCCATCGGTACTTTAAAAGGCCCTTTGCATGGGGGGGCAAACGAACAAGCCATGTTGACGTTCTTAGAAATTGCGTCGCCTGAACAGGTGGAACCTTGGCTTGAAAAAGCCTTGGCCGAAAAACGTAAAATCATGGGCTTTGGGCATCGTGCTTATAAGAATGGGGATCCTCGTGCGAGATTGTTGCGTGAAATGCGTGCCGAATTTGTCGCCGTCAAAGGGGCCAACTCCCCTTGGCCTGCCATTGCGGATCGTTTAGAAGCCTTGATGAGTGAGAAAAAGGGACTCTTCCCTAATGTGGACTACCCCATTGCTTACTTGTATTACATGATGAACATTCCCACCGAAGTCTACACCCCGATTTTCGCGATTGGTCGTTCCGCTGGGTGGACGGCTCATGTGGTGGAACAACTGGCAAACAATCGATTGATTCGCCCTAAAGCCTTGTATGAAGGACATCCTCAGCGTCCTTGGAATGGCTAATTCGTTAGGGATTGCTCTATCGTGTTCGATAGATGACTTGTCGAGGCCTTGCTTTTAGGGTTTACTAAGGGTATCTTATTAGTGAAGGGAACACCTTATGACGACTTCTCCTTATATGCTTCAACGTACAGATGATCGGGATGCCTTGAGTTTGCGTCCCATTGAAATTGTGCGAGGCTTTACCGAAAACGCCCCAGGTTCTGTCCTCATTAGTTACGGAAAGACCAAAGTGCTGTGTACCGCCACCCTTGAAGATCGAGTGCCAAAGCACATTTACGGTCAAGGCACCCACGGCTGGCTGACGGCGGAATACAGCCTGTTACCCGGTTCAACCAACACACGTGCCAGTCGAGATCGCTATAAAGTGTCGGGGCGTACCATGGAAATTCAGCGTTTAATTGGACGCACCTTACGCACGGCGGTGGATTTGCCCAACCTGGGCCAGCGCACCATTCACATTGACGCTGACGTACTTCAAGCGGATGGAGGCACCCGAGTCGCCGCCATTACAGGTGCTTACATCGCTTTAATGGATGCCCTGTACCATATTCAAGACTTAGAAATGAAAGCCAACCCTCGCTTAAAAGTGTGGCCTTTGCCTCACATTTCCCCAATCGCCGCCGTTTCAGTCGGCTTAATTCGCGGGCAAGTGGTTTTAGATTTAGACTACCATGAAGATTCCACCGCTGAAGTGGATGCCAACATTGTGATGAACGGGCAAGGGCAACTTTTAGAAGTGCAAGCCAGCAGTGAAGCAGCTCCCTTTAGTCGGAAGGTTATGGAACAGTTTTTAGACGCCGCCGAAAAAGGCATCCATGAATTGTTGGCCCTTCAGCAAGCCGCCTTAGAAGCCCCGAAAGGGCAGGTCGTTCGTTTGGGGTAGGCAAGTGTATTAGGGGGCAAAAGTCATCACATAAAAGCGATCGTAGTAATTGTTTTCTGAATCGCTGTTAATCGCCCCATGGTGCTGATTTAAAAAGCCCAAATGTTCTGCAAATTCTTGAATGCGAAAGTGGGGTTTTCCAAATTGAGGCAGCCCTGTGTTGCCTGCATATGCGTCGGTCACACCGTCTTTGGCCACGCGAACGCTTGCGCCTGTAGCAGGATTTTTCACCACCCCCCAGTCGACATCAACCGCCACCAGCATGTGGTGATCCCCCGTCCCTTTTTTAATCCCAATTAAAACCGTGCCAGGGGGTGTTTTTTCAGGGGTTAATTCCAAAGCAGGGACGACCGTTAATTTGCCCAGCTTTTGCTTTCTGTAAAAATCTAAGAAGTTTTGGGTATAGGTTAAGGCGGGGGGGATTTTACCCCCCGCTTGTGGATAGGCCTGCTTCAACGCGGGCTTGGTCACATATTCCCAAATGGCGGCCGCACAGCCATAGGAACCTAAGTTGTAAGGGGTATGCAATTTTTCTTCATGAGCCTTGTAGGCCAGTTCCGCCATTTTGCGTTGCACGTTAATGCGAGGCCGCCCCAAACCAGTGGGCGAACCATGATAGGGCATTACTTTAACGACCGTTGGAGAAAAAGCGTTTTGAATGGGTTTAACGGCTTCAACGACAGGGGCCTTAAGTTGTTTGTCCAACGCCACGACAGCGGGGGCGAGTTTTTTATTGGCCGAATACCCTTGCAACGGCTTATAAAGTTGCGTATACGCCAAGACGCAAAACCCCATCAAAAAAATGCCTAGCGCAAAGCCAAAAGAATGTTCCGAAAATCCTTGGTTTGAAGGCATACACGATCTTCCTCAGTCTAAAAAGGGAAGGGGGACTTTATGATTATATCGTCGATTCAAGAAAACTTCTATAACAGTCGTTACATTTTTTTACCTTGAGCCTTCTTTTCACGTTCCCCCCGATATTCTCCCCATAAGGCATCCAACCCATTGACCATCACGCCCACCCCCATTCCAGGAACAATGCCCGCCGCTAAAACGTTGTACCCATGAGCAAGCCGCCCAAGCAGGGAAGTGGCATCTTTCAAATGTTGTTGCGCATAAGGAATAAATGGGGTGTTGGTGGGATTTTCAGCTTCTTTGCGCAAGGCTTCTTCTAAGCCGCGAATAAACTTATGCCGTTCATTGATTTTTAAACTCGCCCCCACCAGCATGGCCACAACCGCGGCCACCGTCCCAGAAGTGGTGTGGATGTCAAAGGTTGCCAGTGGCGATTTGCGAGACGCGGATTTGGCACGCTTTTGTTCTTCAAGTGATTGGCGCGTCTGAATCACCATTCTTTGGGTCACCATTTGACTAAGGTTTGTATAAGTTGAAGTGGGTCTGAGTTTTTCAAGCATAGAGAAAAGGGTTTCTTTTTATCTTACAAAATCAAGTTTAACATACACAAAAGGACAAAAACAGAAAAATGTATTTTTGTTCGCGCTAAAAAAGCATCGGTTTTGTGACTTTAATTTTTAAACGCTCGTGCTAAAATAAACGAATGATTAGCTCACTTTTATCTTTTTTCATGCCTTCACATTCCTTTCGTGTGAAAGATCTGCACCGTATTGCCCTAATATGCTATGGCGGCTTGGGGGATGTGCTGTTATTTAGCCCCGTAATCCGTGAAATACGCCAGTGGTTGCCTCATGTTCACCTCACCCTTTATACAGAAGAACGCAGTGCGAGTGTGGGTAGCGTACTTGAAGGGGTAGATGTCGTACTTTCCATGCCAGTGGGGAGCCTTTCTAAGTTTCAATTTTTCAAATACCTGGTGGGAGATTTACGCCTGCGTCATTATGACGCGGTGATTTCTACGGGAAGAAACCCCTTTATAGCCCTAGCTTTGGCGCTTTCAGGGGTGCCGTATCGAGTGGGGTATAAAAGTAAAGCATGGGCCAACGCTTTGTTGAACCAGGTCACGCCAGTGAAAACGACGGCTTACGCCAGTGTGATGCACCTTGAATTGGCCCGACGCTTTTTAACCCCGTTGTTTGGTTCAACGTATGTACTTGGTAAAACACGGGCGTACCCTCACGCAAACCCCCCCGATTCCAAAACCCTTGAAGCCATGGAAGCCCTAAAGTTAGAGCGTTTGCCGTCTCATAAAAAACATGTTTTAATTCACCCTGGTGTGAGTGCGATGTCTCAAGCCAAAGGCATTTACAAGGGGTGGTCCGCGTCTTCTTGGGCGGAGTTTATTCTGCAACTCTCACGAGATCACGCGGTTTACTTGGTCGGCGCCAAAGACGATGAAGCCATTATTGCGGATATTCTCGCCATTTTACCCGAATCCCTAGGCACCTTTAAAAATCTCTTTGGGCAGACGAAATCCTTTTCAGATTTAGCTGGGTTAATGACGTGTATGGATGTTATTTGTGCGGTAGATTCCGCGCCCATGCACCTGTCTATTGCTCTAAAACGGCCGACGCTGGCCTTCTTTGGCCCTACAGATCCTCAGCTCCTTGTCCCCCCCCCAACAGATGCTCAAGGACTGATTCAAACCGTGTTTCGCACAGAGTTGGCGTGTCGCCCGTGCTTGTGGCAAACCCGTCAAAGCAATTGCGAAAGTTCTGATTGCTTGAAGGTGTCGGTGAAATCGATGCTGAAGGCGGTTTTTGATTTAATAGAGCAAGCGTCTCCACAAGAAACGCTTCATTAAAACATGTATGAAACAGAGTTGGAAAGGGCTTTGATGATGAACAGCGTAAAAAAAGTAGCCGTCTTGGCAGGGGATGGCATTGGCCCTGAAGTCGTGGCAGAAGGCTTGAAAGTGTTACAAGTTTTGGCAGAGGCACTTCATGTGAGCCTTCAAACACATGACGCCCTAATTGGGGGGGTGGCGTATGACGCCACTGGCTCCCCCTTGCCCGAAGAAACGGTACAGTTAGCGAAAGCGTGCCAAGTGGTGTTATTAGGGGCTGTTGGAGATTTTAAGTACGACACCTTGCCCGCTCACTTACGGCCTGAACAAGGCTTGTTGGGCATTCGTAAAGCGTTGAATCTTTATGCCAATACACGCCCCGTTAAAGCGTACGACGCCTTATTGCAAGCGTCCACCTTAAAGTCTGAAGTGCTGAGTGGGGTTGATCTTCTGGTGGTTCGGGAACTAACGGGAGGCCTGTATTTCGGCCAACCCAAAGTGCAAAATCAAGACGACGCCGTGGACACCTTGACCTACACCCGTGCGGAAATCGAACGCATTGCGAAAACGGCGTTTGAACTGGCCCAACAACGTCGCAAGCAACTCTGTTCTGTGGACAAAGCCAACGTACTGGCCACCTCTCGCTTATGGAGAGAGGTGGTAGACACCATGGCAAGCGACTTTCCTGAAGTGACGGTGTCTCATATGTATGTGGACAACGCCGCCATGCAACTGATTTTAAACCCCCGCCAGTTTGATGTCATCCTCACTGAAAATACGTTTGGAGACATTTTATCAGATGAAGCGTCCATGTTGACGGGTTCTTTAGGCATGTTAAGTTCTGCTAGTTTTGGCACAGGGGCTTACGCGTTGTATGAACCCAGCCATGGTTCAGCCCCCACCATTGCGGGGCAGAATATCGCCAATCCCATTGCCACAATTTTGTCCGTCAAAGAGCTAGTGGCGGTTTCATGGCAGGCGCCTGAACTGGCAAGCTTAGTGGATGTTGCCATCGAACAAGTGCTGGCCCAAGGCTTACGCACGAAAGATATTGCCCAAGCGGGGGATACCATAGTGGGCACTTCTGAAATGGGGGATGCCATTGCCACAGCCCTAAAATCACTCACGCAAGCCTATTCAAGCGTTGTATAATAATAGTCAGGGAACTCAACATGTTGCGATTTGCCAAACGATTTGCGGAACTCAAGGCCCAAGGGAAAAAAGCATTCATCCCCTTTACGCTCTTGGGGTTCCCAACAGTGGAAGCCACCAAAGGCATTCTTAAAACGCTTATTGACGCCAAACCTGCGGCCTTAGAGTTGGGGTTCCCCTTTAGTGACCCTGTGGCCGATGGCCCCGTGATTCAAGCGGCTGTGACAGAAGCCTTGGCCCATGGCTATAAATTACCCCATGCGTTTGAAAGTATCGCCTACGCCCGTTCCTTAGACTCCGAAATTCCGATTGGGGTATTGGTTTATTACAACACGGTTTTGTCTGAAGGGGTGGAGGCGTTTTTTCAACAACTCAAAACCGCCGGTGCCGACGCCTGCCTCATTGCTGATTTGCCCCCTGAAGAAGCCGAAGAAGTCAAAGCGTCTGCCGATGCTTCGGGCATTGAACTGATTTTTATTGTGTCCCCCCTCACCAGTGCGGAACGCTTTCAATCTTTTGTTCAATATGCAGGGGCGTTTTTATATGTGGTCTCTCGCCTAGGGATTACGGGGACTGAAGAACGTTATGACAGTCGCCTACAAGAACTGATTGGCACCCTTGCTCAACACAGTGATTTGCCCTTGTGCGTGGGCTTTGGCATTTCAACCCCTGAACACATCCTTCAAATGAAGGCTGTTGGCTTTGACGGCATGATTACAGGAAGCCGTATTATTCAAGTCATTCAAGAAGAAGCACGTGGGCAAGGCACACTAGCCGCGTATTTGGCTTCCATGCTAGAAGCCGTTTAAAACACTATACTTCAAGGCATCCCCCTTTTTTCGAAAAATATGTTACAATTTCTTTACAAAGAAGGGCGAATCGAACGCTTTGGCGTTGTCCTGTTTGTTAGAGGAAATCAGCGATTAGGCTATTCTAGGAGCTTAGATTTTTTGTGCGGGCGTGTAGGCAGAACTACATAAGCAAACAAAAAACCAGTGCGACAACGAAGAGGCAATCGATGCTTTTATCTCACGAATAGGATACATCCTCTTTTGGGTGTATCTTCTACAAATCTACATCACACGGAGGGTATAAACCGCCAGGTTATTTTCAAAAGCACCATAAGCTCCTATACTTACAGTATGCGAACAGTCTTTCTTGCTCCTGCAAGTGACGGGCAAAGACTTCGGCACGTTGTGAATAAGGGAATTGAAAAAAGTAGAAGCAGTCACGCCTTGTGAAGAAAAACGGCCTTGCTTACTACGCAAAAAGAGTTTACCCCCCCCCCGCTTGACCCCAAAAGGAGAGATGACGTCCATGACGCTAAATCAAAACGAATTACAAGCCCCCATTTTACGTATTATGGTGGTGGATGACAACGCCAATCACGCTGCGGGCATTAAGCAGTTAATTGAACTGCAATCCATGCACAAGGTGGTGGGTATTTGCAGTAATGGTGATGAAGCCGTCCGTCGAGTCGGCCATACAGACGTAGATATTGTGCTGATGGATATGAACATGCCTGAACTCGACGGCATTTCCGCCATTCAACAGATTTTGGTCAAAAAGCCTGAAATCAAGATTTTAACGCTCACCGGCAGTGACGACCCAGACACCGTCTACAAAGCCATGCGCGCAGGCGGCCGCGGTTACATTCTTAAAACCATGATCACCACACAGCTCATGCGGGCTTTAGAAGACATCAATGCGGGGCGTATTTTCATGCCGACGAGCATTGCCACCAAGTTCTTTGACGAGTTCCACACGATTGTGCAGAAGGTGTCAAAGCCTGATCCGCATCGTCAAGCCTTGTTAAGCCAGTTGACCTCTCGTGAAAAAGAGGTGTTGAAACTGTTGACCGAAGGCTTGACGTACAAGGGCATTTCCGATCGCTTGGTGATTTCTGAAACGACGGTGAAAACCCATGTAAACAACATTTTTCAAAAGTTGCAAGTCAACGACCGCACCCAAGCGGTGTTGTACGCCTTGAAGTTCGGTTTGGTCGACACCAGCGACAAATTGCCTAGCGTGGTGTAGTCGTTTTAAAATAAGCTCTAACAGGGAAGAACAAATGTTCTTCCCTGTTTGTTTGAAATAATCTTCCTGTCCCCCCTCCTAATTTTAGGAGGGGGTTAGGGGGCGGTTAAACTCACCAACGGAGTCTAGGGTTTAACCTCACCCTCGAACGTCTAAAGACGTTCTCTTCCCTCTCCTAAAATTAGGAGAGGGGACAGGAAAATTAAAATACAGTTGCGAATTGTAACAGTTTTGAGACAAACGAAGGTCTACCTAGCACAAGCCTTGATTCAGTCGGGTTTATGTGATTGTCTAGGAAATAGACATTTGCTTAATTAACTAACGAATATAAAGGAAATGATGATGAACTTACGTAATTTACGACGATTCACCTTCGCCACGGGTCTTGGTATTACAACATTTTTAACAGGATGTGGTAGTCATACAGCCTCCACTGTAGCGGAAAAGGCAACACAGCTAGAAAGAGCTATATGCGGGGGTGTAGCAGTAGACCCTAACGTAATAAAGCCAAAAGATACTTTTCTTTTAAGACGTCTTCCAGCGGATAGATTACTTAGTTCTTCTGAAGCTAGTCAAATCTATGGTGATGCGGCACCAGATATTACTAGCACATTCAAGAAACAACCCTATACACCTGATATGTATGATTTTGATGTAACTCATGTAGGCAGTTCGGCACTTGTTAGCGTAGAGAATGGAACAAATTATAATAGTAATCAGGTTCCTATAATAAACAGTTCTTCGCAGGTTGTCAGATCCATAAAAGAATCTTTCGGTGGCCTCGAGGGTGGTGTTGATACCAAATTAGTAAGAGGTGTAGTGTCTAATGACTTCTGTCAAGATGGGAGATTTTCAGGGGGGGTAACTGTCGATGAAATACCCACAACTAAACGGGGGCAAGCCCTAGCATTTTTTGAGTCAGGTGTCCCAAGTTCCACATCCAATCCCATCACAGCAGTGGGATCCCCAGCCCATGCTGCCCAAATAAGCAAGGCTATTGCTGCTCATAATGAAAGAATGGAGCGGATAAGCAAACTAGGTATACGTATTCTAGAATAAAAAGTTAACCATTCATCTCGTTCGGGGGGCTTTTCAGCCTCCCGATTTTTTAAAACACAATGCCCTTAAAAAATCCCCTATTTCGTGAGAAATAGGGGATATGCCCGTGGCCAGACTTGAACTGGCACGTGGTGTTAGCCACAACGGATTTTAAGTCCGCAGCGTCTACCGATTCCGCCACACGGGCGCTTACCTTCCTAGTTTAGCGCATCAAGCCCGTCTGTCAATCTTCAAAACTACAACGAATGCCCTATTTTTGGCCCCCTCTATGCCCTGATCCCCCCACAATGCGCTAGACTAAGACTCGTTAAGAGAGAAAGAAATAGGGAATATACCCCACATGTTAGCTCGTCCACACTGGAATTGGGGATTTGCGCTGTCGATCATCGCCCTGCTGGCTTGCACGCCCATGGCCGAAGCCGCAGGGCTAGCCTTGCCCACCCTTCAGTTGGGCGTCGCCAAAAGCAATAGCCCTGAACAGGTGGCCCAAGGCGTTCAGCTCCTCATTTTGCTTACCGTGCTAACACTAGCGCCCAGCATTTTAGTGATGACCACCGCCTTTACCCGCATTGTGATTGTGCTTTCACTGGTGCGTCAAGCCCTCGGGACGCCCACCTTACCGCCGTCTCAGGTCATTGTGTCGCTGGCGATGATTTTAAGCTTTTTTGTAATGGCCCCCACCTTTGAACAAGTCAACAAGGTGGCGTTTGACCCCTTTATGAAGGGACGAATCCCTGTAGAAGTGGCGTTGGACAAGGCCAGTGAACCCATGCGACGTTTTATGTTTAAGCAAACCTCTGAAAAAGACATGGCCTTATTTACCAAGTTGGCCAAAATACCCAAGCCCAAAACTACTCAAGACGTCCCCACCTACGTGTTGTTGCCGTCTTTCATTATTTCAGAACTAAAAACGGCGTTTCAGCTGGGGTTTGTGTTGTTTTTGCCCTTTATTGTGATTGACATTGTGGTGTCTTCGATTTTGGTTTCCATGGGCATGATGTTTCTGCCTCCTGCGACAATTTCTTTACCCTTTAAGCTCATTTTATTCGTGTTGGTGGACGGCTGGCACCTCATTTCACAAAGTCTCGTTATGGGGTTTAGGTAAGCATGATTAACGAAGCGGTGTTTTTAGACTTACTGAAAGAAACGTTGTGGGCCACCCTACTGATTTCTTCGCCTTTATTGATAACAGGGCTTTTAGTGGGGACTCTGGTTTCACTGGTGCAAACCGTCACGCAATTACAGGAATCCACGTTGACGTTTGTGCCAAAACTACTGGTGAGTGGGCTTGTGCTGGTGTTTATGGCCCCGTGGATGCTTCAACAGCTCTTACAACACACCCAAAAAATGTTCGCGCTTATGCTAGAACTGGCCCAAGCCACAGGAAATAGCTAGCCATGACCACAGGCGCACAAGCCTTAGGCAGTGATTTGGTGCAGTGGCTTTCTATGCCTCATTTAATTGCCACGTTTTTGGTGTTTTGTCGCATTACGGGCTTGTTTATGGTGGCGCCGTTTTTTAATCATCCGGCGTTTCCGATGCAACTGCGGGTGTGGTTTGCCTTAAGTACGGCGGTAATTTTTTATTTGACCCTGACGCTGCCTCAGCAGGTGCAACAACTTCAGTGGGTGCCGATGGATATATCGCATTTACTGCCCTTTATTTTTAAAGAACTCGCGCTGGGCTTGATGATGGGGCTGGTGATGAAATATGTGATGGATGCCTTTCACATCGCGGGCGAAAGCCTTTCACAACAAATGGGCTTAAGCATGGCCAACGCCTTGGATCCCGCTTCTGGGGTCAATGCTCCGATTTTAGGCAATGCGTTGTCTCAATACGCCTTGGTGCTTTTTATGGTATTGGGCATTCATCATTGGGTGTTGTTGAGTTTACATAGTAGTTTTGAACTGGTGCCGTTACATTTAATGCCCGCGCTCGGTAAAATGGGCCTGTTTAGTGAACGAATGATTGTGGTTTCAGCCGGCATGTTTAGTACGGGGGTTATGTTGGCGGCGCCTGTTCAGGCCTTGTTATTTATGGTGGAAGTGGCGTTGGGGTATATTTCAAAGTTGATGCCTCAAATGAACGTGTTTATGGTGGCGGCCCCCCTAAAAATCATGCTGGGGTTGTGGGCGTTAATGGCCTTTTTACCGTCGATGCAAACGTTTATGAGCCAACATTATCAGGATCACATTAAGGTGTTACGGTTTTTGTTGCAAGGGCTTTTATAACACCTTTGAAGAACGTCTGTTCTTTCTGCTTCAAGAGAGGGCTAAGGAGTGACGCTCTAGGCAAGCTGACTTGGGGTTAAAATCGTGGGGTTTAGGCACTGGGCAAAGGGCTTAAAAATAGGGTATACTAAAAAAGAGTGGCTTTTTTTAACAGCCCTTCACACACTCAGAAAATTCCTTGAAAATCGAGTAAAAAACAGACTTTCGTGGGTCAAAAAGTCGACTTTCGTGGCCAGAAAACCGACTTTCGTGGCCAGAAAACCGACTTTTGTGGCCAAAAATCAGACTTTCGTGGGTCGAAAACCGACTTTTGTGGGTCGGAAATTAGGCCATTTTTATATGGCGGGGCTGAACGTCGGCATCGTTTTTTAGAGTATTAAGAAAATCCAAAGATTTCTTGAAGACGGTGGAGAAATACGCCATACTAGAAACACGACTTCTATAGTTGTGCTACACTAGCGTGTAGAGGGTGATCGGTTGAAAATAAGCCCTAAAAATAAGCAAAGCAGGGGGGAACGTCCTATGTCTGAACAATCCATACGCCTAGAACAAGCCTGCCCAGTGTTTAATGCCTTGCCTTTTCCCGTGTTTATTAGCGCTTTTGACGATTTAACAGCCCCAGTGTTTGTGAACGAGGCTTTACGACCCTTTACAGCCAGCGAAGACGCCGACCCCCCCGCTGAAAAGGCCGTTTTGCTGGATCACCTGTTTACGCTAGACACCATAAGCGGGAAACAGCCTCGGCAATGGCACAGCCTGTTGCAAGAAAAGTTGCCTCTCGCACTGACCTGCCGTTCATTGAAAAATGAACGCTATAAAATGACGCTTGAAGCCCTCACCCTAGACGGGAAACCCCATGTGCTAGGCCTTATTAGCCCCTTTCAAGAAGATGTCGCCCTGACCCAAGCCCACCACGATTTTGTCTCCATCATGTCTCACGAATTTCGCACGCCGTTGACGAGCATTCGGGGTTTTGCAGACACGATGCTTCATTACGGGCCAAAACTCGCGCCAGAGCAACAAACCCGATTCATCAAAATCATTCGAGATCAATCGGATCGCCTCTCTCGCATGGTGGAAAATATCTTGATTATTTCCAAATTGGGCCAAGAACAGAAAAAACCGCAGGCCCGTCCTGTGTTGTTAAGCGATATTATTTCAAAAGTCAATGGCGCGTTACAAGGCAAAGGCGTCGAAGTAGAAACACGCTTTATTTTTCAAGGCATTGAAACCAGTGAAAGCCTTTGGGCAGAACCTGATAGCCTAGAACAAGTGTTGCTTAATTTAATGGACAACGCCGTCAAGTATTCCCCTGCGGTTAAGACGATTAGCGTTTGCGCCGAACGTTTTAAGGAAGATCCCCAACGCTTTGTCAAAATCGTGGTGGCGGATCAAGGCGACGGCATCAATGAAGCGCAGTTGGCCAAGTTATTTAGCAAGTTTTACCGCACCGCCAACCACATGACCCAACAGGTGGAAGGTTCAGGGTTGGGGCTATATATTACCAAAACCATTGTGCAACGCATGGGCGGCCAAATTGGGGTGGAAAGCGAAGTGGGCAAGGGCTCTCGATTTTGGTTTACAGTACCGTTGAATACCCTTGAAAGGCAAAACCAGTACCGCAAAAGTATTTTACTCAGCGGCGAAGCCCCTGAAGAAGACCCTTCTTTTTAAAGAAAAACAGTTGCCCCGCTGGCCTGACGATTATTCCCGACAACCCCTAGTTAAAAGGATTTACCCTTTGTGACCACGATTCATCACTTTCAAAAACTTCAAGAACTGCTGGTGGTAACGCCCTTTACCTTCCATGAAGTGGAAGAAACGGTTTTGCCTTCGGCACGAAGCTTTGAAGTGCTAGAAAAACAGGCCAATGACGAGGACGCCCACGCCCAATGGGGCAGTTATCATCATTACTTGCATACCTTTACCACAGGCATTCAAGGAGATGAAGTGATTGCGGTGCGCTTGGTGCATCCCGCTTCGATGGAAGCGTTACAACAGGTGTATTTTCAAACTCTGCCAGATGCCGTATTAATTGATGCCCCTGGCTACCACTTATTAGAAGCCGTTTCTCACAGTAGCGATGACACCTTTATTGAACGGATGAGTCCGCTGTTTCACCCAGATTTAGAAGAGGTGTTGTCTCCCTTAGAAATGACTCGGCACATTCGTCAATGGTCGGTGCATGAAGGGTTTCGCACGGTTATTTTGAACCTCAGTTATGGGGAAGTGGAAGAAGATCGCATTCAATCCTTGGTGCAAGGCGCCGATGAATTGTTGGACACCAATATGTCCAGCGAAGAGCTGTGCATTCGGGTGTTGTCTCATATTCGTCGTCACTTGGATCAATATCAATCGCCGTTGACGCGGCAGCCCAACGCGGATTTGCTTGAACGGATGTTTAACCGCCGGATTCGCCAAGGCCTAGGCGTGCAAGTCGCCCCCCCCGCCGAACCAGTCGAACAAGCGTCCCTAACAGAAGCAAACGTGGCGTTGCCTCACCCCAACAGCCAACAACACTGGGCGTTGGCGGTGTTTTACATTGATTCGTTGAATACTTATGGCTTGCTTTACGGGCAAGAAGCGAAAATGAAAGTGGTGCAACATTGTGCCGCCGTTCTCGCCCAAATGCTTCATGTGCCAGATTGGGTGTTTCACATTGAAGAAAATACCTTTGTGGTTCTTTCTACTCCCGAGCGTTTGGAGCGCATTTTGCCGATTGTGACCAAACGGCTTGATGCCAGCTGTGGGCATTTCTTGTCGCCTGATGATTTGGCGCGGGGCTTTTTTATTTGGAAGCAAGATTCCCTATTTACGCGCGTGCCTTCTTTGCGGGTGGGAACAGGGGTATTGTATACCAATGTCACGCCGTTTCATCATTTAACGCCCGTTATTTCTAAAGGCTTGCAGTTGGCGTTAAAAGCCTTGGCTCAAATCCCTTCGCATGAAAGTGCCACCTTAAGCGATCGTTTCTTATTTTCTACGCCTGAAGACGCGGAGGCCATGAAGTTGCACGCGCCACCTGTTCCCTATGTGATTGTGGTGGAAGCGGATGCAGCGCTGGCCTTTTTACTCGAACAAACCATTAGCATGAACGGCATTGAAGTGGATGTGATGCCCAGTGTGAGCGATGCGCTTGTGGCCATTCAACAGCGGATGCCGACTGCCATGGTGGTGGATCCGTACATTGAAACCGCCCGTAAAGAGTCTCATTCAGAGGATGAAAACCCTTGGCAAGACTTACTTCGCTTAAAAGAACAGGCCCCGCACACCGTGTTTTTAGCGACTTGTAACCATGACGACGTGGAAAATGCGTTGATTCATGGGGCGCAAGCGTTTTTGCCCAAGCCGTATAAATTACTTCCCTTATTGTCTTGGCTAGATTACGTTTTGAAGGTAAAATTAGGGTAGAATAGAAAATGGTTTTGTAACGTTTTGTAAGCGTTTGATGCCTTGGGGTTTCAAAAATAATTTTGTGGTTTTTTTACAAATGTTAGGTCGCCTAGAATCAACGAGGCTCCCTCTTTCTCTTAACTTAGTGTAAACAATAGGAAAATACCATGAAAACGGGCCCCCCCCCCCCCCCCCCGCATTTAGCCCTCAAGCCCAGTCGTCCCCTGCCTCATCAGCTCGACAAGGTGTTTTGGTTACAGATTCTGCATTAGTTCGAGATATTTATAACACTATTATCGGTCATGAAAAAGAACATGGAAGCAGGATTGCTTTTGGAAGGAAGCTTATAAGAGAATCAGCAGAAGTATGCGCAGATATTGCTGATATATTAAGACTCAACAGTTCCACAACCCAAGTAGAAACGTTACATGTAAGTGGCACCAACTCATTCGCTGAACAAGTAGCACTATGGAGTCGTGCTTATGGGAGACTCTGCCTTCAGCAGGAGGCTTCAATTGAAGCGCTAAGCTTTATAAGTCCAAAAGGTCAAGAAAAAACCCCTGTTGCTTTACACGTTGGGAGGCTTCGTCAATTATTTTCAACAGGCAAACAAGCTTTGCTAGCAGAAAAGGATAAGATGAGACGCATTGGCCGGGGCGGTGAAGGTTATGATCGGGACAGAGCAGATTTCCACTGGGAATCAGAATGGGACAGAAGTGATTACGCAAGTCGTCACGTGACAGTCAGATATGTCCCTGGTGACAACATATACTTGTCTCCTGGCTTATCGAATCCCCATTATATAGAACCAGATTACGTACACGACCCAAACCCTTGCAATTATTTGTTTACTGTTCCTGGTCGGGAAGATGTAAGTCCCGTGGTGCCTCTGGTTGGTGAAAAAATAGATCAAAACCCTGGTGTTATAGGTCATATAGATTTCAAATATAAAGGGGCAGGAACCAGACCTGAGACCTTAAACACTTTTTTAAAGGCCAACCCAACTATGTTTTCGGACGAAAGTACGATCAGAAGATGGTACGGCTAAAACGGACTGTGATGCTTTGGTTGTTAAGCAAGAAGGTCTATGCTATTCTTTAATAGAGAATGGCATAGACTTTTAGTATCATTCCCCCGATAAGAAGGACGATCCTCATGTTTACGAATCCACACGCCTTAAAAAACCAAGCACTGGATCTTATTATTGAAGACAGCGAAGTCTTCACCCCCAACGGACTTGAACAAGTCGATGTAGGGGTGTTAGACGGTAAAATTGTCGCCATTGAAGCGTCCCTTAAAAACTGGGGGGCTCACAAGCGTCTTTCTGGCAAAGGCTTAACGACACTTCCAGGTGTCATTGACAGCCAAGTCCACTTTAGAGAACCCGGCCTAGATCACAAAGAAAACCTTGAATCTGGCACACGTGGCGCGGTGGCGGGGGGGGTCACCACCATTTTTGAAATGCCCAACACCAAGCCCAGCACCACCACCACCGAAGCCATGCAATACAAGTTGGATCGTGCCAAAGCAACCGCGTGGTGCAACTACGCCTTTTACGTGGGTTCCGCGGCGGACAACATCGAACACCTGCCCACCCTTGAACAGATGCCCGGAGTCTGTGGCGTCAAGCTCTTTATGGGCGCTTCAACAGGCGATTTGCTCGTGCGAGATGACGACACCATTCGTGCGGTGTTGCGCCACGGCAAGCGTCGCATGGCCATTCACGCTGAAGACGACTTTCGCCTAGAAGAGCGCAAGGCGTGGTTGAATGCTCAAGCCGACTTGCACCCTCGCTTGCATCCGCAGTGGAGAGATAGTGAATCGGCGTTGTTGGCAACCAAACGCATCACACGCTTGGCGCGAGAAACCAAACGGCCTATTCACGTCTTGCACATTACTTCGGCGGATGAAATGCCTTATTTAGCCACGCAAAAAGATGTTTGCACGGTGGAAGTGACGCCTCAGCATTTGACGCTGAGCGATGAAGATTATGAACGCTGGGGAAGCTTGGTGCAGATGAATCCCCCCATTCGCAGTAAGGTGGATCGTGAAGGCTTGTGGTGGGGCGTGAATCGTGGCGTGGTGGATGTGATCGGAAGTGACCATGCCCCGCATACTCGTGAAGAAAAGGCCTTGCCTTATCCGCAAAGTCCCGCAGGCTTGACAGGGGTTCAAACTTTGGTACCGCTGATGTTAAACCATTATAATGAAGGGCGTTTAAGCTTGGCGCGCTTGGTGGATTTGACCAGTGCTGGGGCGGCGCGTATTTTTAACATCAAAGGCAAGGGGCGCATTGCCTTAGGCTACGACGCCGATTTTACGATTGTGGATTTAAACGCTGAACATACGATCACCGATGCGTGGATAGAATCGAAGGTGGGGTGGAGTCCTTACGACAATAAAGTCGTCAAGGGCTGGGTCAACTTTACCATCATTAACGGCGTGGTGGTGATGGCCGAAGGCAGTTTGCTCGAAAAATCGGCACGCCCTGTGGCGTTTTGGGATACGCAAAAGTCAGGCACTCCTTAGAAAAAGGGGGACGTAGGTGTATGGTTTCGCATGAATGCGAAGATAAACTTGGCTATATATAGTTGTTCGACAGATTTTTTTGATTAACGTCAAACGCCCGATGTTGTGTTGGGCGTTTGACTTTTATGGTATGCTTATACAAAAGTCTGCACAAGCATGGGCAAAGCCTTGCCCCCCATAAAAAAAAGGAAGTTGACATGAATACGGTTGCTGTTACCCCCAAATACGAAGTGGTTTTAGGGCTAGAAGTACACGTTCAGTTGAATACGGCGTCCAAATTGTTTAGCACGGCTGCCAATCGTTTTGGTTCAGAACCGAATCAAAACACCGCCGTGGTGTGTCATGCTTTACCTGGGGCGTTGCCTGTACTCAATGGCCAAGCGGTTGAATCCGCCATTCGCGTGGGATTGGGACTAGGCTGCGAGATTGCACGTTACACCAAGTTTGACCGAAAGCAGTATTTTTACCCTGATTTGCCGAAGGCGTATCAAATTTCACAATTCGACTTCCCCATTTGTGGGCCAGGGGAACTGACGCTTTCTAACGGACGCAAAGTCCGCATCTTACGCGCTCATTTAGAAGAAGACGCTGGTAAACTCGTTCATGTGGGATCTGCTGGCTTGGATGGTTCGACCCATTCGCTGGTGGATTTAAACCGTGCGGGGTCGCCCTTGGTGGAGATTGTTTCTGAACCAGACATGCGATCCGCCCAAGAAGCCAAAGAATACATGATGCTGATTCGTAACATGGTGCGTTACTTGGGCGTGTGTGACGGTAACTTGGAAGAAGGTTCCATGCGATGCGACGCCAACGTCAGTGTGCGTCCGTGGGGGCAGGCGGAATACGGCACCAAAGCCGAAATTAAAAATATGAATAGCTTTCGTTCCATTGAACGGGCGATTGAAGCCGAAGTCAAGCGTCAAATCGCGATTGTAGAAAGTGGAGGGAACGTCATTCAAGAATCTCGCCTGTGGAATGAAGCCAAAGGCGAAACCGTTTCCATGCGTTCAAAAGAAGAAGCCCACGATTACCGCTATTTTCCTGATCCTGATATTGCCCCCGTGCATATTGAAGAAAGCTGGGTTGAGGCGATTCGTGCGACTCAACCCGAACTGCCGCATGAGCGTCAAGCCCGCTTGGTGAAAGACTTTGGCCTTTCTGAGTATGACGCAAGTGTGCTGACCGAATTTAAAGAACTCGGTGATTATTTCTTGAGTGCAACAGCCTTTAGTCGCGAATACAAAATATTGTCGAACTACTTGCAAGGCGATATTACAGGGCTTTTGAAAAACGAGAAAAAAGCGATCGATGAAACCGCCCTAACCCCTGAAGCCCTTGCCGAACTCGCTAATTTGACGGCTCAAAAAGACGTAAGTTCTGCCATTGCCAAAAAGCTCTTGCCCGTGATGCTTGAAAAAGGGGGGTTGCCTTCTGTGCTGATTGACTCCTTGGGGCTTAAACAGCTCGACAATGTGGACGAACTAAAAGCGATTATCGCTGGCATTGTGGCGCAAAACCCTGACAATGTGACGGCGTACAAAAGCGGGAAAGACAAGTTGTTTGGCTTTTTTGTGGGCCAAACCATGAAAGCCACGCAAGGTCGCGCCAACCCTGAAACGGTGAATGCGTTGGTCAAAGAAGCCTTGGATGCTTAGTGGATTCAACGTTTTGATTTTAGCCTGTTTGTGATAAAGTAAAAATGGTTCTTTTTGTATAGTTTAATTTTCGATAAGGAGATACCCTCATGGTAAATGAAGTTCGTGCCAGTCACTTGTTGGTGGATTCAGAAGAGCAAGCCCTGAACTTGCGTGAAGAAATTGTGGCGGGTAAAGCCTTTGAAGAAGTGGCCAAAGCCGTTTCTAAATGTCCTTCGGGTCGCAATGGCGGAGACCTCGGCTTTTTTGGTCGTGGACGCATGGTGCCTGAGTTTGATCAAGCCGCGTTTACTCAGCCTGTGGGTGAAATTAGTGAACCAATTAAAACTCAATTCGGCTACCATTTGTTGGTCGTTACTGAAACACGCTAGGACGTTGGTTACGCTTGCCCGTTTTTTCAACGTAATCGGTTTATTTTGCAACAATCGCTTGCCTTCTAATGCGCTATATGCTACAATTGTCCTTGTGAATACTTCAAAGGCTCTCATCAATAAAGCCGTAGAAGTATTGTAGGTTCTATTTAGGTGGAGGATTCTTTTATGAACACGGTTGGTAATACTGCTAACATGATGGCTCAAGCCAAACTGAAAGCCGCTCAAGCCCAAAAAGCTCAGCGTGAAGGGCAAACGGCGAAAGCCAAGGCCCAAAGTGAACTTCAAGCGAAAAATCAAGAAGTCAAGAATTTAGCGCCGAAGATGATGCCCGCTATGTCTCAGAACAAACTGAACATGATGGGATAGTTTGCTGGATTCAGCTATGCTTCGTTTTCACAAAACGCCCCCTGCTTAGAGGGGGCGTTTGTGTTATAGACACGGTAGGGGAAACTCTAAACTTGGCTATATGACATTATTTGATGTTTCCCGTATACTAAGGCTTGCACGAATCCTGTTGTCAAACGCAGTTAAAGGAACGCTTCATGCTTGCTCGTCCCCCTTCCTCCATTCATATTGCGGTTGTGGGTGCGGGCTATTGGGGAAAGAACCTCATCCGCAATTTTAACGCACTTGGGCATTTGCATACCATTTGTGACGCCCGCCCTGACGTACTGGCCCACTTTCAACAAGACTACCCGCACATTAAAGGCGAAGCGTCTTTTGAAGCGGTGTTGAAGAACCCTGAGATCCATGCCGTGGTGCTGGCAACGCCGTCTTTAACGCACTACCCCCTAGGCAAGCAAGTGCTTGAAGCGGGCAAGCATCTGTATGTAGAAAAGCCCTTGGCCACCACCCTAAAAGACGCCCAAGACTTGGTGCAGTTGGCCCAGTGCCACCAAAAAACACTGATGGTGGGTCACTTATTGATGTATCACCCCGCGATCAATCGCATGAAGCAGGTCATCGATTCTGGCGTGTTAGGAAACATTCGCTACATTCAAAGTGATCGCTTAAACTACAATCACGGCCGCCACGACCGCAACGTGTTTTGGGACTTGGCCCCGCATGATCTTTCCGTATTGATTTACCTGATGAATGGACAGATTCCCGAGGTGAAAGCCGTCGCCGCACAAAATACTGCCACAATCGATGCTAAAATTGATTTGGTTCAAGCGTCTTTTCAATTTGAAGGGGGGGTTCTGGCCCATTTGCAAACCAGTTGGGTGTACCCTAAAAAACAAGTGCAATTACTGGTGGTGGGAACTCAAGCGTCTTTAATTTTGGATGACACCTTGCCCTTGGCCCATCGCTTGGTGCAAGTGAGCTTTGATGCTCAAGGCCTTCGGCATGAAACAGCGGTAGAATACTTGCCCTTAGAGCCGTTGCGTTTGGAATGCCAGCATTTTGTCAACGCGCTTGTGGGGGGCTGGCAACCCCAATCCGACGAACGTAATGGCTTGGCTGTGGTGAAAGTGCTTGAAAAGGTGCAAGAACAACTGTAGCCTGTTTCATCTGTCGAACACTATAGACCCCAAAAATCAGAAAAAATCAAACGTCAAAACAATAAAATTGTGCAAAATGCGTCTTTGAGGTAAGATGAAAGACAATCACCCACAAGGAGCGTCAGACGTGTCTTTTTCCAAAAGCAATGCCGTTAAAGTAGGACTCTTCACCTTGCTGAGCTTGGGCGTTTTATTTGGCACGGTGTATTGGCTCAAAAGTCGAGAGTTTCAACAAGGCCTTGCTTATAGCGTTTCCTTCCCCGATGTTGACGGCCTGCGTGAAGGGGCGCCCGTGCAACTGATGGGTACGCAAGTCGGCTATGTGGAAAAAGTCATCCCGCAATTTGACAAAAACAAGTTTGATGTCAACGTGCAGTTTCGCCTCGCCAGTAAAGACAATCCCATCCCCAAGGCGTCGGTGCTTTCCATTGAACAATCGGGCTTGATTAGCGAAAAATTGCTGGAAATCACCCCCCCCCACTTACAGTGGACGGATGTAGAAACCCCTTTTGCTCCTTCAAACAGGCCTTTGCCGTGGGACTTAGAACTTCGCATGAAAGAAGGCTGGGTAAACATTGGCACGGTTGAAAAGGTGGAAGCCTTGCAGGCTCCGCCAGAAACGCCGTTGAATAAAAAGAAGTTTTACCAAGGTAAACGTCTGTATTTTAGAATCACGCGGCCCGGTATTTTATTGCCAGATGTACCGTTTTACTTTATAAAGCCTTCTAAAGCAGGGCTTGCCTTACGCATTGATTCGTATGATGCGGAATGGTCGCCCCAGTCGTTGCCTGCTCAAGGGACTTATTTTACGGTGGAAACGCCGTTGCGATTGAAGAAGTTCTTGCAAGCGTCGATCGCTTCTGCTGAAGCCTTGAAAGAAACCAACGATAAAATCAACGCGCTGTTGGATGCTGAAACGATCGTGCATATTCAACAGATTATTGAAAACGTGAAATTGCTTTCGGGGCAAACCACGGAATTGGTTTCTACCACACAAAGTTTGCTCAAAACGCTGAAGCAAGACATTCACAGCATGGTTCAATCCGTGGCGACGTTGAGCAAGTCGTTAAATCGTTTAATGAATAACATCAACACGTTGGTCAACGACCCCACGTTAAAAGACGATGTGAAAGGACTCATCACCGAGTTACGTCAAACGGTTTTGCAAGCCCAAGCCCTCATTGGTTCCCCTGAACTGGAACAGACCTTTAAAAAAGCCAACCTCGCGCTAGACAACGTCAATACAGTGGCGACTTTGGCCAAAACCAAGCTTGAAACCGAAACCCTCACCACCAAAATGGAAGTCACCTTAAGCGAATTGAATACCTTACTCGTGAAGGTGAATAAAGTGACGGATGATAAAACGAACCCCATTACCAAAGAAGTGCTTCAAGCCGTGGTGAAAGACGCCACCGTAACCTTGAAGAACCTCAAGCAATTTAGTCAAAAATTGCAGGGGCATTTTGTGTTGTGGAAATTGGCGTTTTAAGTATGGCGATTCACGTGTTTTATGGATCGGATGAATACCGCAAGGAACGGGCATTTAGAGCCTTGCGAAAGCAAGTCGTCAATACGGACTTGGGGGCACTCACACATCATGTGTTGGAAAATCCGAGTATGACCCAATTGCTGGAAACGTTGAATACCAGTTACTTTGCCCTAGGGGGGTTGCCTGTGGTGGAAATTCGTCATTGGCAGGGGTTGTATGATCTTAAAGAAGAGGACAAGGCGCGTGTGCCAGAACTGATGGATGCCTTAGACGCTCAGGCGGATCAAAAAGAGGTCGTGTTTTTGTCGAACAAACTAGATGTTCGCACCAAGCTGGGCAAGTGGCTTAAGACGCATCCTAAAAGCGAGCTTCATGGGTTTGAACCTCCGCCCTTTTGGGAGCTTGAATCGGCGGTGGGGTTGTTGATTGAAGAGTGTCAGCACCTTGAAATTCGCTTGAGTCGGCCAGCGGCCCTGTTGCTGGTGGAGTTTATGGGCAATGACTTGCGTACGTTAATCAATGAATGTGAAAAGCTTCATGCCTTTACCATGGCTCAGGTGATTGAAGTCCACCATGTGCGAAGCTTCAGTGTGTTGGATGCCCAAACCTTTAGTGTGGTGGATGCTTGGTTGCAACGACGTTTGACGCACCGAAGTATGCATGATTTAAATGCGTTGTTGGTGCATGATGCCCCGATTAAGTTTCTCGCCTTATTGTCGAGTCGCGTCAATTATTATTATCGGCTCAAGCGTGGGCTTGCGGTGGGGCAGTCTGTAGAAACGCTCGCGCAAAGCGAAGGCAAGAAGACGTTTCCTGTTCAAAAGGATTTAGAGAAGGTGCGGGGCTTGACGTTGGATCACCTAGAGGGGTTAAAGCGTCGGTTGCTTGAAGTGGAGTTTCGCTTGAAAAGTGGGGACGACAATCCCGTGTTGCTCCTCGAACAGTTCATGTTGAGCTAGCCTGTCTTTTTCTTTTCTTGAACCAGTCCCCCTAAAAAGACACAAAAAAGACCGTGGTTGGGTTTTATGCTAGTGACGTGTAGCAGTAAGGGGACGCCATGAGCCAATTTGCCTTTCAACCCAATAACGCTGCCCAAACAGCGTGGGCCTACCCCAGTATGGGGGGGGGCTTTTCTGCTGAAACGCCCTATTCCTTTAACACCCCCCCTACGATGAATATAGACCCCAATGCCAGAGTCTTTACGCAGGTGGACATTAAAGGTTACCGTCCCAAGGATTTTTACGTCAATAAAGTGTGGGCGTGGCTTCAAATTCAAGCCCAAGGCTTGGCCGATATTCATGCCGTGGATCAGTTTGTTAAACGACAGCTCACCCACGTGCAAAAAACCCCTTATGTGGACGCGTCCAAAACGACGGCGGAGTTGTTTGGACTTAGACGACTGGATACCCTGAAAAAGCGCACCGATATTGAACGCTTGTTTGTGGATCCTCGTGCCTATGCCCAGCAGGTACAACACCAGCGTCAAGCCATGAAAGAGGCCTTTAAATCATGGACGAAAACGCCACAAACGCTGTTTAACGGCACCAAGCAATTCCTACACGCCAGTTTTACCAAGCCATTTACCAACTTATGGGCCGGCCAAGAAGTGGTGAGTTCTGCTTTGAGTGCCTTTGCATCTATTTTATTTGCGGTAAACATTGGCCAAAAAACCTATGCCGCCCATGAAAGTGCTTATAACGAAGGGCAACGCGGGGGCGAATTGGCCCTTACCACCACTGGTGAACTGGTGAAAGAAACCACCAAGGGGGGCTTGTCTTGGATGGCGGGATCTATAGGGGCGGCCGCCATTGGGCATACCTTAGGCACCCAGATCGGGGCTGTGCAAGACGCTTCTAAATGGGCGCGGTTTAAAACCTTGCCCACACGCATTGCCGTGATTTTAGGGGCTGTGATCACGGGTGCTACGGCGCAAGCGGTTTTAGACTGGGTACTTCCCAGTCGCCCCACGGTCAAAAAAGTGAGCTTAAATGAGTTACAACAAGAAGCTTCAAAAGCAGTCAGCGAAGGAAAACACCCAAAATAGTGGGGTTTACGCTTTAAAACACTATAGAAAGCCTAAACCGTCACTTGCGTTTTTTGATTCGCGGCGTTCATCGCTGAACCTGCCTTGAACCATGCCACTTGTTCTTGCGCATAACTATGCACCAAGGGGAGTTGAACGCTTGTGCCGTTGGCTTTTTTCACGGTGGCGGTAAGCTCCGAATGAGGCGCCAAAGTGGCTTGACCGTCTAGGGTGATTAAGTCGTCAATGTCGATTAAATCATAGTCGGCTTTGTTTTTAAACGTCAACGCCAAAACGCCTTGCTTTTTCAAGTTCGTTTCATGGATTCTGGCGAAACTCCTTGCAATGACTGCTTTTACGCCAAACAACCGAGGCGACATAGCGGCATGTTCACGACTAGAACCTTCACCGTAGTTTTCATCCCCCACGATGATCGAACCGTTTTGATCTTTCAGGGCTTTGGCCTTCAATGCCCAGGCGGAAACAGGACGTTCACTGCCGTTAATCACCATGTTAATAGGCTCTGCGGCCTTGCCAGTGGAAGCATCCACCGCGGTTAATAACATATTGTGGCTAATGCCAGTTAAGTGCCCCCGCAACGGCAACCAGTAACGACCCGCAGGAGAAATGTGATCCGTGGTGGTTTGACCTTGGGTTTTCACCAAAACAGGCACATCGGTAAAGTCTTTTTGAGTGTCAAACGCCTGAAAGGGCTTCAAAATTTCTAAACGATGACTGTGCGGATCCACCACCACACTGAGGTGATCCCGCTTTTCAAGGGGAGCCGTATAGCCTTGCCAGCTAATGGTAAAGCCTTGTTCAGGAATGTCCAACGCGGTGGGGACAGGGAGCTTTTCGCCTTCAAGTGCATCGGTAACGGGGTTGAAATGGGTAGAACCTGCCAACGCATAGGCCATGACCAAATCAGGACTCCCGATAAAGGAAAGGGTGTCGGCATTGCCGTCATTACGCTTGGGGAAATTTCGGTTAAAGGACGTAATAATGGCGTTTTGCCCAGCAGGCATGCTGGTTCTGTCCCAATTGCCGATGCAAGGGCCACAGGCGTTGGCCAACACCACCGCGCCTAAGGCTTCAAAAACGGCTAAAATCCCGGTGGCTTTAATCGTTTCATACACTTGAATAGAGCCGGGGGTAATAAACAAAGGCGCCTTCAGCTTGAGGCCTCGTTTCAGCGCAGAACGTGCAATGACGGCTGCCCGCTCTAAGTCTTCATAGCTGGAGTTGGTGCAGGATCCAATCAACGTGGCACTAAAGACTTCAGGCCATGCGTTTTGGGTGACTTCAGCGGAAAACTGAGAAATGGGCCGTGCGCGATCAGGGCTATGAGGCCCCACCAAATAAGGTTCTAAGGCATTCAAATCAATTTCAATGACTTCGTCAAAGTAGTGTGAAGGGTTGGCGTAAACGTCTGCATCGCCTCGTAAGTCTTCGGCGAATTCGTTGGCCAAATCCGCGATTTCAGCACGTTCGGTGGCGCGCAAATACCGTGCCATGCTTTCATCATACGCAAATAAAGAGGTCGTCGCCCCCAGTTCAGCGCCCATATTGGTAATGGTGCCTTTGCCAGTACAGCTCATGGCGGTGGCGCCTTCACCAAAGTATTCAACAATTTTATTGGTGCCGCCTTTGGTCGTTAAAATTTCCAGCACTTTTAGAATAATGTCTTTGGGCGACGTCCAACCAGTGAGCTTCCCTTTCAAGTGGACGCCCACCATTTTAGGGGCTCGAACATCCCACGTTAAGCCGGCCATTACATCGGCAGCATCCGCTCCACCTACGCCAATAGCCACCATGCCCAAACCGCCTGCATTGGGGGTATGACTGTCGGTGCCCAGCATCATGCCACCGGGGTAGGCGTGCTTTTCAAGCACCACTTGGTGAATAATCCCGCTACCCGGCCCCCAAAAGCCCATGCCATATTTCTTGGCCGCGGATTCTAAAAAGGCGTAAACTTCCTTGTTTTCTTCGTTGGCTTGCACCATGTCCAAATCCGCCCCCACTTTGGATCGAATCAAATGATCGCAATGAACGGTCGAAGGCACGGCCACGGTGTCACGACCGGCTTGCATAAATTGTAAAATCGCCATTTGCGCCGTGGCGTCTTGCATGGCCACCCGCGCGGGGCGCAAAGCCAACATCGAAACCCCGCGTTCAATGGCATTAAGCGCTTGAATGTCGTCCACATGGGCGATGAGGATTTTTTCAGCCGTGGTGAGGTTTGGACGCCCGAGCTGTTGCTTGGCTTGGGCAATTTTTTGGTGGGCTTGTTCATAATGCGCACGAATGCGTTTAAGGGTTTCTTGCTTGTTTTCCATGGGGGACGTTCCTTCTTTACGGGCGAGCCTCTTGGTATACGTAGAACCGTATACACAGAAGAGGACTTCAGACACGACGACAGACCCTTTTATTATACCAACAAAACAGCAAAGCAAACGATTTATTTTAATACGCTTCATTACAATCAGCGTCTATAGTGTTTTAAAGCGACCACAGCCCTTTTAATAGACGCTTACACAGCACTTCACTGGAGCTTTGACGGGAAAGACGCTGGGCTTCTCGGCTCATGGCCTGCCTTTCGCGAGGAGACTTCAACCAATTCTGAACCGTTTCAATCAAGGCATCGATATTTGTGAGATAGGCGCCAGCTCCCTGAGCAAACAACCATTCTGCCGTCCCTTTTTCTTGAGGCATCAAGCGTTCTTGCTGATCAATCCATAAGGGTACCCCATGGTGTAAGGATTCAAACACGGTGGCAGCCCCCGGTTTGGTGACAATCACATCCGCCAGTGCATACAACACCCGCATGTCTTCTTCAGAAGACACTAAAAGTAAGGAAACGTGTGGATGTTGATTCACTAAAGCCTTCATGCGTTTTTGAAGCGGTTCGTTGGTTCCTGCTTGAAAAATGAGATTGATTTGACGGGCTTCTGGGGTGACTAAAAAGGCCTTAAACAGGCGTTCAATTGTTCCGCCTCCGGCCCAACCAGCATTGAAAAAAACGCTTAAGCAAGACGCGCGTTCCCCCCACACCGCACGACGAATCGCGTGCTTTTGCGAAAGCGTCCATGTCTTGGCATGAGGGAACTGAGGCAAGCCCAATTCGCTGATTTTAGAAGCGTTGACCCCATACTCGTAAAGCTGTTGGCTCGCGCCTCTGGTGGCGGTGAAATAGTGGGTGACATTAGAGCGCACCCAATCTTTCCAAAATCCATAGCAGGGGTCACTCACCACCGCAAATAAAGACAAGGGACGCGTGGCGTGCTTGGCATGAATGCGTTGTAGAATACCACCAAAATACTGCATCATCGGATGCACCGAAATCAAGAGATCCGGCTGATGTTCGTCATACAATCGCTGGGCATAGGCGGTCATGGGTTCTAGGAACAGGGGCTGGTGCGACAGTTGCACGAAATTGATGAAATGGTAGTAAAGAAACATCCACGGCTGGGCGTAACGTAAAAACCAGTTGTACAAACCCGCCAACGCTTGGTTGACGACATTGGATTGTTCAAGTACATTTTCAATATGCACCACAAACTCACAAGAAGGGTCTTCATGCGTTTTTAACGCGTCTCTTAAGGCTTCGGCAACACGCTTATGCCCCCACCCTGTTAAAGAAGATAAAATCAGAACGCGCCGTTTTTTTAAAGCCAGTGGGGCAACCCGTTGCGGGATTAGCGCAGAACGTTCTGTTTGAATGGACGTTTGAGGCGGGGGATTCAAGAGCAAATTCATAAGAAACGTGTGGCGTCCTTTTAAAATGAGAGTTGATACCCCTTATTATATCCTGTCACCGTCAAAGTTCAAGTGCTACAGTGTTCAATAGATAAAACAGGACAACGCCAAAGCGTTCGATTCGCCCTTATTTGTAAGGAAATTGTAACATTCTTTTCAAAAAAGGGCGACTACCCTAGTTAGAGCACACCCCTTTATGCGATGTTTCTGACGGTGGGACGTCCTTTAAGCTCGACAAATCTTGAGTCACCAAATGTTTGGTCAAGGCATTGGACAAATGAAGAACCGCGGCCATGGCTAAACTATGGCTGGCGACTCCCGCCACAAATACAGCAGAAGCCAAGGCACTGGCTTGCTTGGCTTTGGCTTCCCCTTCTGTGGCCAGCACTTCGTCATAAACATGTTGAATGGATTTGGCTTCAGGGCCTATTTTTTCTAAAAAATGTTTCGCATGTTGCGTAAATGTTTGACGCATGCGCCCCGCGCTTGAAGAAACCTTCTGCACGGTAAAGGTATGGGGCTTGAACACGCGTGCACGACTTAAAAGGGCGTCCGCCACTTTGGCGATATTGCCGTTGAATACGCGGTCTCCAAACCAGAAGGAGGGAACACAAATGCTGTATTTTGTCAAAATTTCTTGTAATTCATAACGATCCCTTGCCCAATTTAGATCATTAAAATTAGCGGCCATAAATATGGTAAACAATCCTCCTAAAGAAAGATAAATCCCATTAGAATAGTCTAAATAATTACGGAAGTCTAAGAGCAGAGAAGGAATGGGTTTGCCTAATTTTTTCGCCTGTTCAATTCCGTGATGAGTCCCCCAAGCCAAGGCAACAGGCGTCAAGACCAACAACGTTTGGACAAGGGCTTTTAACGGGTGTTGCTTTTGACGAGACTCGGGATGGGTGAGACGCTTGGATTCGTCGTCCGACAAATAATTTTCAGATCCTGTAAAGCGATCTTTATGAGAAAAAAGTCGGGTGACCAGTTGTTTAAGAGGGGCGATACAGCTGAGGGCTAAGGTTGAAATGAAGATATTGCCCAGTAACACGGATTTTTTCGCGTGAGACACCTGCTTCAGGCAGGCAGGGTTGGTGGCAATGCTATGTAAAGCTTGTTTAAAGCGTGTGGCTTTTAGGTCAAGTCGATGATTTACATAGGTGTTGAGCCACCCCACTTGACGCATTAACCAAGGGGGTTTTTCGCGCTGAAGTTCTATGCGCTGGAGCTCCGCCTTTAAGTAAGCCTGCGCCTTGGCAAGCGAATCAAGCTGTGGCCAAGTCAAGTGAAACAAGAGGGGATTTTGATGAGGGAGTTGTTTCGCATACACATGGTTCAACACCTTGGCCACCAATGGCCCCAACACAAACCCACAAAAAGTAGCTAAGCTCAGTTCAATCACCCGCTCACGACGTTCGTCAGGGTTACGGGCGGCTAAATACACGGGGGTAGACCAACCCAAGACATCTAGCGTAGCCCGATGAATGAGGTCGTTACTTTGCACAAAGTTGACGGGTTGTAAAAGAAGCGGGAGAGGAGCCGTAGGGAGAGACATAAAATCGATTTTCTATAGAATAAAGGGTTCGCAGGCGAAAGATCGCCTATTTTTTTAGTTAGTGTAGCATAAAGATCTGTTCAACAAAAGTCCTGATTAGGACTTTTGTAACATTCTTTTTAGAAAAGGGCGACTGTGGAGTGACGTAAGAAACCACGCAAGGTTTAAGGGGTTCTCGTATTCCCATCACCGAGCCCTGAAATAACAAGGGCTTGGGGGTTGGGGCGTTTAAAAAACTTTATAACCTTTTTTTTACCCTCAACCCAACGAGACAAATTGGAATAGTTTTGTAAGTATTTTGTTACGAACACTTGACACATAGCTATCTTAAGTGTAGTTTTATTGTATTATTAAGGTAAAATATATACTTACAGGTGCTTTTATATGAAGATGATAACAATGAGCATGCAAAATCGAACCCACCATCACTCTCGAACAATGAACAGAATTGGTAGTCAAGAAGGCTATAATTACTTGATTGGGTTGTCAACAAATTATTGCGTCCAAGCAGGTTGTCTTATTTTAAAACTCCCTCTAGATTCACTGCATCTTCATGACAATATAGTAAGGACCTTAAGAACACTTAATGTAATCAGTAAAAGCTCAAGATGCAATGAAGCCATACACTATTTGACAGATGAAATGAAAGAAATGCTGGGATTTTTTAACATGTCAAGCATTACGACATTGCATTTAGAGTATGAATAATTTCTTTGTCCAGACTCTAAGAAGAAACATTTTTACAACTCATTTTACTTTTTTCAAAACGAGCAAACATCACATCGATGTGCTGGAGCAACGGCGACGGATCAAAACACGCTTCGATGCTGGGCTTGTCCAACAACGCCAAGACCTCCTCATCATGCAAAATGTTCTGACGAAAATGCCCACCTTCCACATTCCACGCCGCATGCGCGTTGCGTTGCACCAAGCGATACGCCAACTCTCGACTCACCCCAGCCTCAATCAACGCCAATAACACACGCTGGCTAAAAATCACCCCGCCGTAAATGTTCATGTTGCGTGCCATGTTCTGCGGAAACACCACCAAGTGTTGCATTACCGTGTTGAAACGGTTCAACATATAATGCAATGCAATAAAAGCATCTGGCACCACAAGGCGTTCGACTGAAGAATGCGAAATGTCTCGTTCATGCCACAGCACCACATTTTCCATGCACGGCAAGGCATAGGAGCGAATCAAGCGAGCCAAACCCGTGATGTTCTCGCTTGAAATCGGGTTGCGTTTATGAGGCATGGCGGAAGAGCCTTTTTGCCCTGTGGCAAAGGCTTCTTCCACTTCTAACACATCGGTGCGTTGAAGGTTACGAATTTCCACCGCCATTTTTTCCAGCGAAGACGCGAGTAAGGCAAAGGCGTTCATCAAGCTCGCGAGGCGGTCTCGTTGAATGACTTGGGTGGACGCTTTCACGGCGTCGAGTCCTAGAGCCTTACAGGTCAAGGCTTCCACTTGCGGACTCAAGTGGGCGTAAGTCCCCATGGCACCTGAAATCATGCCCACACGGCATTCTTCAAAGCCTGCTTCAATGCGTTGCGTGGCGCGTTCGAGTTCGTCCACCCACACGAGCAACTTGGCCCCAAAGGTAATCGGTTCGCCGTGAATGCCGTGGCTACGCCCGACCATTACCGTGTGTTGATGTTCCCACGCCCGCTTTAAAATCGTGTGCGTTAAGGCGTCTAGCTTTTCCATTAAAACGGGTTTAGCGCTCTGAATCTGCACGTTTAAGGCAGTGTCGATGAGATCGCTTGAGGTCATGCCCAAATGCACGAAACGGCTGTTTTCTCCCACATATTCCGCCACATTCGTCAAAAAGGCGATGACATCGTGACGCACTTCTTCTTCAATTTCATCAATACGAGCGATATTGTATTGAGCCTTTTCACGAATTTCAGCGGTGACACCTTTTGGCACATTGCCCAGTGCTTCATGGGCTTCAAGGGCGGCGAGTTCTACGAGCAACCAGGCGTCGAACTTGGCTTCAGGCGTCCATAGGGCGGACATCGCCGGCAGGGAGTAGCGTTCAATCATGGGCAGGGGGGACTCCTATAAATACGTCTTGAGGTGAAGGGGGAACACGACTTAATCTGTCATAATCATATAGAAAACATCGGGAGAAAGCAAAAAGTGTGCTTAAACAAAAGGAAAAGACCATGTTCAAACACTTATGCTCATTGATTTGCGTGGTATGGCTTTCAATCTTAATGGTCGGCGTGAGTGCTGGCGCGTGGGCAGCCGAGTACCACGGGCAATATAAGCGCCCGCCCAACCCCCAAACCCACCCCAAAGCCACGCTGGTGCTGGCGGTTGAACCTCAAGCTAAAGACGCCAAAGCGTACGGCGATTTAGGCACTTTAATTGGAGGCGTGTTGACCCGCGAATTGGCCTTGGCCTTAAAGGGGCAAGGCAAGCAGTCGTATTTGTCGCCGTTACAAGCCACCGAAGCCTACCAGTTGGGCGGGAAAATCAATGAACAGGCGCGTTTTTTAAGTAAGCTCAATCAAAAGGCCCAGTTTAGTTTAACAGACATGAAGGGCTTAAACACGGCGTTGTGTAAGACGTACAAAGAACTCTGTGCGTCCCGTGACTTGGCGTATACAGGGGTGGATCGGGTTTTGGTGGTGCGGGCTGATTTAGACTTTACGCGTCCTTACCAGCCGCCGTCTCGCTGGAAGCGCATTATGAGCTGGTTTGAAGGTAATTTAAACGAAGAAGCCATGGGCTATGTGGATGTAGACATTCAACGTTTTGACCGCAGTGCAACAGGGCTTTACCAAGTGGTACATCAATGGCAGGGCGAGTTTCGCTTGCCTACTGATCGGGTGGTGGGGGCGACGCTTTCGGTGTATGACGAGCCTTCCGCCAATACTTGGGTGAGTCGTTTGGGGCATGAGGTTTTTCAGGAATACTGGAAGGCTACAGCGATGGATTATGGCGTGGTTCGTAATGTGAATCCTCTCAATAAGTTACCGATCCCTCCTAAAGAGGCGTGGGATTTAGATGAGTCGAAGTTTGAGTCGTATCGAAAATAGGGGTAATTTCGACCCACAAAAGTCGACTTTATGACCCACGAAAGTCTGTTTTTTGGCCACGAAAGTCTGTTTTTTGGCCACGAAAGTCTGTTTTTTGGCCACGAAAGTCTGTTTTTTGGCCACGAAAGTCCGATTTTTGGCCACGAAAGTCTGTTTTTTGGCCACGAAAGTCTGTTTTTTGGCCACGAAAGTCCGATTTTTGGCCACGAAAGTCCGATTTTTGGCCCACGAAAGTCAAGATAATTCGTCATTTCTGCGCGGGGGGATCCTTCACATGCGTTCAGGATGACGAGTTCCGATTTGTTCTTTGGTTTTCAAGGAGCTACTCTTTTTTAGTTTGACACGTTTTTGACGTGTTGCCTAGTGATGAAAACCCACGTTTTATAGATCAGGCTAGAGCCTTTTTGTTTTTATAAATAAATGTAACGATTGGTCAATTTTGGGGTGAAGGGAACCTTTATTTAGGCACAAGCGCTTTCAACAGAAGGCGACTTCCCCCCCTCTGTTTACCCCCCCCACAACCCTAGTGAGATTTAAAAATAATGATTACATTGAATGGTATTTCTTCTATACTTGGTTCTTTTGGAGGCACTGGCACTACAACCGCCTCAAACAAGACGCAAATAGGCGCCACCCGATTAGAAAAGTACAATAAAAGAGCCAAAGAACTTTTAACAGAACATGACACGAATAACAATAATTCTTTAAATTTGGCTGAAGCGAGCCCCTTGATTAAAGATAAGATGATGACCGGCACGTTGAATGCTGAAAGGCTTCAACAAGTGTTTGAGGCCTTAGCGCGAAATGGCATGAGCCAAGTGGAACTGTCTCGATCGCTTCAATTGGCGGATGAGAATGAAGATGGCACAGTATCTTCAGCAGAATTAGAAGCCTTTGGAGATACTTTAAAAACTAAACTAACAAATGGGCAAGATCCCGAAAAACTGTATGCGCAACTTTCGGCGAAAGCGCTTAAGGCAGGCGGAGCTGAAAGCACGGGTGCTGAACTTACCACCTTGGAAAAATTATTCAAAAAGTATAACATCGCCAAATCAGACTACACGCCCACTGAAGGTGACACCGACGCCGATAGCAATCCATGGGCTAAATTACTAGGAGCTGTTCCGGGCTTGATAGGTTCCTTTCAAAATAACAGTGGTGGTGGCTCCTCCTCTGTTCCTTCGCTTCCTTCGTTGGCGTCCATGGCGAACTTATCAGCAGGCATTCCGCAAGTGTCACCACCCCCTTCGTTTGCAGAAATGGCGAGATTGGCGGGCTTGACGGGCGCGACAAACCTGAATGGACAGCCCATAAACCCCTTCTTACCTTCACCAGCGTTGGGCACTAACGTATTCGGTGGGGCAAGCGCCATTAACCCCCTACTCGCAGGAAGTGCGGGTCTCCCAACCGCCTTCAACCCCCTACTCGCAGGGAGTGCGGGTCTCCCAACCGCCTTCAACCCCCTAACCGCAGGAAGTGCTCAACAGCCCTTTGCTCAAACGAACTTCGTTCCGTCTGTTGTAGCCCCTGCTGTAGCACCTTCAGGCTTCTCCTTCACCCCCGCTACGCCACCCGTGGCCACAGTAGGGACCGCTCAAGCCCTGCCAACGGGTGTTGCAGCAACGACTCCAGCCGTCAACCCAGCCGTTACTTCGTGGGCTCCAGCCCCATCAACGCTACTGGCTCAAGCATTGCCTCAAGTCCCCGCTCAACCCCCCGTCCAAACCACGGCAAACGGCGGTTGGTAAGCCCCGCCTTTCAAAGAAGGGTCGCTGCACACGCCCCTTTCGCACACGCCCTCTCTTTAGGGGGCGTGTTGCCTTGTCTTTCTCACGTCTTTGTTCGATAATAACAGCAAAGGATGTGAAAGGAAATGGCGATGCTAAACCACGCTTTTTTTGAAATTGGTTGTGAAGAACTGCCCGCAGGCTTTTTGGCCACCGTGCCAAAGGCCTTACGCCACGCCATTGAAAAACGCCTAGACGCCTTAGGCGTAGAAGGTTCCACCGTTGAAGTGGAAAAAACCCCCCGACGCGTAGTTATTCGCGTTCACGGGTTGCCTGAAACCCAAGCCGAACGCACCGAAGTGATCAAGGGGCCTCCGCTTCGCGTGGCGTTTGATTCGCAAGGGACGCCCACCCAAGCGCTCAACGGCTTTTTACGCAAAAACAACGCCACTTTCGACGCCTGCACCCAAGAAACGATGGGCGACACCCGCTATGTGGTCTTGCACCAGCGTCAAGCGGGCCAAGCCATTGAAGATCTCATTGGCCCTTTGGTGCTTGAAGCAGTGATGTCGCTTGAAGGGCCTCGCTTTATGCGGTGGGCGAATAATACACGCCTGTTTCCTCGCCCCATTCGCTGGTTACTGGCTTTTTGGAATGACGCCCCCTTGCCCTTGGCCTTGGATTTGGGCGAAGAACTGTTGCACGCTCAACACAGCACGCGGGGGCATCGATTATTGGGGCAGGCGGAAATTACGGTAGACTCTCCCGCCGATTATGAGGCGAAACTCGCCACCTTGGGCAAAGTGATTTTGTCCACCGAAGCACGCAGGATTCTGGTAAAGGAACAGTTGGCCGAAGTGGCCCAAAGCATTGGCGGGGTGGCTATTGTCGATGATGAACTCCTTGAAGAAGTGGCCAACCTCTTAGAATACCCCAGTGTTATTCTAGGCCACTTTGACGAACGCTATTTGAAAATCCCCAAGCCGGTGCTTATTACCGTGATGAAGACACATCAACGCTATTTCCCCGTCCAAAAGGCTTCTGGGGAACTGTTGCCTTACTTTTTAGTGGCCACCAATGGAGATGTGCGCTTTGCTGAAAACATCATTGCCGGCAACGAACGCGTGTTGGTCGCTCGCTTTGAAGATGCCAAGTTCTTCTATGAAGACGACATCAAAACCCCGTTGCAAGACCGCCTAGACGCCTTAGACGGGGTGACCTTTCAAAAGGGCTTGGGTTCCCTTAAAGCCAAAACCCAGCGGATTCAACGCTTAAGCTATGCCTTTGCCGAAGCCTTGGCGCTGGATGCCGACACCCGTCAAGCGGTCGAACGAGCCGCCTTGCTCTGTAAAACTGATTTGGTGACGTCCATGGTGTTCGAATTAACGGAACTACAAGGCGAAGTAGGCCTGTATTACGCCTTAGAACAGGGGGAATCGCCCGCGGTGGCTCAGGCGATTTTTGAACATTACTTGCCACGCTTTCAAGGCGACGCTTTGCCTGAAAGCCCAGCGGGGTTGATCATTAGCTTGGCGGACAAACTCGATACGCTCGTGGCCTTATTTAGCCAGCACCACACCAAAATGCCCAGTGGCTCTAAAGATCCTTTGGGCTTGCGTCGCTTGGTCAATGGCGTGTTGTTGAGCGTCTTGGCGTTTAATCTGCACAATGACTTACAGCGGTGGTGTCACCATAGTTATGAAAACTTAGGGGACTTGGCTCAAGAATCGTGGGAGGCCACGTGGCAACGCACCAGAGGCTTTATGCAACAGCGTTTGGCGTCTTACTTGCAAGAACAAGGCTATGGGGGGGATTTAATCCAAGCGGTGCAAGCCAGCTTTAACCCTTGGCAGGATTTACCCTTATTTGTCGCCAAGCTCGACGCCCTTAAAGTCAAGCGTGAAGACGCCCCCGACTTATTCCACGCCTTGTACACCCCCGCCAACCGCATTGACAAAATGATTGCCAAGCACTACAATCCCAAGGCGACCTTGGCAACGGTGGAAGAATCCTTGCTCGAATCGGAGGCCGAGCGTGCGTTATATCACGCGGCCACCAAAGCCCTGATTCAAAATAGTACGGTGGCCATGGCGGAACTGGCCCCTGTGGTGGAACGCTTTTTTGAAGAAGTCATGGTGATGAGTGAAAACCCCGCCATTCGCCAAAACCGCTTGGATTTACTTTCGGCCTTGCATACGGCGTATCTACAACGCTACGGTCGTTTGAGTTTGCTCAGTGGAATGTAACGTTGTTATTTTTCTTCCTGTTTCTAAAGAGGGGGAGACTTCAGCACGGGCTTATACCGTTTAAACGGTATTATTGCCTTGGAATAATGACGTCAAAGCGAGTGCCGACGTTCACGCTACTATGCACATCAATGCGCCCACGATGCTTTTCCACAATACGGAAACACAAGGCCAAGCCCAACCCCGTTCCCACCCCTCGGCTTTTGGTGGTAAACCCAGGATCAAATAACTTGCTCAAGTGTTCTTCAGTAATGCCCTTGCCGTTGTCCACCACAGAAACTTGTAAGCAATCGCCCAAGGCTACATCCTGCACCAACTGGGTTTCAATGCGTAAAATTGGGTTTTCTCGCCCTTCAAGGGCGTGAGTGGCATTAACCATCAAATTCATAAAGACTTGGTTCAATAAACCGGGGAAACATTTTAAAAAGCCGTGTTCTCGATCATAAGCCCGTTCAATCACTAAGTGATCCTGCAAGGAATGCTTCATTAACAGCAAGGTGCTTTCGAGTCCTTCGTGAATGTCGACGGTTTTGAGTTCGCTTTCATCCAAGCGAGCAAAATTACGCAAATTCACCACCGTGTCTTTAATCCGTTCGCCCGCCAAGCGATTAAGACTTAAAATGTCGTGGGCCATTTTAAGGTATTTCGCTTCAGGGGGAGTTTCGGGATTGAATTTTTCTAACACTTTTTCAAGGGTTTGGGTGTTGGCTAACATGGTGCCTAAGGGGGTATTGACTTCATGGGCAATGCCTGCCACGAACTGACCCAACATCGCCATTTTTTCAGATTGCACCAAGTGCATCTGCGTTTGTTGCAATTCATCAAGCGTGCGGGTAAGGGCGTCTTTTTGGGCATTAATTTTACTGAACAACTGGGCTTGGGTCATCGCCAAAGCCAACTGCTCACTTAAGGCGCAAAGCATTTCCTTGTCTTCATTCAACCACACCCGTACCTTGTTGCACTGGTGTAAACTAATGGAACCGACCCATTCTTGATTTGTGATAATAGGCACGACTGCAAGGGACTGAAGCTGATTTTCATCATAAAAGGCTTTAGAAGCCATCCAACCTGAATGGAAGGGCTTGCCGTCTTGAAAAAAGAAAAAGGGCTTGAGTTGATTTTGTAAGACGTCTTGCGTTGAAGCTTGACGGGTTAAAACCTGCCATTCAAAGCCGTAAGGGTGCGAGTAATGGGGGCTTGCATGGTATGGCCCTGACCCTGTGAGTGTGTAGAGATACGGCGTGGTTTCAGGGATTGGGGCGTTTAAAACGTCGAACGGTTGATTAAGGGGAATGGGTGCATGAAAGGCATGAATGGTACAACGGCTCACGCCTAAGACTTGCCCCACTTCACTGGCGGCGGTTTTTAAAATTTGCGTTAACTCTAAACTTTGACGAATCTTCACACTCAAGTGATTCATCAAAAATTGACGACCCATTAAAATTTGCATATCGCTGTACAAACGGGCTTGTTCTAGGGCAAGGGCGAGCAACGGCAGCCCAACTTCCAGTAAAGCGAGTTCTTCTGCCGTAAAGGCTTCAAAGCGTTCGTGGCGGTTCATGACTAAAATGCCCACCGGCTGACGCTTGGTAAATATCGGGTAAACCAAGGCATGGCAACGATAGTTGGGCAGTAAAATGCTGGCCGAATTTTCTTGGGGTTTGAGAAAAAAGGGACTGCTGCGATAACTCAAGACAGGTTCAAGCAAAGGATCGGTGCCTGTGTAGCGATGATGTTCACTTTGCGTGTCCGCAAAGCCGTCGCGATCAATGTGAATCACGCGCCCGATGCCTTGCAAGTTCGGGGCCAGAATCGCTAAAGTCAGCCCGTCAAAGGCAAAGAAGTCTCGTAAAACAAGGCCAATGGCATCGAAAATGTCGTCTTGCAAAACACTGGTGTTCACGGCCAAGCTGAGCCGTTGCAATAACGCCAAGTGACGCGTCGTTTCAGAAAGGGGAACAGGCGACCGTTCGGACATAAGCACTTTCTACACAGTTAGAGATACTTCCCCCTTATTATGGGGGAAAGTATTATTTTTATCAAGGGTTCTCCTGCACTTGGAGAGTGTTAATTTAGAACGATTTGTGTTAAAACACTATATCTAAGGGATTTTTAACCCTGGCTCTTGACTCTAATCCGCTAAACTTGCATGATAAAAGAACCTGATTTCGGCGAAAGAAAGTGAGTCATCCGCATGATGATGATGTCTGAAAGTGAAAAAACCGAAAAGCCTACCGCCTATAAACTTTCAAAAGCTCGGCAAGACGGCCAAGTGGCGAAAAGTGTGGATCTTAATGCGGCAGGTTTGCTCGGCATGGCCTTATTACTCATTGGAATGTCTGGTTCCTATTTCATGCAAATTATGATGAGCTTCATGAAAAAAAGCTTTGAACTCAATGATGCCACCACGATTTTTAGCCCCACGTTGTTCCTAGGAACATTCAATGAAACCATGCACCAGTTAGGGCTTATTTTAATTCCCTTTATGGGGGCGATGGTTTTGGCGGGGGTGGGCATTAACTTTATGCAGGTGCGCGCCTTATTTACCCTAAAACCTTTAGAACCCAGTCTCAATAAAATCAACCCGATTAAAGGCGTCAAACGACTTTTTTCTCAACGTTCTTTGGTGGAACTGATTAAAGGCATTTTAAAAATGTCGATTGTCGGTTCTGTAAGCTATAACGTCATTCAAGGGGCCATGCCCAAGCTTCAACAGCTCAGCTTTGCCAATCCCAACACCTTACTGGCCACCATGGGGAACCTTGTATTTGAGCTAACGGGTTGGGTGTTTATGGTGTATTTGGTGCTAGGCTTGGCGGATTGGCGTTACCAAGCCTTTCAAAATGAAAAGCAGTTACGCATGAGCAAGCAAGACATTAAGGATGAATCCAAGAACTTGGAAGGCGACCAAAAAATGCGGGGCCAAATCAAGCAGGCGGGGCAGAAGATTTTGCAATCCAAGCAGTTGAAGCACCTCCCTTCGGCGGATGTCGTCATTACCAACCCGACGCACTATGCGGTGGCGTTACGATATGACCCTGACATTGCCCCTGCTCCGCATGTGGTGGCGATTGGGGTGGATGCCTTTGCTCAAAAAATTAAAGCCAAAGCACAGTCTTTGGGCATTGAGCTGGTGGAAAACCGTCCGCTAGCGAGAGCCTTGTACGATCAAGTGGGGTATGGGGACATGATTCCCCCTGAGCTTTTTTTGGCGGTGGCGGAAGTTTTGGCGGCGGTGTATGCCAAAAAAGGCAAACGCTAAACGACTAGCAGTAGTTCTCGTAAGTAAACTGTTTAGCCTGTCATCTCCCTTCGCTATCGAGGGGAGATGATGTTTATTGACTTTTTTTGATGAGTCTCTTGTCGAGAAGTGGATTTCCAAAAGCATGATTAACCTGTCTCAAACTGCGACCGTCTTCAACAGATTTCCAAGAATCCCAGCCCGAATTACGATTACCCATTGCAACATCTAAAGGAGAGGAGGGTGCCCAATACCGCAAATCCTCTACATCCTTTGTGGTTATATAATGTTGCGTTTCAGAGTAAAAGGTGGCGTGTTCTTGAGGATTAAAATATATTTCTCGCAACTTTCTACGCTGTTGCAAGAAGTTAGATAACTTCCAACGACGATGTTCATCATTACCCTCAACATAACTTCCTTCGAGTAAGGCAAAAAAGTTAAAACCTTTGACTTCCATCTTCGCCACCCAACCTTTTTGATGTGGGTATTTTTCATGATCAAAATGATATTCAAACATGGGAAACTGGCTAAAATCAAAATCTTGATCGCTTTGGAGTGATGCTTGAGACATAACTACTTGTGGTTTTCCTTTTGGCAAGTTAGATTGGGGAGCATTTGGGGTGGCATTTTCCACCCATTCTGACAGTCCTTTAATAAACCAAAAGCCACATACAAACAAAATCTTTTCGATTTCACGCAAGCGTTTTTTGGCTTGATTTTCATCTTCTTCACCCACTTCAATTAAACCATGTTGGGAATTGACTAAGGTAATATAAAAAATGTCTTTTAAAAATCCTATCAATCTATTCTCAACATAACGGAGTTGATCCATCGTAAATTTCGTATCAGGATTTGTATAAAACAAAATGGCTTTATGAAGAGTAGATTCAAATCCTTTGTCTTTAATGGAGTCCAAAGTGCGCTTCTTACCATTCGAATCCGTTTGTCCAACGTACGCCCGAAAGTTTTCCGAAGGCGCGGTAGATTGTTCAAGTAAAAGATACACCAAACGCTTGTTCAGAAAAATATTCTCATCTTTGAGAGCTTGCGAAGAATCAAAAATGCGAACATGAATATGAGCTTCTTCAATCTTAAGTGTTTTTTTAGAAGAGTCGTAGGCAATTGAAAAATGATCCATTACAAACTACCCTTCTAGCAGATACTTGTAAGAGACAGGCACCACGAGCTGGGTGAGTTGTTCCAAGGCATCGGCGTATTCGCGAATCTCATACTGAGCGCCTGCGTGCGTCCGCAAGTGGATGAAATTGGTCAAGGCTTGCAAGCTAATCGTCCAGTAAAACTCCGTGTAAATGTTCAACGGCAACACTCCACGCGCCTGCTCTTTGGCCACACCAGCTTCCACCAGCTCTTTATACAAGGCAAAGGTGCCTTGGGCATGATCCGTATACGCCTTCATTAGCACGTCGTTTTGAATGAGTTCATCGGTAGACGCCTGCTTATTGCTTTCAGACTGCGTACGAAAGCCCCCTTGTGGCGTGTAAAAATCAAAATCGCTGGCATCCACATAACGCAAGCTCACTTCATTCCAAGCGTGATCCACCGTATAAGCCCCATGCCCTTCGGTGTACGCAATCCCGACGACGTGCTTGTACCACTGGCGAGCCACAAATTCAGGCACTTTGCAATGAAATTGCAACTGCACATGACGAAACGGCGACCAATGCTGGTGTTTGGCGAGGTATTTAATGAGTTTTTCATCCGCTTCATCAAGTTCGGTTTTGCGTTTGCCAAAGCTCACACGGGCGGAATTGACCACCGTCAAATCACTGCCTAGGGCGTCAATCAGTTCAACAAAGCCGTGATCCAAGACCTCAATTTTTTTCGAGGCTTCTAAAGTGCTCATCATGGGTAAATCCTCTTCATATAAACAAGACTAGTTTTCATTGTAAAGGAAAGGTCAAAAAAGCACAAAATCTTGTTACAAACTAACCGCAAAGAAAAAACTAGAATATCCCCTCTGTTTGTGAGACAATGTGCCACGCGCACTCAAACCCCGCCAAAGGAGATTCCATGACTCACCCTCCCACACACGCCTTAAAACGGCTCGATTCGCCTGATTTAAAACGTTTAAGCACACGCCTACGCATCGATATTCTACAGATGATTTTCACCGCTCAGTCGGGGCATCCGGGGAGTTCGCTTTCTTGTGTCGATATTATCGCTGCCTTGTGGTTTGCTCGCATGGATCACACCCATTTCGACAGTGATTGGGTAGATCGGGACCGTTTCATCCTCTCCAAAGGGCATGCGGCTCCTGCCTTGTACGCCGTGCTGATGGAAGCGGGCTACATCGACAAGGCGGAGCTCCCCACTTTAAGGGCCATTAACAGTAAGTTGCAAGGGCATCCAGCGTCTAAATACCTCAAGGGGGTGGATGTTTCCACAGGATCCTTGGGGCAAGGGCTTTCTTGCGGGGTGGGTATGGCATTGGGGCATCGTTTAGATGGGCGTGATGCGCGTGTGTGGGTACTCATGGGCGACGGCGAACTACAAGAAGGCAATGTGTGGGAAGCGGTGATGTCGGCGGCCCATCATAAGACGTCTCGCTTAACGGCGATTGTGGATCGAAACCGTTTGCAGATTGACGGATCGACCGAATCCGTTAAGGCACTTGGCGAAGTGGCTCCGAAATTTCTCGCCTTTGGCTGGAATGTGCTAGAAGTGGATGGGCATGATTTTGACGCACTGGCCAAAGCCTTTGACCAAGCCGACGCATGGGCGAAAAGTAGCGAAAAACCCACGTGTATTGTGGCCAATACCGTTAAAGGCAAGGGCGTTTCTTTTATGGAAAATCAAGCGGGTTGGCACGGTAAAGCCCCCAATCAAGCTCAGTTTGAACAAGCCGTGGCTGAACTTCAGGCTCAGCTTGCGCAACTACCCTAACCCGCCCCTTCAGTGGCAAAGCTACATTCAATAGATTGACACACGCTTAGTAAAAAAGGAAGATACGCATGGGTGCTCCCGTTCAAGCAAATGAAACCAAGACTTTTGAAGCCGATATTGATTTAGAAAAACCGCAGAAAGCGGCTCCTCGTGTCACCTACGGAGAAACGCTGGTGGCTCTTGGGCATGAAAACCCTGATATTGTGGTGTTAGACGCTGATTTGGCTTGTTCGACGCAAACGCAATTTTTTGCCGAGGCGTTTCCTGAACGCTTTTTCAATCAAGGCATTGCGGAAATGGATCTCATCAATACGGCGGCAGGACTTTCCACCGTCGGAAAGATTCCTTTTGTGTCCACCTTTGCGATGTTTGCCAGTGGTAAGGCGTGGGAAGCGGTGCGTAATACCATTGCCTATTCAAAACTCAATGTAAAAATTGCCCCCACCCATAGTGGCATTAGCTTGGGTGAAGATGGCGCGTCGCATCAGTCGATTGAAGATATTGCCTTAATGCGGGTCATTCCTGATATGACGGTGATCGTCCCGAGTGACAGTGTGGAAACAGCGGCACTCATTCGTTATGCCGCCGAAACACAAGGCCCCATGTATATTCGATTGGTGCGTCCGAACATTCCTGTGATTCACAAAAGCAGTGAATACAAGGTGGAAGCAGGCAAGCTTCGTGTCGAACGGGAAGGGTCTGATCTTACCCTTGTCGCTACGGGAGAAACCGTCTACCATGCGTTGCTTGCGGCTAAGCATTTAAGCGAAGCGCATCAGATTGAAGTGGAAGTGTTGAATGCGGTGTTTATTAAACCGTTTGATGTAGGCACATTGGCTCAATCGGCTCAAAAAACAGGGAAAGTCTTAACGGTAGAAAGCCATAGCGTTATTGGCGGTTTGGGGGGAGTTGTTGCTGAAGCCTTGGGGGAACATCAACCCACGCCATTAAAGCGTTTAGGCGTGCAAGACAAATTTGGACAAAGTGGCACGGGCGATGCTTTATTCAAAGAATATGGCATTGATGCTTCGGCTATTGAAGCGGCGGTGTTGGCTTGGCTTTAGTGGGGTAAGCGCCTCTTTAATGGCTCCATGAAGCAAAAAAACAGGAGGTAAATCCCCCTGCTTTTAATCACGTTTCAAAGAAATTAAGGCGTTGCATTTAATACACGAATAATTTCAGGGGTTAAATCTAATCCCCCCGTCACAATAGACTGCTGATCGATCACAACGGTGACGCCTTTTTGTTGGGCCACTTTTTTAATGGTGGAACTTACCGTGTCGTCTACCGCTTTTAAGTTGACGTTGGACCATTCTTGAAAGGTCTTAATTTCACTTTGCAATTTGCTTTCTAACTGCTGTTCTAAGTTTTTAGTCGCAATAGGGTTCTTCGCATTTATGGCACGACTGTCTTCAATTTGTTTAACGTAATCGGCTTGATTTTTACGAAGACCCGCGTCTTTCACCTTGATTTCACCAATCAATCTTTGGGCTTTTTCATAACCATTACGGATTTGGTCATAATTGACATAACCCACGACATCTGCAAAGGCTTGGCTAGAAGCAGAAGCTAACAACACGAAAGTCAAGGCAATGCTAGACAAACGACGAAATAGGGCATTTAACATAAGGGGTCTTTCCTTCACAATGTTTAACTCTTACAACATAAAGTACTAACGAAACAATATGCTTATACAAGTCTTATTCTAGTTTATTTTAGCATACTTTGGTAAAAGGGAAAGACCTCTTAGTCCACTTGGTTTAGATCGACTAAAAGCCCCCTTGCCTTAAAAGCCAGTCGATTCGCTGGCTTTTAAGGCAATGTCGGAACGGGTAAAGCTCTCTGGAAAATCAATCGTGTCAATCGCTAAATACGCCTGCGTGCGCGCCTCTGCCAACGAATCCGCCACAGCGGTCACCGTCAAGACTCGCCCACCCACTGAAATTAGCTCACCAGTTGATCGTCGTTTCGTGCCCGCTTGAAAGAGGCTCACGCCTTTGGGCAAGGCATCAGGCAAGGTAATCACCTGCCCTGTCGCATACGCCTGCGGATACCCTGACGCTGCCACAACCACCGTCACCGCCTTTTGTGTGGGTTCTTGCAAGGCACGCACGCCCCGCCACGACGAAAGATCCCCCTTCGCTGAATCCATGAGCAGGGCCAACACATCGATGCGGTCTTGCAATAACGGTAACACCACTTGGGTTTCAGGGTCTCCAAAACGCACGTTGAACTCGACCACAAAGGGCGTACCGTTGGGGTGAATCATCAAGCCGGCATACAAAATCCCTTTAAAGGGGGTATTTTGCGCTTGCAGGGTCTTCATCATGGGCTCTAAAATCGTGGTTTCAATGGTGGAAAGCAAGGTGTCATCCACAAAAGGCACAGGGGCATAGGCTCCCATGCCCCCCGTGTTTTCGCCTGTGTCGTTGTCCCCGACTCGCTTGAAATCTTGGGCTGAAATCAGGGGGATGGCTTGCGACCCGTCCGCAATCGCCAGCACGCTCAGTTCCACGCCTTCTAGGAACTCTTCAATCACGACAGGACTTTGTTTCGCTTCGGCGCGTGTGAGCGCTTCTTGGGCATCCGTTAGTGTTTGGGCAATGGTAACGCCTTTTCCCGCGGCCAAGCCGTCTTCTTTAATCACATAAGGGGCCGTAAACTGCGACAACGCGATTTCGGCTTCTTGACGGGTCTTACAATAGGCGAATCCCGCGGTGGGGACGCCTGCCTTGGCCATGATTTGCTTGGCATAGTACTTAGATGCTTCAAGTTGCGCGGCGGCTTGAGACGGCCCAAACACCAGCGTTCCTTGGGCGTTAAGGGCATCCACAACGCCAGCGACCAGCGGGGCTTCAGGCCCCACCACCACAAAATCGATGTCTTCGGCTTGTACCAAGTCGCAGACGGCTTGCACGTCATCGGCTTGAATCTCCACGCCCGTGGCAAGCATGTAGCATCCTGCATTACCAGGGGCGACAAAGAGCTCGGGGGCTTGGGGGCTTCGGCTAAGGGCTTCTAAAAGGGCGTGTTCACGTCCGCCACTGCCGAGGACTAAAACTTTAGGGGTCATGTGGGGGATTCCTCATCGATTAAAGGGGGTGTCGCCCCATTGTACCTAAAACATAAGCATCGTTGAGGTAACAGTTTGTAACGGCTTTTGAAGGGCGTGGGGTTTATGGTCGAAAGTATTGAGGAGCTTTTGAATAAAGCTTATGTATCCCTAGTGATTTAAGAAGGATTAAAGAATGACCAGTATTAAACTGTTAAACCCCCAAACGCAAGAACAAAAAGAAGTCCCCGTGGGCTTTTCTTGGACGTATTTTTTATTCGGTTTTATGGTGCCTTTACTGCGTGGTGACTGGAAATGGGCGGGCATTAGCTTTGCCGTAAGCTTATTAACCTTAGGCTTAGGGCAGGTAGCCTTATGCTTTTTCTACAATAAATTGTATATTAAAGGGTTGATTCAAGAAGGGTTTCAAGCCTTAGATGCAGACGGTAAAGCCTACTTAAGCCAGCTTTCAGCGTAGTTTCTTTGTCTTGTAGATTTAAAGGGGAAGGCGTTCAGAGGCCTTCCCCTTTGGTCTATGTTATTTTTATGGTATAGTCATTAAAAAACTATAACTTAAATTAAGAACATCACAATAAGAAGGAGTCTCCCGCATGAGCCAAGAAACCTCACCACACATTGAAGCACCAGCCAATACTGAAAGCGCCCAGCCGTGCGTGACGCATCGGGTGCTTTCGCCCAAGCTGTTGATGTGGATAGTGACTTTTGACGTGTTGAGTGTAGATGCCACGCTAAAATGGCTCTTTTCACAACAACCCCTTGGCCAAGTGATTGCCATTATTCCAAACGTGTTCAATCTGCAACACGTTGAAAATACAGGGGTGGCGTTTAGTTTCTTGAAAAACCAGCCTCAGGTGGCAAGCCTCTTGAGTGGGGCATTGCTCGCTACCTTGATTGTGCTGGTGCTCAAGCAAAAGATCGTCAACAAAAGCCAAGCCTTGGGCTTTGGCTTGGTGATGGGGGGCGGATTGAACAACGCCCTTGATCGCTTGTTGACTGGGGCGGTGACGGACTATATTCACTTGCCGTTTCTCGATTTGCCCATCTTTAATGTGTCCGATGTGGTGATCTTCATCGGGGCGATGTTGATTTTTTATCATTATTTATGGGGGCAAGGCGCTTGCGGGCAAGCGTCTGCAGATCAGGGCGGCGTCGAATGAACGGTCTTTCTTCTGAACCCGTGGCACCCACTGAACCTGCGAAAGACCTTCACGGGCAGGACGTGCTAGGGGAAGAGGTTTCCAGCGAAGATCTTCAGACGCAAGACGCTCACGCTATTCTTCTTGTCGTTGCCCCCGCCGATGCCGAAGAACGGCTAGACAAGTTTTTGGCCAAGCACTTGGGTGAAACCTATTCTCGGGAGCGGATTCAAGCCCTGATTAAGGGCGGGAACATCCATAAAGACGGGCAGGTGTGGAATAAGCCTAGTTTTCGCGTGAAAGTGGGGCAAGTCATTGAAGTGCATGCCCCTGAACTACAACCCCTTGAAATGCCCGCGTGGGACGTTCCCCTTGACGTGGTGTTTGAAGATGAGCATCTGCTGGTCATCAACAAACCCAGAGCCATGTTGACCCACCCAACAGGGTTGCAACAGCCAGACACACTAGTCAATGCCGTGTTGCATCATTGCAAGGGGCAGTTATCCGGCATCAATGGGGTGGAACGCCCCGGTATTGTGCATCGCTTGGATCGTGACACCGAAGGCTTGATTGTGGTGGCAAAATCCGATCAAGCCCATCATGGCTTGGCTGAACAATTGCAACACAAAACCATGACCCGTCGCTATAACGCGATTGTGCAAGGGCTTGTGCAGGATCTGAACGGCACGGTGCGCATTGGCATTGGTAGGCATTCGCAACAACGCAATAAAATGCAAGCCGATTGGACGGGCAAACCCGCGGTGACGCATTATCAGGTAAAAGAGATGTTGAACGATAAGTTTACGTGGGTGCAATGTCAGTTAGAAACAGGGCGAACGCATCAGATTCGGGTGCATATGGCGTATATTGGGCATCCCTTGGTGGGGGATCCGTTGTATGGCACAGGTTTGGCGTTACAGTGGAAGGAACTGATGCCTGAAGCGGGGCAGGCCTTGCAAGCCTATGCCTTACGGTTTATTCACCCCATTACACGAGAAGCCAAGCATTTTGAACTGCCCCCTTCCGAACACCTGCTCAAGGTGTGGGATGCCTTGACGCATCGGGTGTAATATAGGTAGTGGTTTTTATGTAAAACATATGATGCTTAAATCGTTGCACGAGCAGGCGTCCAAGCACTAAATCCGAGCGGGTGAGCACACTGCGAATCCCCGAGCGATTTTGCGGACGTCGTGCAAAGGGAATGATGCAACGAGGTGGGGATAAAAAACCTTCTTATTCACGAAGTGAATCTACCCCTTTAGGATGGAGAGGTTGGGAGAGGAAACCAACGGTTTTCTTTCCCAAGAGAAAAAGTCTAAGGACTTTTTCGACATGAAGGGGGGATTTTCAAGGGGGGACGAAGGGGAGGAGAAACGCAATACGTCCTTCCCCGTCCCCCCTTGAACGCATTTAGAGGTGTCGGAGAACCTTTGTGCGAGCAAAGGTCTCTGACGTCACCAGCTAAAAATGGAGCTAGAAAACCAATGTGAATTAAGCTTCGAGTTCTTTGGCTTTTCCGCCACCGCCGCCTTTACGACCACCACTTGGGGCATCGCCTGTTAATTTAGGCATCTGCCCTTTGGCTTTGGATTTCACCCGAATCTCAAAGGAATCCAGCGGTAAATCCCCCGTCACGTTGAAGACGATTTCTTTCTTCTTGGTGACGATTTCTTCACCATCATCGCCGTCTTTCACTTCTTCCGTGGTTTTTAAGGACGCTTCAATGACGTTGCCTTCTTTATAGGCACTCATCAACAAGGCTTCACTTAAGGGATCTTCCAAACGACGTTGTAACACACGACGCAAGGGTCTGGCCCCATAGGTTGGGTCATACCCTTCTTCGGCGAGGAAGTCTTTGACTTCATCGGTGAGTTCAAGCTTGAGTCTGCGGTCATTCAAACGCTTGAGCAAGTCTTTCATCATAATATCCACAATCAAGCGAATCTCTTCTTTCTTGAGCGGTTCAAAAATAATGGTGTCGTCCAAACGGTTAATGAATTCAGGACGAAACACCTGCTTCATGGCTTCTTTGACCCGATCGCGAATTTTGGCGTAACGGGCGGCGGCGGCTTCTTTGACGGTGCCGCCAAAGCCGATGCTCGACGGGTTTTCAATGCCAGATGCGCCCACATTCGACGTTAAAATCACGATCGTGTTTTTAAAGTCGACAACCCGCCCTTTGGAATCGGACAAACGACCGTCATCTAAAATCTGTAATAAGATGTTAAAGACATCTGGGTGCGCTTTTTCGACTTCGTCAAAGAGCAAGACGCTGTAAGGCTTACGACGAATGGCTTCCGTCAACTGACCGCCTTCGTTATAGCCCACGTAACCTGGAGGAGACCCAATGAGCTTGGAAACGGTATGGCGTTCCATGAACTCGGACATATCCAAGCGAATCATATTTTCCACAGAACCAAAGAAGTACTGCGCGAGCGTTTTGGCCAGCTCCGTTTTACCCACCCCTGTAGGCCCGCAGAAAATGAAGGACCCAATCGGGCGATCTGGACTTTTAAGGCCCACTCTCGCACGACGAATGGCTTTAGAAATGGCGACCACCGCTTCATGCTGACCAATGACTTGTTCATGCAAGGTGTCTTCCATTTTCATTAACTTTTCGCTTTCGCTTTCAGTCAACTTAGACACAGGAATACCCGTCCATTGAGAAACGACACTGGCAATGTCTTCCACGGTGACGGTGATGTTCTTGGGATCCAACGTCTTTTTGTGAGCATCGGCGATTTCACGCAAGCCTTCACGCAGTTCGGCTTCTTTGTCGCGCAGTTCAGTGGCTTTGTCAAACTCTTGCGCGCGAATGGCTTCTTCTTTTTGACGCACGAGTGCTTTGATTTCACGTTCGAGCTTTTTGCCGTCTTCAGGCAAGGCGCTGTTGTTTAAACGCACGCGAGAGGCCGCTTCATCAATGAGATCGATGGCTTTGTCGGGTAAAAAGCGATCGGAAATGTAGCGATCGGACAAGGTGACCGCCGCGTCAATGGCTTCATCACTAATGGTAAGCTTGTGATGATCTTCATACTTTTCACGCAAGCCACGAATAATTTCAACCGCTTCAGAAAGAGAGGGTTGATCCACAAAAACAGGTTGAAAACGGCGTTCTAAGGCGGCGTCTTTTTCAATGTGCTTGCGGTATTCTGAAATGGTGGTGGCGCCAATGACCTGCAATTCCCCACGACTCAAGGACGGTTTGAGGATGTTGGCCGCATCAATCGCGCCTTCAGCGGCCCCAGCCCCAATCAACGTGTGCATTTCATCAATCACTAAAATAATGTTGTTGGCTTGGCGGATTTCGTCCATCACTTTTTTGAGGCGTTCTTCAAATTCACCCCGATACTTGGTGCCCGCGACCAATAGGCCCATATCCAACTGAATAATTTTTTTGTCTCGCAACATTTCAGGCACATCGCTATTGACGATGCGTTGGGCCAAGCCTTCGGCCAAAGCGGTTTTACCGACCCCCGGTTCACCAATGAGCACGGGGTTGTTTTTGGTACGACGCCCCAAAATCTGCACCATGCGTTCGATTTCAACTTCACGCCCGATGACAGGATCCAACCGCAGTTCTTCGGCGGCAAGCGTCAAGTTTTGCGAGAATTCGTCTAACGTAGGCGTTTTGGTTTTGCCACCGCTTGAACTAGCACTAGAGCCAGAAGAAGATCCTGAGCCGCCCCCACTGCTAGAAGAAGCCCCCCCGCGTGTTTCCCCCAACATGCGGATTAAATTGCTACGCAATTTGCTTAAATCCACGCCCAAGCTTTCTAAGACTTTCGCCGCCACGCCTTCACCTTCACGAATTAAGCCCAACAGCAGGTGTTCTGTTCCAATGTAGTTATGCCCCAATTGGCGGGCTTCATCCCAAGAAAGTTCTAAAACGCGCTTGGCACGTGGGGTAAAGGGGATTTCAACCGCCACAAAGCCACTGCCACGCCCAATGATTTTTTCAACTTCGGCACGGGCTTCCTTTAAGTTAATGCCCATGCCTTTAAGGGTTTTGGCCGCAATGCCTGTGCCTTCGCCCACTAAACCAAGTAAAATTTGTTCGGTCCCTACAAAGTTATGCCCCAAACGACGCGCTTCTTCTTGTGCCAACATAATGACTTTAATGGCTTTTTCCGTAAAGCGTTCAAACATCATAGCGGTGTATTCCTTCACAAACAATCGACGGGGTAGATTTGTAGGCACAAGATCTCCACGTTTTTATATATGTTAATAGTTTAACGGCATTTTACAAAAGAAACAAGTCACAAATAAAAGCTCCTCTCAAAAAAGGGGGGCATTGTGTCACGACGATTGTAACGTATTTTTAAGAACCCTAGAAAAAAGGGCTTCAAAGTGCTTTAATAGAGCTCACGCTCCCTTTTAATAAAGGATTTTATGCCATGACCCGTCTTGACACGCTTACTAAACCCTTGTTTACGTCTGACCGCCTGACTTATAGAGCCTTTAATGAAGGCGATTTCGACGCCTTAAAATCCTTACACCAGCACCCTGAAGTGGCCGTCAGTACCTTCACTGGCTTTAGCGATGATCTTCGTGTGCTTGAAGAGCTCAATGAATATAGGGAAGAATACCGTCGTTTAGGGATTTCTCAACTCTATATGAGCGAAAAAGACAGTGGACGCTTTGTGGGTCGTGTTGGGTTACAGTACCGTCTGTGGAATCCTGAACAAGAAGAACGCGCCTACGAATTGCGTTTTGCCATTCACCCTGATTGTTGGGGCAAAGGGTATGCGAGTGAAGCGGCCCAAGCAGTTTTAAGCTACGGGTTTGAAGCACTTGGCTTGCCCAGAATCGTGGTGGCGCATTATGAAGACAATTACAAGTCCCAAACCATCATTCAAAAGTTGGGTTTTACCCCGTGTGGCCAATTTTACTTTAAGGGACGCATCGTCGTGGGCTATGAACAATTCAACCCTTTAAAAGGCGCTTGCACGGTTTAAGGCTTGCATGCTTTAAGGATTGTGTCTTTTCTTGATTTGTGTTAAATATGAAAGGGTTATGGTTCCGGGTGGAGTTGAGGGGGGTGCGTGCGTGCCTGTTTCTAAAGAACGTCTTTCAGCCATTATTCAAGGGTTTTCTTCAAAGACGCATGCCGTTTTAGGCGATATGGTCATTGATGAAATGGTCTATGGGCAAGTCGATCGCCTCAGTCGTGAAGCCCCTGTGATTATTCTGCGTCACCATAAAACCGATGTCGTGATGGGAGGCGGGGCCAACGCCGTGCATAATGTGGCGGCTTATGGGGCCCAAACACATGCCCTTGGCGTATGGGGAAATGATTATTACGCCCCACAGCTCAAGGCGGTGATGCAAAAAGCGGGGATTCACACGCAAGGCATGCTCACCGATGCCACACGCCCAACCACGACGAAAACGCGCCTTTCTGGCATGGTAAACTTTTCCGTGACCCAACAAATGCTTCGGGTGGATCGTGAATCTCGAGAGCCTTTAGAAGACGCTTTAAACACGCAATTCAAACGCCATTTAGACGCGCTATTGCCTCAAGTGCAGGGGGTTTTACTTTCTGATTACGCCTTGGGGGTGGTGAACCCGACGCTGGTGGATTATGTGCTGACTCACGCCAAGGCGTTAAACATTCCTGTGGCGGTAGACAGTCAACGCGAGTTAAGCCAGTTTAAAGGGGCCACCATTTTAACGCCCAATCAGCCTGAAGCCGAAAAAAATGTGGGCTTTGCCTTAGATTCTAAAGACGCTATTGTTAAGGCAGGCCAAGTGCTGTTGGCTCAAACGCAGGCGGATTACATCTTAATTACTTTGGGTCAAGACGGCATGGCCTTGTTTGATCAACAAAACGCGTGTGTCCATTTTATTCCCGCCTTTAACAAGCAAGATGTCTTTGATGTCACGGGGGCAGGCGACACGGTGGTGGCGACGTGGTTGGTGGCATACGCCAGCGGGGCTTCGGCCTTGGAAGCGGCGGTGCTGGGTAATTTGGCCGCCAGCTTGGTGGTGCGGGTGTTTGGATCCGCCGTGACCTCTCAAGGCGAACTGCTCAAAAGCTTGCACACGCTGGATGACGCCTTACTGCACGCGATTGAAACGCAACTTTTAGATCTTAACTTTTAACCCACAAACATAAAGGAAACGACGATGCCCTTACTCGATACAAACGGTCGCTTGTTTGGCAAGTTTAACGTCTTGGATGCCGGACTGGTAATGCTTTTGGCCCTAGGGGGCTTGGGCCTTTTTTTGGTGCAAAGCAACTTGCACGCTACTTCAAAAGCCATGGTGCAGGGCGAAACAGATCTGGATATTCGGGTGATGTTTACCCTTCGCAGTGAAGAGGCTGAACTGCTTAAAGCAGGGGATGAAACCCACATCACCGTGCGTAACCAGCCTCGTGGGGCGGTGCAAATTGTTGATGTGCAAAAAGCGCCTGTTCAAGTCATGCTTGCCCTAAACGGCACGCCCACCGCCGTGAAGGACACCACCGAAAAACACGTCTATAGCTATTGGGTCACCCTGCGGGATCACGCCACCATCACCAAAGAAGGCTATGTGGCCGAAGGGGTGAAAATCAAAGTGGGGGTTCCTGTCGATTTAGAAGGCTTTAAGTACTTTGTGCATGGTGGGATTGTGGATGTTCGCCCTGTTGCGGATGCCGTTGGGAAAGCCTAATGACACATTCTACCGAAACAAGCTATCCTCCTTTTCTAGGGGAATCTAAACTCTTTCAAGCGGGCATGCTTGGGCAAGTGACCTTGCATCAGTGGCTTGTTTCAGGCTGGGGAAGCTCATTTTTGGGACGTTTGTGCATCCAAGCGTTGGCTCGAAACGTGGAAGATACTGACAAGAATCACGACTCTTTGTGGCTAGGCATCTTGCCAGCTATGGCGATACTCGGGATTTTAATCGGGGTCACGTTTTTAGGCACAGGCATCTTGGGGGCAGCGGTGCTTGCTCTTGGCGGATTCATCTTGGTTGCTAGCGTGGTGAGCGGTCGTAACGTATGGGTCAAGCACCCTCATGTGCTGGATGCCTTGATGGTGTTGTTCTTTTTGACTTACGGTATTTCGGCCTGTTTTTCAAGCTTGCAGCCCCAAGCGTTGTTCGGGTTTGCCAAGCAATCGATTTTCTTGGTGGCCTACCTGTCGTTTCGGTCTACGTGGGTTCATGGGGCTTCAGTCTTGCGGTGGGGCCTGCCCGTGCTGTTGCTTTTGGGGGGTATTCAAGCCGTTATTGGGTGGTTGCAAGTGCATGGCTATGCGGGGGAACTCGCGGGTTGGACGGATGCCAACACCCCTGAAGAACTGAAGTTGAATCGGGTGTACGGCACGCTACAGCCTTACAATCCCAACTTGCTGGCGGGTTTTTTGGTGGCCAGTAGTGGGGCAGGCGTGTGGACGATTTTACAAGTGGCCTGCCAACCCTTGCGCTTTGTTTTGCCGTGGCTGGTGCTGAGTGCGGGCCTGCTGGTACTGGTGTTGTACGGCATCATGATGACGGGATGCCGTGGGGCGTATATCGGCATTTTTCTTCAACTAGGGGCGCTTTTTAGCTTGAGCTTGCCGTTGATTAAAACGGATGCCACCTTAAAAGACGTTCGGTGGCTTGCTTCGGCTTGGATGATTTCAGCCGTTTTGGCGGGTGGGAGTGTGCTTGCCGTCTTATTCAGCAATGAAAAACTGTTGCATCGGGTCACCAGTATTTTTGCCTTCCGTGGGGATTCTTCCATTTCCTATCGACTCAATGTGTACATCAGTGCATGGCGTATGTTTTGGGACAATTGGCTCTTTGGCATTGGGCCTTCTAACATCGTCTTTAAAAAAGTGTATGGATATTACATGACCCCAGGTTTCAACGCCCTTGGGGCGTATTCTGTGCCCTTAGAAATACTGGTGGAACAGGGGATTTTGGGTTTTGGTGTCTTTTTAGGTCTGGTGGGGGGGGTGTTTCAACACTTGGTACAGACGTTGTTTGATCAACGCAAGGCTTTGGCGCTTAAGCTCAGTGTTTTAAGCTTGGCCGTAGGGTTGTTGGCCTTTATGGGGCATGGCTTTTTTGACACGGTATTGTACCGTCCGCCGATTATGTTACCCTTTTTGTTTATGTTCAGTGCGTTGGTAAACGAAGTATCTGTGGCAGTCAACAAGCCATAGCCTATTTGGTGCTGAAAGGATTCTTTAACACGGCCTGTAAGGCACGCGCTTTTTGAATCTCTTCCACACGGCTGTGTGCTTCTAGCTTTTCACGAAAGCGTTTGGCTTTGCGAAAGCCTCCTTCTTCAGCCAGCATCAACCAAGCCAAGCCTTGCACGGGATTAGGGGCCGTCCCTAGGCCCGACTGGTGCATTAAGCCAAGCTTAAATTGGGCCAGTGGGTCTCCATGACCCGCCGCAAAGGCATAGTGGCGCAACGCCTGTTTTAAATCAGGGGCCACGCCTTTGCCACTGGCGTAGCTCATGCCTAAGGCCGTATAAGCGGGCACGTAGCCTTGCTTGGCAGACGCTTGCAATAGCGTCAAAGCGTCTTTTAAGCGAACAGGGCCCCCTTGACCTTGTTGGTACAGGGTGGCCAGTGTAAATTGTGCCACCCCATCGCCTTGTTGACTCGCTTTTTCAAGCCAATAGCGAGCTTCCACGGCATTGCGGGATTCTTTGGGGGCATTCAGGTAATTCAGCCCCAGTTGCACTTGGGCGTCTTGGCAACCGCCTTGACTGGCCAGCAGGAGGTAGTGTTGGGCCAGTTGAGCATTCTTCGGGAGGTTTTTGCGTCCTTTTTGATACATCAATGAAGTCAGGTAAAGGGCTTTGGCTTCTCCTTGAAGATTTTCAGCAGGAGCTAACGCCCAGGCAGAAGTCCCGTACAGGCTTACACTCAGACTCAACAGCACTAAAGTGACCTTCATTTTGCGCAACATAGCGACATCCTTTTATCTTTCGAACACTATAGCATGAAGGGAGCCTTTTTTTTGTAACAAATCTGTAACAAACAAGTCCTTTTCAAGGTAAGTGTGAAAAGTACCCTCCTTGTCAACGCCACAAAAAAGCGTATACTGAAGGGAACGTCCCCAAACGGCTTAAACATTTTTTGTGAGGGAAAGCAAAACACATTGAGTCTTAAATGCTCAGCCCTTGCAACAAGCCGTTGCAAGGGTTTTTTTTAGTAGTTTTGAGTAAACCCGCCCACCCTTAATCAGGCAAGCGAAAGGTGTACGTTACTTTTGCTTGCCCTTTGGCAGGCACGGAAACACGAAACGCCACAGGCACGCCTTCAACCTTTACCGCAGGCACGGCACTAGAGACAAGTTCCCATTTGGCGTCGGGGTATTCATAAACATCCACCGTAACGGCTACAGCCTTACTATTTTTCAGTAAAACTTCATAGCTTGTACTCACGGTGCCAGAAGCTCTTACATAACTGGTTTGACTTTTGCTGGCGCGTACATTGGGGGCTTCGCCTAAGGGGACTCTCAACGCTTCTTTCACCGCATGAAAGCCTTGTTGCCCTTCGCTAATTAACGGGTCATTGCCTTGCGCGTCGCTTTGATACACCGAAAAACGACCTGCGGGCAGGGATTCTTCAAGCGTGTCGGCTTCTAAGAAATACTGCACGGCTTGATTGGGCGCTTCAAATCGAGCATTTTGAGCCTGCCACCACCAGCCATTTTGAGTAGGGGCATACACATATCGAAAACTCGTTTTAGGCGAAAAAGACTTCCAACGATACGAAGCGCGCTGTTGACGCTCTAAATCCACGCCTTGATTAAGGCGGATCATCATCAGTTCACCCACATTTTGCATCGTGGGCGACTCATACGACGCATCAGACGACGCGAAATTTTTGGCATAAGTCCTTGCCGACATCATGGCATGAGGGGCATACTCCGCGTGACGTTGTGTGGCGCCAAACAGGGCGTTTACTTGAATCTGATGGAGGGCAAGCGTGCTTTGATTTTCCAGCTCAAGCAAGGCGTCAAGCGAAACGGGGTGCGAGGTTTCTTGAGGCAAGTGCCAAACATAGTGCATGTTCGCACGAAGTCCTGAGAGTTGATAGAGCAGGGTCGCTTTTTGATTTTGAATACTGGCACTTTCAAATTGAGCGCTATAGGAGGCGGACTTTTTTGCATCGTTTACAGTCGCGATCTCTCTTAAGAGTAGCTGAGCACTGGGCACTTGCCACAAATCCGCTCCCACTTGCACCACGGCAAGGTCTCCTTCGGTGGAAACATGCTTTAAAGTGGCTTTGATGTATTTGTCGCTCACGGCATCTTTCACCCATACGGCTTTGTTGAGGTAGCCCAAGGCGGGAATTTCAAAGCCCGTAGGGCTTTTAATGCCGATGAATTGAACGTCTTTTTTCCACGCGTTGCCTTCAGGAAAGAGCTGAACGTCGCTGGCTTGTGGAAGAGTTAAAATCGTCACCGTTTGTTGACCTGCCTTGAGGGAAAGCGACAGCGTTTCACTAAAAATCGCCTTGCCTTCAGGGTAGATCGTGACGCGTTCGGGGGTCGCGTGCGAGCAAAGCACGCTTGAAGCAAACATCACACTCAAGACGCTTAGGGTGCGTAGGGTTTTCCACATGGTGAAGGGGTCTCCTTTTTTAGGGGGGTACATGGCTTTATTTAAACACACATCAACATCAATAGGCAAACCCCAGTAAACTCGTTTTCAAAGCAGGGTTCGCTTGTTTTTTAAACTTGTGTTAGAATCACTGGAGTTAGTCTTATTGTTTTAGTCTTGTTAATTGTGGAGAACTTCCCTATGATGACGACATTTATTGAAGATATTCAAGCTCGTGAAATTTTAGATTCTCGTGGCAACCCCACCGTTGAAGTTGATGTGTACCTTTCTGGCGGTGCATCAGGCCGTGCGGCCGTGCCTTCGGGGGCGTCCACAGGTTCTCGTGAAGCGCTTGAAATGCGAGATGGAGATGCGTCTCGTTATGGCGGTAAAGGCGTTTTACAAGCCATTGCTAACATTAACGACGACATCGCCGATGAGCTGATTGATTTGGATGCCACCGCTCAAGCCGATATTGACACCATTATGCTTGAAATGGACGGCACTGAAAATAAAAGTAAGCTTGGCGCCAACGCCCTTTTAGGTGTTAGCCTTGCCACCGCTCGTGCAGCAGCCAATGCCTTAGATGTCCCGTTGTATCGCTACTTGGGGGGGGTGCGTGCCAACACCTTGCCTGTGCCTTTAATGAACATCATCAATGGGGGATCTCATGCCGACAACAACATCGATTTTCAAGAGTTTATGATTGTACCAGCTGCTGCAGAAAGCTTTAGCGAATCCTTGCGTTGGGGGACTGAAGTGTTCCATAGCTTAAAATCCGTTTTAAAAGGGCGGGGGTTAAATACAGGCTTGGGTGATGAAGGTGGCTTTGCCCCCAACTTACGTTCTAATGTAGAAGCCGTTGAATTGATTTTAGAAGCCATTGAAAAAGCAGGCTTTACTCAAGAACAAGTGAAATTGGCCTTGGATGTAGCGGCATCCGAATTTTACAAGAACGGTCAATATGTTTTAGAAGGCGAAGGTAAATCGCTTTCTTCTGCTGAAATGGCGAACTTCTTAAACGATTGGACGCGTCAATACCCCATTCTTTCAATTGAAGATGGCATGGCGGAACAAGACTGGGATGGCTGGAAGATTCACACCGACCTTTCCGGCAAAACCACGCAAATCGTGGGCGATGACTTATTTGTCACCAATCAAGCGATTTTAGCCGAAGGCATTCAAAAGCAAATCGCCAATAGCATTTTGATTAAAGTAAATCAAATTGGCACCTTGACTGAAACGTTGGCGACCATTGATTTGGCGCATCGTTCAGGCTACACCACGATTATTTCACATCGTTCAGGGGAAACAGAAGATACCTTTATTGCGGATTTAGCGGTGGCGGTCAATGCAGGGCAAATTAAAACGGGTTCTGTAAATCGTTCTGAACGTGTGGCCAAATACAACCAACTCCTTCGCATTGAAGAAGAATTGGGTTCAGGGGCTCGTTTTGCGGGGCTAGAAGCGTTCAAAGCCACGAATACCCCCAGTGCTAAAACGGCGTGTAGTATCGGGTAAAACAGAATCTACTTTAGGCAAACCCCCCTCCTGTTTAGTCGGGAGGGGGTGATTGAGCCTCTTTTTGCAAAGAACTATTTTTCAGCGGGAAGCAGTGCGTTTAAGGCTTTCCGTGCTTGTTCGCGATTCTCTGTCAAGTGTTGGACTTCCTGAAGGAGGGGTTCTCCTTCTCTTGCTGCTTCATAAATGGCTTGAAGCTGTTTTGGCGTTTTCAAGCATCTAGAAGGAGCCAATGGAGCTCTAGTAGCGATTGCATCAAGAACTTCTTGTGGTGTGGCGCTCATCCAACGTCCACCAATAGGGATCACAAGGCCATTTATATTTCTGTGGTATTTCAGAACGTCGGGGTGTGTTGTAGCCTCATAAAGTCTTTTCAGGTGTGCGTAATTGTAGTCGGCACTGCAAGCCTCGGCGACTAGGTGAAGACCATTCTCTCTAGTACTGCTTAATTTCCAAACATCAGATGTGTTCGCAAGGAGAGCTCTTTCTTCTTCTAAATATCCTTTTAAGTGCTTTGCTATAAGTTCATGAAGGCGTGCGCTGAACTTTTGTGGGGTTAAATCTTTCACAAGCTGGTCGAATCTAGGCAGAAAACTAAGCTCTTTGAATAATGGTGGAACTGTTTTTCTAATCCTAGCAGCATGACGCGCAGCAAGATCATACTGAGCAATAGCACCCTCCCGCTGGGTGAGTTTTTCACCGTTTAAATGAGGTGAATAAGCCACAGCTTGTTGTTGTTGGGGGGGGGGGCAAGACGAGGGGAAAGAGAAGTGATGTGCATCCTGATGATACCTTTCATTTTAATTAAAGTAAGTAAAAAACAACAGCTGGCTTCTTTTACCAAAGACGACAAGCCACTCAGCCATCACGAGCAAAAAAGAACCTCAAGCGGGTTTTATGCTAGCAACACTTAAAAGATGAAAAAATTGTTACAAAGCGAATCCAAAAACCATTTGCAGTATTGGTTAAGGAAGTATTTAGTAAGGAAGTATTTGAAGAAGTTCAACCCCCTTTGAATCTTTCAAGTGGGGTGGGCTTTATATAGTATTTTAAATAATTTCTCCTACAGTGTCTATACGTTGTCGCGTCATACCGTTTAAACATGTAAAAAATCGTGGGGTTTAGCCACTGGGCAACGGGCTAAAAAATAGGGTATACTGAAAAAGAGTGGCTTTTTTTAACAGGCCTTCACAACCCAGCACATTCCTTGAAAATCGAACAAAAAACGGACTTTCGTGGCCAAAAACCCGACTTTCGTGGCCAGAAAACGGACTTTTGTGGCCAGAAAACCGACTTTCGTGGCCAGAAAACGGACTTTCGTGGCCAAAAACCCGACTTTCGTGGCCAGAAAACGGACTTTTGTGGCCAGAAAACCGACTTTCGTGTGTCAAAAACCCGACTATTTTCACATCGCTGGCGGGGGGGGTAGGCGAGATTTAGGGCATCATAAAAAAGGTCACTCTTTCTGTCGAACACTATAGTTGGTATAAAAAAGCATTCAAAAAAACTCCCCTTGCCCTAAAGGAAAGGGGAGTTAAACTGGGGTAGAAGGATTCGAACCTCCGGATGTCTGGACCAAAACCAGATGCCTTACCGCTTGGCGATACCCCATTACATGGGAAAGATTACATAGGGACGATCAAAACGTTTGTGTAGATTAATCAGAATGCCCGCCACTTTTCACATAACGCATTAAACAGCAGAAGATGAACCTTCACAGCCTTTAATGTACGATGAACAGAAAAGGGAGTCAAGCCTTTGGGCCTCAATTTCCCTCAAACAATCTAAAGCCTTCTAGGGGAAGGATCTTTTTAAAGAACGTAACAAAATAAAAAAAGAAACTTGCAATTCGAGTTTGTTTAAGGGAAACTTTAGCAGTGTTACGTCTTTTAGGCGAAAGCTCTAGCAACAATGAAGGATTTTAAACATGCCAGTACCTAAGCAACGTCGTGGTAAAGCCGACAAGCGCGCCCGTCGCGCGAACTGGAAGGCGCTCCCCACAGCGGTGACCTTCTGTACCAACTGCGGAAGCCCCAAATTGACCCATGCGGTTTGCACCGTGTGCGGTTTTTATAACGGACGCATCGTCTCCCCTCGTTTCGCCAAGAAAAGCGGGTTTGACCAAGTGCAATCTCAACTTCAAAACGGCATTGAAGCCCCTGAGCATGTGAATGACGAACATTGTGATCATGATCAAGTTGTTGCCCCTGCTGAAGGCGTCGTAGAACCCAAAGCTGAAGATGACGCAAACGACTAGTTGCTTCATTTCTAACGGGGCGTTTGCTTGCGTTTGAGTTTCGTTAGCCGACGTGGGTTTTTCCTGATTGAGGGAGTCTTTCATGGCAAATCAGCCAATTGTAATTGCATTAGATGCCATGGGCGGAGACTACGCCCCCGTTGAAACCGTCAAGGGGGCCATTCAAGGGGCGAAGGTTTATGGAGTGGCGGTGGAATTGGTGGGAAACCCTGCTGTGATTCAAGCCGAGATCGACAAGTATGACACCCGTGGGTTAGATTTGCGGATTGTAGAAGCCCTTGATGAAATTGGGATGGATGAAGCCCCCACCGTGGCCTTACGTAAGAAAAAGAACGCGTCTATTGCGGTTACGGCTCGACGCGTTAAAGAAGGCCATGCCGATGCCATGGTCGCCGCTGGCTCAACAGGTGCTGCACTAGCAGCCACGTTGTTTAACATTGGGCGCATTAAAGGGGTCGATCGGCCCGCCATTGGCGTGGCGTTGCCCTCTCAACGTACTCCCACTTTAATGATCGACGGGGGTGCAAACGTCGATTGTACGCCAGAACTCTTGGTGCAATTTGCTCGTTTGGGGCGTGCTTACATGCAAGGGGTCTACGGCATTGAAAATCCGAAACTGGGTTTGTTGAACATCGGTGCTGAAGAAGGGAAAGGCAATGCCTTTTCAAAAGAAGCGTTTGCCTTGTTGCAGTTGGCGCCTGATTTAGGCTTTGCAGGCAATGCTGAAGGACGCGACTTGTTCACCAGTGAGTTTGACGTCATTGTGAGTGACGGTTTTTCAGGCAATGTGGCGTTAAAATCTGCTGAAGGCATGGCTACTTTATTTGGGCGTCTCATTAAGCAAGAACTGACCCGAAGCGTTTGGACGAAATTAGTGGCCGTATTGGCTAAGCCGATTTTAGAAAAAGCGCGCAAGCATATTCATCATGAATACGTAGGGGGCGCCTTGCTTTTAGGCATTAACGGCATTTGTATTATTGCCCATGGGGGGAGTTCGGCGTTGGCGATTGAAAATGCGATTCGCTTGGCCGTTGCGGGTGTTAAAGGCGATGTGATGAGTAAAATGATTGAAGCGTCTCGTTTGAATTTAGAAGCGTTTAACCTTGCTGAAGCGGGGGAAGCTTCCCAAATTAGTGTGTAAGAGTGAGGAAAGCACGTGGTCAACAATCCTAAGCAACAAACGAAGCCCTGTGGCGTAAAAATAGTGGGGGTGGGTTCTTCGGTGCCACCGACTGTATTGAACAATAACGACATGGCCAAAATGGTGGAAACCACCGATGAATGGATTCAAACACGCACGGGGATTCGCACCCGCCATGTGTTGAGTGGGGATGAAATGCTCACGGATTTAGGGGTTGAAGCATCCAAACAAGCCTTGGCCATGGCAGGGGTTGATGGCGCTGAAATTGATCTCATTATTGTCGCCACCACCACCCCTGATGAACGTTACCCCGCCATGGCGTCTCGCATTCAAACGGCGATAGGGGCGAGCAAATCTTTTGGCTTTGATTTGGCGTTGGCCTGTACAGGTTTTGTGGCCGCTTTAATTACCGCAGAACAATTTTTACGGTCTGGTTCAGCCAAAAAAGCGTTGGTGATTGGGGCAGACGCCCATTCACGCGTCATGGACTGGAGCGATCGAAATACCTGCGTTTTATTTGGGGATGCCGCTGGTGCTGTGGTCATAGAAGCCAGTGAAACGTTCGATGGATTTTTGGCCAATGACGGTAACCTCGACGGTAGTAAGGCCGATGAGCTTCATGCCGATTACGACTTGTTCAACTGCCCCATTCTTCCCCAGCCCACACCACGTAACCCTTACGTGCAAATGAACGGACGCGAGGTGTTTAAATTTGCGGTAGGCGTTGTGCCCTCTTCCATTCGCCAAACACTTGAAAATGCAGGCGAAACGCTTGAAGATATCGATGCCTTGGTGTTGCATCAAGCCAATATCCGTATTATGGATGCCATGAACGAACGTTTGGGAATCCCACGCGAAAAAATGGTGATTAACTTAGACAAGTACGGCAATACCTCGGCCGCTTCCGTGCCGTTGGCGTTGGATGAAGCCGTGCGAAATGGTCAAATTCAAAACGGCAACCGTGTGATGACCTGTGGTTTTGGAGGCGGTTTGGCTTGGGCGTCGAGTTACTTTATATGGTCTGGGCCCAGCTTTGAAAAAATAGCCCACACCCAACCCCCTCAAGAAGGAGGACGTGCTTCATGAGTCCTACGCAGTCCAAAAAAGTCGCGTTTTTATTTCCGGGGCAAGGGTCTCAATCCGTAGGAATGGGGCAAGCCTTTTATGAGTCCAGTACCCATTTAAAAGCCCTCTTCAATCAAGCCAATGCCCTTATGCCTGCTGATGAAGCGGGGCGTTCGTTGCTAGACATCATGTTTCACGGCCCAGCCGAAGCCCTAAACCGCACGCTTTACACGCAACCTGCCATTTTGGCGGTGTCTTTGGCGGCTTATGAAGCCTTCAAGGCGCGGGTGAGTTTGACGCCAGTGGCGGTTGCTGGCCATAGTTTGGGAGAGTTTTCCGCCCTTGTGGCTTCAGGCGCCTTGAGCCTTGAAGACGTCGTTCCAATTATTGAAACGCGAGCGCGGCTTATGGAAGATGCTCCAGAAGGCACTATGGCGGCCGTCTTAGGTCTTAGTGCAACAAGCATTACACAGGCCTTGGCTTCCCTTGAACTTCAGGGTGAAATTGCCGTGGTTGCTAATGACAATAGTCCTACGCAACAGGTGATTTCGGGAACGTTACGAGGCATTGAACAAGCCACCCCTGCCCTTAAAGAAGCGGGAGCCAAGCGCGTTATTCCCTTGCCTGTGGGTGGCGCCTTTCATTCCCCTTTAATGCAAGTGCCTGCTGAAGCCTTTGCTCGGGTGTTGCAACGCGTAACGTTTCAAGACGCTCGCGTGCCTGTGATCACGAATGTAGACGCGCAAGCCACGCAAGCGTCTGACGATCTAAAAACGGCTTCCATTAGGCAAATGCCTTCAAGTGTTCAATGGACAAACACCCTTCATGCCTTGGTTGAAGGCCTTGGCGTGAATGCCGTGATTGAGTTTGGACCAGGCAAAGTGCTGACGGGACTGATGAAGAAAAGTTACCCTGAAGTGGACGTTTACAATGTGTATGACCCCGAATCACTGGCTGAAGTGGTGGAAGCCTTTCAGACTTGTGGGGTGTCTTCACTCGTTTAATGAAGAAAAGGAACTGACATGAACGCACAAAAACAAGTGGCGATTGTAACAGGAGGCTCACGCGGTATTGGTAAAGCTTGCGTAGAAACGTTGGCGCGTGCGGGGTTTGAAGTCGCCTTTACCTACCATTCCAGTCGCGCAAAGGCGGATGAATTGGCCAGCACCCTTTCTGCTGAGACGGGTCAAACCGTTAAAGCCTATGCGTCTGACGCGGGGGATCCGAAAGCCTGCCAAGCCTTGATTGATGATGTGGTGGCTGATTTTGGATCGGTCGATGTACTCGTGAATAATGCGGGCATTACCCGAGACACCCTGATGATTCGCATGAAAGATGAAGACTGGGATGAGGTGATTCAAACGAATCTCACAGGGGTGTTTCACACCACTCGTGCGGCGGGAAAAGTCATGATGAAGCAACGTAAAGGCACCATTATCAACATTTCAAGCGTGGTTGGTGTTTACGGTAATGCAGGGCAAGTCAATTATGCCGCCGCAAAAGCGGGATTGATTGGCTTAAGCAAAACGGTGGCCAAAGAACTCGGTGCCAGAGGCGTGACCTGTAACGCCATTGCTCCCGGTTTTATTGAAACCGACATGACGGGCGATTTGCCTCACAAGGATCAATTGCTCAATGCGATTCCTTTAAAACGCTTTGGGCGCCCTGAAGATATTGCCAATACGGTGCTGTTTTTAGCCACCCACGGGCAGTATATTACAGGCCAAGTCATTGGTGTGGACGGTGGGCTTGTATTTTAAGCTTGATACGTCATTATAAGTAGTGGGCAAATGGCCCCATATTTAAATTGGAGAATAAATACTATGTCTAGCGTACTAGAACGTGTGAAAAAAGTCGTCATTGAACAGTTGAATGTTGAAGAAGATCAAGTCAAACCTGAAGCCAATTTTCAGCAAGATTTGGGTGCCGATTCTTTAGATACGGTTGAATTGGTCATGGCCTTAGAAGAAGAATTTGGATGCGAAATTCCTGATGAAGACGCTGAAAAAATCGCCACCATTCAGGATGCCGTAAACTATGTCGAGCGTAACCAGTAGGTTCCCTCTTTGTTTGTATGGAAGGTCTTCAGTAGAAGACCTTCATTCCCCTTTTTACGTCAAAAATTAAACTATGTGGATCCCCTGATGATGAGTCAAAAACGTGTCGTTGTAACTGGAATGGGCAGTATTTCGCCAATGGGCAAAAATAATGCTGAATTATGGGAAAACCTCGAAGCAGGCCGTAGTGGCATTCGCTTTATTGAAGTCATCCCCGAAGAAAGACGCACCTGTAAAGTGGCAGGGGAAATTGTGGGCTTTAATCCTGAAGATTACATGGACAAGAAAAAAGCCCGTCGTATGGATCGCTTTGCCCAGTTGGGACTGGTGGCTGCGATTCAAGCCTATGAAGATTCTGGCATTGAAGGCCATGTTGAAAAGCACCGCATGGGCGTAGTGGTAGGCACAGGTTCTGGTGGGTTAATCACCATGGAAGAAACGGTGATTGCCAGTATGGAAAAGGGTTACAGCAAGGCCTCCCCCTTCTTGGTTCCGATGATGATTCCAGACATGGCGTGCGGACGCATTTCCATTGAACTGGGGATTACAGGCCCTAACTTTGCGTTGGTGACCGCCTGTGCCACAGGTACCGATTGCATTGGGCAAGCGGTGAAAATGATTCAAGCTGGCGAATGTGATGCCGTAGTCGCTGGTGGGGCCGAAGCCCCTCTAACGGCAGTCGCTGTTGCTGGTTTTAACAACATGAAAGCTTTGACAGGTCGTAATGACGACCCTGAACATGCCAGTCGACCGTTTGACAAAGACCGTGACGGCTTTGTCATTTCAGAAGGGGCGGGTGTGTTGATTTTAGAAGATTATGAGATCGCCAAAGCCCGTGGGGCGAAAATCTATGCGGAACTTGTGGGCTATGGTCGCTCTTCCGATGCCTTTGACATTGTGATGCCTCACAAAGAAGGTCTGGGCGCCTCTCGTGCGATGACGGCGGCCTTGCGTTCGGCAGATCTCGAACCTGAAGCGATTAACTACATCAATGCCCATGGGACTTCAACGCCATTGGGTGATTTGGCCGAAACGGTCGCGATTAAACGTGTGTTTGGGGAATATGCCCATAACGGCTTGTTGGTGTCTTCCACCAAAAGTATGCACGGTCACATGTTGGGCGCGACAGGAGCCATTGAAGCGATTATCTGTATTGAAGCGTTGTTGCATCAAACCGTTCCGCCCACCATTAACTTGGACAACCCCGATGAAGGGTGCGATCTTGATTATGTGCCTCACACGGCGCGTAAGGTGGAAAACTTTACTTATGCCATGTCGAACTCCTTTGGCTTTGGCGGGCATAACAGTTGCCTCATCATCAAGCGTTTTGAAGATTAGAAGAGATCAGTGTTCACCTGCTCACATTAGCTCTTCCAATAAAAAACTTCATCTAATGAAACAGGTGTCCTGATGTCTGTCGATTCATCCCTTACAGAAAAGAGCGTCTTGAATACTTCAGAAGAGTCTTCGGCGCTTTTGGACTGCATCCGCATTCGGGGGGCGTATGAGCATAATCTCAAGCATCTCGATGTCGACATTCCCCTCAACCAGCTCACCGTCATTACAGGGCCTTCGGGTTGCGGAAAGTCGTCGCTTGCCTTTGACACGCTGTACGCCGAAGGCAAGCGTCGCTTCATGGAATCGTTGTCGTCTTACGCGCGGCAATTTATGGAACAATTCCAAAAGGCTCGGGTGGAAGAAGTGCATAACATTCCCCCTGCGGTGGGGTTGTCTCAACATAACCCTGTCACCAACGCTCGGGCCACCGTCGGGGTGAGCATTGATGCGATTGATTATTTGGCACAACTCTTTTATTACTTGGGTGAAAAGACTTGCTCTCGTTGCGGATCGCATCGCTTGGTGCAGAATTTGGCTGAAGACTTGCCCACCTATTTATTTGCCGATTTACCCACAGAAACCGCCGTGTACTTGAGTTTACAAGTCCCCAAAAAATTGATGAAACCCTTGTATGCAGTCTTATTTGGCTTGGGTTATGATCGCCTGTTAGATGTGGCGTTCAAACCCGTGATGCTGAGCGAATCCATGCCCACTTGGACTAAAAATCTGGTGCATGAAACGCAACAGATTTGCTTTTTGTTGGATCGCTTTAAGTTTAAGGGACAGGTGGATGACGCCTTGCTCAATCGCTTGAATGACGTCATCAACCGCGTCAACCATAGCCTAGAACTTTTAGGCAGCGACAAGGGCATTGCGTGGGTGGCTCAATTCAAAATAGGCGACACCACGACCACAAAGACTCTACTCACCAGTAACGGATGCTTCGACTGCGGGCAGAGCATTCCCTCTTTGACGCCCCACCATTTTCATTACATGCACCCGCAAGGCGCTTGTTCCACGTGTGAAGGCTACGGCCGTGTGATGGGCTTAGATGAAGCACGCATCATTCCCAACAAAAAGGAAAGCTTGCGAGGCGGTGCGGTGCATGCGTTTCAAACACCCTCTTATCGTGACGTGCAACTCCACCTAGAACAAGAAGCCAAGCGCCACGGTATTCCGCTTAATGTGGCGTATGACGCCCTGACCCCTGAAGATCAACGCAAACTATGGGACGGCTTTGGGACGTTTGTCGGTATTCGTCCGTTTTTTGCGTATTTAGAAACCAAGCGTTATAAAATGCACGTCCGTATGCACCTCGCCAAGTATCGGGGGTACTTTGAATGTACGGCGTGTGAAGGCAGTCGGCTGAATCCCTTGGCCAAAGAAACGAAATTGCTTGCGTTGAGCTATGAAGATTGGCTCAAAACGCCTGTGCAAGATCTTCTTAAACGATTCAAGGGCCTTGAGCTTCCTGTGCCGAAGCACTTGCCTCGTGTGGCGATGGATGCCTGGGCCTCGCTCCTGCAACGGTTGCAATGGCTTGAAGCCGTTGGCTTGGGCTACTTGCCTTTGTTGCGTCCCTTAAGAAGCCTCTCTTCAGGGGAAGCGCATCGGGTGCAGTTGATTTCTTCCATTGGCAGTGAACTGACTGAAACGCTCTACGTGTTGGATGAACCCACCGTGGGCTTGCACCCGCGAGATACGGAACATTTGATGAGTGTTTTAACACAGCTCAAAGACTTGGGCAATACCGTGGTATTGGTGGAACATGACCCTGAAGTCATGAAGCACGCGGATGCGGTGATTGACATGGGCGTGGGCAGTGGCAAACATGGAGGCAACATTCTCTTTCAAGGCACGTATGCGTCGCTTTTAAAAAGCCACACCCAAACCGCCCAAGGCTTAAAAGCGCCAAAACAGTTCAAGCTTGCTCCCCTAGAACCCGCCACGCAGTACTTAAACATTTATGGCGCCAGTGGTTACAATCTTAAAAACATCAACGTTCGATTCCCTGTTGGGCAGTTAAGCTGTGTAACAGGCGTTAGTGGAGCAGGAAAGTCTAGTTTGCTGGTGCAAACGTTGTACGGGCAGGTGTTAAATGCCCAAGGCGACTTGCCCGCCTTTGACGTGTTGCCGTGCGTGGGCATTGAAGGCTTAGAACATTTTACAGGGGGTGTTATTTGGGTGGATCAATCCACCCCCGCTCGTTCATCGCGTTCAAACCCCGCCACAGTGGTCAAAGCGTATGATGAAATTCGAAAGCTTTTTAGTGAATCGGTCAAGGCCAAGGCCTTGGGCTTGAGTGCTGGGCATTTTTCTTTTAATAGCAAAGGCGGACGCTGTGAAACTTGTGAAGGCCTAGGCGAAGTAAGCATTGACATGCAATTTATGGCGAATATGACGATGCTTTGTAGCGACTGTAACGGCAAGCGATTTCAAGACAGCGTCCTTTCCGTGGAGTTGTTTGGCCGTAACATTCACGATGTGTTAGGCCTAAGCGTGGAAGAAGCCATGCAATTTTTCAAAACCGCCCCAAAGGTACGCAAGCGTTTGCAGTGCTTGGTGGATCTGGGGTTGGGGTATCTGCCCATGGGGCAGGCGACGACCACACTTTCTGGGGGCGAAGCCCAGCGCTTGAAGTTGGCGCCGTATTTGCCTGTGGAAGACAAGCCTGTGGCCAAGCCGTCGCTTTTTTTGTTTGATGAACCCACACGAGGCTTACATATGAGCGATGTACCCGTGTTGGTAAAAGCGTTGCAACGGCTTGTGAAGGTGGGGCATACGGTGATTGTGATTGAGCATAATACGCAATTTATTCGTGAAGCCGCCGATTGGGTGGTGGACATGGGCCCTGAAGCGGACGCGTTGGGGGGTCATGTGGTGTATGAAGGGGATTTGGCTGGCTTTTTAAAAGAGACGGCGAGTGTCACGGCGTCTTATCTGTAGAAAAGCCCCCTCCATTGTGACATGAAGGGGGGGGGGGCGAAGTTTGCGAGAGAAATTAGGGATTTTCACTATAGAATTTTTTTGCTTGTTCTTTAGTCAGAGGATAATAGATTTATAATCCGCTCCAATGCTTTACCGAACCAGTTTTTCTCTTCGGATTCAACTTTAGGCAAGAGGCGTGCTTCAAGGTCTGTAAAGCCATTACGCTCTGAAAGCACGCCGTACCCTGCACCCAGCCCAGTTTTGTTAAGCTCTGTTAAGCGTTCTTGAAGAGGTGCTCGTTCCTTTGTTTTTTTAGAAGCCAACGCCTGTACGCGTGCATTGTAAAGCGTACCACCTTCGTTTAGCACCGCGGACTCAGAAAGTGACGCCACATTCACCACATCAAGGGGGGTATCTTTTTTAGGTGGCAAAGGCCATTTTGCCAAAAACGCGTCTGAAGGGTCAACCCAAGCACTCAGGGCCTTCTGTTCTGCTTTAAAGTGATCGTGGTGGGGGTCGACTGCTGTTAATGCGTCAAGTAACTTTTGTGCGGTAGTGCTTAAGTCTTTTTCTGATTTAATACCCATACGCTCTTCCCCATGTGGATGCAATAACCAGCGCATGGCTTGTTCCATTACATCCCAATACCCCGCTTTTTCCTTTGGTGGAGGGGACGTTTTACCCAGGCCTTCGACTAACTTAGCCGACGCATCATGAATCGCTTGACGTGCTTGTACACTCAAGCCCTTTAAATTCACCGGTTTTGTTTCGCCCAAGCCTTCCAGTAACGCCTTTTGGGCAATTTCTAGGTGACCATGCTTGCCATGCACGCTTTCTATGGCAGAAGAGAGTTTTTCTAAAACAGGCGATTCGTGCGCGGTGAGATTTTCTAACATGGTTTTTAAATGGCTCGTATAGTCTGCCAAGGATTGGCCTAAGGCCTCTTCATTGAGGTCTCCTTGATTTAAATGTTCTACCATGCGTTGTAATTGTACAATCGGGTTTTTGGCTTGACTGTGGTTGTGAATGGCGCCCCATACACCTAGTCCCGCTACCGCCGCGGTGGCGACCCCTGTAGCGATGCCCCAGGGTGATTGAATCCATTGCAAAAAGCCCTTTTTTGTGGGATTGGTAGGGGCTTGCTTTTCCGAGGGGGGATTAAGCATCAAGTTTTGGGTTTCTGAAGGCAGGTTTGTAGAAGTAGCCTCTAACCCCGATGTTAGGGATTCAGCGGGTTGAGTTGCGACTGAAGGGGTAAAAGAATCTGCAGACAAGGCAGGTTCTAAAGTAGGCGCCACTGTCGTTGAAGGGTTAGAAGAGCTAAAAAAGTTCGACACGGGCGGAGCAGGTGCCGGCAAAGGCACTGTGGTGAGACTTGGGGCTTGGAGTGGAAATGAAGAAGGGGAGCCAGAAGAAAAAGAAGCCATAAGAAGATCCTTAAGTGTTGAAATAAAAGTACACGATTTGAAAACGCTTCTAGGGAAGACGAATTTGGACGTCTTTCATCCAATGGCACACACCCTTAAAAAGCTTTAATGGCATAAAACCCCGGTGACTTTTGTTTTGTGTTAGCGTTTTGTGTTAATGTAAAGGGGGTTATGTTCATTCTTGTAGGGAACGCCATTCATGTTTTCAGGCATTTTAAAAACCAGGCAAGGGCATGTAGAAGCCCAAAAGCCCTTGGCGTGGGTTCTTAAGGATTCACACGGTGACAAACAAGGCAGTGCAAACGTGTCCACTACATCCACCTACTTACGTTCGGTGTTCAAACCCGTGCAAAGTACCGTTCTGTTGCATTATCTTCGCCAACAAGATCCTTCCTTCTTTGCACGCATTTCCCCCCAAGCGTGGGTGATTGCGTCTGCGTCGCATTCAGGGGAAGCGGTGCATCAGCGGTGGGCCCAGTGGTGGTTGGATGAAGCGGGTATTACTCGCGAAGAAGCAGAAGCGTGCTTGGTGTGTGGGGTGCATCCGCCTATGGCAAGCACGGGGGATGCCACGCCGATTCCTCCGAACATTTTGCATCACAATTGTTCGGGTCAACATGCCATGATGCTTTCACTGGCCAAGCGCTTAACTCTTCCTTGGCACAACTACCACCTGCCAGAACATCCCTTCTTTCAAGAAACCGTAAGGTTTATGGAACGCCATGCCCCTGGCCTTTCTCCCGATCAATGGGCCACCGACGGCTGCCGATTGCCCACGCCGTACCTGAGCCTTGAACAAACCACAGACGTGATGCACGGCGCGCTTGAAGATCCACTCGGGCATCAACTCCTCACATGGATGAAGGAACATCCGTCGTTGGTGGCGGGGTCTCATCGTTTTGACACGATCTTGGGGCAACTGCCCTCGCCCATTGTCTCAAAGGGCGGGGCAGAAGGACTCGTGGTGCTATGGCATTTAGAAGAGCAACAAACCCTCGTCATTAAAAGCTTGGCGGGCGATGCCACCGCACGAGATGCCTTTGCGTGGCATGTGCTGGCTCATGTGGGGTGGATCCCCCCCCACACGTCGCTTGAACACGCCCCATTGATGGATGATTCCCCCTACGCGAGCGTGCAAAGCGATTTACAGTTTTGTGTATAGTGTTCGAAAGATAAAGGCCTTTACAATAAGGCCAATACTTTTTGAGCCTTCACGGCTTCGCCTTGGCTGAGCAATAAAGCCGCAACATCCTGCAAGGCGCTGGCATAGGCGGTTTTATTGCGTTGTGCTTTGGCCCAATGCACGCGTTCTTGAGCCACACTTAAGGCTTGTGTGTCGCGTCCCATGAGCTGTTCTAACACCTGCAAGCGTTTTAAAGGTTCCAAGGCCACCTCCGCAGGAGCCACCCCTGTTTTCGTGGTGTTGAAGTAACCTTCAAGCATTTTATGTTCTAGGGCAGGATTTTGAAGGGCTTTTGCCCACGTTGCTAAGCGTTGCCACGAGTTTAAGGCGTCGGGGGTAGGTTGTTTTTCAGCTCGACGGGGCATCGCCAGTAAGGGGTGTAACGTACGAATGGCCTGCTTGTAATCGCCCGTTTGGGCAAAGGATTCGGCAATTACACGCGTGAGTTCGGGGCTTTGTTCAGGGGTTGGAATCGCTAAGGCTTGCGCGAGGATTTTGTCAGGCTTGCCTTGCTTTTGCCAGAGTTTAAACTGTAAGCTTTGCCATTGTTGACGCTGGTGTAAAGGCATGGCTTGTGCCGAAACGTGCTGAAAGACTTCGGCAATCACGTGTTCGGCGACATCCCACTGTTTGGATTGAAGGGCGGTATACACGCGTTCTAAGCCGTCTTTCATCACCAAGTGATTGACACGATTGGTGGCCACTTGAGCCTGAAGCTCTTCTGTGGGCTGGTTTGCTGTGGTGGGCTTTTTTGGGGTAATAGGGGATTGAGCGCTTGGGGCGAGTGGGGTTAAATCCATTGGCGTCCATTCAATAGGTTGGGTAAAGAGCGCATCTAACCATTCACCCACTACTTTAGAGGGTTCTTCTAGTGTGTTAGAAACCGTCTCATCCAAGACCTTCGCCAGACGCATCAACACCGTTTTAATCCATTTTTCATCCTGTACGGCTTGGCGTGCTTCTTGATTGACGAGCGTAAAATGACTGTGTAATAAGTCGTCAAACCAAGCATCCGCCCCAAGTAGTTGCGCCGTTTTCTTAAAATCATTGTAGACGTCTTGCGTGGAAATGGCCAAGTTGGCTTGACGCTTGGCGACGGTGTCGAGCATCACTTCATCTGGCAAGCGTTCTGAAGCCCCTGTCGTGTTGAAGGTAGGTCGTGACGTTTGGCGTTGAAAAGGCGCTGTAACATCGCTCATGCCCAAGGTTTCTTGCAAATGAGGATTGATAAAAGAACGCCCGAGAGATTCAGAGGAATCCACGGTAGGCCACGCCTTTTCTGGCTCTTCTTCCACACTGGGGGAATGAGCGTTAGAAGGCGAAGGCTCTTCATCTAAACGAATAGGGGGAAAGTTTAGCGCTGGGCTTTGGCTAGGCCGTTTTGAAAGCATGGGATAAGTAATAGGACTTAACATCAGGGGGTATCTCCACAAAAAGGGCCGTTCTCTCTTTAAGGTCGCTTCAGTACTCGTGTTTCGGTTGAAGTATAATGGGACTCCAACGGATTCGTTTATTTAGGGGACGGGGTGGAGGGGGGGAACACTGAAGTCGATTTGGCTTACATTGATTTAAGTGGATGGATAGGTCGAAATGGAAGGACGTTCAATGAACCTGTTAAATTGTTGGACTCTTTTCATACTTGCTCTAGGGGTCTTTCTGCTCAGTCCACCCCTAAACACTCATGCCGATGATGAAAAAGACAAACGCAAATCGGCTCCACCCGCCACCATTCAAGTGATTAACCCCCAAACCAATGCCTACACGCTTGCTTCAGGAACCACCTTCGTAAGCAGTTTAGAAACCCTGCTCAATACCCAGTATAATCAGCCCAACGATGCCTTTAGTCTGCGTCTGATTCATGATGTGTGGGTCAACAATCAAAAGATTTTACCCAAAGGCACTCGCATTGAAGGATGCGTGGAAGAATCGCTGGCTCCTATTCAAGGCCGAGACGCCATTTTAAAGATTAAGGCCCATACCCTTCACACCTTGGACGATCAAACCCTGCCCCTTAAAGCCACCTTGTTCACCAGCCGAGACGACGCGGGCTTAACTGGAGGCAAAGTCACTCAACCCATGAACGGACGCTTGGTGCGTTATGAAATCATGGGTATTGGCATGATCAATCGCGTGATGCCCGAAGGCCCACGGGCCATGGGTGAACATCAACGCTTAAACCCCGGCCAACTCATCCGCATTCGCTTGGATGCCCCATTGACCGTCATTCACAGTCCGTATGACGAAACACTCTAAAGCAAGTGAGTGTCGTTTACGCTGCGAACCTTTTTAGACGAAGAGAGGGACCATTCCCTGTTGATTTTAAGACTATGAAGAGGACCTATAGAGCTTTTATAGCCCTTTTGCAAGAAAATGGGGTATAATAAAGAAATGTTATGGAATTTAAAGGAGTCCACGGTGAGTTTTGCTTTAAATGTTTTAGATTTAGACAACTTAAGTTCAGAGGCAATAAAGCATCTTCATTTTTGCCGTTATGGACTAGAGGTGTTGCTTGAAATCCCCCAAGCCCAAGCCAATGCCTTGGCGCCTGATGCCTTGCTCCTTGCCATTGACGCAGACAATCGTCGTCAATTATTTGCCCTTACGCGTATTGAACCTTCCACCCGCACAGAAGCCCGTCTACGTTTATGGCCTGTTTATGGGGTACCTGTTTTAAATATAAAGTCCTTATTTCGTGTACCTGCTCAGTTATTGGCTCCCTATTTATTGGATGTTTCACAGGCCACTCCCATAGACGCGCAATGGCCAGCATTACGTATTTTAATGCACGATGTATGCGGAAAACTTCGTTTGGAATCGGATCAAGAAGAACGGGGTTTAGAACTGGTGATGTCCCTTTTGTCAAAAGTTCGTCAAGAACGGATGCACCCCCTTCTTTTTGATGCGTATGGTGTTTTAAAACGCAATCCTTCTCCCGATATTCACTTGGTGGAAGTAGGCCGAACACATGCTTTTTCGCTGGAAGATTGGGGTGTGGAACGTTTGATTGAATCTTGGGTAGCCGATTTGCCTCAGATGCAAGCAGAAGAAGTTTGGCGACAATGGAACAGTATTGCAGGGCAACGCATTTTCAAAATTAAAAGCTTGCGTGAACTAGAAGAAGTCTTTTTAAGCACCCAAAGTGGCTTACTGTTTCGTTTATTGCATCAATTTAAATCAAGTAACGTTTTTTGTGAAGGAGAGCATCAAGCCAGCATTCATTTTATGCAAGAACTTAAGCAGGCCGAACGCCAAGGTAAGCTACTGGTGTTTGATCTTTCAAGTGTCAGTGTAGAGTTTCATCCTTGGATTTGGCAACTGTTGAATCAAGCCTTGCGTCATAGTATGTGGCCTTTGAGTGAAATATGGGTGGGTACGATCAGTCGACAAGAGGCATCGCCTGATGCGGTTGACGATGAAATACACCTGTTGTTAGAACAGGGTGTCAATGTGCTTGCCCTACATCCTTTGCGAGATGGCGGGACGGCATCCTCTATCTTGGCAGATCAAAAAGGCTGCAGAGAACATGTATTGCAGGTTAAAGTCAGTCAGTCTAACGCTTTATTTTTAAGCAACTTAACTTTAGGGATTCCTCTGTTGTTTGAGGATTTTTCAACCATTCCTGTGAATGATCTCCCTGTGTTTTCCCCTAAAAATGAAGCCCCCGCACAAGACGCTTCGCATGCGTATAGTTCAATTCTAGGCGAACTGCCAAAAGACTGGGGTACTTTGACTGAAGCATCCTTGTTAAATCTTTCAGATCATCAATCCCCCCTGAGCGTTTTAGATTCTGCTGAAAAAGTGGACAGTCCTCATCATATTCATCCCTGCTTGCCAGATTCAATGCTTGACGAGGTAACCCCCTACCTAGATTCCACTGCAGATTCGGGTTTTGACAATCCTGAAAAATCCACCTTACATGTGGAATATATTGTAGGTGGGAAGGAAGAACTTAAGCGTAAGTCTCAAAGCACCCTTGAAAATTTGCCACAAGGCTTAACGAACAGTGAGTTGCCATTTGGCGAAAGTTTTGATCCCTACTATGTAGCTCCCCTCGTTGAATCGGATTACGAACCACCTGTTCCTAATCCAATACCCAGTAGTTTGGCAGAACTTAATTTAGGCCCTTCAAATCTTGAAAAATCAACAGATCTTTCTCTCAAACAATCTGTTCAACCGCTTGTGGGATTAAGTTCAAATGCGCTTGCCTTTCATTCAAGCGTAGATGAATCTTCAATTACCTTGGATTCAATTGCTGCATTGGCCTTTGAAGAATCTTTAGAGTTTGAAAGCGAAGGTTTTTATGACGATTTATTGAAGGATTCTATCCTTGAAGCCCATGTGCCTCCTGAATCAGAAGCAACCTTAAGTGCTGCTTTTGTGTTGAAGAGTCCTGCCACCTTTGATTCGCAAGCACAACTAGAAGCCTTGACCACTGTTTTTGACGCGGTTCAAACGGGAGAAGTCAGCTTACCTGTGCATCAAGCGACTGAAGTCGATCGCGTAAGTTTAGAAGACTTGGATCATTTTAACTTTGATTTAAACGTCATCAATCAGGCGGAGCAGGCGGATTTTAACGAAACAGGAAGACACACGCCCGTTTTCCCCCATAACTTTTTACAACATCAAGAAACACACGCCCCTGTTGAAGGGTCTGTGCTGAATCCTGAAGATCCATTGGCGGGCTTTTCTTTTGAAATGCCACATCATTCTACCCCGATTGTTGAAGAACAGCCCCCTGTCGCCGAAGAAGCCCCAGCGCCTGAAGGCATGCCTGACTTTTTGGTGCCTATTTATGAGGAAGGATCTTTCGCTGAAGATGACTTGATTCAATCTTTTCAAGAAGATGTGGCTAAACTTGATAGTGGTTATGTGCCTTTACAGGCCCACCCTCTAAATCAAACAACCCCTATGAAGACACTGGTTACGGTGTCTCAGCCCTTCGCCATTACACCACCCCACTCTCTTGATGCAGTGCCTGTTTCACACACGCCTGTGTACGAATATCAAGATCCGCCTTCCTCTACAGTCACTGAAGTTGCCCCAAAAACAGGAGTGGCTTATTCTCTGGGGATGCGCGTAAGACACGATGTTTACGGTGAAGGTGTGGTGCATGCCGTGGTGGAGATTGAAAACCGTCGCGTGCTGTCGATCGTGTTTGAAAAAGCAGGTAAGCGCTTAATTGATCCCACCCTAACGGTGGTGCTACCTGTTTAATCTGTGAAGGGGTATAGTATTTTAAAGCGTTTTCCTTACAGTAGGCTCCTCGTCTAGCCTACTGTAAGAAAAACGCTTTAAAATACTATATAAAAAGCGTTCTAAAATCCAAAAGCCTCAAGCACTTAACGTTCTTGAGGCTTTTTTAAAACACGATACATAAATGCTTAGACTTCAGCGTGTTCTTCAGCCATGCTGGCTTCACTAAAACCCAAGCTAATGCGACGTTCTTCAGGTTGAAACTTGACAATAAAGGTGTTTAGTAAAACGCCCACTTCAATGTTCTTGCCTTCGGCTTCTTCATAGCTCTGTAGTTCACGTGCAGGCAGCAACGCTTCAACCCCAGGATGAATTTCCACAAAGGCACCAAATTGCTTTAAACGCATAATTTTACCTTCTACTTGCTGGCCTTCTTTCATTAGTTCAGCCACTTCTTCCCATGGGTCTTTCATCAAACTTTTGGCAGAAAGACTTACCCGCTGGCGATCTTCATCCACACCAATGACTTCTACTTTAACGGTATCACTAATGGAAAGTAAATCTGAAGGGTGTTCCACCCAACGCCACGACATTTGAGACAACGGCAATAGTCCATCTACGCCGCCTAAATCCACAAAAGCCCCAAAGCTGGTTAAACGAACAACCTTACCTTCAAGGACTTCGCCAATTTTAAGGTTAGAAAAGAGTTCTTTGCGTTCTTCTTGCTGTTGTTCCGCCAAGACTTTACGGTGCGACAATATAATGTTGTTGCGAAGGGCATCCACAGAAAGAATTTTAAAGGGCATGGTTTGCCCAACCAGCGATTCCAAATTGTTGCGACTTCTCATGTGACTAGAAGGAACAAAGCCACGAAGCCCCCCTTCAAGTTCAACGAGCAAACCACCTTTTACAACAGAAGAAACCGTTCCTTCCACTAATTCATCCGCTTCAAGATTGGCCGCTAGTTGCTTCCAAGCATACGCTTGTTGAACGCGACGTAAGGAAAGGGTTAATTGGCTCTCATCATCTTCTTCACGCAAAATATAAAAATCATAGGTCTTTCCGATCTCAATTTCATCAGCAAAGGTAGTGGCTCGATCCGTGAGTTCTTTAAGAGGAAGCAACGCATTGGTCTTGGCCCCAACATCCACGTAAGCATAGTTAGAATCCCACGATACCACGACCCCTGAAACAATTTCACCACGCCCGAAGGTAAAATTATACTTCCCTTCCAACAAGGCTTCAAACGCACGTTTGGAGTCTTCTGAAACGTTTAAGGTTAAATGATGGGGAAAAGAAGGCATGGACTTTTATGTCTCCGACTTAATTCTACTAAGACATTTTATAAAAAAGAGCGTCAATAACTCTACTGTAACAGTATATCACATATCATTATAAAACGCTTATTTTTATAATATAGGGCTATTATAACGTGATTTACACTTTTTTGTCACACTATTTTTAGATTTTTGATCAAAACTCCTTTAAATAGGGGGTGACAAAGGGGGCTTTTTTCTAACGAACGTTTCTTCTTAACAGGAAAGGTTCGTTTTCAAAAAGCCCACCTTGGTCAGTTAGGAGCTTGCTTAGAATAACAGGGGGGGAATTATTCTAAGCAAGCCCGTAAGCGACCTTTGTGGGCATCTAAGTAAACTTGCGCATCTTTAGTGTTGCTGACGATATTGAGCGCAAGCAATACCGCCAGTTTAACTTGACCGTTACAGCGTTCTAAGGCATGCTGAGCGGCGTCTTGATCCACTTTGGCAATTTGCATCACCAAGCCAAGCGCACGAATTTTTAGTTTTTCGTTACTGGCTTTTAAGTCCACCATGAGGTTGCCATACGTCTTGCCGAGCTTGACCATGCTGGCGGTGCTCAACATGTTGAGTACCATTTTTTGAGCCGTGCCTGCCTTTAAGCGACTTGAACCGCTCAATACTTCAGGCCCTACTTCGGTGACGATTTTAAAATCTGCTACGTCATTGGTTTGGGCATGGGGATTACACGTTAAACTCACCGTAATAACCCCTTCTTCTTTGGCGTGACGCAAGGCTTTCACCACATAGGCGGGATTGCCACTTGCAGAAATGCCCACCAATACATCGCCACGGCTTACCCCATATTGGCGAACGTTTCGGATGCCTAACTCTCCATCATCTTCCACCCCTTCAATAGGAAAGCGTAAGGCGGTTTCTCCTCCTGCAATAATGGCTTGAACCAAACCGGGGGGCGTACTAAAGGTGGCAGGGCATTCGGCGGCGTCTAACACGCCAAGGCGTCCACTGGTGCCAGCCCCAATGTAATAGAGCGAATGGTCATTGGCCAGTGCATTATAAATAGCATCCACCACTTCAGAAATTTGAGGCAAGGCGTGCTTAACGGCCAAGGCCACTTGTTGATCTTCTTGGTTGATGCGTTCTAACATCGTGAGTGTGGGAAGTTGATCTAAATCCTCCGTATGGGGATTTAGTGATTCGGTGACTGGAAGGTTCATCATTATATGAAATCCTTATGTTTTTTGAAGCAAAACCAACGCCCTTAGTTTTGGACGCATGGATCGGCTTCATCTACTAAAATTGTTTTAGTAGGCATACAACTATTAGAGTACCACAAAATTGTATAATCGGCGTATAATGGAACAAGGAAGTCATAAATTACTTGATTGGATGTCGTTCAATACGCTCATAAGTTACAAAGATGTTTAAAGGAAAAACTCAAGTGAAACTCAAGTTAACTCTCGTCAAGCATATCGTCCCTTTGCAGATGACCTTAAGTTTGCTTGGGTTAATGTTAACAAATGTTGCAGTTTCGGGGGCGGCTGATTTAGGTGAACACCTCAAACCCTTTCCGTATAGTGACACGGAAACACTCCCCTTTGCGATTGAACGGGCAGAAAACAACCAAACCCAAAGCACCACATTTAATTACCTAATGGCCACATTGCCAAAATCCCATACCCCCCCAGCAGTGATTGCTTCAGCTTCGGTGGCCCCCACCGCACCTAGGCCTGTTTCGTTTCTACACGTTAGAAAAAGCACTTTCCAGTTTGCCAACACCCTAAAAAACATTTTTACCCCACACGCCAAAGAAGTGATTCCCCCTCGTGTTCAAAAAGAAGGTTCCCATACCCCAGTTAAAAATAGTACCCCTCCAGCCTTCTTAGTGCTTTCTCCGTCTGTCGCGATGGCTTCTGTCAATAGCGTTGTTTCTACCCCCGTGACGTTACCGAACATTTGGAAAGATGGCAAGAGGCCTAGCCCAACCGTACGGGAACAACTGGTGATGAAGCTGATTCAAACCACTAACCCGTCGTGGGATGCCCCCTCGGCCCATATCTTGGCACGGCTCATTATTGACAGTGGAGAGACCCACCGCATTGATTATCGCATTCTGGCGAGCCTTATTGCGACTGAATCGTCTTTTAAAATCAATGCGGTTTCAAGTACAGGGGCTAAAGGCTTAGGGCAGTTAAAAGATGCCACGGCTCAATGGCTGGGGGTCAAAGACGCGTTTGATCCTATAGACAATCTAAACGGTACCGCCAAATATCTTTCCTACTTGGCGGATCAATTCCCCAACGACCCTGCCCGTGCGGTGGCCAGTTATTTTGTGGGGCAAGGCAACGTCAAGCGTGAAGACTTAAACGAAAGTGCCCTTCAATACATTATGAAGGTGCAACGCCACTTGGATTTATTACTTTCGTGGGGAGCCAATTAAGCCAGTTTTATCTTGGCGTGGTGACGCTTCTGAAAGGCAGCATCCAGCTTGTCGCTCACATGTTCAGGCATCACCAAACGATGATGCGCCGTGGCGTACAAGTCAGGCGTCCCGTGGAAATCCGTGCCACCAGTCACCAGCAAATCATGCTCTTCGGCTAAGCTGCAAAAGTACTCAATCACAGGGGGAATATGGCTCTTATGAAAGGCTTCAAGCCCCATCAATCCGTAACCAACGAGTTCAGGAATGAGCTTTTCAATGCCTTCGGTTAATCCAGGGTGAGCCACCACAGGGATGCCCCCGCTTTCGTAAATGGCTTCCACCGCCTCATGCGGAGCCACCGTTTCACGTTGCACATAAGTCAGCGAGTTTGATTTGAGATACTTATTAAAGGCTTCAGACATGGTGCGAACCGCCTTTTTTTCAAGCAAAATCTTCGCCACATGGGGGCGTCCAATCGCCCCTTCAGGGTGAGACAAGCCAAACACGTCGTCAGGCGAAATGTTGATATTCGTTTTGCGTGCAATTTTTTCCACCATGGCTTTAATTTGCACGCGTCTTTTGGCTTGGTGGTCATTCATCACTTCTTGAATGTAGCTTTGGGTGTCGTCAATAAAATAGCCCAACACATGGAGGTCTTCCTTGCCCCAGTGGGTATTGATTTCGATGCTACGAATGAGGTTTAAGCCCAATTCTTGTGCTTTTGGAACCAAGCGTTCGTACCCTGCGGTCGTGTCATGATCCGTGACCGCAACAGTTTTTACGCCTTGAGCAGCCACAACGGCCAACAGCTCTTCAGGCTGGGAAGAACCGTCTGAAAAGACGGTGTGCATATGATAATCGGCTTTAGCATTTGGCATTGCATTCGCTATTCCTTTGTTTTGTTATGTAGACAAGCTATACCATCTTAGCGTAGTTTTGTTGTAATGAAAACCCATTTTTGAGAGGATGTTTCAACATCAAGATTGTTACAATCGCTTGCACGAGCCTTGAAGCGCATTTATTTCATATTTTAGGCTACTTTTATAGTGGTTTTATGTTGTGAAAAGCTTAAAAAAATATAAACATCGTTACAATGTGAGAAATTTTCGATTTTTTATGCTATACTAAAATTATATTTAAAAAATGTGATGCTTTTATTTGGGTATCCTTTAACTAATTATCATTTAATTGCCTTGGTTTCAAGGGGTCGTGACGCTTTAGAGATTTCGCTTATGTATTCTGCTGTGTTTGGCGGAACTATTTTAAAAAAACCTATGTGTTTAGTAAATTTTTGTGTCTCTAGCGTATCGTTTCTAGCGTTCACTAATATATACAACGACTTTGTGAGGATTTTAGCATAGAAAAAATTGATGGATCTTTATAATGTTGTAACTGCCACCTGTTTAAACCTTCTATTTGAAAACAAGGTGCTTGTTCCACGATTTAAATGTTGTTTGTTATAATGTAACCTGCCCGCAGGTGAACCAAAGAGTATAGAGGCTTGTGTTGTAAGAATGTACGAAAATAATTGTTCCAAGTGTGGAATTACCTTTGAAACCAAGAACCCCAAGCGTATTATTTGTCCTGATTGTTTGTATAAAACGCGCGATGCTGAAGAAGGCCCGCAAGCCCCACGAGGCGGTTTTCGTGATGAAGGAGACTTTGCTCCCCCATCAGAAGATCAGCGGGGTCATTATGCGCCTCGTCAAGGCAATTATCAAAATCGTGGAGGCTACCCTCAGCAAGGCGGCTACCAAGGTGGGTATCAAAACCGCCCACAAGGCGGGGGAGGCTACGGCAATCGACCTCAGCAAGGCGGCTACCAAGGTCAAGGTGGGTATCAAAACCGTCCACAAGGTGGGGGAGGCTACGGCAATCGCCCTCAGCAAGGCGGGTACCAAGGTCAGGGTGGGTATCAAAACCGTCCCCAAGGCGGGGGTGGCTACGGCAATCGCCCTCAGCAAGGTGGTTACCAAGGTCAAGGTGGGTATCAAAACCGCCCACAAGGCGGGGGTGGTGGCTACGGCAATCGGCCTCCTCAGCAAGGCGGGTATGGTAAACGTCCACAAGGAAGCGGTTACGGCCGTCCGCCAGGGGGTGGGGGCTTCAATCGTGGTGGGGGTCGCCCTCCCGCACGACGCATGTTCGTAGAGCCTGAACTTTTGGCCGAAATCGAAAAGCGTTATAGAGCCTGCTTGCCTTTGCCTAATCCCGATTTTCACACTGTAGTGGGTGAAGAACTAAATGTGGATCCGATGAAAGTATTTTTTGGCGTCAATCTCATTCGTCAAAAAATGAACTTACCCAAGGTGGATTTGCCAAAGCGTCCTTTGGCGGTGTCTTCGGATCAATTGCAAGCCATTCAAATGCTGTATGAGCCTTACTTGCCTGCACCTCCCATTGGAATTCACAAAATCGTGGCCAAGCAATTAAGGATTGATGAATGGCGTGTTCATGTGGCCATTAAGCTGATTCGTAAGTCTCGTAACCTTCCGCAGTGGAATGAGGGGCGACCTGATTTGCCTGAAGCCATGAAGGTGGAAATCGAAGCGGCGCGTCAACGCATGTTGGCAGATGAAGACTTGGTCAAGGCGGCTCAAGAAGCCAATGATTTGGCCGCGGCTGAAGCACAAGCCAAACAAGACGCAAAAGCACAAAAGCCTGCCACCAAAGCCACCGAACAAGCCAGTACAGAAGAAGCGAAGCCCGTTATTCTAACTGCCCCTTCTTCTGAAGTCACCCTTGAAGTGACTGAACTGGTGAATGAAGAAGCCCCAAAAAAGCGGGGGCGTCCAAAAAAAGTGACGGTTGAAGAACACACAACTCAAGCGCCTGTGGTTTTAGACGTTTCTGAAGTTTAGTAGAGCTTTTGGTGTGTGCCTATTGCGTTTATGTTAGAATTAAACAAGCGGTTCAAGTCCATTTGAACCCTGTTTGATGTATAAAGGAAATTCCCCCTAATGACACCGGAACTCCAAACCCCACCACCTATAGCGTTGCCCAACGAACCTTCTGCGAGTCCTTGGCTGGTGGACTTCTTCAAAGGTGTTCGGCACACGTGGCAAAAAATCACCTGGCCCACCGTTCGCCAGTTAAGCATACAAGTCCTGATTACAGTGGGTGTCACCCTATTTGCCACAACGTTAATTTGGGGCTTAGACAATCTGTACCGTATTTTAATTCAAACGTTCGTCTTGCCTCATGCGTAAATAAACGTAAATAAGCAGGTGAGCCCCTGTTAAATGTTAAGGTTTGAATCCGAATCATTTTGTGTTAAAATTGTTTGTGTTAAACTTAAAAATGTTTAGAATTGTTATGTCCCCCTATGAAGGGTTCGTTTTTTTCAAAAGAATATCCCTGATTGGCAAAGAAGGCTTAAAAAACTTATGATGACCCAAAAATCTACCGAAGAATCTTTATTCCCTATTGAACACGTTGAAGAAGTGGAAGATGTGGCCGTATTTGAAGTGGGTGAGGAAGATTCACTGGATTTTAGTATGGAAGAGGATAGTGAAGAGGCGGTTGCTGAAAAGCCTTACCAAGCCGAAGACTTGCCTCAAGGCACCCAGGTGCTTGAAGACGGGGCAACCAGCAAACGCAAGCGCTGGTTTATTATTCATACCTACAGTGGGCATGAAAATAAAGTAAAAATCAACTTAGAACGCCGTATTGAGTCGATGGGGATGCAGAATAAAATTTTTCGTGTGGAAGTGCCTCAAAAGCCTGTCACTAAAATTAAAGACGGCAAACGTATTGAAAAAGACGAGCATCTCTTCCCTTCTTACGTGTTGATTGAAATGATTATGGATGACGATTCTTGGTACTGTGTGCGTTACACCCCAGGGGTCACGAAATTCGTGGGTGGAGAAAAGAAACCTATTCCTGCTCGAGATTCTGAGATTAAGAAAATCTTGGGTCGTGGGCAAAGTGCGAAGAAAAAAGTGGAAGTGGATCTTAAAGTGGGTGATAGTATTCAAGTCATTTCTGGGCCGTTTTCTGACTTTGAAGGCACGGTTACGGAAGTTCAAGTTGAAAAAGAACGCCTAAAAGCCACGATTTCTATTTTTGGACGTGAAACCCCCGTTGAATTGGTCTTTAGTCAAGTTCAAAAACGCATTTAAGGGGGCTTTATGAAAAGTTCACCCGCCGTGGCCCTATTGATTTTAGATGGCTGGGGGCTTTCTTCAAGCAACGTGCATAACGCCATTGCTTTAGCGCATACCCCGAATTGGGACAAGCTCCTGCAAGATTTTCCTTCTTCAACGTTGGTGGCTCACGGTGAAGCGGTGGGAATGCCAAAAGGCGTGGTGGGCAATAGCGAAGTGGGGCATTTGACACTTGGAACAGGTAAGGCTTGGCCTCACCCCCGCGTACAGCTTGATGCCCTTATAGAATCTGGCACGTTGGCGGAACATCCCACGTGGTTGAATGCCGTGGCCCATGTCAAAAAAAAACGTAGTACTTTGCATTTGATTAGTTTATTAAGTACGGGCGGGGTGCATAGTCACCTGTCGCATTTGGCCGAATTTCTAGGGATTGCGAAAGACGCGGGCTTAAAAGAAGATCACGTGAAAGTTCACGGCATTGCGGATGGACGTGACATGCCTCCCTATACCGCCTTTTCTTTAGTTGAAGATGTTGAAGGGGCCTTGTACGACTTGGATTTTCCACAAATGGCGACTTTGAGTGGGCGCTTTTATGCCATGGATCGTGACAAGCGTTGGCCACGTACCGAACGCGCGTTTAATGCCATCGTTCACGCCCAAGGCACCCGTCAATTTTTGGCGACTCAAGCCGTTAAATTTGCTGTGGCGGAAGATCTTAGTGAAGAGTTTCTCCCCCCTTCGGTGACGGATTTAACTTATGAAGGGATCAACACGGGGGATGCGGTGATTTTTCTGAACTTTAGGCCTGATCGCATGACGCAACTGATGGAGGCTTTCGCCGAAGAAGACTTCTCCCACTTTGATCGGGGGGCGATGCCCAATCAGCTTTATTTGGCCAGTGTGGTGGACTATGGCTCTTCCGCTCATGTGCCCGTGTTCATTCCTAAAACGCAGACGCCCGACACGTTGGCCCATACGATTGCTAACGCAGGCTTGAAGCAGTTTCATGTCGCTGAAAGCGAAAAGTATCCGCATGTTACGTATTTCTTTAACGGCGGGCAAGAAACCCCTTTGTTAGGCGAAGATCGCCGTCTTATTCCCAGCCGTCGAGATGTGGAAACGTATGATCAGGCCCCCGCCATGAGCGTCTATGACGTGAGTAAAGCCTTGATTGAAGCTTTTCACGCCAAAGAACATGCCTTTTTTGTGGCCAATTTCGCCAATGTGGACATGGTCGCCCATACGGGGGAGGAAGCCGCCACAATTGAAGCCGTCGAACATGTAGACAAGGCCTTGGGCTTGATTGTCGATGCTGCTCAAATGAGTGGGGTTTCGCTCCTAATTACCGCGGATCACGGCAATGGAGAATCGATGAAAACCAGCGACGGCTTGCCGAATACGGCGCACACCCTAAACCCTGTTCCCGTGGTGTTTGTGCCACAGGGGGAGCTTACTGCTGGCTTAATTGAACTGAAAGACGCCAAAACTTTAGCGGATGTGCGAGGGTTCGTCGAACGTTTATTAAGGCTGTCGTGTGTTCTTTAGCTTTGTTTCGTTTTCTTTAGTTTGTGGGAAATAACGAAAGATTTAGTTTCGTTATTTTCGTTTTCTGTCAAAAACGAAAACTAAAGTTTCGTTTACCCCGCTAAACTTTCGTTTCTTTCGTTTCTTTGATTGGGGATGTCGGTATGAAACGTGACTCTCTAAAGCACCACAGAAATCGACGGTTGATTAAACGCACGTTCAAGTTCGGCTTTTTCAGCTGGGCTCGCCGTCTGAATACCCACCCCTTCAGCACGCAAACGATTGACAGCTGCTTGCAATTCATCTAAGTCGTCACGAAAATACTGACGCATCATTTTTGTTAGGGCATTAAACCCCGCTTCTTCCCGGTTTATTTCACTGCCGTAAGAAAATTTCTTCCCTTGTTTTAAGCGACGCGCCAAGCCTTTGTCCACCAAGCGATCCACCACGGTTTTTACCGTAGTGTACGCCCAGTGACGCTGTTGGGTTTGATTGATGTATTCTTGAATGTTGGAAACATACACAGGCGTGTCCACGTTGGATTCCAAGACCCACAAGGCATTTAAAATGATATTTTCTAAATCCCCTTGTTTGAGTTCCATACTACGGCGTTCTACAGAAGGGTTTTGTAACGTGATAGGCATTTTAGCGGGTACTCCAATTTTTTGAACCCTTGTGGGTGTTGAGACCTATAAGAAAGACAAAGGGCGTAAACCGAAACATTGTATATTTTGAAAGTGGGATTATTATACGACACATGTCCTCCAAAAACAAGCCTTCTGTAACGAAGAGAGTGTTAATTTTTAATTTTTCATGTTAAGATGCTAGTTATTCTTGTAAAGAGGCGTGACTATTATGGAATGCCCACGATGCAAAGGGGCTTGCAATAAGGCAGGCTTTGTTAATAATAAACAACGGCATATTTGCAAGGTATGTCGGTACCAATTTACAAAAAACAAGGCACAGTGGGGGTTTCCACAGAAAACAAAACACCTTGCCTTGTATCTTTATCTCAACAAAATGTCCATTCGTTCCATTGCCAAAACCGTGGGAGCGTCTGCTCCTGCTGTGTTGTCATGGATTCGAGAAATGGGAGAATCCCTACCTGAAACTCAAGAAAAACGTTTGCTTTTTCAAGAAGTCAACGAATGGTTCAATTAACAATGGAACTCTTGGCTTTTTACCGATTTAACAACGAGCATCGCATGGAAGAGTTGAGAAAACTTGCTTTTAGTTAAAAATTAACACTCTCGGCGCAGTAGAACGCTTTGATTTTAAGTGCGTTTTTGTTATAGTGAAAAAACACCCAAAACGTCCCTAAAAAAGTGAACCCCCCTCCCATGACGCGACTTGCTGAAGCTGATACCGAAACGGGCACCCCCCCCGCCGTGGGCTTTGCCCGCGTCACCCCACAAATTGACACGGCGTCTTACCACAGTGAATCCACCTACACCACCCCCCTTCGCATCGGCGAAAGGGCTCTTATCAATAGCCGTGTGATGCTGGCGCCCATGGCAGGGGTCACTGATCTCATTTTTAGAAGTCTCGTGCGTCAAACCGCGCCTGATTCCTTAATCTGTACCGAAATGATTAGCTCTAACGGCTTGGTCTACAGCAAGCGCTGGGACGCTCAAATCCTCGACAAAAGCCTTGAAGATCACCCGATTGCGTATCAGTTGGCGGCCAATCGTCAAGACGTGCTGGTTGAAGCCGCGCGCAACATTGTGGCCAAACACCGCCCCGACACACTCGATCTCAACATGGGTTGCCCTGTGAAAAAAATCACGGGCAATTTTGAAGGCTGTGCCTTGATGAAAGATGTGGATCACGCCTACACGCTGGTGAAAGCCGTGGCGGATGCGGTGGATGTGCCTGTGACGGTAAAGTGCCGGCTGGGCTGGGATTTTAATCATTTAAACTACCTTGAATTTGCCCAACGCATGGAAGAAGCCGGTGCGAAAATGATTACCCTTCACACGCGCACGCGTTCACAAGGCTACAAGCCGGGTGTGCTGTGGGATGCCTTGGGGCATCTCAAGCAGGCGCTCAGCATCCCTGTGGTGGGGAATGGAGACATCATTACCCCACAAGACGCCAAGTTCGTGCTGGACACCTACGGCATTGATGCTGTGATGATCGGGCGCGGGACGCAAGGCGAACCGTGGCGCATTGCGATGATTGATCATTATTTAAAAACCAACGAACTGTTGCCTGAACCTGATTTGGCGGAGCGTCTGCGTTATGCGATGGAGCATACGCAAAAAATGATTGAATACAAAGGCGAAACGGTGGCGGTGCGTGAAATGCGCGGGCAGTTGCCGTGGTATGTGAAGGGATTCAAGGGGGCGTCCGCTTTTCGGGGGCGTTTAACCAGCGTAAGTTCACTGGAAGAGATTCGCGCCTTGTTTGATGAAATCCAGCGTCTTGATTGAAAGACCTTATGGAGAAACTGTTTTGATGAAGAAAAAGAGGCGTCCAATACGGGGTGCCTCTTGAGGTTTTTCATACTAGGGAATGGAAATATTTACACGAGTTTGCTTAAATCGAAGTTGGGTGGAATGAGAACTTGATCAATCGGAATAATGGTTGATTTGTTGGGGGTGACAACCGGTGCGGTTCCCAACACAATTTGCTTGCCGTTAATGATTCTAGGCGCTGTTGCGGTGCCTGTAAGCACGTTGTTGTCTGCCGTATTGGCAAGCAACGAATCAAAGCCTTGGGGTTCTTCCTTAAACGCATATTCGCTTGCGCTCACATGGTACTGCAAAATTTGTTTGAGGGCTTCGCTATTGGCGGGCTTGAGCAATTTTTCTTTCAAGGCGGGGTCTAACTTATTAAATGCGGCTTCAGTGGGGGCTAAAATCGTTACAGGCTTGGTTTTTTCTAAATCGCCCAAGGCTTCATTTAACTGGGTTGAAGCTAATAACCCGTTAAGTGTGCTGAGAGTCGGATTGTTTTTGATCGCAAAACCCGCGGTGTTTTGATTTTCTCCGGCTGTGGGGGGGCTGGGAGGCGTGGGCGTGGTAGAATCTAACCCCACCAACGTGCTTAAGTCCACATCAGGCGGAATGAGAATATCGTCAATCGGCACTAAAATAGACTTATTGGGCAACGCCAAGGCCGATTCTCCCTGTACAATTTGTTTACCGTTAATAATACGCGGTTTTAAAGCAGTGCCTGTTAAAACGCTTTGATCCGAGGTGTTGGGCAATAAAGAATCAATGCTTTGGGGTTCTGGGCTAAAAGTCACGGGTTTTTCGGCCACGTTGTATTTCAATATCTTTTCAAGCGTGGCCTTATTTTCAGGCTTTAATAAGGCCGTTTTGACTTTGGGATCCAACTTATTAAAGGCGGCTTCTGTGGGGGCAAAAACGGTTACGGGGCCTTTACTTTCTTGCGCACTAATGGTGAGGTCAAACTGACTACTTTTTAGCACCGTTTCAAAGGTTTCAAGCTTGGGGTTATTCGCAATGGCGCCTAAAGAAGGAGCCAAGCGAGGGGTACTGGGAGTGTTTAGTAGCCCTTGAAATAAGCGGGTAAATAAATTGCCCAGCACGGGATTGTTAAATAAACGCCCAAAGAATTCGACCAGTAGGCTATAGTTCCTTGCAAAGTCTGGAACAGCGGGAAGGACCTTCGCTTCAGGATTGGAAGCGGAGGCCGTCGTGCTGGAGCTGTAGGTATCCACCACAGGGGCGCTGTAGGCAATCGGGGTATACTCAGGGGCAGTCGTGGAAGAAGAGCTCGTGGTGGTGGAAGGGGTATTGAGGGGGTTCACGTTAATGGGCATCATCGTAGGGGTGTCCTTTTGGGGTTTGTCTCAAAAAAAACGATTCAGTCTGTGAAAGGGTGGGAATGGATTGAAACAGGTATCGCACGCCAAGCCATGGGCCTTGAAGCCTTGTAATAGTTTGTTACAATTTCAAAACTTCCTTAAAACCCCACTGTTTGAGTGATGCCAAAGCCATGAATCGTCTGTCATACTATAAAAAATACCCTATTGTGGAGCCAACTACATGTCTCAACACCCTTCTTCATACCCACCGAACATTCATCAGGGGGAACAACCCAACCAGCCCGCCAATATAGCTAATAATAGTGCGCCAGCTAAACCACTGCTTGTGGATCCGAGTGAAGAAGTGCGTCGTTTGGCCAGCAAAGTGCTTAAATCACAAGCCGAAGAAGCCAAAGCGATGGCTGAACCTCAGGCAACCACAAATGCTCAAGTGGCCGTAAAAGAAGCTCAAACGCGCTTACATTTAGCGATTGACACCCATGCCGAAGCTTTTTTAAAAATGGCGGTTGTGCAAGAAGTTAGCGATATTCATATTCGGGTCGGCTACCCGCCTATTTTTAGGTTTAACGGGGAAATGATGTTTACCCAAATGGGTACAGTCAGTAAAGAACAACTCATGCGTTTTTTGCATCGTTTTGTGTCTGAAGAAATCAAGGCGCAACTGGATGCCAAGATGGACTTAGACTTTAGTTTTGAAGTGCAAGGGTTGGCTCGTTTTCGCGTTAGTTACTTGCATGAAATGGACAATCCCGCCTTGGTGTTACGGGTCGTCAAAATGAAGATTCCTGAGTTCACAGAGTTAGGACTGCCTCCCGCTCTTTTAAGATTCACCAAAATGAGCAAAGGCCTTGTGCTGGTGACGGGCCCCACCGGTTCTGGCAAAACCACTTCATTGGCGTCTTTATTAAATCACTTGAATCGTTATCAATCTCAACATGTTATTACGCTTGAAGACCCGATTGAATTTGTGTACAAAAACGAACGTTCGGTGTTTACGCAACGTCAGTTGGGGATTGATACAGCCAGCTTTGCCGCAGGGATCAAATACGCTTTGCGTCAAGATCCAGACACCATTTTGGTGGGTGAAATGCGGGATCGCGAAACCATTCAAGCCGCCTTACACGCCGCGGAAACGGGTCACATGGTGTTTTCAACCCTTCACACCATTGATGCCGTTCAAACCATTGGGCGTATTATTAACCAGTTTGAACCGCATGAGCGTGAAACGGTGCGTCTGCAATTGGCGTCTGTCTTAGCGGGGACGGTGTCTCAACGTCTGGCGCGTCGTTTGGACGGTCGAGGAAGAGTCCCCATTACCGAAATCATGTTCGTTTCTTCAACGGTGAAAGATTATATTGAAAAAAATCAAATTGAAGACATTTACCAGCTCATGTCTGATTCAAAAAATGACGAGCTCGTTTCCATGAACAAATGTTTGTTGGACGCGTACAATGCCAAAAAAATTAGTTATGACGAAGCCCTAGACATTTCAGAACAGCCCCATGAACTGGGCATGATGCTTAAGGGCGTGTATGGATCCGCCGAAGACGAGTATTAAGGCTTATTTGTAAAAAGTGACCCCCAAGAAGTGAACCCCAACTCTTCAAACGGGCGTAAGAATTCCACGCAAAAGAAAAAGCCAACGCGTTCGTTGGCCTAGTATAGCAAGTATCAATGCAAGTGGTCACAGATGCTTGCTTTAATAAAAAAGAAAGCATCCACCCTAATAAAGAAATGTGCGTAAGATGTTGTGCGAATCTGTTACATTGAGTTGCAAATGTAACGATTTTTTCAAGAAAGGTTCCCCCCCTTACGAAAGTCAAAACAATTCCCCCTTTGTCAAGGAAAGGGTCGCTTATGTTTTGGCGTTTATTCGTGGTTACTTGTCTCTTGAGTCCAATGCTCACGCACTGGGCGTTGGCTGGGACGCAAGCCGAAGAACTCGTCAAACGCGCGACGCTGTATCTCAAAGCAGGGCAAGTAACCTTGGCTGAAAAACTCGCCAAAGACGCCGTTGCCCAAAGCAATACTTTGGACGAACAAGTTCGTTCACAAATCACACTCGCCTTGATTGAAGCCAAGCTGGGCAAAACCCCCGATGCCCAAAAACGTTTACAAGTCATTTTGTCCCGCTTGCCAAACAACCATACCCTGCGACCGACCATCACGCAAGTCTTAAGCCTCGTCTCTCAAAAAGGGAAAATCACGCAGAGGCAAGCCAGTCAATCTTCGACTCAAAAACCCACTTCCAGCAGCGATTACTTTGATTACGCCATTACCCCCGGCAACATTGTTCATTGGAATCTCGCCAGAATGCCCTTGAACGTGTATATTCAACCCCCCCCTACGGAGTTCAAACAACGCCTGCCTGATTATCAAAACTTCGTGTTAAAAGCCATTAACGAATGGAAGAAAGCCGAACCTCGCTTGCAGTTTCGCTTAGTGGCCAGTGAACAACAGTCGGATATTCGCGTTAAATGGAAGCATACGCTAGAACATAACCGTATTGGCGAAAGTCCCAACATCGTGCTTGGGGGCAAGCTGGTTTTGGCAGATTTGGTGTTGGCGACGCACACCCCTTCAGGCCAAGTGCTTGACACTGAAACACTGTACCGCACCGTTGTGCATGAGTTTGGCCACGTTTTAGGGGTGCATGGGCATAGCCCCCATGAAGAAGATGTGATGTACTGGCAAGCATCGGGCAAGCAACAGCAGTTGACGGATCGAGATCTTGCCACGATGAAACGGTTGTATCAAACCACCCCCACTACCACCAACGACGCTTCGATCACCATGGCCAGCACCCGTATTGGAGCAGCCCATTTGTTGATGGCCCAACAGCTCTTTAAAAAACAGCAGTATTCAGAAGCCTTGGCAAAACTTATGGTCGCCATGAATAACGACCCCAACAACACCGATGCTTACTTACTGGCGGGCTTATGCAACGCCAAACTAAAGAACTATGAAAAGGCTGTTGCCCTGTATGAAAAGGCCGTTAAGCCGAACGACAAAGACCCCTTAAAGGTGTATGATTTAGCGGTATTGACCATTAAACGCGCCGAACAACGGGGGCCTTACCACAACAGTTACAAGGCGGATCTTCAAAAGTCGTTGCAGTTGCTTACTCGTATTGAAAATACCATTGAAGCCCAATACAAAATTTTAGTGAGCGAAGCCATTCGTTTTTGCCAGGAAGAACTTAATCGCCTTTCCTAAAGCCTCATCGCCTGTTTCATCTTTCGAACACTATAAATGCGTTTTAAGAATGTGACCCTGTGAGTGCTTCAATTTGAGCAATGCGGGCGGCATCTGGCGGATGCGTGCGAAGGAACTCAGGCGTTTTAACATTTTTAGTGCCTTTTTCAAATAACTGAAAGACTTTCACCCCTGCGTGAGCATCATAGTTCGACGCCTGCAACAGCATCACCGCATAACGATCCGCCTCAAGTTCCTTGGCTTGGCTATGCTGCATGGTAGAAACATTCAACAAACTGGTAATGGAACCCGACAGTTGAGGAAACACAATCGCCACAGGCATGAGTAAGGTGGCGTAAATCACGCTTTTACCCAGCGCTTGAATGGCATGACGATGATACACATGCCCCATTTCATGGGCGAGTACAAAGCGACGGGCATTCACATCGTCCAATTGACGCATTAGGCCTTCATACAGCACGATTTTTCCACCCGGTAAGGCATAGGCGTTAATGGTGTCCCCCAAGCCCTTATACACACGCATTTCAACCAATGGATCCGTGGGTAAATGCGACGTTAAATCTTTTAACATCGCTTCATAGTTAGCGTCCGTGGCAATTTTATTTTTCTTCACTTCTTGTTTTAGGTATTCTTCCCCAATCGGGGCCAACCATTGTTCAGATTCAGGCGGTAAATAAGGCACCAAATACCCTAGCCCTTCGGTCAACACCCAAAACAAAATCGCTACCCCAAACACAATGCTCAACACATATTTAGCAAACATCCACAACGCGGATTCAGGCGTGGCATTAATCGATTCAGGTATTGCCGTGTAGCCCGTTTTATTCTGGGGCATGTGTGGTGTTAAAGGCGGGTGTTCATGGCGTTCGCTCATAGAATAATATCCCCTTCGGGCAAGCGAATGTTTTGGTCTTCCCCCTTGGGAAAAGGCGCTTTTTTTAGGCAAACAGCCGTCCCGTAAGCATACACCGCCAAGGGGCAAATCGGCATATTGGGAATAGGCGGTTGTAGGGTATCCATCTGCAAGTGGGTGTTGACGATGATATCCGCCATCGGGGCCGATTCCTTCATCCGTAATATGGCTTCGCGTCTGGCACGATCCACAATACTTTCATACGACTTCACTTTACCACCTAAGACATCAAAAATACCGCTTAAAAAATAACTAAAATAATCAGGCGTAATCACCACAGAACCCACCACCATACGAGCGGATTCAATTTGATCGTAATACGTTTCTGGCACAAAGGATTTTAGCTTCATGGTGACGGCTGGCAATTTAAAAAAGAAGGCTTCTCGTTCTTGAATAGAACGCAAATGCTTGCGTTGAAATAACGTGCCCACAATGTAGCCCACTATCAGTAAGGCGGTACCGATTAACAGTTCGTAATGTTCCAAGTAAGCGGTGACTAAACCATTCATAAGGGATTGTTCTCTATCTCTTGACAAGGACTTTAAAAATAACTAGGCAGATTCTTATAGAAAGCGGATCTGCTCCCTCTCCCTAAGGGAGAGGGTTGGGGTGAGGGATTCGGGATGTTCCGTCAGAGCTGGTGTCCCTCCTCCTAGCGTAGCCCGCCATAGGCGAGGCGTGCGACCTAAGGGAGGAGGAACAAGACAAAATAGCTTAGGGCTATTCCACAAAAACGGCTGTTCCGTAAACATAAATTTCCGCCGCGCCTTGGGCAACATCCGACGTTGAAAAACGAACGTTGGTCACCGCATTGGCGCCCATAAACTCGGCTTGGGCAATCATGCGTTGAATGGCTTCATTACGAGACGTATTCAGTAAGCTTGTGTACATGGGCAACTCTCCACCTATAATGCTTTTAAACCCCGCAGCCCAATCGGCAAAAATGTTACGAGACCGCACAATAGAACCCGACACCAAGCCATAGTGATGCTTGATTTTTTTACTGGGGATTTCTTCTAAGTTGGTAATGTTGAATTGGTGTTTGTGAAGGCCGTTTTGGTCAAGGGTCATCATAGGCAGGCATCCTTTAAGGGGTAGGGATTTTTACGGTATGTTCTTTCATTAAGTGTAAAGTATTTTAAAGAAGAACACTAAAAAAGCTTAAAAGTTCCTTTTTTAAGTGGATTTGTGCTAGGCTGTAAACTAAATCCTGTCCCCTCTCCTAATTTTAGGGGAGGGAAGAGAACGTCTGAAAGACGTTCGAGGGTGAGGTTAAACCCTAGACTCTGTTGGTTAGTTTAACCGCCCCCTAACCCCCTCCTAAAATTAGGAGGGGGGGACAGAGTAGCTTCACAGAAAGTTGTTTATGCCTCACGTTCGTTTAAACTCACCCTTTATGCTTGGTCTGATCACTGTGTTGGCCGTGAGCATGGTGCTGTGGGTAGGGATTCCTGCATGGAAACAGTGGCAGACCCCCAAATCCCTCCCTCCTCGCCCCGCAAGCCAAGAAATACTCGTGGATTTAAAAACCGCCAGCCCCCTACTTAAACCAGTACTCACGCAATGGCAGGGCTATGTTCGCGCCATTCTCGCTGGGGATGAAACCCTCACCTACGCCAAAGGCATTCAACTGGCCCTTAGCACGGTGGGTCAAAATACGTGGTTTATTCAAAGTGACGCGGGCATTTATGAAGATCGTTCCCAAAAAAAACTGCTACTTAAAGGGGTTCGCGGGCGTTTAGAAAGTCAAAGCGGGGGTAAATCTAAAAATGTACTGATTTTAGAAGCCCCATTTGCGCAATACAACGCCACCACTGAAGTATTGAGCCTCAAGGGGCGTTCCAAAGTCACTGTGTTTCCCTAATGTAATATCCCCTTCGGGGTAAGGAAAGTTATGCGTCATCAAGGATTTTGTAAGCGAATTATTCCGTGTTTGGATGTCGATTCCAACGGACGCACCGTTAAAGGCGTGAAATTTCAAGGCCTTCGAGACATTGGAGACCCCGTTGAAATGGCCTTGGCCTATGAGGCCCAAGGCGCTGACGAGCTCGTGTTTTTGGACATTTCAGCCAGTCACGAAGGGCGTCAAACCCTTGTAAAACTCGTTAAACGCATTGCCCATGACTTGCGTATTCCCTTTACCGTGGGGGGGGGGATTTCTTCCCTAGAACAGGTGCTGGCCTTGCTTGAAGCGGGTGCGGACAAAGTTTCCGTCAATAGTGCCGCGGTCAAAAATCCCCAGTTGATTGAAGACATCGCCAGTCGTTGTGGGCGTCAATGCTGTGTTTTGGCGATTGATGCCAAGCGGGCTGAACACCTGGTAGACGGCCGAAGCAGTTGGGATGTTTTGGTCAAAGGCGGGCGTGAAAAAACAGGCCTAGACGCGCTTAATTGGGCAAAAACGGCTGTTGCACTAGGGGCAGGTGAAATTCTGCTTACGTCGTTTGATCGAGACGGCACGGGCGATGGGTTTGACAACGCCCTCAATCGCCAATTGGCCGATGCCTTGCCTGTTCCGATTATTGCCAGTGGCGGGGCTTCTGGGCCTGAAAGCTTTATTCACGCCTTTTTCGACGGCCATGCCGATGCCGCCTTAGCCGCCACGATTTTTCACGACGGGCATTGGCTTATTCAGGATTTGAAACACGTGTTGGTGGAAGCGGGTCTTCCTTTACGGGTGTAGGCCAAGCAATGCCTCGACGACCTGCGACGTGTTGAGAACAGGCCAGATGTAAAGAAATGCTCTACTTTCGTGTGTTGGAAAGTCGGTTTTTTGGCCACAAAAGTCTGTTTTTTGGCCACGAAAGTCGGTTTTTTACTCGATTTTCAATGATTTTTCGGGGGTGCGAAGGCTTCTTCAAAAAAGCTACTCTTTTTCAGTATAACGTATTTTTAACCCGTTTGCCCAGTGGCTAAACCCCACTATTTTTGCTTTTCTCGCGCCGTTTTAACTGTCGAACACTAGAGCGGGGCAAAGCAAAAGTATACAAAACGTCTTACGCAGAGCCTTCTATAGGGGGTGGATGTGGCCTAGGGCTGGGGTTTTTTTAGTTCGATGCTCCAGCTTTGGGAAATGGTTTTACGGCTGGCAATCAGGGCTTGGCGTACGTCGTCGCTAATGGTGGAACGGCTAGGCTTTTGGGTAATGAGCTTGTCCACCAAGCGCAGGTTCACGCGACTCACCTGAGGCAGTAAGTCATGTTCAACAATGGTTTCCATTAACGCGCTTGAATTATAGTCGTACTGCCGACGCAAGTTAGCCGTTAAAATTTCGCCCCCCGTGGTGCGAATGGGGTGGCCACCTTCTGCGAAATAGAGCTTAAACACGTCCTTTAAATCCGCCATTTCAGATTGTAAGGTTTGGTGCGCCTTCTGCAAACGTAAGTAACGTTCCAGTAAATAGTCGATATTCGACAGCTGGCTATACTTCCACGCATGTTTTTGCAAGTACAGCTTACGCAACTTGGGGTAGAGTTGCGCCAGTTGTTTGGTGTCGTCTAACGCACGATGTTCCACATGAGGTTCATAGCCAAACTTACGTGCCAGTGAACTTAAGCCATGAGACGTTTCTTCTGGAAACAGCGAATAATACAGTTCTTGCGAACAAATACGCGGGTTCAAAAACCGCTTGCCCAAATGCTTTTTATACGCTTCGGTAATAAAACTATAATCAAACACCACATTGTGCGCCACATAGGGTAAATCCCCCACAAATTCCGCAAACGCGTGAATGGCTTCTTCCACAGAAGGGGCGTCTTCCACCATCTCTTCAGAAATGTGGTGGATTTTAAAACTAGAAGGACGAATCGGGACATCTGGCTTAATAAGCGTTGAAAAGGTGGCCGTGATTTCGCCATTTTCAAGGCGAACGGCGCCAATTTCAAGCAGGGATTCGCTTTTATGATCCAACCCCGTGGTTTCGGTGTCAAGCACAATAACAGGGCCTTCGTGCATAATGGCCTTGGGCGTAAAGGGGCGAGTGCCTTCGGTGGCTAAATCCACTTGTTGTGAAAGTGGAATCCATGAACGATCCTTTATTTCAGGGACGTCTGGATTTTCGTTTTCATCGTCTTCTTGTTCTTGCAGTTCGATGATTTCATCTTTATTCACAATTTCAGACATGGGCGGACCTTTATTTCTAGGCCTTGCAAAAAAGCTTACGCATCGGGGGCGGGGATTGAAACCGGTAAGGCTAAAGCACTATAACAAGCTCGTTTATAGGCCAAGAAGGCGTCTTGTACGGCTTGTACAGATTCTTTAACGATCCACTTTTCCCCGTTGTCTAGACGGATCATGGTGTCTGGCCGAGCCTCAATCATCAGGATGTGATCGGGGTTAATCCAGCAGGGGTGACCGTCTAGCAAGGTAAGGGGAATCATGTGAACCTACGCTTTTTTGAAGGGGCAACGGTACCCACAGGGAAGGCAACGTTTATTTGTAAGGGTGAAGCCAAAATAAAGTAGGGGTTCACTTTATTTTGGCTTCTTTGTGTTAGTTTAGCATAAAAAGAATTCACACATGAAGAAAGCCAAACGCTTTCATTCATTTAAAGAAGCGACGTGGTGGGTGAACACCTATCCTTGGCGTTGCTTGTGCTTGGGGTTTTCGCAAATCACGGCCACACGACCACGACGACGAATGACTTTGCATTTGTCACATATTTTTTTAACAGAACTACGTACTTTCATGTGAAAATCCTTTTGGCTTGAAGCAGTAATACACAGGCGTGATGAAGCAACCCTATTTCATGCGATAAGTAATGCGTCCGCGGGTTAAGTCATAAGGCGATAGTTCGACTTTTACTTTATCTCCCGGTAAAATGCGGATGAAGTTTTTGCGAATACGCCCAGAAATATGCGCCAACATTTCGATTTCATTTTCCAATTTGACCCGAAACATGGCATTGGGAAGGGCTTCTAAAATGGTGCCTTCCATTTCCAAAACGTCTTTCGACATAAAACGTAAACCTTTCTGTAATCATACACGCGCTTGTCTTGGTCCAAGGGTTTCTTTGCAAGACTAGGGTCACTTTAACACAAAGATATTTTCATTCCAAGCCCTAATTTCATGCGAGTGTCAAAGAAAAATAAACGTTCCTTAAAAGCCCAACAGGGACTCGACTAACGAATCCCTGTTTTAGGTCATATAATATGGCGCAACCCATGGTGGCGGGCGTACTTAATACCCTTTAAACGATTAAATGGGGCGCGCTTGCGTGGTGCTGGCGCTGGGATCTTGCGTTTGAAGTTGCAACAACGTGCCTTTGGGCAACTCAATGCCTTTACCAGGTCTCCAAAGGGCGTAGCCAATACCTGCCGCTGCGCCGATGCCTGTACCCAAAGCAGCCCCTGGTCCTGCCGCACCGAAAATGGCTCCTGTGGCAGTCCCTGTCAAGGCGCCAATACCTGTTCCCGCCGCAGCGATACCCACGCCACGCGCCGCGTCTACCACATAGTTATTGGGTTGAATCATGGAGCCCCCGTGCTTGGTCACTACAATGGCGTCCATGGCCACACGTTCACCACTGGGTTTTACAATCGTGTAAAAACGCAAGTCCACTTGGCCGTGAATACCAGCCCGCTTGGCGGAAGAAACTTCGACAACCGTCCCCAATACTTCAGAACCCGCAGGGGCAATAATCGAAGAGCCTGACATCAGAGGCGATTCTAACGTCGCAGAAATCGTGTCGCCTTGCTTGGCGTCTTTTGAACTGACGCGGTCGTTCAGGCGAATCGTGAGGTACTGCTTACCAGCCACAGCTGAAACGCCTGTGCGGTAAGAAGCGGTGTTGGGGGTAGACGTCAATGAAGACGAACCACCGTTAGAAGTGGAGGCGGGTTGCCAAGGTTGCACGGAAGAGCCGTTGGTGTTGGCTGAGTTTAAGGGGCGCAACTGCACCAAGCCGTCGGCTTGGGCGGAAAAAGGAAATGCCCAAACGGCGCACATAGAAACACATAAGGTGAAGGCCACCCATTGAAATAAACGCATACAGACTACTCCTACAGTTAATAAACACATCAATAAAGGCAAAATTAAGACACTCCATAGTATAGCTTTTTTTTAAAAAACAGAAAAGTCTTTTTTAAAATAAGTCTAACGACAGTGTTCGACAGAGCGTATGACATCACTTCTTAAAGGTTCTTAATTTAAAGGGGTTTCCACCTGAATTGTTACGGTTTTGTTACATTTTACCTTAGTGTGCTTGACACACTCACCCAAAGTGTTTAATATACACCTATGCTTAATGTTAATTCAACACTAAGTTCTTCTTTACCGTTACTTTAAGAAAGTGACTTAACCCCTTGCCTGGAGCAACTCCCCATGAAACTGTCCGTCCAACATCCCTATTCATCCGTCGGACCTTTCGAGTTACCTGAGTTTCAAAACAATCAGGTGGGTGCAAACGCTCGAGTAGGTGCCAACAACATTGGACTTCGCAGCGCTGTGGCTACCACCGCCCCCGTGATGGATGCCCTGTTCTTGCAGAATCTGGCCCCTAAACAAGCCGTCGCTTCAAGTCGATTAAACATTATTGCTTAATATCCTTGATGTTCCTTGTTCTTCATGTTTTTTGCTTTCCCTTCCCAATAAAAGAAAGACCCTTATTTCTTCCTCAAATAGATCCTTCGAGCATTTATAGACATTTTAAAAAGTAGAAAGGCACTATGTGTTTGCGATGAGAAGCCCTCATCGCTTTTTTTTTAGCCTGTTGTACCAAGCCCAAGCGCCACCCCTTCAATACTGGCAATCACGGCACGTTGGTAGGCTTCAGAAACCACGGTGGGGGTTGAGGCGTCACACGCCCTAAATCGCTTCAATAGTTCCACTTGCAACACGGTTAATGGCACAATGTACGGCTGTTTAAGTCGGTAGCCAATGTTATAAATCGTCGCTTCTTCGGCTTCTACGTGAACATCCAACTGACGCAAAAAGTCCACCGTCAAGGTATGTTCCTGCTTGATTTTTTCAAAAATTTCACGAGCATAAGGCTTAAACGCCGTGGGGCTTAACGATTCCACATAATGTTCGGCCAAGCGAATATCGGCTTGTTTCAACGCAAACGCCGAATTACTTAACAGTACCCCGAAAAACGGCCATTCTTGCTTCATGCGTTTTAATTCGGCAAGCGAATCGTCGCCCCCTAACTGCTGATTCACAAAGTGTTTTAAGGCCGTTCCCAAGCCATACCAACCGGGAAGCATATGACGAGACTGAAACCAACGAAACACCCAAGGAATGGCCCGTAAATCTTTGAGACTTTTCATTTCACGGCGTTTGGCCGGCCGAGAACCGATCATCATTAAATCCACTTCGTAAGGCGTTACGGTTTGAAAATACTGCACCAAATGAGGATCTTCGTGCATGAGTGTGCGGTAATAGGCATTGGCTGTGTCTGAAAGGGCTTGCATGTAAGTCGTCCACGAAGGGTCGAGTTTGTCCACCCCGAGGGCGTGATGTTGTAGCGTGGCCCCCGCTGTTTTTTCAAAGTGAAAAAGGGCGGTGTCTTCTAAATTATAGAGCCGAGAAAGCACTTCGCCTTGTTCGGTAATGTCCTGCCCGTAATGCGCAGAGCCCGCGGGCAAGGCCGCAATGGCTTTGGCGGTGGGCGTGCCTCCGCGTCCTACGCTCCCCCCCCGACCGTGAAAAAACCGCAACTTCACCCCATAGGCTGTGGCCACACTTAATAAGGCTTCTTGCGCTTTATAAAGTTCCCAGTTAGAAGTCATAAATCCACCATCTTTATTGGAATCCGAATAGCCCAGCATAATAAGTTGTGACTGCCCACGGGCGATTAGTTGGGTTTGATAGGCCTGACTTTCAAACAAGCTTCGCATAACACTTGGCGCATTTTGCAAGTCTTCAATCGTTTCAAACAACGGCACAATGTTCATTTTAGACACATAATCGCCCGCTTGGGTTTGGTAAAACAACCCACAGGTTTTAAGCAGTAATTGCGCATGCAACAAATCTTGATCGCTTTGCGTCATGGAAATAATGAAGTTTTCACTGGCGGAATCGCCAAGGGCTTGCTGGCCAAAACGTGCGGCTTGTAGAATATGGGTCAATCGCCATTGAAGCCATTCTGAAGAGGCTTTGCCTGAGCCTGCGGCTTCATGTTCTTCATCTGCAATCACTTCTAGGCCCAGTAAATACAACGGCACAATGCCTCTGTCTTCAAGCAAATAACGTTCTAACGTTTCTTGATAGTCCTTGGCGCCAAAGGCGTGATGCTGGGTGAGCTTTAAGGAATCCGCAATACGTTGGCTGGTTTCACGAATGGTGAGAGAGTCTTCACGCAAGTCTAAACTGGCGAAATAAAAGCCAAAGAGTTTTAGCTTGAATTGTAAGGCCTGTACCGCATTTGAAGCACTGCGACAAAACCCTCCTTCAGTCAATACATCGGCAAGCAGTTGCAAGTCTTCTGCAAAACTATGGCTATTGAGGTACAACCAACTGGGTTTTTTGAGTTTGCCGCGACGTTCAAACAACGGCGTTTCAAGAGTGGCTTGAATCCGTTCACCCATAAGGTTCACCCACAAGCGAATGGGTTCACGTTCAATGTCGCCTTGGTAATGGTTGTATTTTTCCAGAGAAACATCTTTTAACGCGTCAAGCGTTTGAAGCAAGCGTTCTCTTAATCGAGGCGACAAGGCCAAATTAAACGCCGAAATACTCAAGCGAGGGGCCAATATCTTAAGATCCGCCAAGTAACGCTTTAACACCGCTTCATGCTGAAGGGAAAGGGCTTCTTTGTACACCACTGGCGTAACATAAGGGTTGCCGTCCATGTCGCCCCCAACCCAACTACCCAGTCGTAAAAGGGGATTTACAATATGATTCAGCTTACAGCCTGTATTTGAAAAAGGCAGGGCATTTTCAGCCGGGGTATTGAGGCTACGTTCCAACACGGTGTCTAAAATTTGGTGGAATTCAGGCAGGGTATTGTACAAGGTGCGTTCCAAGTAACCCACCACACTGCGCACTTCATCTTTTACGGTGGGGCGTTTCCATCGACTGTACTGCGTAAACCACAACAATTCAACATCTTCTAGTAAGGCTTGAATCCCTTGATTAAAGGCCACTTCATCCTTAGCTTCATGCAAGGCTTTTAAATGCAGATACAGTTGCTGTTGGTGTCGTAAAATGGTTTTACGTAAAATTTTAGTGGGGTGTGCGGTGGCCACCAAGCGAACCGTGCTATTTTGCAAGCGTTCAAAAAACCGTTGGCGTGAAAAATGTTCATGCCTAAACAATTGCTGAACTTGGCTTTCCAAACGTTCTGGGTAAGAATGGACCGAACGGGTATTGTGATAATTTTCAGCCGTGTTGGTGAGGGTTAAAAACAAGCGAAAGGCCGCACTGACTTTTCTTAACGTGGTGGCGACTTCTTCTTCTTTCGTCGCCAAGGAAGGCGCCTTGTTTTCAGCGTCATGAATTAAGGCGTTTAAGGCGTCTTGAACGGCGACAAGGTTTAAATCTGATTTGCGTTCCGTCACCGAAAGACGAATGGCTTCAATATGCCTAAAAAAAGAGGCCCCTTCGTGTTCTAATAACGTATGCCCTAAAATACAGCCAAGCAAACGCACGTCGTTGACAAAAGAACTCGACGGCACTTCGACTTCGTGGGCGGCTTGGAACTTCACGTCGAATCGAGACGTTTCGGGCAGCTGCTTCAACAAACTAATGAAGGCAAGTTTAATCGCCCGTTCGCTTGAAAAAGGTAAAGGTGAAGAAGAATCGGTAAGGTTGCTTAACATAGTGAAAGATCTGACCTGTATATTCCGTACTTAAACGTAAGGGCTTCACGCAATTATAGCAGGTGCTTCGCCTTTTGGGGTATTAACTTAGGGGAGCTCCCCTGAAAAATGTAACAATTTTAAGACGCACTTAAGAATAGGGCTAAGTTGCCGAAGTAAAGGGTAAAACGCTGTAGCGAATGAGGTGTGCTTGTGAAACAACTAAACTTTTTAACAAACCCACTTAAAGGCTTGTTTACATCCCCAAAAAAAGACGCGAGTGTAATGGTTTTAACCATAGCGCTTATGTTACTCTTTTCAGGGCAAATTTTGATGGTGGGGATGGTTACCACCAAATCATTGACAGAATCAGGGGCGTTAAGTGCCTTTAGTATGGCCGCCCGTGAAGAAGCATTAGGGGCCATGGCTGATTTTGAAACTAGGGAACTTTACCCGGCTTATATGAGAATGGTCAATGACGCCAGAGCGGATACCGGCACATTTACGCCTGTTACAGCCGAAGATTTATTGGACAATTATGATAGAGATGCCATTTTTCGAAGAAATGCCACAAACAACCTCGCCCGAATGAATTGGTCGAGGTACCGTCAACGGTTGTGGGATCCGATTAACAACGTCTGGATCGATGGGCAGTTTACTACCGATGTATGGCTTGTGTCCCCCTTTTTGCTTGGTCCTGATGCTGCCTCTACCACCGATGATGGCTATGAATGGCCGTTTACGATTGCGGCACGTGTGCAAGGCAATGGGGTAGATCAAGTGCTTCGTCGTCAAACAACGATTATTCCTGAAGGGTTTCGAGATCTTTAGAAAAGTCGTTCAATACGGGGTAAAAGACTTCCTTTTTTAAATAAACTGCTTTACAATAAGGAAATGACGACAAATACTTTACCCCCTTACTCCATTGCCTATAACCCCAAGATTCTTCAAAGTGCCTTACGCGTTTTAGACGTTGAGACGTTGGCCGTTCAAGCCATGAAGGCTTCGATTGATGAGGGGTTTTTTACCGCCGTGGCGTTGATTGAAACGCGCCAAGCCCACGGGGGGCGGGTGATGATAACGGGCATGGGTAAATCGGGGCATATTGGCCGAAAAATTGCAGCTACGCTCAGTTCCACGGGGACCCCTGCCTATTTTATGCACCCTGCCGAAGGGCGTCACGGAGATCTCGGCATGGTCACGTCTAAAGATGTCGTCATTGCCATTTCTAATAGTGGTGAAACCGAAGAGCTCTTGGGTGTATTGCCTAGCCTAAATACCCTTGAAATACCGATTGTCGCCATGACGGCAAAGCCACAATCCACGCTGGCCAAGCAAGCGGTTGCGGTTTTGAATGTGGCGGTGCCTGAAGAAGCCTGCCCTCTGGGCCTCGCTCCCACCGCTTCTACAACGGCCACACTCGCCTTGGGGGATGCCTTGGCCGTGGTGCTTCAAGAAAATAAAGGGTTTGCGTCCACTGATTTTGCCTTGTTCCACCCCGCGGGCATGCTGGGTAAACGGCTCTTGCTGAAGGTGGAAGATCTCATGCACACGGGCGACGCCTTGCCTTATGTTCGCCCCGAAGAGTTACTGCTTCATGCGTTAATTGAAATGAGTCAGAAAAAAATGGGCATGACCCTTGTACAAAGCCAGACGGGCGATTTGTGTGGCGTTTTAACCGACGGCGATGTGCGTCGGGCCTTAATGAAGCATGGCCCCGCCATTGGGGAAGTGCTTGTTCAAAGTGTGATGAGTCCTACGCCTCAGCGAATTTTAGGACAAGCCCTTGCGGTAGATGCGTTGCGTCACATGGAAGAGCGAAAAATCACGGCGATTGTTGTGGAAGACGACGCCGCAGGGATTGTGGGCGTGTTGCATTTGCATGATTTGCTGGCCCAAGGGTTGTAGAACACGGCTCAGGGTCTACACGTCCTTTCCCTCTGCTTGGCTTTACGATTAACCGTTGACTTTCCTTGTTTTTCGGCTATAGTAAAAGCTTATCTCTCTCAAACGTAGTCCCTCTCCTTAATATAGGCTTTTTAATGACTGACAAACTGGTTAAATGGCTGGCCCCTACAGCCAAAAGTTCGTACAAACGTTTTTTGTCTCAAGAGTTTTGGGGCAGTGGGGTGCCTCACGTTTTGTTAGGCATGAACCTGAATGAACGCATCGATCAATTCTACCAGCAAGCGGCTCAAGAAATCGGTTCTTACATCGCGACGTTTCAATTTAGCAAGGGCGTTGAAAAAATCTATGACGCCCACTTGAATACGCTCACAAATGACACGACACAACATCAAAAAGCCTTGGCATGGAAAGGCTTAGGGGTAGCCCTTGCCGCTTTGCCTGTGCTGGCCGCTACCGACTATTCCGCTATGTATTTGCGGAACTACCTCACCAGTAAAACCTTTAAAACCCACGATTTTGTCGATTTGGTTGGCCTTGGCACACAGGACAAACAAGGCCACCCCAACAATAAGACTTCTGAAACGCCTCAGCATCAACGGGATCGTTATGCCTTTGAACGGCAACAGCTTGCCAACATTGGCAAAGCCGTTGGACTAAGCCTACTTTTAGCAGGCGCGGGTTCAGGTTGGGCATATCATCAAATGAAAAAAGGGGCCGATCTACCTGCTTTCTTAACCCATCCATTTCAAGTGCCGTTCAGCGAATCGCTGGCCAAGGTGCATCAGCATTTGAAAAAAGGGCGTTTGGCTCCGTTGGCCATTTTGTTCCCTGAACAAGGGGAAAAGACGTCTTTACAAAGCCTCTTGAGCTTTAGAAATCAAGAAACAGGCGAAATCACTGGCAAAATGGATGACATCAGTGATCTTCAAGTCTTTTCAAGCTTTGGGGCATTTGGCTATAGTGGCTATATGCTTTCGGCACGAGGCCCTGTAGAACAATTTGAAGGCTTGGTGAAGTTTATTTGGTATGGCTTTGCCAATATGATTTTACCTAACATTTTCAAGAAGTCGATTGAACCGAATCTTGTAAAAAAATATGGTGAAAAAAGTGATAAAGCCACCGTGTATAGCTTTTTAGGGACTGTCGCCACAGGGGCCTTTTTATATGCCATGCCGCCGACCTTGGGCTGCTTGTTTACACGCAAGAAACGGGCTGAAGACTACAAAGCACAAGAACTCAAGCAAACACAGGCACTCAAGAAGCCTTCCGCCCCCTTGAGCCAACCATATAGGGCTTCTTTGTCCCCTCGCCCCCTAGCACTAGGGATAGGGACTTAAGGCACCTTCTTTAAAAATGATTTTCAAACACCAGTTCGTTGTAATCTAACGGGCCTGAACGTTCACGAGCCGGCTGGGTGGCTTTACCCACCACAATCATCATGCCCAACAAATAGTCTTTCGGTAGTTTGATGATTTTTTCCACAACGTCTGGTTGAAAGCCAATCATGGGGCAGGTGTCGTAACCCATGGCTTTGGCCGCCAGCATTAAGGTTTGTGCAGCCATGCCAATGGAACGTAAGGCTTCGTCATGTTGTAAGTCTTCTTTGCCGTCGTAAAACTTTAGCGTCATGCCTGAAAGAGCTTCGGCCACTTCTGTGGGGGCTTGGTACCAGTAGCGTTTGGGGTTGTCCACAGGGGCTTTGAGATCCGCACAGAGCAATACCACCATGGATGCATCCAACACTTGGGGTTGATTCCAGCTGGCTTCTTTGAGGGCTTGTTGAATGGATTTTTCACGCACTACCACAAAACGATAGTTTTGAATGTTAAAAGAGGTGGGCGTCTTCAGCACGGCAGACATCAGCGTTTGGACGTCTTGATCGGGCATGTGGTGGGTGGGATCGAACGATTTAATCGAACGGCGTTGTTCAATGGCGTCAAAGGTGTCCATCATCATAAGTCAATTTCCTTTAGGGGTTGATGTAAGGGTTCTTACTAAGTTTGCTTCAATACGCTTCATTATACCCATAAAGTGCAAAAAAGACCAAAATTCGTTACGAAGCAAATATCCGCTCAAACAAATCACCCTATTGCCGAAACAGAATGTGGCCCGTCACAAGGAGCTTCCTATATCCCTTTTAGGACTTTACGGTTAAAATAATAAGTATTCTTTTATAATCGTTCATTGTTTGAAGGTGTTGGCAGGCCTGTTGGTGAGTCAGTGGACTGCGTTGAGAAAAGGTTTTATATGAATTTGATTCGTTTTGCTTCTTTGTTTAGTTTCTTGGGTATGGGGTTCTTGCTAAGTGGATCCCTGGCTTTTGCCAATGGAACCCTTGGCGTGAAATCAGCGCCAACAGTTGAACTTACCCCCACCGTCACTCGCATTACCTTGCCCCTCACCCCTGATGCTCCCTGCCGTTTGGTGGATATTCAAGAACGTCCCTTAGAACGGCAAAGCGTGTTGCAGTTTACAGCACGCCCTTTTAGTTCGCAAGTCATTAAAACCAGTGCAAACCACCCCAGTCGTAATATGAATGCCTTTTATTTTGAAATGAATCCCAATGGGCGCTTACAGCTTTTCGTCAAACACAAGGTGCCTTCCACGCTAAACCTCAAGTGCCGAGGTTCAGACATGGTGATTGAAGTCTTAGAACGCTATAAAGCGGTTGAATATAGCGAAACCATTACCAAGGGCTTAAAGTATGTTCGATATTCAGTCGCCCCCCACGCTGGAGCCTTATTTAGAACGCACCATTTAGAGTGGGATCCCTATAACTCTTCCGCGAAATTGACGCCTCTAATGCCTGAGCCTAACTCTTTAAGAGGCCTTAAAACCGCACGATCGACCTTGGCTCAATACAACGCGTTGGCTGGGGTGAATGCCTCGTTTTTTAACGCCAACTTGCGTATTCCCTTGGGTATAGTGTTAAGGGATGGTGAAGTGTTAAACGGCACGCTGTTTAATCGTGTGGCCTTTGGGTTAGACATGCAGAACCGAGCCAGTATGGATCAAGTCGAACTAACGGGCTTGATTCGCGTAGGGCGTTGGAGCCAAGCCATTGAAATTGTGAATATGCCCCGAAGTCACGGCGAACAAGTGGCGTTGTATTCTCGCTTATGGGGTACGCAAAGCCCCCCCGCAGGCGGAGGCAACATCGCCGTTCGCTTAAGAAACGGACGATTTGACGCCATAACACAAGCCGGCACACTGGCCATTGAAGGCGCCAACGACTGGGTGATTTATGGTTCGGCCAGTCGTTTAGACAAATTTTTAAGTGCGGATTTAGGCACTTCTGTGGAAGTAATGCTTTCCACCTTGCCTGACTGGAGTGATAAAAGCATGGTTTTAGCAGGGGGCCCCACCCTGCTAAAAAAGGGGCAAGTTTCCATTGATTTAGAGGCTCAGCGTTTTGGGGCTTTACCGCCTAATCAGCGTCGGCCACGAACAGCCATTGCGATTTTGCCGAATAACAAGGTACATTTGGTCGTGGTGGATGCCCTACCGCTAGGGGCCACGCTTCAAGACACGGCCGAAATCCTTCAGGTTTTTGGGGCGGTGGATGCCATGAACCTAGACGGAGGGACTTCCACCCAAATGGTGGTACAAGGGCAAGTGAAATTTGCCACGATTAAAGGCGGTTCTGTTGTTTCAACCGTCTTGGGCTTTGTCCCTACGCTTCCTTGGCCAGCGATTTAATACGCCGCATGCGGGTACCCTTGTGGAAAGATACGCTTTAAACGGTGCGGATCAGGTTGACCAATGCTTTCAAGCAACACAGGAACCACTTTATTCATTTGGCACACAAAGGAATACTGGCCTTTGGGAATATCGCAATTGTGACAGTCGGCGGCACACATATAGCATTTCATGGCTTGATCCGTCCAAGTTTGGCTAATGGAAGAAGACACCAATTCACGTTCTTCAGGGCTAAGTTGCCATTCTTTTTCATACGGCGTAAAGCTCAAACCCGCATTGAGCAGATGAATAGGACGCAAATAAGGATTGCTAGAAGCGGGCGTCGCCACTTCAGAAAAAGCGGGGGTGGCACTTTCGCCAAGTGTCACGTCTTGCACGGGGATTTCTTCCACTAAAACCGCAACACTTTCAACGGCTTGGGCTTGAAGTGCCACGGGGTTAGACGCACGCAAGGGACGCCCCTGATTGTTGGGCATAGACGTTGAACGTTCACTGTGTTTTTCAACACGGCTGGGCATTTTAGGGCGACTTACCCCTTTTGTTGCCTGCGTTTGAAGACGAGAGCGTTCGCCTTTGCTTAGGCTTTTGCCTTGTTCTAGTACTTCACTGGGGGATTCTAAAAGAGCCGATTCCGCAGGTAAACTCATCATAATATATGTTCCTTTTTCTATTCACGCACAAGTTAAAATAATTGAACCCATCACAATAGATGTATTTCGTTTTGAAAACACCACAAACTCAGCCCTAACTTCTGGGCAACACTCGGGGAACCTTCGCCCTACAGCAAGGGGCTGGGTTGATTTCTCAATTCGTGAACTTAGTCTATAACGGCTTTTTCTATTTGCAACCAACCAAATGAAGGAAATGTAAAGATTCATTTAAGGATTTTAGCGATTCAACCGAAAGAAACATAGTTATTTTGCTTGAATTCGCCTGAATTCAAGATAACAAGTCAGGAACTTGAAACGCCATGGCAAGTAAACGCTTCTTCTGGTTAAGTCATGAAGCTCCTTCATACGCAGGACAACTGCGCACTTTTTTAGAAGAACAAGGTTGGCACGTTTCTTTAGAAACCAGTCAAGCCGAAAAATGGGTGGAACAATGGAAGAGCCACACCCCCACATGGTTAGTTATTTCTCCTGAACAACTGGAAGCCGTCGCTTATGCCTTAGAAGAAGCAGAAGAAGAAACGAGTGTCGCCCCTCAGAAAGCCAACAGTGATGCTCACGGTGAAGGGGTATTGTTGAGCGCAGTTAAACCCAAGGCCAAAGTCTTCAATATAGAACAAGGCGTTAAACGTCTAAAAAAACAAGGGTGGGCCAAGGATTTACAAGTTATTTTGTTAGTGGATGTTCCTCCGACTGTTAAGGAAATGTCCCAATGGTTACGTTTGGGCGTCAATGGCGTGCTTTACCAGCAGGACGGTTTTTTAGCGGTTCAAAATAACCTATTGCCTATTTTGCATCATTACAAGCAACGCCAAGAACTGCAATGGCATAATGATGAAATGTTCAATCTCACCGAAGAATTGCGCAACCGTAGTTTAGACATGGAAAAAGAACTTGAAAAAACACGCATTCTACAATTAAGTCTTTTGCCAGCTGAATTAAATGTGGCAAACACAAGCGACTACAACCCTTATTCTTACAGTAAGTTACACTACACCAGCCCCACTTTACAGGTGCATGGCTTGTATTTGCCTTGTGAAGCCATTGGCGGAGATTTATATGACTTGATTACGTTTCAAGACGGTAGCCTGGGTATATTGATGAATGATGTTTCAGGCCATGGTATTCCTGCGGCATTTGTAACTGCCATGGTGAAATCAAGCTTTTACCGTATTACTCATCACCACCAATCGCCGGATCAAGTCCTGTTTCATCTCAACAATCAGCTGGCGGATGTCGTAAAAACAGGGGAGTATTCTACGGCGATTTATCTGCATTTCAATGAATCCATCCGTAGGCTTCAATTCGCTGGGGCGGGTCATCCTTATCCTTATCATTACCATGCTCAAACGGGTGAAGTCAGCCGTTTAGAAGAAAATGGTACGCCTTTGGTGTGGGTCCCTAATATGCCTTATGCCATGCAAGAATTAACGGTTGAAGTGGGAGACAAAATTTTATTGTTTACCGATGGCATCAGCGAACTTCAAAACACGCAAGACGACATGTTTGGTGAAGATCGTTTAGATGAATTGTTAAAAGTCGTGATTGAAGAAGGCCACACGGGTGGAGAATTACTGGATGCCATGCTGAGTGTGTTGAGCGACTTCACCGAAGGTCAACCCCTTGGGGATGATATGACGATGCTCTTGCTTGAAGTCCAGTAATCCTTCCAGAAAACCTCTAACAGCCTTCTACCACCATGTTTGCCTTACGATACTTCAAACGTTCTTCTAAATCGCCTTGCAAATAATCCGACTGAAACCAAATAAAGCCCCAACCTCCACAGGCACAGCTGGCTTGAAGTTGTTTGAGGCTCGACAAGGTGGGACTCTTGTAAAATGGGGCAAACAATCCCGGGACGACAGGAATGCTGGGGTTAATCTCGTGCATGAGCTTCAACGCTTTACAGACAGGGGCTTCGTTGGCACTTAAGATCATGGGTGCCATAAAATCTACATACCCCTCACGCATCCACAAGGGCCAATCTTGATGCTTAATGCCATGCGAGCCTTTGGGATCAGGAAATACCGCTGCGGAAAGCTTCAGTTCGGGGAACTCCTTCGTCGAACGAAGATCATTCCATTTCAGCGACTGATGCGTCCGAACATCGCGCACCCATTGTGTGACTTGAGACGCTTTAAAGTTTTCCCACTCTTGCCATAACAGGGTATCTGCTGGCGTTAGGGTGAGGGGATCCACCTTGAACTTGGCTTTAAACGTGGTACGAGCAATGGGGGTATACCCCCAAGTCGACGCCACAAAGTTGGCATCCGCATGTTCTAAACTCGCTGGGTAGCGAATATAGTCGATCTGAATGCCGTCGACAGGGTAACTGGTGGCGAGTTCATCGACGACATCGGTGAGGAATTGACGCACTTGCGGATTAGCAGGATCCATAAACCAATGCCCTTGCTCAATTGGGCTAGGGTGAGGTGTGGGATCATCCGCATATTGGCGTTGACGGTTTCGCCATTGCGGGAACTTGGCTAAAATCGGCGTCGGTAGGTTCAAGTTGCTGTTGCCTACATAAAAAACTTGTAGCCACGCATGCACTTGCATCCCTTCCGCGTGGGCCAAACGCAACCAGCGAGCCAACAAGGCTTCATTACCCACGACGCCTAGCTTGGGGTAAGCATTCGGCGTAATGCCGTATTTTTGAAACACTTTGCTTGGGTACATGGTAAAGCCATGCACCAAGGTTTCAAGAAATACCGTGTTGATGCCCATGGCTTCAAAACGCAGGAGCGTTTTCTTGATTTCCGCTTCCGACGACTGTTCAAGCGTTGGACGATGCCACACGCCTTGAATATTCATGTGGTCAAAAGGAGCGGTCCCTGTCCACAAGCTTTTTTCTAAGCTTTCAGATCGTTTGGGTTCAGGCAAGCTTAACCAATTATTTAAGGCGTCTTCAAGCAAGTAGCCTTGCGATTTAGCATAGTGCTTGAGACTTTTCAACGCAAGGGCATCTGCCTTGGGATTTTCACAAAGTGTCACTTTTTTTTGTGTTGCATCCACCTGAACAAGCGCGCCCAGCATGCCATGAACCAGCAACCACCGACTCGCATTACCATGAGCGGAAATGACATATTCTCCCCAGTGAAGCGGGGTGTTGGCCCCAGTGATTTGCACAATTTCACCTTGTGACGCGTAAAACGGTTTTTTTACCCGCACTTCAACCCCATATTCATTCGTGCTGGTGCGCTTGCTCGCGTTTTTAGACGTATAAATCACCAGTTGATTGAGGCCTCTAACCCCTGGAAACGACGCCCCTGGTGGATTGCTTGTCGCTGTTGGGTTCACCGCATCAATAGGGTAACTGTCACAAGGGATTTTGACTGCTTGGGCAAGGCTTCCTTGAACGAGAAGCCAGGCGCTTAAAACGAACGTAAACAACCTTTTTTTCATCAGCGATTCCCTAACTTACTGGGGGACTTGAGCATAGCGAATAATGTCGAGCCATTCACGCACGGCGGCATCGCCCCCGTTACGACTCGTCACATAATCACACACATCTAGCACTTCAAAGCTGGCATCTTTCGGGCAGACGGCTAGCCCCACCCGTTCTAGCACCTCTAAATCGGGGAGGTCATCGCCCATATACGCCACTTGCTCTTCACGAAGGTGGTAAATCTCAAGCAATTCATCTAGGACGCTGCTTTTCTTCGGTACGGCTTGAAAAATCACGCTAAAATCGAGTTCATGGCCTCGTTTTTCAACAATGGTACTTTTTCGGCCTGTAATAATGGCGGTGTGCAGGCCTAGGGCCTTCATTTTACGCAAGGCCCAGCCGTCTTTGACGTTGAAGACTTTTTGTTCGATGCCTTGGGCGTCCCAAATAATGGAAGACGGGGTCAATACGCCGTCGACATCCATGGCAAGGAGCTTGATGTTTCGGGCTTTTTCAACCACTTGAATGGGTACATGAGCCAAGGCCATGGGCAACCCGTTGGGAGCAGTCGTGGGCATGGGGGCGTCCTTTGAAGAATCTAGGTATCACACCCCCTATTCTACCACAGCCGAGATAGACTGTGGGAAAAGAATCGCCTTTTGTGTCATTGACTAGGAGTTGACTGAGTGTACACCTAAGTCAGTGAGAAAATCATTTAGCATAGTTTTAGCATAGTCTGATAAAGATTGATCATTTTCAAGTATGCCCTCAACAACTTTTTTGGCTTCTGGGTGATATTTATTTCCAGCCAGTTTGAGAATCTGGGCATATTCAAATTTTTCATACGATTTTAGCGTGGCAAAACCTTTGCGTTCAATGAAGTCTTTGACAACAGTTAAGTCCTTCTATTTTCCCACATCTTTACAGCTTCTAAAATTGATCGTGCCTGACGTAGTTCTGCCCCAGGATGGCTGTCTAAAGAAAGCGCCTTAACTATTTCCTGAGCAATTCCTTTTGCTTCTTGTCTCTCTCCAGCTCTTAGGAGAGCCTCGGCATAGAATAATTTATCGAAAATATGAATATTGTTATAACCTTTGCGGTTAATGAATTCTTGGAGAAGAGTTAGCGCTTCTTGGGGTTCTTGTAAAAGTGAAAGGTCTTTTATGGGGGCAAAACTATCTGGATATTCTTTGCACGCTAGTTCTAGTTCTTTTATGGCGTCATCCTTTTGTCCTTTAAGCTTATACAACGAAGCCATGTTCCTCCGCATCCGAAGTGAGTCTTTAGTAAGTCCGAGCCTGCTAGCACGTCCAACCATCGCTTCATGAAAGGGTACTATCTCTTCCAAATTTATATTCTTTACTCCACTTCTTAGATCATCATAATACATACGATGTATCGCATTAGTCCAATATTTAAAATCTTCATCTGACTCATCAAGCCAAAGCTGAAACATTTGTTGTGCCTTACTCCTTGCTTCGGGTAATTCTACTGTTGGTGGTGGTGCTGGTGCTTGTCGTGCTGGTGTTGTTGTTGCTGATGCTGATGCTGGTGCTGGTGCTGGTGCTGGTGTTGTTGTTGCTGATGCTGATGCTGGTGCTGGTGCTGGTGTTGTTGTTGCTGATGCTGATGCTGGTGCTGGTGCTGGTGTTGTTGTTGCTGATGCTGATGCTGGTGTTGTTGTTGCTGATGCTGATGCTGGTGCTTCTGCTCCTGCTGGTGCTGATCCTGCTGATTTTGCTGGTGCTCCTGCATTTCCTGCTCCTGCTCCTGCTCCTGCTGGTGGTGTTGCTCCTGCTGGTGGTCTGGAAGAAGAAGAAGAAGAAGAAGAAGAATAACCACCACTGTGGCGACGGCCTGTAGGGGTTGCAGCTGGGGGCGGGGTAGTAACTTGTTCTACAGCTTCGTCAACAGAAGCAGGAGGAGGCGTCGGCGCATCTACTTCTCTTCTTACAATGCCAAAGGTCTCTTCCAAGAACTTTCCTAATGGTTTATGTTTCCACAATAATAGGCCCGCCGTGGTAAGGGCAGCGGCGCCTATGGCCACATTTCTCACCGTATGGTCTTCTTCTTTTGTTGCTGGTTGAGCGGGTGCTATGGCTTTCGCAGGTGGCACGATTTTTTGAGCCACAGGGTGGTGTTCGGCAGGTGGCGTCAAAGGATTCGTCGCCGAAGAAGACGAAGAGTGAACCTCTGCCCCAGTCTTCAAATCAACAGGCGAAGGCGTGGGGGCATAGTTTAATGCGGTAGAATCCACAACGGGCGCTGGGGCTGTGTTCCTCGGGTAAAGATCCGCAGAAGATGCTCCTTGATTCAAAAGCGGTAACGTGGATGCCCGGGGCGGGCGCGGCGAACGCAGATTGTGGCGCTTGAGTAAACGAAAAACTATTCATATTGTTCATAGCCATGTGTGGTAATGCCCTAAAAAGTTACGCGAAGAAATGCCTAATTTATACTTCACAATAACATAAAAACAAAAACACCACAAAATTGTGTCATTCATTCTGTTATGCTTTCTGCGCTTTCCCTTTAGGGGACTTTCGCTTATAATAGGTGGGTTTACATCCCCATCGCGTTCAATTAAAGAGAGGCTCCCCCCCCCCCATGACAAATGCTCTAGAATCTTGCCAAGCGTGGCTTTCCGCACTCGACTGGCAACCCGTCGACAAAAAAGAGTTTTCCGCCCTGTCTCACGAAGAACAACTCATCCGCATACGCCACAGTTCCGCCCACGTGCTGGCCTGCGCCTTAGAAGAACTCTACCCCACCGTGCAGTTTGCTACAGGCCCCGCCACCCCGACAGGCTTTTTTTATGATGTCAAAATAGACGGCGTGTCCATCAAAGAAGACGACTTGGAAGCCATCTCAAGCAAAATGAAAACCGTGGTAGGCAAAGCCCACCCCTTTGAAGTCGCCAGTGTGACTCTTGCGGATGCCGTCAATTATTTTACCGCCAAACAACAGCCTCATAAGCTTGAGATATTGGAAAAAATCAAAGGTCGAGGCATTGAAAACGTCACCCTGTATCGATCAGGCGCTTTTATTGATTTGTGTGCAGGTCCGCATGTGCCACACACTGGGCTTTGTGGATCCACGCAACTCACCGCCCTTGCCGCCAGCCACTGGAAGGATGAAGATCAACCCAGCCTCACCCGTATTACAGGAACAGCGTGGAAAACGCCGAAAGACCTCAAGCGTTACCTCGAATTTGTGGAAGATTCCAAAAGTCGGGATCACCGTGTGCTAGGCCCCCAACTCGACTTGTTTCAGTTTCATCCGTGGGCGGCAGGGGCGATGTGGTCCCCCAATGGCGTCAAGGTGCGTCGATGCATTGAAGCCTTTTGGCGAGAAACGCTGGAACGTTACGGCTATGTGGAAATTTCTAACCCCGTGCTTTATAAAAAAGAATTGTTTCAATGTTCAGGGCATTGGCACCACTATCAAGAAAACATGTTCATCGTCAATGACGCGGAAGGCGAGCCTGAATATGCGGTCAAGCCCATGAATTGCCCCGATACTATGCTATATTTCAAGAGCAAGTTGCATAGCTATAAGGAATTGCCCTTGCGTATCGCCGAAGGGCAGATTCTACACCGCAATGAAGCCACAGGGGCCATGCACGGCTTAATGCGCACGCGCATGTTCACCCAAGACGACGCCCACATTTTCGCCACGCCAGACCAAGTGCAAAGCGAAGTCGCCCACTTGTTTAAGATGCTCGACGAAGTGTACACCCTCTTTAATTTGGACTACCAGTTCAGCATGTCGACCCGCCCTGACGAGTTCTTGGGCGAAATCGCCGTGTGGGACGAAGCCGAAGCCGCCTTGCGCGCCGCCCTTGATGCCACGGGTCGCCCTTACGCCATTGAAGAGGGCGAGGGTGCCTTTTACGGCCCAAAAATTGATGTGCAGATTCGTGACAGCTTGGGGCGTTTGTGGCAATGTGGCACCTTTCAGCTGGATTTTCAGTTGCCTGAACGCTTTGAACTCACCTATATTGACGCCGACGGCACGGCGAAGCGTCCGATTGTGATTCACCGTGCGATTTTCGGTTCGTTTGAGCGGTTCATCGGCATTTTGGTGGAGCATTTGGGCGGAGCCTTCCCGACGTGGTTGGCCCCTGTGCAGGTGGCGGTTTTGCCGATTGGCGAAAGCCACAAGGCGTATGCGGAAACGGTGCAAAACGCCTTGAAGGAGGCAGGCATCCGCACGATGTTGGAAGTGGATGATAGCATTAACTATCGGGTGCGTTCGTGCGAGACCCGCAAGGTGCCGGTGATGCTGATCATGGGCGATCGTGAAGCGGAAGAAGGCACGGTTTCGGTGCGTCGCTACCATGTGGGGGCCAAGAAGGTCTTGCCCTTGGCGGACTTGGTGGCAGAAGTCGTGGCGGAAGTCAAGAGCCGTGTGCTGAACGTGGAGATTAAGACTTACGACGACCTCTTCTTCCGCCCCTCTGACAACCTCTCGACGGAGGCGGAGGAGTATTAGGATTTTTGTGTTAAAATAATACTCTATTCGAATTACTCAAAATATAAGGTGTTTGGAATGACTTACGAATCTGTAGATAAGTTACAAAAAGTTTTAGCTACTGAAGTTTTTCAGCATACTAAAGACCCTAAAAAAGCAGCAGGACGAGCATTAGGAACACTTGTTGAAATTATTGTTTTTTACCTACTGAAAACATGGGGGTTGCATCATCAGCTTTCTATTGAAAAAGCTTTACAAGAATACGGCAACCCGCTTATTACACATAATGTCGAATATTCTTTACATCCTGTTTTGAGCCAAGTTTCCCTTTTTGTCGAACAGAACCAAAAGTCAGTCACTGCAAATAGGATTTTACAATCTTTATCAAAGCAAGGAGTTGATATTTCTTCTTTTACTAAAAAAAATAACGTCCTTTTAACAAATGGTATTTTACGAAATTGTTGTACTATAGGTGAATCTGCATCGTCTTATTTATTATGCAATATTAAAGATGTTTATCCTGAACGAATAGAACTCATTATTACAGAACAACATAAAAAACCATATGCAGTCTTTGAGTGTAAGCGTGTCGGTATAGAAGAGGGAATGACAAAAGGTCCGCAAACTATTGAGAAAGCCAAACAAGGAGCTTATGTAGCAAGGTCCGCTTCATCTCTTCAAAAAATTCGGTCAGAACAAGGGGAAATGCAGGGAATCTTATATAGAAGTAATGGTTCTTATTTAATTAAACCTTACTATCAATTATTGGAAGAAATTATTGCTACCCATGACAAAGAATTACTTCGTAAATTTATTTTAACAGTTGGTATTGTGAGCAATCATGGAAATTGGATTAAGAAAAATAAAAACGGTTACTTAGAGTTTGGAGAAGAACATTTTCAAAAAGAACTTATGGTTTTAGCACATTCTTATGATTGGTTATTATTTTTAACAGATAAAGGATTATCTGAATTTATAGAACAACTATTATTAAAGCCTTCTCCTAAGTATAATTTACTAAAAGATACTTTTCTGAAAAGTTATCAAGAAGGTAAAAAAAAGAATGAATTCACTAAAGTACAAATGAATATTGAAGCAGATGCTCTTTTGTTAGAATTTTTCACGGAACATTTATCATCAATAGAAAAATGGTTTGTTGTTGTGGCTCCTCAACAAAAATCTTTAGACACTTTACAAGAAGAACTACTTACTCTAAAAAAGAAAAACTGGAGTAACTATTTATCATGATGAGTGCAGGCAGAACAATTAATTCCCTAAGCCAAAGTTGGGGAACCCCAAAAAAATATGTAGATGCGATTAAAAAATTTTTCAGAGGTTCTATTGATTTAGATCCGTGTTCTAATAATTATTCCATTGTAAATGCGGAGGTAGAGTATAGCTTACCTCTACAAGATGGACTAAAAGAAATGTGGAACTTTCCTCGTATTTATGTAAATCCTCCTTATGGAAGAGATAAACAAAGAGGTACAAGTATTAAGAACTGGTTATATAAATGCGTAGAAGCAAATGAGAACTTTAATTCTGAAGTAATCGCATTGATACCTGTAGCAGTGAATACCTCTCACTGGAAGCAATATGTTTTTACCAAGGCTACAGGTGTATGTTTTTTATATGATACTCGACTTCGTTTTCTAGAAGATGGTTACGATACAGGTAAGGGTGCACCTATGGCTTGTGCCATTGTTTACTGGGGAAGCAATTATACAAGGTTTTATGATGTTTTTATTGAGTATGGTGCTGTTGTAAATATCTCTAATCTCATAGGACAACGTATAGCAACAGACAGAATGCAATTAAAGATCTTCACTTAGCCTTTAAAGTCCAATCAGTCGAAGCCCACCCTACAACTGCACGAGCTGGCACCAGTCGCTGTATTGAGGCACCTGGTTTCGCACGACCTGAAAATACAAGTCTTGTATTTTCTTCGACAATACCCCCACAACGCAGCGCGTGTCATGTATCCCCTCACAAAAGCCGTGGGTTTAAAACCAAAAGGGCTTTCATGCGTTTATGTTTGAGCTAAACTAAAGACTATCAAATAGTCAATCCAAAAAGGAAAGCCCACTTGGATCTCCTTACCTTTTGCCGATTTAACAACGCACATCGTATGGACGAGTTAAGAAAACGTACTTTTGGTTAAAACTTAACACTCTCTGTAATGGAGGAGATATACCTTTGGGATTAGAGAGCTTTCATCCCAAAGTATAAGGTCAAGCCTCTGGCACTGTGTCAAACTGATTTTAACCGTATTGAAATACCAGCGGATTCAACTACAGTGTTCGAAAGATAAAACGGTCTATGGTCTCTTCGTTGTCGCTACGATTATTTTGTTCAGTCATGTAGGTCTATCTACACTTCTTCACAAAATAATCTAGGCTCCTCGTCTAGCCTACTGTACGGAAAACTCTTTAAAACACTATATCTTTCGAACACGATAACATTTTTCAATAATTTCACTGCTTGATGATATAGAGAGAGACAAAAACGATGAACTTCCCTAAGAACTTCTTTGGCCGACGCCCCATACTATTTTTGGCTTGGGTATTACTGAACGTCATATGTATTTCAACGACTCTTTCAGCGCACGCCATTAGCCATATCAATGGGGTGGATTTACGAGAAGAACAAGGCACCTTCAATCTATACATCCATACCGATTCGCCCTTACGCCATGAAGCCACACAGCAAGGTAAAGCGATTGTTTTAGACTTATATGAAACAGTACTTACTTCCAATGCCTTTGCCATTCAATACGAGAAAGCCCCTTCTGTTGAAAGTGTCCGTGTCAAACATTTAGGCAATGGGCAACTTCAACTCATGATTGAAGGCAGAGGATTGACCCTTCCTGTTGTAGGCTTTCGGGAGCTAAATAAGTCTCGTTCGCCCAATACGTTTAAACAAGCCACATTAGTCAAGCACCCTTCAACACTGCTTCAGCCACTTAGTAAACCCCTTCAGACGTCAAAGGCTTCAGCGGGGGATGTGTTTTTGGCCATCGAAAGTGGTGAACTTAACAAAAAACCCACACCCATTAAAGCCCCTTCTGCTGCCACAGCAATTGCTAAAAACCCGGCAATAAAAGCTCAACCCGCCACTGATGATCTTTCTGTTGAATTAAATCCAAACACCAATAGCCTCAAGCAACCTCGCGTATCCCCATTGCTTGAAAATGATCCAAGCCTTGCCAATATGCCCATTGCCATTGAAAGTGATGCCCTTGATGAGCTAGATGATGAAGAAAATGAAACCCTTGAAGACACGAGCATTCGTCAAACGCTTCAAACCCTTTTTGTGTTGCTGGTTCAATGGGCAAAAGCACATAGCAACTTACTTGTGGGATTTTTGTTTGTCAGCACAATAGGTTTCTTCTTCTTGACTAGATTAAAAAAGTCACACGCTTTAGAAGCTTACCCTTTGGAATTAGACAAACGCTTTATTCTTCAAGAAGCGAGCATGCCTTTGGGGCCAACACCTTCTGAAGCAATCCGTGATTCTTACTCGACTCGTTTAAAGCCCCCCCCCAAGCCTACTCATCAAAACACCCTGCAACGGGTGCGTGAAAAAATGAAGCATACGGGATTTGTCTCAGCCCCTGATGCTCCTCAACAGCAAGAGGTTATTACTGAAGAAGGAGTCAATCTTAGAGTCAAGGAAGCGATCGCTCGCAAGCAAGCCCAACGCTACGGTAAAATTTCCAAAACCCCTGTGGCTTCTAAAGATGCTTCAACCCCTCTTAAGAATCCTGCCGTAACAGGTAATGCCTTCTTACATGCTATGGCACAGCACATGGACATAGAAGGAAAAGAAAATATCGCTAAAGCCCTACAACAAAGTAAGCCTCAGTATTAGGACTTTCCTATAAAGTCCCTAAGGTAAACAAATGCCATTGAAAAACGGATTTTTCAAAGCAGTGTTAGTTCCCATGCCTTTTTGTGAAGGCATGGGATTTTTTTATAGAAAAAGGTTTGCTCTATTTTCAGGGTGTGCTAAACTAAAGTTGTTAAAAATAGGTATTTTGTCTCTGACTTACTTTAAAATGCTTCCATGCAGAAAAAAAGTGTTGGCCAAGTCCTATTATGACAGTTACAAACGTGTCTCAGCCTCATTTTGAGGATTTTAAGACGGTGGCTTTAAGCCCAAGGATGTTGTTCTATGAGCCGAATAACTGAAACAAGCTGGATGATCGGTGGCCCGCAAGGCAGTGGTGTCGATTCTTCAGCAACCTTATTTGCCCGTGCAATGGCGGTTGCTGGATTTTGGGTCTACGGGAAACGGGAGTATCACTCAAACATTAAGGGAAAGCATAGTTACTTTCAAATACGTGCCAGTCACGATGTGGTGCGTTCGCATATTGACCCTATTCATATGCTGGCGACCTTTGAAGATTCCACGGCCGTTATTCATGCCCACGAAATTTTACCTGAAGGCGCCTTGATTTACGATCCGGGTTTAACCAAGCCTGAAGTGCTTGAAATGGATGCCAGTGTCAAGCTGTTTCCTTTAGATTATGAAGGCATTATTCGCGAATTGGCTGAAGAAGAAGGCAAGCCCGCTGCCAAGCTGGCCATTGTTAAAAACACCATTTCAGTGGCGGCTTCTCTTGCTTTGTACGGTGTGGGTGTTGAAGTCCTTGAAGAAGCCCTTAAAGGCTTGTTTCGCGGCAAAAAATCCAAGCTGGTGGGCATTAACCTTAGAGCAGGAATTAAGGCCTATGAAGCCATTCAAGCCATTGCTGCAGCCAAAGACTTCAAATATCAAATGCAAGAACAGCCCCATAAGCCTGAACCTGAATCACGCTTGCTGATGAACGGAGCCGCCGCGTGTGGGATTGGTAAATTAAAAGCAGGGATGCGTTTTCAAACCTACTATTCTATCACTCCTGCGGTGGATGAATGTATTTACCTAGAACAACATAGCGAATACGGCATTGTGGTGTATCAAGCCGAAGATGAAATCGCTTCAATTAACATGGCCAATGGTGCTGCAGTAACAGGAGCTAGAGTGGCTACGGCGACTTCAGGGCCTGGTTTCTGCTTAAAGGCAGAAGGCATCGGCTGGGCTGGTATGAACGAAGTGCCTACCGTTATCTTTAACTACATGCGTGGAGGCCCTTCTACAGGTCTGCCCACCCGCAGTGAACAAGGCGACTTATTGTTTGCCGTCAACATTGGGCATGGGGATTTCCCAAAAATCGTTCTTTCCCCTGGGGATATGGAAGAGTGCTTTGAAGATGGCTTTAACTGCTTTAACTTCGCAGAACGTTACCAAACCCCTGTGATTGTTTTGGTGGACAAGGCCCTCGCTAACTCCACACAAAGCATTAAGAAATTTGCGGATCAAGGCTTGCGTATTGATCGTGGTAAGCAAATCACGAAGGTGGATTCCTACGATCCAGCGGACCCTTCCACTGGACTGCCCAAGTTCCCACGCTTTCAAATAACAGAAGACGGTATTTCTCCTCGGACTATTCCAGGTACCCCTGGGGGGATTCACTTCTTAACAGGAGATGAACATACAGAATACGGCTTTATTACAGAAGAGCCCGCGATTCGTATGCAAATGATGGAAAAGCGAGCCCGAAAACTCGTTACCGCCTCCAAAGAAATCCCTGAACACCTACAGTTTAAATTGTACGGCCCAGAAAATGCTGATCTCACGATTGTGGGCTGGGGTTCCACCAAAGGATCTGCGCTTGATGCACTGGATCGCTTCAAAGAACAAGGTCAATCCGTTAATTATCTTCACATTCGTTTGATGTCTCCCTTCCCAGTGGAAGCCATTACACGGCTTTTAAACAATGCCAAGCAATGTTTGATTATTGAAAGCAATTTCAGTAATCAGTTGGCCAAGTTGATTCGTCAAGAAACGGGTATTGATATTGAACATAAAGCTGTCAAATACACGGGGCGTCCGTTTTCACAATGTGAAATTATACAAGCCGTTACAGAAGTGAAAGAAAAGCAATCAAGAAAGGTGGTGCTTGTCAATGGCCACTAAACAACAAACCGAACAATCCTTCCCAACGTTGGACGTTAAATTGAAGCCCTTTCAATTGCGTTCAGACAAGAACCCTGACTGGTGTCCGGGGTGTGGGGATTTTGGCATCGTTAATGCGATTCAGCAAGCCGTTTCTGAACTGCAACTGCAACCTTGGAAAGTAGAGTTTTTTGCAGGCATCGGTTGTTCAGGCAAGTCCGCTCAATATCTTCAAGCCTATGGCATTCACACCCTGCATGGGCGTGTGTTGCCTTACGCGTTAGGTGCTAAAATCGCCAATCCCAATAACGTGGTTATCGCCACAGGGGGCGACGGTGATGGTTACGGAATTGGTGCTGGGCACTTTATTCACGCGGGTCGTCGTAATGTAGATATTACCTACATTGTGTTTGACAACGAAGTCTATGGGTTGACCAAAGGGCAGGCTTCTCCGACTTTAGAAGTTGGCATGCAACCTAAGAGCTTGGCCTTGCCTCATATTTCACAAGCCATTAACCCACTTGCTTTGGCGATTGCTTCAGGCTTCACCTTTGTGGCGCGTTCTTACGCCTTTGATGCCAAGCATCTCAAGCAAACCATTATGGATGCGATCAATCATCGTGGGGTTAGCTTGGTAGATGTTCATCAACCTTGCCCCACTTACAATGACTTGCATCCGAAGGAATACTATACGGAAACGGTGAATTCAGGTCAAAGCGAGTTGCCCCGTTTACAGTACTTGGAAGAAACGGGCTATACTGGTTTCGTAGAAGACCCCGACGATTTAGAAGCGTATCAAGCCAAAAAAATCGCGGCGATTGCTGAAGCATACAAGTTGACGGATCGTGTGGTTTTAGGCACTTATTGGAAAGTGAACTTACCCACTTATGCCGATCGTCTGAAAACAAACATTCCATTGTTGCGTGAATATGCCCCCATGGATGTACCCTTTCACAACGAAGATTTTATTGCGAATACGGATTTGACTTCCGCTTGTGAAGAGTTTGTCGTCTAAGTCGTGTGAAGCGTTGAATATCGGAAAAGCCCTTATTTTTAAAAATAAGGGCTTTTGCACACTTTAAGGATGTAAAAAGAAGGGGTGCTTATGAAAAAAACGGGTTTTCGCTTTTTGCGCAAACGCTTTATCTTAATACTTGCGGTGTTTATTGGGATTTTACTACTCCCCAATGAATGGGTGAATTTAACATCGCCTCCTCTTTCCCCTTCCCTTGAGCGTCGATCTTCTTCTGTAAAAAAACAAACACACCTACGGACCTCAACGCCTCAGGATCAAACGCCCAATCAAGCCCCTACAAAACAGTTAAGCACCCCGCTGGGGTTTAGTGTTCGAAAACCATGCAACGTTCTCAAAATCATTGACGGAGACACCATTTCGTGTGATCTAAACGGCAATGGCTTGCTAGAATCCCCCAACGAAAACATTCGTTTTTTACAAGTAGATACCCCAGAAACCAAACGTTCCAAGCGAAACCCTAGTGGTAAACCGCAACCCTTTGGCTTAGAAGCGAAGGCATATACCCAAGGGTTGACCCAAAATAAGGTTGTTTACTTAGAATTTGACAAAAAAATCAGAGACCGTTATGGTAGAACCCTAGCATGGGTTTATTTACAGCCAACAGGTGGCCTAAGTGTTAATGAAGGTTTATTGAAATCGGGGCTGGCCAAGGTGATGATTTACGCCCCCAATTACGCTCATCAAGACGAAATGAAACGCCTAGAAAGAAAGGCTCAATCTGAAAAACGCGGATTGTGGAAGCTTCCTTTGAATGGATGATTTTAAAATCATTGAAAATATATAGAGAACATTCATCCCCTGAATGATTGAAAAGGCTGGTCGACATTCCATAATGAAGTGGTGCCCCTTTACAATGATTGAACGTGGTCGTCTAAGTTAGCGTAACGTTTGTCGTTGAAGGCTAATCATGAAGTCCTACTCATATAGTTATAAACGTGTCGTTTTGACATCTTATTTTATGAATTAAGTACAGACCCCCTGCCTTCTTAGAACCGATGTTGACAGATGTATCGGAAGTACAGCTTAATACAGGAACCCCGTAAACAACGAAGCCTTTTTACAGACTTCAAAACCCCCATAAAACATTAACCTTTTAACGGATCAATATAAGGACCTCCCAAATGAGTGAACATCAAGACGATTCCCTATTACAAGACTTTTTAAGCGAAAGTGCTGAGCATCTTGAATCCATTGAACCTGACTTATTGGCTCTTGAAAAACAAGCCCCCGAAGTCAGCCAAGAAATTGTGAACCGTATTTTTAGAGCCATTCATAGTATTAAAGGGGCTTCTGGCTTCTTTGGTTTTGAACGCTTAAAGCAAGTGTCTCACCTAATGGAAAGCGTCTTAATGCGAGTAAGAGACGGCGTATTGATTCCTCATCCCCATGTCGTTGAACCCTTACTAATGGGTGTAGATTTACTGAATGTGATGGTAGAAGATATTCAACGGAGTGAGCGACTAGATACTTCTGCTTTAGAAGAAGCCCTTACACACTACACCAAGGCAGACACCCCCTACATAGACGGCCCTGCTTCCCTTACCTTGGCTCAACCCGTTCAACACACCAATGAATCAAAAGTCCGTGTACATAATGAAAAAGTCAATCCTTCTCTTTGTGTTGAAAGCGACTGCATCGAAAAAGCGAAACGTTTGGGTCAGTTTGTCTATGTGGCTAAATTGGACACAAACCTACATTTATTTGACATGCACCGGAGCTATAAGGATTTCATGGGTACTGTTGACTCCATTGGTGTCGTTTTAGCCAGTACTGTTTCTGAACAGGAAAGCGATGCTCCGCCTCCGAATTTCAATGTGCTATTTGCAACCGTTTTGGAAAAAGACTTGGTGTTACATGCCTTAGACATTGCAGAATCACAGTTAGAAGATTATGAAGTCCCTGTTGTGGATGAAAGCGTTTATGTAGAACAAACGGACACTGAATTTTACAATAAAACGCCTGAAATTAAAGTCGAAGCCCCTAGTGCTTCAAATGCCGAAGTGAGTTATGACACCCTTCGGGTACGTGTGGATTTGTTGAATACGCTCATGGATTTTGCGGGTGAACTGGTACTGGCTCGCAATCAACTGATGCGTGCCGTTCAATCGGACAAACAACTTAGCACCAAAAACGAAAGCTTCGTTCAAGTGTTAGAAAGTATTAACACCGTCACCAATCAGTTACAAGATCACATTATGCAAACCCGCATGCAACCGATTGAAAACGTCTTTAGGCGTTTCCCTCGTGTTGTGCGTGATCTTGCGAAACAATTAAACAAAAAAATCCAGCTACAAATGATTGGGCAAGACGTAGAACTGGACAAAAGCATCTTAGAAGGCTTAAGTGACCCCTTGACGCATATGATCCGTAATGCTTGTGATCACGGCATTGAATCCCCTGAACAACGAAAAGCAGCAGGTAAATCTCCTTCTGGCACCATTACCTTGCATGCGTTCCATGAAGCGGGGCAAATTCACTTACGTATTGAAGACGACGGTAAAGGCATTGACACAGAAGCTTTGGGACGCAAAGCAATTGCCAATGGCGTAATGAGCCAAGCTGAATTTGATGATTTAAGCCATCAAGAAAAGTTAAACCTTATTTTTCATGCAGGCCTTTCCACCGCCGAAGCCGTGACGGATCTTTCTGGGCGAGGGGTCGGCATGGATGTGGTGCGCGCCAACATTGAAGCCTTAGGGGGCCATGTGTATTTGGAATCCACCTTAGGGAAGGGATCAGCCGTAATCTTACAATTGCCGTTGACTTTGGCCATTATTCCTTGTTTAGTGGTTGGGGTGGGTGAAGAACGCTTTGCGGTGCCTCGGGTAAACTTACTGGAACTGGTGCGTGTAAAAGCCAATGAAGTGCATCAACGTATTGAACGTATTGGGCAAGCGTCTGTCTTACGTTTAAGAGGCAATTGGCTCCCTTTAGTCAAGCTTGCTGATGTGTTGAACCTTAGAAAGCCCAATGAAGCGCGTCGAACGATTGAAGATGCGCGCTTTAATGACCCTATTGCCATTGAACAAATCCCTGAAATTAGACGTCAATCCCCCGAAAGCGATTACACTTTATTGGTCTTAAGCGTGGGGATTAATCAATACGGTTTAATTGTAGATGAAGCCTATGACATTGAAGACATTGTCGTAAAACCCCTGTCAACACTGATTAAAAATGTGCATGCCTTTAGTGGTACAACCATTATGGGGGATGGCAGTGTGGCCATGATTTGCGACGTGGTGGGTATTGCCACACAAAGTGAACTGGACTTTAGTGGCGTACAAACAGAACACTTACGTCGGCAAGAACTGGAAAAACAACGCAGTAGCACGTCCATTGTGGATGGGTTTGAATTTGACCCCGCGGGTAATTTATTGTCTCCCTTACTTGAAAAGCAATCGGTTTTACTGTTTCAAAATCACCCTCAAGAACCCTTTGCCGTACCTTTGGCGGAAGTCTTGCGTTTAGAATACATTAAGGCCAAGAAAATAGAATCCGTTGGTCATCGTGAATTTGTGCGCATGCACAATGAAACCATTTCTATTATTCGCCTAGAACAGTATTTAAACATCAGAACCCCAAACCTAGAAGACGAAAATGGATACCTTATTTTACCTTTGGCAGGCAAAGGGAAAGTGGGGATTTGGGTGGCTGAAATTATTGACAGCCTTGAAGTAGATTACCGTTTAGACACAGACTTAATTGAAGAGCCGTGCTTATATGGTTCGGCCTTAATTCAGGAACGGGTTACCTTACTGCTCAATATCAATGCCCTATTAAAACGTGCTGGCGTAGAAGTACACCCTAGTTTAGCAGGTGCATTTTAATCGTTATTTAGCCTATTTTTATCAACAAACAGGAACTTTTCTTTTATGTTAGAACAAAAACTGATTACGTTTAAATTTGGTGAAGTCATCTGTGGAATCCCACTGCTGGATGTACGTGAAATCATTCCACAAATGGAACATACCCCTGTGCCTTTAGCCATGACCTATGTTCAAGGCTTAATCAATTTGCGGGGGCAAATTGTAACGCTGGTGGATTTAACCAAAATTTTTAAGCAAACTTCTTTAACACTACAACACGGTAAATATAACATTCTTTTACGGAATGAAGCCTACGCTCAAGAAGGGCTTTCCCCAGTGGATCGCATTGGCTTTAGCGTCGATGCGATTGGAGATGTATTGCCGTATTTTGAAGCGGAACTGGATGCACCCCCTGCCAATCTCAATGAATTAGACGCCCGTTGGATTGAGGCGGTATTGAAAAGACCTGAAGGGATTGTGACGATCCTGAACATGTCGAACATATTAAAAGAAGCCCTCAGCGCTTCTTTGACGACTGTTTAGTACAACGTAACCGATTCTGTAAAAAGAGGTTCATGTGTTGACTACATTTCCTTCATCATCTACCCATGTACGAACGTCACTTCGCAGCACGGGTAAGCAAGCCGTACCCTCTCGTGTTGAAGTCGTGGTGATTGGCATTTCAACAGGAGGGCCTGTTGCCTTGACGGTGTTGCTTGAAAAAATTTCACCCAATATCAAGTCCCCTATTGTGATTGTGCAACATATGCCGACTCATTTTACGGCGTGGCTTGCAGAACGCCTGAATGAAGTGAGTCGCCTTAAAGTAAAAGAAGCCGAAGACGGTGAAAAGCTTCAAGCAGGTACTATCTATTTAGCACCTGGAGGCGTACACACAAAGTTTGAACGTCAGCCAAAAACGGGGGTTCATATCGTTCTTAGTGATGATGCTCCAGTGCGTTCTTGTCGCCCTTCGGTGGATGTGCTTTTTCAATCCGCGAGTCAAACTTATAAAAACGGCGTTCTTGCTGTTGTGATGACAGGCATGGGCAGAGACGGTTGCGACGGTGTTAGCCACTTAAAGCAACGTATCCCCACCTATTGTTTAACGCAAGAAGCCTCTTCCTGCGTGGTGTATGGTATGCCCAAAGCGGTCGTAGAAGCCCACCTAAGCGATGAAGCTCTTTCACTTGAAGGACTTGCCCACCGTATTAGTGAACTTGCGAGTCAGTAAAAAGGATTTTCCCCTATGTGTTCCGTCCTTAACGCCGATATTCACCCCATGACAGCAAATGAATTGCTTCAGTTATGCCAATTGGTTGAAGGCCTATGTGGCATTCAGCTTGACGCGAGTAAGCAATACCTTTTGGAAACACGGTTACTTAAAACCTTAATTGAATACAATTGTGCCAGTTATAGTGATTTTATTCAGTTAATGAAAACCTCCGCCCAAGTCAAACTTAAACCACTTGTAATTGACGCCATGACCACAAAAGAAACCTTGTGGTTTAGGGATGTACATCCCTATGAAACCATCGCCTCCACCATCCTTCCTGATTTACTTAATCAAAATCCTATCGGTTCTATTAAACTTTGGAGCGCTGCCTGTTCTACAGGGCAAGAACCCTATTCCTTAGCCATGCTGGTGCATGAATATGCAGAAGCCCATCCTCACCTTGAAATTATTCCAAAACATCGGGTTCATATTTTAGGGACGGACGTTGCCTCTTCTTCAATTGCACTTTCTAAACTTGCGCGTTATGACATTTTGGCCATGGGCCGTGGCATTAGTCCTGAACGTAAGAACAAATTCTTTGACTCACAAGGCAGAGTCCACGTCGTTCGAGATGAAGTCAAAGCCTTATGCGAGTTTAAGATCGCCAACTTAGGCGAAGACTTAACCAATAGCGTAGGCCAGAACTTTGATCTTATTTGCCTAAGAAACGTGGCCATTTATTTTAGTGCCGAATTTAGACAACTCCTCTTTAATCGTCTCGCAAAAATGCTTAAACCTAATGGCTACCTTGTTTTAGGAGCCACTGAAAACCTCACTGGTTTGCAAACCCCTTTCATCCCTCAAAGCATCGGTAAAACAACCGTTTTTAGACTAAGAGGGTAGACCCTTTTTAATTTTTAATAATCAGAAGGATTCTTCAATTATGCCTTACATCTTATCTGTTGATGATTCTCGTCTCATTCGTAAAATTATGAGAGGCCCTATCCAAGCACTCGGCTATGACATGCTTGAAGCTGAAGATGGTCTTCAAGGTTTGGAACAACTCAAGGCCCATTCTGCGGATGTAGAACTCGTTTTGCTGGATTGTAATATGCCGAATTTGGACGGCATAGAAACGCTAAAGTCCATCAAAGCAGATCCCGCTTTATCTAATATCCCCGTCATGATTGTTACCACAGAAGGCGAACGTGAAAAAATGATCGGGGCCATCAAAGCAGGGGCGGCTCAATACTTGACTAAACCCTTTACAGAAGATGAGCTACTTACCAAAATGATGGAATGCCTCCCGCAAGAAATGCTGGACTTTAGTTAGCTTTCTTTTATAAATGTAACAAACTCTAACAATGCCTTTAGTCTTTCCCTTTCTTTGACGAATGTACTAGTACAACGCACAACTAACCCCTAGTAATAAAGTGAGTTTACCTTATGCACACCCAATTTCGTAATGCGTTAGATGCCAAACTGGTACATAACCTCATGGATTCTGTCACTGATGTTTTAGGCATTATGGCAGGAACTTCCGTAACCTTGCAAGACGTAAAGCCTGTTAAAACATTTAAGTTTAAAGGCGATATTTCCAGCGTCATAGGTATTTCAGGTGATCATGGAGAAGGCATCTTTGCCCTTTCCTTTAGTGAAATGTTGACCAAACTGATGGTCAGTCGTTTACTCGGTATTCCCAAAGAAGACGTACAACGTGAAGATATGATTGATGGTATGGGTGAACTCATTAACATGATTTCAGGCCGTACGAAAGTGGCCTTGTCTCAAGAAGACAACACCTTATACAGTCTTTCTTTGCCAAGCGTGGTTTTAGGGGAGGGAACTGAACTTGAAACAGGCAATCCTGAAACATCCTACTTGCTCTTGTCTTTTGATATTGAAGGTGAACTTTTTCATCTTCAAGTCAACTTTCAAACCTATTAAATAAAGGAACTCGTGTTTAGTTGTCGGTAATTTAGCATCCCTCAATGTTTAGGTAAAGGTTATAATAATGATAAATGTTTTAGTTGTAGATGATTCCGCTGTAATGCGTAAAGTACTTATTCGTGAATTAAAGCAATGTGGAATTGAAGACGTAACCGAAGCCACCGACGGCCTTGAAGGTTTGGAAGCTGCTTCAAAAGAAAACTTTGATTTGATTCTAATGGATTGGAATATGCCAGGTTTATTGGGGATTGATGTCGTCCGTAAATTGCGAGAAGCTCAAATCACCACCCCGATCATGATGGTAACCACAGAAGGTGAACGCAATAATGTCGTCATTGCCATTCAAGCAGGGGCGAACAACTATTTAGTCAAGCCCTTTAGTTCTGAAGATTTTTCCCAAAAAATTGAACAATTGCGTGCGGTGAAGGCCTAGCTTCCCTGCCCATTTTTAAGTGTTGAAGCAGGAGGGTGATTCAAGCATCCTCCTGCTTTTATAGCCAAGTTTAGAGTTTCCTGTACAGTGTCTCTTCGTTGTCGCTACGATTCTCGATGTGCTTATGGTCGTCTTTGTACACTTCACCCATCTGCGAGTCTAGGCTCCTAGAATAACCTACTGTACAGAAAACTCTAAACTTGGCTATATAGTGTTTTTTAAAATGAAAAAGTGTTATAATACTGAAGAAAGGCTTTTCTTTAATAAGCAGGAAACCACTTTAATGGACATTAACACGCCCAAAAGCCCAGAAAAACAGCAGGACTTCCCTTGCTTACAGATTGTGTTTGATCCTCAGCCCCCTTCTGTAGAACGCCCCCTGCCGTGGCAATTATTAAGCGGTTTGGTGCAAGGCCTTTCCATTATTGAACAAACGACCATTCAAGTTCGCACCGCTGAAGAAGCCCACCATTTTTTAATGACCTATGGCTATGATTTAAGCGATCCTCAAGACGTTCAACGGCTTAGTCACTTGGTGCAAGAAGCCGTCAGTTTTATTGAAAACCGTTTGCTTGAAGCGGGAGAAGGCGAAACAGCGTTTGCCCGCTTGCATCTTCATGTGCCAAATAATTTCTTAAAACAGCCCAACATTGTAGATTTACTTTGTGTGGCTTCTGCTTTGCCTCGCACCGATCAAAGTCGATGGGCGTGTGCTATTTTAAAAGTCGTACATACGCTAACGCATATTGAACATGCGCCTCGCTTGCAGATTATTGAACCTGCTCGTCAACAGATTTTAAAAGGTTATGGCGAAATTATGCGTTATGATCTTGAAAGTGAAAAAGTCATTATTGGTCGAACAGGCAGTGACAAGCAACTCGCCCTATACGGTTTAGAAATTAAAGAACAAAAAAGCCGGGAAAGTCTTTTAATCAAACTGCTTTCTAAAAAAGAAAATAGTATTGAATTGATTGACGACTTCATTGGCATTCGCATTATTACGGAAAGTATTCCAGATGTCTTGGTGGCCTTGGATATTTTAATGGAATCACAGTTACTCGTCTTTAGCAATGTGAAAGCAGAACGATCTCGTAATACACTCATTGCTTTAGACGAATTTCAAAGCCTATGGCAACAATACCACCCAGAAGATTATCCGTCGCTTCACAGTGAAAAACCCCACGCTTATGGGAAGCTACCGTCTTGGATGGACTTACTAAGCACCTTGCAACAGCTTGATGCCAAGCTTCCTCACAATAGCTTTTCAAAACACAACCCACATAGTGACAACAATTACAGAGCCTTACACATTACCACACGCCAATTAATCAAAGTGCCTGCCCGTGGGGATGAAGGGGGCACCATGCAACGACTTTTCTTTCCTTATGAAATTCAATTCATCGACAAAGCCCACTACATCGCAAATCAAGAGGGTGATATTGCGCATAGTCGTTACAAACAGCGCCAATTACAACGGTGCCGTCGTCGTATTTTAGGGGATTTACTGCCTCGCCATTATGTGGAACAACACAGCCAAGATGAAGGAACCCGTTTAAAGCGTCCTTTTGAACGTCCCCCGCTCCACAAGCCCAGCCCCTTAGACTATATTTAATCTATGAAAGGGTATTAGGAGCCATGGGCATCTAAAACATCATAATGTAACAAAATAGCTTCCGCATCCAAGTCTTCTTCTAGCACGGCGTCGTGTTCTTTGGAACGAAACGCCTTATTACGGACGTATAATTGACTTTGTTGCTTGCGTTTTTGCCATTGCACTAAACTTTCATTAACCATTTGAAGCAGTTGAATCGAACTTAACGTTTCGTTGTTCAACTGTTCAAGTAGGGCATCCTGCCCAATAAGAACCGCTTCAACTGCTTGAGAAAGGCCTAACTTATTTTGACGTTGGGCTTCAAGCCACAAGTGCTGAACATAGGGTTGTGCTTCACCAAAGGGGAGACCTTGAACTTGTTGCCATAACCAATTCAGGGTTGGACTTTGCCAAGCAAAGTTCACCAAAGATTTTTGCAATCCCTCAAAAATGGCGCCATGCGAAAGCGCCATGCTTAAGAGGTTTTGCTCAATCATGGGTAACGTTTGCTGTTTTAGAAGGGGCTGACGTAAACGGCTAAAATCTTCGGGGGGCATAGAAGTTTTAGCCGTGTAACGTTTGTTTTTGTCATGGGATTTGGTGTACTTGGCCGAAGTGGTATAACTTGATTTTGAAGAGGACTTTCCTTCAAACAAGGCCAAGCTTTGACGCAAGGTTTCTTCTGGCAAATGCAGACGTTCCGCATATTTGGCCAGTAATTGAGCCCTTAAAATCGGATGCTTCACCTTCGACAGTAAAGGCAACAATCGATGACTGGCCTCCAGCTGTCCTTCCGCATGGTGCGTATTGACCCCTTCAAGCACACAATCTAAACGAAAACTCAAGCCATCTGGGGCGTTGGCCATAAGCGTTTCAAACTCAGTGAGCGTATGGGTTTTGAAGTAATCGTCAGGGTCTTTGCCACTCGGAATACTTAACACCCTGATTTTAAGGGTTTGCCGTTGAATCCACGGATCCAAACGCTCTAAGGCGTTTAGGGCAGCGTTTCTTCCTGCTAAATCGCTGTCAAAACATAGGTAAAGTATTTCCACGCCAGATTTAATCAGTAAGGGGATGTGGGCTTCCGTTAAGGCCGTACCGCAAGTGGCTACCGCTTCTTGCAAGCCCGCCATGTGTGAAGCAATCACATCAAAGTAGCCTTCCATCACAACAGCCCGTTTGCGTTTACGAATGGCGTCTTTGGCTTGAAATAAACCATACAAGATCTGGCTTTTTTGATAAATCATCGATTCACTCGAATTTAGGTACTTGGGCTGTTGATCGTTGCCCAACGCACGCCCCCCAAAGCCTACAATACGACCCTTTAAATCATGAATAGGCACCATTAAACGGTGGCGAAACTTGTCATAATAGCCTTTGCCGTTGTCCCGCACCCCAGCGACACTGGCACGTTCTAAAATGGATGCATCACTCGCCACATGAGGGCAAGCCGTGTGCAAGTAATGATTTAAAGCTTCCCACGTTTCTGGCGCATACCCCAGTTGAAAGCGTTTGACGGCTTCTTGAGAAGTCCCTCTTCCGAGTAAATACTCCCGAATCGCTTGGTGTTGGGGGCTTTGTATTTGCATGTGAAACCATTGGCCCGCATTGTGCAACACATCCCACAAGCGTTCACGTTCTTCCGTTTTTTGGGCGTATTGGGCTTGATCTTCAACAGCGTTATTGTAACGAATTTCTAAGCCCATTTCTTCAGCTTGTTCACGAATGACTTCGCCATACGTTTTATGTTCAATTTTCATTAAAAAACTAATGGAATCGCCACTTTCGCCACAGCCAAAGCATTTAAAAAAGCCTTTTTCAGCAGAAACGTTAAAAGACGGCGTTCGTTCATTGTGAAACGGGCACAGCCCTAAATGTGAACGGCCTCGCTTTTTAAGCGAAACAAAACGACCAATGGTGTCTAACACATTGAGTTGTTGTTTGACTTGTTCAGCGGCGTCTTGAAAAGAAAGGGATTGAGGCATAAGCTTCCTTGGCGGACTCTTGTAGAAAGCAGAACGGACTTAAAGTATACTGCAAAAAATCTTTAAACAAAAGTATTCGCCTTTTAAAAATTTGTGTTATGATGGATTTCCAAATGATTTGTAAAAAAGTCTCCTCACGTAAAAAAAATAAATCGCTAGAATTGTAAAGAACTTTACAGGGGAAAACCCCGCACTAGCACAAAATGAGATTGAGGCTCTTTTAAACAAATATAGCAAGTCCATAGGTTCACTTATCCGATTCTTGCAACTCCCGTATTGGCAACGAGTGATGCCTGATTTCTGTAATTACCCTCCCCCTCAAATTTAAAGGATGTACGCTTTCTATGATGAAACGACGATCTACCAAAAGTGATGATGCCCTCATTGATCTCATCGATCGTTCTGAGCGAAGTACGCATGATGATGTTGGTTTGGATGATTTTATGAAGGATGAAAGTGCTGCGTTGTTTAATCACGGCAACCCTGTGGTGATTAACAGCATGCTCGCCAATACCGATGACGACACTGTGGACTTTTCTGCAGACACCAAAGGCATGGTGGTAGACGACCCTGTTCGCATGTATCTACGTGAAATTGGGCGTATCAACCTGCTTACGGCGGATGAAGAAATTGAGTTTGCCCGCAAAATCGCCGAAGGTGGAGACGCGGGCTTGCGTGCCAAGAAGAAATTGGTGCAAGCCAACTTACGCTTGGTGGTTTCCATTGCGAAAAAATACGTGGGAAGAGGCATGTTGTTCCTAGATTTAATTCAAGAAGGGAACTTGGGCTTGATTCGTGCGGCTGAAAAGTTTGACCACGAACGTGGCTATAAGTTTTCAACCTATGCCACGTGGTGGATCCGTCAAGCGATTACTCGCGCCATTGCGGATCAAGCCCGTACGATTCGCATTCCTGTTCACATGGTGGAAACCATTAATAAATTACGTAAAAAAACCCGTCAACTGGCGCAAGAATTGGGACGCAAGCCCAGTGAAGATGAACTGGCCGCAAGCATGGCGATTTCTATTAACAAATTGCGTGAAATTATTAAAGTCGCTCAAGAACCTTTGTCTTTAGAAACCCCCATTGGTAAGGAAGAAGATTCACGCTTGGGTGACTTTATTGAAGACCGTGAAGCAGAAGCCCCTGCCCAAAGTGTGGCTCATGAATTGTTGCGTGAAGATTTAACCGAAGTCTTGGCGGGGCTTTCATTACGTGAACGAGATGTGTTACGTTTGCGTTTTGGGCTAGATGACGGCCGTCAACGTACGCTTGAAGAAGTAGGCCAGTTGTTTGGCGTCACCCGTGAACGCATTCGTCAAATTGAAGCCAAGGCCTTGAGGAAATTGCGCCACCCCAACCGTAGCCGTCGACTGCGGGAATACATTGAGTAAGATGAAACAGGCTATGAGGCTATTCTAGGAGCCTAGATTTCAAAGCATACCCTTTTAGACGATCATGTCGTAAAAGCTTTTTACGCCATCTTTAAAAAGTTGTTCTTGCTTGGGTTTTTCGGCTTGCACCATTTGAAGTTCCATATTTAAACTCATTTGAGTGGAATTGATTCTTGTTTGCCATTCTTTAAGTTGTTGAACTAAGCGATCATGGGAGGCCACGAGGTTCGGATTGTTAGGGTCTAAATCCCCTACGTTATAGACTTTGTCTAAAGTCGCTTGAACGCGATATTGCGCAGAAGAGAGGGTTTGCAATTCAAATTGTAGTGAAATTTCACGATCCAAGAGATAGCTTGATCGAGCACCTGCGGTGAGAAACATAGGCATGAACTCCTAATGTATTAAATGTTGGGGTTGGTCTTTGAGGGATTGTGTTAAAGGGTCAAATAAGGGTGGGTCAATACGAAGTAGGTCAAATAAGGGCTTGACTTAAATGGGAAATCAAATGGGTTTACAACGTCAAAAGAGATTGTCTATTGGCATAAAAACAATCTTAACGATATTTTATGCGTCAGCCTGTAACAACTGGTTACAGAAGCGTCGCGTTGGTCTATTCAAGGAAAGGCAACCGTCAGCTCCCCCTAGAGTGGCTTTTTAATTCGCTCGCTTAGGCATTGCCTATGTAGTTAAAGTTTTGCTTAATACCACCTTCAATGATTTTATCTAAGCTTTGCATTTCTTGATCAATCGCAGAAGCCTGCTGTTTCATTTTTTCTTGCATCAGTGCAATGCGTTTGTCTTGAGTTTGTAAGCGTGCGACAAATTGATCATGTTGTTGTGCCACTAGACTGCTAGGATCCATGGAGCTACTGGCAGCGTATACCTTGTCAATAATACTCATTAATCTTAAGCGCGCTTGTGCAATTTGTTGCAAATCGAACTGCAAATTCATTTTGTATGCCATGAGCATATACTTGCGGGCGCTTGTGGCGGCTAGTCCCATGTCTGTGTTCCTCTTTGTCCTAAGTATTTTTGTTTGAATCCACGATTTACATCGATGGTTTGATTGATTGCTAATTCTATATCCAAGGGCATAAAGGCAGAAAGACGAAACTTTTGTGCTAGTGTTTTTAAATTGTAACAAACCCTATATAAATAACCACTCACTCCCCTCAGCAGGAAGCAAGTCCTTCACGTACTTTAGCCCAACAATGGGGACTACAAGCTTTTCAGAAGGTATTCCAACACATTGAGCGCTAAAAATACCACAATCGGGGAAAGATCAAACATCCCCACAGGCGGAATGAGATTACGGGCATAACGAAGCACAGGTTCTGTGGCCTCTTCTAAAAAACGAAAAAGAGGGTAACGCCAATCTAAGGAAGGGATCCACGTTAGGAGAATGCGAATAAAGATCATAATTTTATAAAGATTCACTAAAGTGGCCAAAAAATGAGCAAATAATGAAAGCATAGAAATCCCCTTTTTTAAGTTCTATGCGTGAATTATAACATAAAAAATCAGAGGGATCGTCGTCCCCCTGATTTTTAGAAATATAGCGTTTGATTAAACTTTAGCAGCGTCATCACTTGGCGTGTAATCCGCATCGATCACATCATCGTCTTCGGCGTTGGCTTGAACTGAGCCAGCATCCGCCGCCGTGGGAGCAGACCCTGCGGCTTCATACGCTTTGGTGCTAATCGCGTAAGCCACTTCTTGAAGTTCGTCATGCAAGCGTTGAATATCGTCATGCTGGTCTGCCGAAATAGCGTCACGCAGTTGTGTAATCAGTCCTTCGGCTTTTTCTTTTTCTGAAGCTTCCACCTTGTCACCCAAATCTTTGATTTGGTGTTCAACCGAATAGCAAAGCTGTTCCGCTTGGTTTTTGGCTTCTACTTGCTTTTTCTTGGCTTCATCTTCAGCTTTGAACTTCTCTGCTTCTTCCACCATACGATCCACTTCAGCATCGCTCAAATTGGAACTGTCGTTAATCGTAATAGATTGTTGCTTGCCTGTGGCTTGATCTTTTGCCGAAACGCTCAAAATACCGTTGGCATCAATATCAAAGGTGACTTCGACTTTAGGAATCCCACGAGGGGCTGGGCCAATGCCTTCTAGGCGGAACACACCCAAGGATTTATTGTCTTTGGCGAATTGACGTTCCCCTTGAAGCACATGAACATCCACACTGGTTTGATTGTCCGCAGCGGTGGAGAAGACTTCGCTCCGCTTGGTGGGAATGGTGGTGTTACGTTCAATAAGTTTCGTCATCACAGAACCCATGGTTTCAACGCCTAAGGAAAGTGGCGTAACATCCAACAACACGATGTCTTTCACATCGCCCGCGAGAACGCCCCCTTGAAGGGCAGCTCCCACAGCGACCACTTCGTCAGGGTTGACGCCTTGATTAGCCGCTTTGCCTGTAATGGATTCTACCAATTTTTGAACCGCAGGAATACGTGTGGAACCGCCAACTAACACGATTTCATCAATGTCGTCTTTGCTCAAGCCCGCGTCTTTAATCGCCGCTTCAACGGGGATTCGGCAACGTTCAACCAATGCTTTGGTAATTTGGTTGAAGGTGGCACGAGACAAGGAGACATCCAAGTGCTTGGGGCCTTCAGCAGTAGCCGTAATAAAGGGCAAGTTAATGTTGGTGGATTCTAAAGACGACAATTCGCACTTGGCTTTTTCAGCCGCTTCACGAACCCGTTGCAAGGCTTGCTTGTCATTCTTAAGATCCATGCCTTCGACTTTTTTGAATTCGGCCATAATCCATTCCATCACCGCTTCATCAAAGTCGTCTCCGCCTAAGCGGGTGTCTCCGCTGGTGGCTTTCACTTCGTAGACGCCTTCGCCCATTTCAAGAATGGTTACGTCAAAGGTACCGCCCCCTAAGTCAAAAACCAAAATGGTTTCTTCGTGATCTTTTTTGTCTAAGCCGTAGGCAAAAGCCGCGGCCGTCGGTTCATTGACGATACGTAACACTTCTAAACCCGCGATGCGACCAGCATCTTTGGTGGCTTGACGCTGAGCGTCGTTGAAATACGCAGGCACGGTAATGACGGCTTGCGTGACTTTTTCACCCAAGTAAGTAGACGCATCATCCGCAAGTTTACGTAAAATTTGCGCGGAAATTTCTTGAGGCGTCCACTCTTTAGCGTCAATGGACCATGTTTTGTCACTGCCCATGTAACGCTTGTTTGAAGCAATGGTACGATCAGGGTTGACAACCGCTTGACGTTTGGCATGTTGTCCAACCAAGCGATCACCATTTTTGCTAAATGCCACCACAGAAGGCGTCGTACGGTTGCCTTCAGCGTTTGCAATTACAACGGGTTGACCGCCTTCCATTACGGAAACAACGGAGTTGGTTGTACCTAAATCGATACCGACGACTTTTGCCATGGGGATGTATTCCTTATTGTTTAAATGTAATAACTTTTTCATCAAAAATAGAATGAAGATACGACTATTTTAAATGAAAGATACAGGTATGTATAGTAAGGCGCGCATTCTTTAGATTTTATTTAGTTTTTAACCGCTTACTATGGGTTGCATCGATTTCATTGTAGTCAAAAAAAGTGAAACTCCCTTTATTTATAAGGTTTTTTTAGTTTTTTTATCATCATTTCTTAAGGTTTATGGGGATTCCTAGAAAAAAGATCAGAAAATACCTTATTCCCGCCCTTCTCAGGGGCGGGAATAAGGTAAAAACAAACTTTGCGAAAAGTGCTTACTACATATTTTCATACATGCTAAAGAGCGGCATATAGATGGATAAGGCGACAATCCCAACAATAATCCCCAAGAACATCAGGAGTAAAGGTTCCATAAAAGACATCAATACCCCAATCCGTTGATCAATTTCTTTTTCCAAGTATTCTTGGGCAGTCCCCAGAGATTGATCCAAGCTCCCCGACTCTTCACCCGTTGCCACAATCAGCAAAACCAGTTCAGGAATAATGCCTGTTTCAGCCAAGGCCACCCCCAAACGGCGTCCTGTCTGCACTTGCGTATTCACACTCAGCAGTGTGGTTCGATAGGTGGCATTGCCCACGGTGGAAACCGCATAATCTAGCCCTTCCGTAATCGGGATCCCGGCTCCAAAACAAACACTTAAGGTAGAAATAAAGCTTGACACGTTTGTAAATCGAATGACTTGTTTGAGAATGGGAATATAAATCACATATTTGTCAATCAAGCGCTTACCTAAATTAGTAGAAATAAACTTCATGAATCCCCACACGGCACACCCCACCAGCGGAAACGTAATAAACCAGCTATTTCGTAAGCAGTTGGAAATAAAAATCATGATTTTGGTGATTAACGGTAAATCCACCCCCATTTGGGTATATATTTTTTCAAAAGACGGCAACACAAAGTAAAAAATAACCAGTAAAACCATTCCCACTAAGCCCAACACAATGGCTGGGTAAATGGCTGTTGAAATCACTTTGGCTTTAATTTTTTCGGTGCGTTCCATTAAATCGGCCATCCGTTCCATTGTCACATCCAGCTCCCCTGAACTTTCTCCTGCTCGGGTAATGTTAATAAAAATCTCACTAAACACTTCAGGAAACTTACCTAAGGCTTCTGAAAAGGGCATACCGCCCAAAATGTCTCGTCGTACGGATTGCACCATCGCTTTATAGGTAATTTTGTCTGAAAAGTTTTCAAAATACAGTAAAGATTCTGTAATAGGGATTCCCCCACGAATCATAATCGCCAAGTTTCGAGAAAACGTCATGACTTCTTTGCTACTGACTTTACTTTTAAAGCCAAATTTAAATCCCTTTTTAACGAGAGTGCCTGATCCGTCTTGATACCCCGTAACTTCTTCTAAAGAAAGTGTTAAAAGTTGCATTTCCCTTAATTTAGAACGCGCTTCCATTTCAGAGGAAGCGGGGATGACCCCTTCTTGCTTTTTACGACTAACCAGGTTTACGGCTTTATAAGCGTAGTTTGCCATTACTTAAGCTCCTATCTATATTTTTAGGCCTATTAAATAGTCGGGAACTGCCTTTATCATCGACTGCCTCCTCTAAAAGGGCCTAACACTCGTTCGATTTCAGCAAAGTCCACTTTACCTTCGATGATTTTGGTTCTGGCACACATGCCTAGAGTAATCATGCCACGTTTCATGGCGGTGTCTTCAATTTCTAGTTCATTGACTTGAGAAGCAATTAAGTGGCGTAATTCTCGGTCAACCATCATAATTTCATAAAGACCTGTTCGTCCAAAATAGCCAGAATCCTTACACATTTCACAGCCTTTGGCCTTGTAAATCGTCAAAGGTTCCTTCATGTCTGGGGGTGTTTTATAGAATTCATATAAAATTTCTTTTTGTTCATCCGTCGCTTCATGGGCTTCTTTACAATGGGGGCATAAAGCTCGCGTTAAGCGCTGAGCAATCACCCCATTGACTGCCGCAGAAATCAAGCTACTGGATGCCCCCATTTCAAGCATTCGGGTAATGGTGGTTGCTGTTGAGTTCGCGTGAATGGTTGAAAACACTAAGTGACCCGTCAACGCAGCATGAATCCCTGCTTCAAGGGTTTCGTAATCTCGAATTTCACCCACCATAATGACATCAGGATCTTGACGCAATAAGGCTCGCATCGAACTAGCAAAAGTAAAATCGGCTTTGGCATTCACTTGAGATTGGTTTAAGCCTTCTATTTTTAATTCAACGGGGTCTTCAACAGTCGAAACATTAATGAGTTCACTATTTATTTTGTTCATAATGGTATACAGTGTAGTAGATTTGCCTGAACCTGTAGGCCCACAAACAAGTACAATACCATACGGAGCCTTATAGAGCAGTTCAATTTTAGTGGCATCTTCTTGCGTGAAGCCTAGTTTGGTGAAATCAGTCACCGTGGCGGACGGACGCAAAATCCGCATAACCATTTTTTCACGCCCTTCTGTCACGGGAAGCGTGTTCACACGAAAGTTATATTCAACTTTTTTATAGTGAATCGACATCCGACCATCTTGCGGCCGACGACGATCAGAAATATCCATTTTTGCCATAACTTTTAAGCGGGTAATAACAGCACCTTCCATGTTTTGCGGAATATCTAAAATTGCTTTCAACACCCCGTCCGAACGGAAACGAACGACGTAATGGCCTTCTCGCGGTTCGATGTGAATATCTGAAGCGCCTTGCACGACCCCTTGAATCAACAATGAGTTTACAAAACGTACGAGAGGATCTGAAGTGTCTTGAATTTCTGCTTCACCCATCGCACGAATGTTGTCTAGTCGCTGGGCTTGGGCGGAAAGCTTTACTTGACTGGCATTGGCAAGTTGATCCAACAAATCTTGAGTGGCTTCTTTGTTTCCTCTTGCTTTTAAGGACTGTTGGGCTTCAAATTTCAGCATCCATTGGCGGTAGTCCATAGGTAAGGTAGACACAATCTGTGGACGCATGCCTTTTAAAACAGTCACCTCTTCAATTGCTGCCGTATCAGTAGGATCAATCATCGCAATAACCAAGCGCCCATGTGTGTTGGACACGGGGATAAGAAATTTTTCTTCAATAATTTCTTCTGGAATTATTCCTAATAACTCCGCCGTAGGTTGGACGTTTTCTAAAGAATAGTACTTAACAGGGAAGCACTTGGTCACGATTTGCACCAAGTCTTCTCGGGTCAAGACACCTTCTTTTAGAAACTGCTCATCTAGCGAAATCCTTTCCTTTTCGGAACGCTCCATAATGGAAACCAGTAATTCGGGACTTATTTTTTTGACGTCTCGTACATATTTAATCACGCTTTGAAGAATTATACTGGCGCTTCCTTCAACCACACTTAGGGACAAAACACTCACCTCCTTTTAAATCCATTGGGGAATTTCCAAAAATTACTTGAAATTACTGCCAAAGGTACGATTGAAACCGCCTATGTGGTCCTTATAAGGTGTCACGCTATAGGGGTCTTCTATTTTTGCTTGTTTGCGTTTGAAAGATTTTGCTGGTTTTTCACTACTTTTAGGGGCTTGTGGTTCGCTCATGACGTAACGGCCAGTTTCAATCTTAAGTTCACCGCCCTTGTCGCTCATGACGTTCACTTCTGAAGGTAAAACGGGTGTGCCAGTTCTTCCGTGTTGAGGCACCGTTAACGCATCTGAATCAGAAGCAGGCTTTGGGTCACCGTCAAAGTAAGGCGAGTTTACTTCTTCTTTTAAAATGTGAGGCGTCACTAAAACGACCAGTTCCGTGCGTTGACTCTGATTCCCTGCAGAGGTAGTAGATCTAAACATCGCCCCCACAATGGGTAAGTTAGCAAGTCCTGGGATTTTGTCCCATGATTCATTGCGTGTATCTCTCAACAGTCCACCAATGGCAAGGGTTTGCCCGTCTTTGACTCGAACAGACGCAATCGTAAACTCACGATTAGCAATTTCAGGGGCACTTACCGCACCACCTCCCCCTTCTCTCAGTGCAATCAGTTGGCTTACTGAAGGTCTAAGTGCCAAGGTTACATTTCCGTCATTGGTAATCACTGGGGTCAATTCAAGTTCAATGCCAACTTCTTGGCTATTGGCTTGCCACGTTACCGTAGGTACTCCAGCGGCAGTCACGGTCGTTGTTGAGGTAAAATATACAATCGTATCGGTAATGCTAACCGAAGAAGTGGTGCCATCCACCGCAATCAAAGTAGGGTTCGCTAAGAGTTTTGCTTTAGCTTCGTTATTATTAAAGTTAAATCCTATGTTTGGTAGTTGAAACTTACCAACCGATCCGTTACCAGAACCACCCCCTAAAATACCTAAGGCTTTACCAGCATAAGTGAGAGGTGTACCTGTAAATGTGCCGATTTGAAACTCGCCAAACCCAATCGGACCACTCGTAATGGGTTGAATGACTTTGGTGTTGGATTTGGTCAGTTCAACCAAGGAAAGTTCAATCATCACTTGGGGACGAGCCACATCTAGTTCATGAATCAACTCTTCCACCAATTGTAATTGTTCAGGCGTGCCATAAACCGTAACGGTCCCTGTTACTGGGTTCGGTACCATTGAAAAACCCCCACTTGCATAAGTACCACCACCTGCGGCAGCTCCACCACCACCACCTGCGGCAGCTCCACCACCACCTGCGGCAGCTCCACCACCACCTGCGGCAGCTCCACCACCACCTGCGGCAGCTCCACCACCACCTGCGGCAGCTCCACCACCACCCGCGGCCCAACCAGCGGTAAGGGTTGTAAAAACATTTTGTGCAATAGTGTTTGCATTACCGTGCATAATTTTAAATACTTTACGGTTACGAGGTAAATCGAGTTGAGGTAAAAGCTCTTCAATCAACGCTACTTCACGTTCAGTCGCCACCACTAATAAGCTATTTGTGAGGGGATCAAAAGTAGCGACTGCCATATTATTAGTACCCGGTTTATTCGCGGCAAAAATAGTTTGGCTTAGTTCTGTAGAAATTTGACCCGCATCTCTATACTTAATCGGAATAACTTTAAATATTTTCGCATTTAAAGAACGGGCATTGGTCGTTGCCGTATTCGCCACAACAAGGGTGTTCCCTTCTTGGGTATAGCTTAATCCCCCTGTAATAAAAATGTATTCGAGCGCTTTGTTGACACTGATATTTTTAATATCGACTGTCATGACTCCTGTGACGGATTCATCCACAATGATGTTGAAATGCCCTTGTTCCGCCAGTAATTGTAAAATATCAACAATACTTGTATTTCTTAAGTTCAAATCTACACGCGCTGATTCTGGAGCAACTTTAATTCCCTTAAAGATATTCACCGCTGGACGTTCTAAAGTTTCAGTCGGTAAAATAGAAACGGGGTAATTGGTTGCCGAAGCACGAGGCAACATTAAGCCCATAAAAGGATTTAATAGGCCTAGAGTCAATGCCATTGCAACGAAAGGCACCCAACCATAGTGTAGCCCTTTGAAAGATAGATGCTTTTGAATAGAACGAGGATTTGGCAAGGGAGGGAAAGAAAACGTCATAATAAAAGACCTTTCATAGGTTTAGTTCAATAAATCTTTAATAATTTTGTCAATGTCTTGGGAAGAAACATTTTTAGAAGTCCCCGAAGGACTAGCAGGGGAGACCCCTCCTGAAGGAGACCCACCACCAGTGGGTTCGCTTGACGAAGAAGCCCCCACCGCACCTGTAGATCCAGATCTAGAAAATCCAAAAATATCTTGAATCATTAAGGTTTGTGATACTTTGTTGTAACCTTGAGAGGTACTAACTCTAACGGTACTTGTGGTAATGTCTTCAACAAGCACGCTATAGCCGTTGACGAAAAGGCGCGATCCTTTTTTCACAAATAAAGTGTTGGATCCTGCTTGCTCTTTGCTTGAAAGGGATAAAATCGCCATGGGGGCTGTCTTTTTATAAGAAATTCCATTGACGTTAATGGTTGACAAAGCTTCGCGCATAGCAATCGTAGGATCCACCACTGGCGCTGAAGGTACTCCAGATACTGGGTCTATCACAGGTTTTTCAACTTTAATCACTTTTACAGTGACTAAGGGAGAAATGCCTATAAGTGATTGATAGTAGGGAGAAAGAGCTTCGAGTTCGTCTTCTTTTACTTCAATAGGTTGTACATTCATCGCAATGGAAAAGGGGTCTGTCCCATTACTGGCTAGCATAATAATTTCTTGTTCAACCAACTGGCTTTCACTCAAAACGGCGACTTCACCACTATTGGATTCTGTGGGTTGAGTACTTGAAGTAGAATCCCCTTCCGAAGAAGGCGCTTTCCCTTGACCCGCAGGGGGTTTTGTTACGGGAAGCGTAACTGCTGTTGAAGGGCTTGAAGTGCGCGGTGTTGAAGACTTGGGAGGTAAACTATTACCACATCCACTTAACATCGTCAAAGAAGCCGAGCCTAAAAACACTAGAACGAGGGTATAGGCAGTTAAACGATTGGGCAGAAAAAGTGGGTAAAGAGACACAAATCAATACTCCTATTTGACGCATAGTGTTAGGGATTCTGTTTCTCTCTTGAATAAATGTCCTAAAAAGCTAGAATCTCACCTATATGATGATATAATAACGTTATTCTTAGGGTGCCATGTTTCATTGGGTACAGATATCCACTATCTTTAGGGGAAATAAGAAAGACAAATGAGTTCACTGTATATTTCACTTGATTTTGAAGGATTTTCAGGCATTAGTCATGCCAAGCAGGTCTTTCCACAACAGCCTCAAGACTTTCAAGGCTATCAAGTTGCACTTCAACAAGTTAAGCGAACGCTTGAGCGTCTTTTTCAAGACGTCGAAGACCTTAAAGCCCACCGCATCGTCATTAACGATGCCCACGCCAGCATGACAAACCTTTTCTTGGCAGACGTGGACTTCCCCGCCTGTGTAGAAGTAATTTCAGGAAAACCCAAACGCTTTGGTATGATGGCAGGCCTTGATTCAACGTTTGACGCCTGCCTTTTACTGGGGTATCACGCCAAGGCCGGAAGCCTGCATGCCCCTTTGGCCCATACTTTTACAGAAGATGTTGCAGACATTCGCTTTAATGGCCTTTCCTTAGGGGAAGCGGGATTGAGCATTTTACTGGCTGAATTGGGCTTTGGGGTGCCTGTGGCCTTAACATACGGAGACGACATTCTAGGCCATGAACTAGAGGCGTTACAAGACAATTGCCTGTACCTTGGTCAGGGGACTCATGTGGTTTCTAAGCTTGGACGAGGTTGGCAATGCGTTCAAGGGGTGCCTCAAGCAGAAGAACATTTAGCCACCGTATTTAAAGCCTTGTGCGAACGAACGCCCGCTCAAAACAAGCAAGCCAAAGAAGCCTTAGCCCATTTTTCGCAAGCGCGTCCCCTTAACGATTTTGAAGTTCAGATACAGTTCCATTCCCCTTTAATGGCAGATGCTTGTGCTTTACTTCCTCATTCAGAACGCGTCAATGGTACCACGATTCAATTGCCGTTGTGCTTTAATGAAAATACTCCACTGGCTATAAAAATACAGAACGTCTACCAAAGCATTCAATGTGCTTATAGTTTAGCCCTTTATGCGCAACATTGCTAAACCAAGAAAACGCTCTACCGTAAAGTATAGACACTGTAGGGGAAAGTATTTAAAGTTTACCAGACCCTAGCGTTTTATGAGGCGCTTGTATACGTGCCTTTGTAGCTACGGTATTTAATACGAAACATGGCAAAAAGCATCTTCCACGAATCGACCCACACATTGACTTTAGAACCCACCATATTCGTCCAAGAAACACCGCGTTCTTCCACGTAAAAGCCATGCATTTCAGCCATCATCAGATATTCTAAATCAGCAGCAAACCCTTTTTCAAGTTGTAATTCCGCAAATAATTGATACGCCTGAGCAGGAAACAGTTTAAACCCACATTGGGTGTCTTCAACATCAGGAATTAACCATTGAGACGTCTTTTGAAAAATTAAACTGACGACTCGTCGAAAGGGATTGAATTGACGCACCACACCTTCTTCTTCCACAGAACGAGACCCAATAATAATATGTTCTATAGTATTAGGCATTTCTGCATTAAGCCAATCTTCAAGCGTATCAATCGGCACCGCACGATCGGCATCGTACATCAAGGCATAACGCCCTTTGGCCGCCTTAAATCCCGCCTGCAACGCTGCCCCCTTGCCTTGATTTGTAGGCAAGTTTAACAGTCGCAAATAGGGGCATTGGGCTTGAAACGATTCGACGATTTCAGCGGTGGCATCCGCACTGCCGTCATTAACGAGAATGACTTCTACCGAATACGCTTGTGAATCGAAGTACTGGATCAGGTGTTCTAAGGTGCTTGGCAAGCGAAGCGCTTCATTGTAAGCAGGAATAACGACCGAGAGAAAAATTTCCTTCAGGTAAGAAGCTGGATTGCTCACAAAAGGCGAAATATGGCGTTCTTCTTGAACTTGGGTGGAATACAGCATGATGATAATCTCATTTAAGGGCTAGGGGGCAGGGGTAGGCAGAATCGTTACCGAGAAGAAGTCACTAAATATAGTGTAACACCTTTTTTAGATTTGTGAAGGTTTTTACGAACGAGGTGCTTGGGCCAATGGGCATTTAAAAAGGGGGTGTGTGCTTGATCCCGCTCCCAAGTCATGAGTAAAAAGGGCACCGCTTGTGATTTAAGGGCTTCAATGGTTTGAATTTCTTGAGGTTCATAACGACTTTTAAACGTAGGCGTGTAAGGTAGGCCTTTCCACCAAAGGCGTCTGGCGGTATTGGTTTCATCTTGCTGAAGGTAACACAACCAAGAAAAAGGCACATTGTTAAACCATCCAACCACAGGGCGTTCCAGTAACTCAGGATTTTCTTGCTTGAGGCGTGTCACCACGCTCCGCATACTGCGGTAGTCAGGAAAGACTTTCGCCCCAAATTGAGGCTGCTGCATCACGGCATCAAAGCCCCACCCCCCAAACCATAAGGCGATCCCAAGCGTCACAAAACCTGCTAAAAATAAACCTGCACTTTTGGCATAAATCCAAGGCATTTTACGATGCCAAAACCGCGCCAAAAGAATCGTCGCTGGAGGCAAACCTGTCAGCACGTAGGTCATTAGAATGGATTTAGCCACCGAGAAAAACAAGGCCGGAAAGAGCATACATACCCACAAAAACGTGGTTGCTGAATGCGTGTGTAACCATACAACGACCTGTTGAAAAGAACGCTGAATCCGTTCTTTGGGGCGCTTAAAGACGTCTTTCATCAAAGATGGCAACCCAAAAAGAGGAAACACGGAACACGGCAACAACGCCACCAAAAAATACCAAAGGCTGGTACCATAAGGCCGAAAATGCCCACTTCCGTAACGGTCTCCGTAATTGGGGGTGATGTATCTTAACACGTGTTCTTGCACAAAAAAGTAGTACAAAAAATCAGGAAACTTCACCTGAACCCGCCAAAACCACGGAACGCAAAGCAACAACACCCCTAAAATCACCCAATGCCACGCTACTTTTTTAAGGGAAGGGGCTTCTTGTGCTAAAATTACCCAAACTGCCAAGGGGGTCAGCGTCATAATTAAGGGCAGTAAGCCTTTGGTCATCACTCCCATGGCAAGGGCCAGTGTCAACAAAATATGCCAAAACACGGGATGGGAACATGAGGCAGTCGAACGGTCTTCTTCAAGCGTCAACGCTGTTGAAGAAGCATCTTTTATTTCAAGCAAATGAAACAAGCTCAATAAGGCGATCATCACGCTGGCACAGACCCACATATCCATGGAAACGGTCATTCCAATCGCATTAAAAAACCCACAAGAAATAAGCAGTAAAACCGCCAAAATCCCGACCTGTGGATTCGCCACTTTTGTAGCGAGTTGAAAAGTGGCCCATAACGTCAACAGCATGGCAATGAGATTGGGGAAACGAAAGGCCCATTCATTTGAACCAAAACTTAGGACGCTTAAGCCTCCCACCCAAAAGCTAAAAGGGGGCTTACCAAAAAAGGGTTGATGAAAAGTCGGGCTATAAGGCACCAGCCAATCATTCCGTAACAGCAGGTGCTGAATCATGTTCGCATAACGAGATTCCGTGGTGTCAAACAACGGGGCCATGCCAAAAGTCACTAGGCGGATCAAAACGGACCCTATAAAAAAAACAAGGCTCGTCTTTACCCACCATGGGGAGTTTTCCTGCGGGTTTTGGACGGCTTCAGGGGGCTGGGGCATCATTGAGATTCATTTCTATGACAAACAGGGGGAAATACGAAATCCGCCTAAGTGACAGGGGGGGCAGACTTGGCTTTAAATACCCAAAAGGTTTGCCCTGTGTAATTTAAAGCCACCGTTAAACTGGTGGCCAACAACCAGGCCACCACACTTATTTTGGAAGAAGGCACCCAATGCGTGACAAGCAATAAGCGAAACAAGGCAAAGTTGGAAGACACATTCACCACCCCAGAAAAGGCATACAACTTTAGGAAGTTGATCAGCCGAGAGGGTAAGTCTTTCCACTTGACTTTAAAGTTCCACATCGCCGAAACCACAAAATTTAGTAATACACTTACTTCAAAGGCAACGGCCTTAGACGCGATAATATGCCAATCTTCAAACGAAAGGGCATGAGCCACGTTGGCATGCCACGCTTGTGCTTGCCAATACATGGCCAACTGGTGATACACAATGCCGTCAATAAGGGTGGCCATTAAACCAATGCAAATAAAACGCGTAAACAGTTTTTTTTTCGGAATATGACGGTACATGTACAGAAAAAACCTTCCCACTAACTTTGAAAAGACGTTTTATTTATGGAAGCATCCTAACACGAACAAAAAATAAAAAGAAGCTTCTCTTTCCTTTTCTGTTCATGCTAAACTTTAATTCTAAAGCCTGATTAAATGAGGCATTGAATTGACAATCCTCTTCGTAAATACCCCCCCTAAAACAATATCCCTATGAAATAACTGGTAAAGTGGTAAGGAGCATCTTATTCCCATGACGACAACTCATTCACCTGACCCTCAACACAAGGATTCTCGTCATCACGTCGTTGTCGTTGGTGGCGGATTCGCCGGCCTAAATTGCGTAAAAGCCTTGGCCAACGACCCTAAAATAAAAGTCACTTTGGTAGACAGACGCAACCATCACCTCTTTCAACCGTTGTTGTACCAAGTCGCCACAGGCATGCTGTCTCCTTCTGATGTTGCTTCCCCCTTGCGTTACGTCTTACGCAAACAACAAAATACCGAAGTCTTCATGGCAGACGTTCAAGGCGTTGACGTAGAGGCTCAACAACTCCAATTGACGGATGGGCATTTGACCTATGACAGCTTGGTCATCGCCACAGGGAGCTTGCATCACTATTTTGGCCGAAATGAATGGGCGGCCTTTGCCCCCGGCCTTAAAAGTGTTGAAGATGCCCTAGGGATTCGTGAAAAAATCTTAAAAGCCTTTGAAATGGCTGAACGCACGGAAGATGAGGCCTTGCGTCGCGCGTACTTAACGTTTGTGGTCGTGGGTGGGGGGCCTACAGGGGTCGAACTCGCGGGATCTGTCGCAGAATTGGTGCAACGCACTTTAAAAGGCCAATTCAGACGCGCCAACTTAAAGGACTTTAAAATTCTGTTGGTTGAAGGTCTAGATCGAGTTTTACCCGTTTTTTCAGACGTGTTGTCTGCATCCGCACAAGACGCCTTAGAATCGCTCAACATTGAAGTGCTCACGAAAACCATGGTGACGGAACTGTCCGATTCGCACGCGGTTCTCAAAGATCGTGACGGACAATTGCGTCATGTGGATACCTACACCGTTTTATGGGGCGCAGGCGTGGGGGCTTCTCCCTTAGGCAAGTTAATTGCCGAAAAAACGGGGGCAGAATGTGACCGCATGGGACGAGTCATCGTAACCCCTGAATTTTCCACTGAAAAATACCCCAATATCTACGTCGTGGGGGATTTGGCTCACCAAGTACATGGTACTCAAACAGGGGACCCCATCCCAGGGGTGGCACCTGCGGCGACACAAGGCGGGTTACATGTGGCCAAAGTGCTTAAAGCCAAAGTGCATGGCTATGAAGTTCCCGAATTTACTTACGAAGACAAGGGAAGCATGGCAATTATTGGCAATAACAAGGCTGTTGCCAGCGTAAAAGGCTTAGAATTTGACGGTTTTATGGCATGGTTCTTATGGTTAGTGGTGCACGTCATGTTCTTGGTAGAACATGACAACCGCGTGGTGGTTACCTTTAACTGGTGGGTGAATTACGTCACAGGCAAACGTTCCACCCGCATTATTGCTAAAGATTTGCTCCCGTTTTTTAAGACCACGGAAGACTAATGCCTCTGATTCCTCCTTCGTGCAAACACACTGAAACGTCCTCTGTCTTGGCAGGACTTAAAACCCGTTTTGCTCCAGCCTTAGAAGCTTGGTATGGGCAACACGCCCGAGATTTACCGTGGCGAAAAACGCAAGATCCTTACGCGATTTGGGTTTCTGAAATCATGCTACAACAAACCCAAGTAGCCACCGTAATACCTTATTACGAACGCTTCTTAGAACGTTTTGCCACGGTGGAAGAATTGGCCACGGCTTCTTTAGAAGAGGTGCTAAAAGCATGGGAAGGCTTGGGTTACTATTCTCGAGCCAAACATCTTCATTTGGCCTCTCAAAGAGTCGTGCGGGACTTTGGTGGGGTGGTTCCCGATACGCAAGAAGGGATTTTAAGCCTAGAGGGGGTGGGGCGCTACACCGCAGGCGCCATTTTGAGCTTTGCTTACGGCCAGCGCGTGGCATTGTTAGACGGCAACGTCAAGCGTATTTTAGCGCGTCTTTTAAACGACGACGCCCCGATTAACCTCCCCGCCACCGAAAAAAAACACTGGGCTTGGATTAGCGAATTGCTTGAAACAAGCGAAAATCCCTATGTTTTCAATCAAGCCATTATGGAATTGGGGGCCACCGTATGTACCCCAAAACTCACCAAATGCTTGCTCTGCCCTGTACACGAACTATGCCAAGCCTTTAAAGCGGGGCGAGTCGAAACCTTACCCATTAAAACCCCCGCCAAAACCGTTCCCCATAAACACATTGGCGTGGCGTTAATTCAAAATGTCGACGGCTTATATTTTATTCAAAAACGCCCTAAAACAGGTTTGCTGGCTAGTTTGTGGGAGTTCCCCGGAGGAAAACAAGAAGGGCAAGAATCGTTGGAAGACACCGTGCGTCGAGAACTTTGGGAAGAACTGAATGTAGAGGTGGCGGTCGGGCGCCGTGCCTTGAGCATTGATCATGCCTACACCCATTTAAAAGTGACGCTTCATGTCTACCACTGCACACTAAAAAGCCCTTTGGCGGAACTAAAACTCAAGGCAGCCCAAGCCTTTCAGTGGGCGACTTTAGAAGAGATGAAGGCCCTGCCGTTTCCCAAAGCCAATCACGCCATTTTAAAGTATATTGAAAAAGACGTATAGCCTCTTCGGTACAATAAAGGTCTATGACAGTGTCACTTTTAGAGGCTTAGTTAAAAAACAATCGAAGGGTCGTCAAAATATGGGCCTGTTGTTCTGGGGTCAGGCCATAAAATAAAGGCAAGCGCACCAGTGTGTCACTCACCCTGTCCGTCACAGGCATTTGAAAAGGGGTTTTGCCATATTGAAGGCCCGCTGGCGAACTATGCAACGGAATATAGTGAAACACGCTCATAATGTCATGGGCTTTTAAACACTCTATAAAAGCAGAACGTTCTTCAAGTGAATCTAACAACAGGTAATACATGTGGGCATTATGCACCACAGAATCTGGGCAAAACGGCCTTCGAAGACGCCCTACGGTTTCATAGTCGGCCAAAAAATCATGGTAGCCCTGCCAAAGGTGGCGTCGTTGTTGGGTGATTTGCTGATGATGCTGAAGCTGGGCGTACAAAAAAGCCGCAATCAGGTCACTTGGCAGAAAGGAAGATCCTACATCCACCCACGTGTATTTGTCTACTTGGCCTCTAAAAAAGCGAGAGCGATTGGTGCCTTTTTCACGAATAATTTCAGCGCGTTCTACAAAATCGGGCGCATTGATGAGTAAGGCTCCCCCTTCGCCTGAAATAACGTTCTTGGTTTCGTGAAAACTCAACGTCCCCAAATGCCCAATCGTCCCAAGGAGCCGGCCTTTGTAGGTGGCCCCAAACCCTTGTGCGGCGTCTTCCACCACATAAAGACGGTGCTTTTTAGCAATGGCCATAATTTCATCCATTTCGCAGGCCACCCCCGCATAATGAACGGGCACGATGGCTTTCGTTTTTTCGGTAATGGTGGCTTCTAGCTTTGTTTCATCTAGGTTAAGGGTGTCGGGTCTAATATCCACAAAAACAGGGACAGCGCCACGTAACACAAACGCGTTCGCCGTTGAAACAAAGGTATACGAAGGCATAATGACTTCATCGCCGGGTTTTAAGTCCAATAAAATGGCCGCCATTTCAAGCGCTGCGGTACACGAATGCGTGAGTAACGCCGTGGTGTGATAGACTTCAGCAAACCAGTGGTGGCACTGCTGGGTGTAATAGCCATCCCCAGAAATTTTACCTTTTTCAAGGGCATCTAGGATGTTATTGAGTTCTGAGGAAGACGTAAACGGCTTGTTGAAGGGAATCTGCATGGGTGAGGGGGTTTTCTGTTTTGCCTGGGCCTTTTAGTGAAAGGATCACCTTCAAAGGCTTTTCGTTTAATGTTGAATGCGTATTTATGCGACCTTTAAACGTTCTTGAGTGATCCCTAATAAGGCACAACACTTAAGAATAAAGCGTTTAGAAAGGGGTATACTTAAAATTGGGACTTTACACACTTTCACCAATAGCTTTTCCTGCTTGGTTATTTTGACAAGTAACCACCAGCCCCACTGAACAAAAAGACGCTTTTTACAACAACTCAGCAAGGCTTCTTGATGGATTTTTTCATATTCTATGTTCAAATTTTGGAGATGTTGATGAATCAATTGAGTAGGGTAGTCCGTATATCGCGCTAAAAAAGCCTCCCAATCGTCGCACATTTCGGCTAAATGAGTTCCGGATTCCGTAAACGTTTTTACTTTTAGAAGAGGCATTTGAAACGTTTTAATTAAAGAAAAAGGTAAATTTGTTATATCTTTAATTTTAGTCGTGTTTTGTTCATGGGCAATATAAGCACCCGCTTTAAAGTGTTCTTTCAGCAGTAAGGGCGCTAACGTTAATTCATAGGCCGTAATGACTTTAGATACTTTGGGTTGCTTTTGTATGGACTCCCAAAACGCTTGAAAGGCGGTGTTTTGGAATACTTGTTGCTTAAACACTAAAAAATAACTTTGTAAATGCCAGTTGATCTCTTTGCTAGAAGTCATCCCCCAAAAATCGCAAGGCGTTTCCTCCATTTTCTCAAAAATAGGTTCCCACTGATACAGGGGGCCGTAGCAACTGTCATTGGCTAAAATAAGCTCATCGTATTGTTGAATGACTTCCCAACCCACGTGTTGGATTAAAGCTTGCCATGAACCAAAATCGTACTTGGCATGTCGTAAAGCAAAGGCCTGCTTTACATAGGGGGACAACTTGCCGAGTTCTTCTTCCGCCATAGAACAATCTGCATAATAATACACATCACAAAACTCAGACAAACTTTGCACGTAAAAACGAACGTACTCTTGGATCTGTCCTGTTTTGTCAAATCCAGCAAATAAACAAAGGCGTTTTTTCATTAGGCACTCGACTCTTTTTATGGCTCGCTTTTAACGTAGATTCTTTTTTAAAAAATACCATAAACAGGACTCCTTCACAAGTTGAACCTATTTATGGTAAAATCCTATTTTCACAAGCTCAAAAGGTTACCTGATGCTAGAAAACGACTGCCCCACACGTCAATGCGCACCTGTGGTGACTTACACGCCTGAAGCCACCGAAGCGCAATGGATCCCGATGCCCCCGATGCTTCAAGGTGGAGCCCTTCTAAAAACACTGGGTTGCGGCCTTTGCGGCACGGATGCCGAAAAAATACAACAGCATAAAGTGCCTGTCTCAAGTGTTCTTGGGCATGAAGTGGTGGCTCGCATTCACCAGCTAGATGCCCAGTACCATGGCGATTTTGTCGTGGGGGATCGTGTAGTCATTGCTCACCATGTGCCGTGTGGGGTTTGTCATTATTGCGTGAATGCTTCGCCTAGCATGTGTGCCGAGTTTAAAGCCAGCAATCTTTTGCCAGGTGGGTTTGCCCCCTATTTTTCCGCTTCTGCAAAGCATTTGGCACAGACGACTTTTAAAATCCCGTCTCACATTTCGGATCGTGAAGCAGCGTGCATGGAGCCATTGGCCTGCGTGTTTCGATCCATCAGGCGCACGCCATTGGCGTCGCATCAGGGGAGTGTGGCTGTTATTGGCTTAGGGTTTATAGGCTTATTAAGCGCACAAGCACTCCACCAGCAGGGGCAGAAGGTACTTGGCTTAGATCTAAACCCTCAACGCTTGGGCTTGGCACGGACGATGGACTGGGTGGATGTGGCGGTGCATCCCACTGAACAAGAAAATGAATGGCAAAACTGGCTTAAAACGCTCCCCACCCAAGCGGTGGATGCCGTGTTTTTAAGTGTCGTTACCCGTCAAACCCTCAGCTTGGCGTTGACACTGGTGCGTCATGGAGGGAGCCTGACGCTCATGGCGGGTAATCATCAGGGTGACATTTTAGACCCCAAAGACTTGTACTACAGAGAAATCAACTTAATCACCAGTTATTCGCCCGCCTTAGAAGATTTACACCGTGCCAGTGAAGCTTTATTTCTGCGGGAAGTGGTGGTTAATCCCCTCATTACTCACCCCATGCCCATTGAACAGTTTAATGAAGGTTTACGCATTTATAGCGATGCGGAAGCCATTAAAGTGTTCTTTCAATTCCCCACGGATTCTTGAGCAGGGGCTTGATTTAAAGACGTTTAAAAACGCTATTTAGTCGTTTGATTAGTATTGCCTTGCCTTGCTATGACTGAAGAGAAGCAGGCACTATTTAAACTGTAACAACTTGTAACAAAACAAAAATTTTTAGGCAATTTTAAGGATTCGGCATTGTTTATTAAAGCGAGACAGTAAAGAGATTGCACCATTCAATAGTAATACAACCCAATACAAAACGGTAAAAACGGTATAAACCCCGCATTTACCTCTCACTTTTAAAGACTTTATACAACTTTTTGGCATAAATACATAAGGGAAAATAGAGAAAATGTTAGTCGCAACAGTACAAGCACGTTACATGGCCGCCATTGCCAGAACTTCTGATTTAGAATGGCAGGTTCAGCTTATTACACAATCGCTCATGCAAATGAGCAATACGACGGGGGCTTTATTTACCTTGTCTGCAGACTTAGAACCAGAATCACCGACGTATCAGTCCATCATGACTCGTTTAAATGGTATTCAAATGATTGAAAAATCTTTAGGCTTGCAAAAGCAACGTATTGAACAACAATATAAAGCGCTTGAAAAAGAAAGAGAATCGCTCAAATCACTTCTTGAAAAAGGTGTCGAACAATTTAAGTACTTAAGCTAAGTTTAAGGCAAGATTGACGACTTTTTAGAAGAAGCTTCGGTCTTCCCCATCGGGTCAAGCCCATATTGCTCAGTCAACTTCTTGATTCGTGAATTGGGTAAGGGATGCGTGACTAAAAACTCCACTTCTTGACCCGAACCTGACGCCCGAAGCACTTTAAAGACTTCAATGGCGGCATTCTTATTATACTTGGCGTTAATAAGAAACTGTATTCCCGAATCATCTGCCTGGTATTCTTGTTTACGATCAAACTTTAAACTCAGCAATTGTGTGCCTAATTGTGCCCCATAGTTTCCTAAAGGATTTTGGATAACGACAGAGAGAACTGTTCCTAGCACATTTAAACCCACACGTTTTGCTAAGCCTTTGGCCAAATGATGATTCGTGACATGACCGAGCTCGTGCCCCAATACAAAGGCACGAGCATCGTCATTCTTTAGCTTATTCCATAAGGCAGAAGTGATGATGATCTTAGTGCCGTCTGTATAAGCGTTTACGACGCTGGTTTCTTTAATATCAGAATCTTCGACCAAAGAATCAGGAATGTTGAGGTGATTTTCATCAATCAAACGATGCAACAAGCGATGCATGTCTTCTTGAGGGGTTAAAGTCGCCACAGGGGCTGGCACGGCGAAAGGCACAAGCGCTTTTGAAGTCGTCTTCTTTTGAGTGGCGGAAAATAGCACAGGCATGCAGAAAACATTAAGCAAGGCGACACTAAGCATAAACAGAAGGAGATTTTTATGAAGGTTCATACAGGCACTTTTTATTTTGAGGCGTGTGACTTAAAAAAGGACACTCGAGTATAGCCACAATTCTAGCAGAATGTCATCTAAAACACAACCCAAGCAATGCGATAGGCGCATGGGCATTTCGATTTTTTTAGAAGCCTTGCTTTTCTGTGGTACTTAAATGTTGCAACAGTTCATAACAATTGCGTACTTCTTCGCTCAACTGAGTGGGAATTAAAATCGACACCCGCAATAAGTAAGCTTCGTTGTGATGGGTGATGCGTAATAATTGATTGGGTTTAATCCCTGCGGGGATGCTGATATGACCCACGCTCTGTTCTTGAGTCCCCTGTTGGGGGAGTAACACGTCTTTTTCAGTGCCTAGCACCGCTTCCCAGACTTCTAGCATTAACGGAAGTTCAGGGGGGTGAGCCGTCGACTTTTTAATCGTTGATTTCCCTGAAGCAGACGAATAGGGACGCTGTGCTTGAGAAGAATCTTGCACTTCAACATTGTTGAAACAGTCGTCTTCCCGATTTTGTTCAATCAAGTCTTCCCCTTCCGTGCCAGTTTCGTTTGAAAGGTCATCGTCTTCTGTAGAAGGCTGCACTTGTGGAGGAGAGCTTTGTTTTGGGGAGTCCCCCACGCTGAACCAGCTTCCTGCACTGGGGTTTACTTTTTCAACCTGTAAATTAAGCAAAATGCTATTGTTAATGGCGAGTTTTAAAACGCACGTATTACAGTGATCTGGGATGACGCCAAAGGGCACCTGCACATGTTGTAAAATAGTTCCCGTGTAATAATTCACGCACTTAAACAAAACCCCTTTTTGTGCCGCTTGCTGGCGTTGTTTTGAAGTGGGTTCCCACGTGGCATACCACGTATTGGGCTTGGATTCCACCACATAAAGCGTGTACCATTTTTTCCAAAACATGGGTTTAGAAGGCACTGCAATAAAAGGTTCGCTTGCTTCAGGGGGCTTACTAGGACGATTCTTCCCCGTGTGAGGCGTGTTTTTGTGCTTGGGGTTTGAAACTTGCACGGCTTTTTCGCCATCGGTATTTTTACTGGGGGACGTGTGAGAGTGACGCTCTTTTTTCTCTTCTTTAGAAGCGTCTTTTTTTGTTTTGGCCTGATGCGTACTCACTCGTTGATTCACTGCGTCAATCACGCTTTGTAACTGTTCGTCATAGTACTGCTTTTTACCGGGGTGATTCAAAATCGTGTATGCCAAAAGGACGCTTTTGAAAATTTCCGTGGCTTCTTCACGTAATTCAGGCGCCACCACGTCAGGATGCGTCGTTTTCACTAAGCCTCTATACGCCTTACGCACTTCACTGAGCGCGGCATAATTTTCAAGCCCAAGTACCTTGTAGTAGTTGACAAGCGTTCCTGAATTAAAAACGGTATCCTTTTGACGAGCCATTGTTCGTTGTCCTTAGAGTCGTCTACATTTCTAAGATATATAGTGTTCGAAAGATGAAACAGGCGATGAGGCTATTCTAGGAGCCTAGATTTTTTTGTGCGGGCGTGTACATAAACGTACATAACCAAGCAAAAAAATCGTAGCGACAACGAAGAGACCATAGACCGTTTTATCTAGCGGATACTATAGTATGTTGGATGGCATAACAACAGAGCTAGCCATCACCTTGAAAATTCGTCCAAATAAAGTGCTTTAAAAACTTACTTCATGGGCAGAATCGGAAAAAGCATTAACCACACACCCATCAACAATAAAAGCCACCCACTGGCTTGCTGTAATCGTTCCAACCACAATGATTCTAGGCGTTGTTGTAAAACAGGTAAAATAAACGGCAACACTAAAAACAATACCCCTTGGCCAACGCTGTACATCACAATACTGAATAGACTCACCGCAGGGTGGGGGCTATGTAATAAAAGTACCGTCAATGCCAATAAAAACGGCGTACTACAAGGCGAAAGAATAAAAGCGTAACTGACGCCTAATAGCAAGGGCTTTAGTGCTTCAAGCCAAGGGATTTGGCTCAATTTAAAAAGCCCTTGCGTCGCATTTTGAAACTGAAAAGACGCTTGCCATTTCTGAAGGATAGACAATCCCAAAACAAAGGTGAAGGTTCCTGCAAGCACCCATACCCACGGTTTATTCCACGCCCCAAACATGACCCAACGTAACTGCAACGCCATAAAACCCAATACAGACAACGCGAGCACCATGCCTGTGGTAAATAAAAGACTTAAGTGCAAATAGCGACGAAACCCCTTCAAACGTTCTTGAAAATCAGGCGAAGCGTGTGTGCGTTCATTTAAAGGCGATTCCCCAAATAGGTAGAGCCCCCACAACGGGAGAATACTTACGGTGCACGGATTTAACGTATTTAATACACCTAACAAAAATGCAAATAAAGGCGACCACCACCCTAAGGGATGCCCCTGCACCCAGCTCATGGCTTCATGCCCCACCCCTTCTAAAAAAGAAAGGAACATCATTACTGGCAGCCTAATAGGCTATTGGGATTCGGCATGACTTGAGGCCGTTGTTCGGGTGCAAGCTGTATTTTTTTGAACGCTTCATGTAAGTACTCCACTTTCTGATTCCCCGCCAAAATAGAAGAAACGGAACCGCCTTTGGCAATAAAAATTAACGTAGGCGTTACGACTGGGGCATAAGCGTCCATAAGCGCATCATAATGTTGAAGGCCTAAAGGGCATTGCGGTTTATGGTTAAGGTTTAAATCTAAAACGGGGATTTCAAGATACTTTTTTCTTACTTCAGCTAAAACAGGTTTTAAGGCTTGACATTCCGCACATAAATCAGCGGTAACGCTTAGCAGCAAAGGGTTTTCACTCAAAAAGGGGATTAAGCTTACGGCTTGTGCGGGATCCACATTTTGGGCAAAGGTGATTTTTTCTTCACCAGGACGAGTCACCGATTCGCTATGCTCAAGGGGAGGCGGTGTGCATCCGCTGAGATGGGTCATCGCTAGTGCGATGCAAGCAAGGCTCAAAATCTTAAAAGGCTTTTTCATGGAAGAATCTCTTCTGGATAACTAAATGTAGTGGCTTAACGGTTTTATTATACCATTATTTTAGAAGAACGGAATACGCTTAAACCACCAAGGTGAAGATATTGCCTGAACGACGTTCTACCCGCCCCGTAATTTCTAAAAGACTCAATTCTCCCAAGACATCGTGCGGTTTCATGCCAGACAACAAGGCCATCGAATCCACATGAAGTTCTTTGGATTTACTTTGTCGTAATAGAGACAACAAGACGTTGTCGTCTTCGGCAGGGTCTTCTACTTCTGACGTATCCGCTTCTTTAGGCACTTCTATGGCGTCTGACGTTTTGGAGACGTCTTTGTTCAAGGGGTCTTCTATCACGTTGGGACTGGCTGTTTTACGCTGAATCGTGTCCAGCAAATTGGTTCGTTTTTCTTCAGAAATTTCTTTAATGGTAGAAACAAGCTTTTCGGCCCCCACAATGCCCAGTAAATCAGCGAGATCTTGACCGCAACTAATGGGCATGGCCCCTTCTTTTAACAGTTTCAAAGGGCCTGCGGCGCCTTCACGGGTAATATCCATCGGCAACACGCCCACATCTCGACTTTCTTCTAACGCAATGCGCGCGGACACCATCGTTCCGCTTAACAAGCTACCTTCCACCACCCACAAGGCAGGGCTTAAGCCCACGATTAAGCGGTTACGTCGCGGAAAAGATTTTGGAATAGGCGGAACGCCCAACGGCATTTCACTCAACAGCAAGCCCTGTCCTTCCAAAATGGCCTTGGCCAAGTACTCATTACACGGAGGCGTCATATAATCTAACCCCCCTGCCAGTACGGCAATGGTGGGGATTTTTTCGTTCAAAGCACTTTGGTGAGCCACCGCATCAATCCCCATGGCTAGCCCGCTGACGATGCACGGCTTTAAGGGCGCCACTTCTTCTATAATACGCATTAATTGTTCACACGCATAATCGCTGGCATGACGCGTCCCCACCACCGACAAAAACGGATGTTCGGATTGTAATAAATCTACATTACCTTGGTAAAACAAGATCGCAGGCGATTCATGGATCTGTGCCAAGCGTTCAGGGAATCGTTCATCATGGCATCCCATCCACCCAACCTGTTGGGTGTGGTAATGGTGTAGCATGCTTTTAAGGTGTGCCTTAAAATAAACTTGTTTTTCTTTCCAAGCGTTTAACAAGGTGGGTGGAAAGGAGGCAAAGCTTTCGCCAAAATGTTCTGCTCCCCATTCAGGTGGCACCCAAAACAATTGCCACAACAATTCGCCCCCAAAAGACTGAAACAACTGTTTTTGGCGCTTTAGCCCAAGTTTTGGAATATGCCCCCATAACAGCACAGCCAGTGCGTTTGCATCCAGTGTGGGGAAGTCTTTTAAAAGGGCTTCAAGGTGGGGCGCGTAATTACGGCTGACGGCTTCAAGGGCGTGAAACTTGAGATGAAGCATGGGAAGGCATCCTTTGTGGGTTGCGTTTTATTTTACGTCATCTACAAGTCAAAAACAAGGGAGTAACGCTTTTATGGCAAACCTCTATTTGATCAAATAACTTCGAGAATCCCTTTTTCGATTAAATTCCCTTCAGTATCTACTCTGGCAGGTTGCAGGACATTAAGGCTAAAATAGCTTTCCTTGGTGACGCTCTTTGGATTTCGTATCTCAAATAGGTGTTGTATCTCTTCACCTGCTTCACCTAAGGCATACTCAGGTCGAAAGCTAGAACCAAGGAAAACCAATTCTGTATTGTCTATCTTGTATAATATCCCAGCCATGCTCTCACTTACTATAGGGCCTATTATTTTGCCATTAGGCAATATGTTCATACCCATTTTTTTCCCTGGATTATTCTGATAAAATTTTGAGAGTGTCAATTTTTCTCTATTACTATTAAAATCCTCAACGAGTTTCTGCACTTCTGACGAGAGATTTACACCTGAAGTTGCCTTAGCGACTGCTGGTGCAGGCTCGGGCATGGGATCCACCGAAGCTCTCGAAGGCGGAGTGCTAGCAGAATCTATTGGAGGCGTAGGGTCATGCTCAGACGGATGCTCCGTAGGCTTCGTAGGCGCAGGCTCAGGGGTAGGCTTGTCTGTTCTAGTAGGCTCAGAAGGAGGCTCAGGATTGGAGGGAGGGGAACCTCCCGAGGATCTCGAAGTCCTTGGCTCCCTAGCTTTCTTGGGAATTTCTTCTGTGATCGTTTCTTCAACCTCTTTCACAGGAGAGGGCCGTTTTGGTATATCGACAGAAGGTGGTTTTTCATGCTTAAAGACGCTTTCCAACATTTGACTCAAGGCTTTACGTTGCCAAATCGCAATGGCTACGACGCCTAAGGCAGTTAAGCCCCCGATGATCCATGCTTGGGTGTGGTCTTTTTTTGGGGCTTTGGGATGTTGACGAACCGCTTGACGAATGGCGTCATGGTTTAAAACGGGAGCTGGATGAGGGCTTGTCGTTGGCAAGGTATACGACGGATAGCTTTGCCCTGCGTAAAGGGAAGGGTCGTTATAATAATAGTATGGATTCCCTGACATGCGTTCACTTTCCTTAAAATATCATTCCTAGAAGCATTAAAACAAAAAGACGCTATTTTAGGAACTCCAAACAAAAACAGAGCCTTGCAAAACGCCGTGTTTCACCTAAAATAAAAGCAATGCCTAAGTGGCGAAATGGTAGACGCGCATGTTTCAGGGACATGTGGGGGCAACCCTGTGGAAGTTCGAGTCTTCTCTTAGGCAGTTTGTGGTATACTTATGGCTGAGCTTCTAAATCGTCGTTCCTACCGTATTTGTCAACAATCCCCAAGGAGGGTTCCACTATTTCTACACCATACGCTAAAGCGGGCAGTCAAGGAGAAAAAACAAAAGGCCCCGTCTTTTTAAGTCCCCGTATTCGAGCCACCGAACTTCGCCTCATTCAAGACGGCGACACTCAAATTGTCTCTCGTCAAGAAGCAGAACGCCTTGCTGAAGAAACGGGCTTAGATTTACTTGTGATTAGCTTAGAATCCAGTCCCCCTGTGGTGCGGTTGATTGATTACGGTAAGTATAAGTATGAACAAGAAAAAAAGATTCGTATCGCCAAGAAAAAGCAGCACGTCACTGAAATTAAAGAAATTAAAATGACGGTGCGTATTGACGATCACGACTATGTGACAAAACTGAACAACGCCAAACGTTTCTTAGAACAAGGGGATAAAGTCAAGTTTACCCTGCGTTTAAAAGGCCGTGAAATACAACATCACAATTTAGGGGTTGCATTGGCCCAACGGTTTGTAGTAGATTTAGAAGAGTTCGGTTCTGTGGATGGCAGAATCGCAACGCAAGGGCGGGTCATTTCCTGTGTGCTTTCTCCCAAAGCCACCCCTTCGCTCAAAAAAAACTCATCCACGCCTAAGTCGGCACCCAAATCGGAGGCGGTTCCTGAACAAGAGACCACGGCAACCCCTTCAGCCGACACGAACGAATAGTCTCGTGAAAAAGGACGGTAATTATGCCTAAAATGAAAACACACCGTGCTGGTGCCAAACGTTTTAAACTTACTGCTACTGGTAAGTTGATGCGTAACCAAGCAGGTCGTAGTCACATTAACACGAAAAAGTCATCGGCACGCAAGCGTCGTTTAGACCAAATCGTGGGTGTTCACACTGGAGATGCCATTAAAATAGCCCTTCAGTTGCCTTACGCCACCATTAAACGCTAGTGGTTTAATCGGTTTAATCCATTTATTACACTTTATTACACTTTATTACACTTTATTACACTTTAATTACTCTGTGTTCAACCCGCTTTAGAAGGCTTTAAATCAGGAAACTGTGCCACTAAAGGTCAGGAATAAGGAAAAAAGATATGCGTGTTACACGTGGTAACGTTTCTCGTAAACGTCATAAGAAGATTTTAAAACTTGCCAAAGGCTTTCGTGGTTCACGTTCAAAGCTTTTTAAAGTCGCCAACCAAGCCGTAATGAAGGCCTTGCGTTACGCGTACAGAGATCGTCGTAACAAAAAGCGTGACATCCGCCGTTTGTGGATCGTTCGCATCAATGCCGCCGCTCGTATGGAAGGCTTGAGCTATAGCCGTTTCATTAACGGCGTGCAGAAGGCTGGCATTACCGTAAATCGTAAGTTCTTGGCGGAACTGGCGGTTTCAAGCCCAGATGCTTTCAAGAAAATTGCGGAAGAAGCCAAAAAACACATCGCTGTTTAGGTTTTATCTGTGTATAGCTTAAAGGGATGCTTTTTGAGGCATCCTTTTAAAGTTTGAAGATAGGCCCTATTTACTCTTTCCTTTTCTGTATTATATCTTCCCAATCACAGTTTACATAAGTTCCGTGTTCAGGAATTTGATCTATATCTCCAAAAGAGTATATATCAGACGTCACAAATCTTTCTCCAGAAAAAGTCACTGAGAGGATAACTTCTGACATAGGAGCCTTTACTAATTTAAATTGTTTTGCGGGGAAAAAATCTTTTTGTTTTTGTTCTAAAGTTCTTTCCTCATCACAAGGCGAAGTATAGTCCATTATAAAAAGAACTTTATTTTCATCAGTTTTGAGAAAATAGGCTAATCCACCATGTTCTATTTCTTCAAAACAAAGAATATCAGTAATATTGAAATTTTCTTCTTGAACTATATTATTTTTAAGATCTAAATTTATTTTTGAATTTATATTGGTGACACGTTTTTGATCTCTCATAGACGACAGTTTATATAAGACAAAAGACCATAATACACAATAAAAAGCAATAATTGAAAGAATAAAGAGATTTGTTGGAGGCAAATAATCTCTAATATAATAGATTAGTTTATGACCAGTTATTGCAATAGACAAGAAAGATAAGATTAAACTTACGATAAGTGAAACAAAAAAAATTAAAATTAGCACCCCCATTGCGATTCTTAAAGAATCAAGTATATGGCTTCGTAACGATTCTTGCTGTAGGATAGCTTGTTTAAGAACAGTAATTTCTTCTTGAGTTGGATGTCTTTCTATAATCATAATTTATCCTAAATATTTTTTTCCGTATCAAGCTTAATTTCAGAAATTCTACCGAAGTTTATTTGAGTGTACTGCATAAAATTTTTCAATACGGAACCAAGCATATGCTACTTATGGTACCCTAGCCTATTTAGATTTTCAAATTTGGTATATTTTATCTAAAAAATAGGTATAGTTTTAATCGTGTCTTATAAAAAGAGGAGGGAAGGCATAACGAAATTACTCTGCCTTGAGCTTACGGTTCATTAAAGACCGCACCATCATCTCTTGCGAGACTTCTGTGCCACTCACGGCTTGGACCACCAAGTCCACAATCGGCATATCTAGCCCAAGCTCTTTGGCGATTTTATGCACCGCTTTGGCGGCTTGAACGCCTTCTGCCACCACTTTCATATCGGCTAAAATGTCCTCTAACGCTTCACCCTTGCCTAAGCGAAAGCCCACTTGAAAGTTACGGCTTAACGGTGAATTACAGGTGGCGAGCATATCGCCCAAACCAGCCAAGCCATAAATCGTCGATTCTTCCGCTTTTTGAGCCAAGCAAAAACGAGCCATTTCCGCTAAGCCCCGAGTCAACAAAGACGCCTTGGCATTGTCGCCCAATTCTTTAGCCGTCATAAAACCACTGGCAATGGCAAATACATTTTTTGAAGCACCCGCCAGTTCTACACCCAACACATCGGTGTTGGTGTACAAACGAAACTGCCTGTCGCAATTGAGCAGTTCTTGCAAAACTTTCGCCGTTTCAAGAGATTCCGCCGAAATGGTACACGCTGTTGGCAGCCCCTTTAAAATTTCTTTAGCCAGTGTAGGCCCAGACAAAACCCCAATTTTATGATGAGGGAAAAACTCTTTCAACACCCGAGACATCGTCTTTAAAGAAGGATATTCCAAGCCTTTAGACGCATTAACCAGCATCGCTGTTTTAGGCAAAGCCCCTGTTTCTAAAATGGCTTGCGCCACTTCACGAGTCGCCTTTGCGGTGACAACAAACAAAACGGCATCGGCGTCTTTCACGGCAGTGGCTAAATCGGACGTCATCTCCACACAAGCGGGAATATCCATTTGAACGGGAAAGTCCACGTGACGGGTTTTTTTGAACGCTGCGACCTTGGCTTCATTTCTTCCCCACAACGTCACTTGCATGCGAGCTTTAGCGGGGTCTCTTAATTGACTTTGGGCGGCAATCCAAGCCAAGGTCAAGCCCCAACTCCCTGTACCTAGAATAGTTAATTTTTTAGCGGGTTCGTCTGTCTTCATAAAAGTCGTCTAAAATCCTTTAAATCTTAAATTTTATTTTCCGTGCCTGCCAGTAAACGTTTGATGTTGTCTCGATGACGAAGAAAAACCAAGACGCATGCGACAACACCAAAACCCACATAAGGCTTGGGTGAACCCAATAGGTACATTAAGATCGGTGCTAAAAAGGCCCCCGTTAAAGAAGCGACAGACACCAGCCGTGTGCTTAAAATCAAAATAACGGAAAGGACACCCAAAATCAATGCCGAAAAGGGCGAAAGGGCAAAAATAACGCCCAACGAACTCATGGCACTTTTGCCGCCTTTAAAGCCTAAGAAAATTGATTTGGAATGACCCACAATGGCCAAGACGCCTACCGCCAAATGCAACCAAGCGTTTTGAGGGAAAAGAAACTTGAATAACAAAACAGGCAAGGCCGCTTTAATAAAATCAAGGGCATACACGGCAAGCCCCGCTGTTTTACCACATAAGCGCATTACATTTGTGCCACCTGTATTACCACTGCCTTCTTGGGTAATGTCTTTCTTATAAAAGAGTTTAGCGACCAAATATCCCATAGGAATGGCACCCATGAGGTAACCTACTAAAAGGGATGCTCCCCACAGGAGGGGCACGGGCGTTTGTTCTAAAAAGCGTTCAAGCATCTAAGTATTCCTACACAACAGGTCAGTGTTTCAGCACCAAAGGTATGTATATGGTTCCTATTGTAGCGCAAGTGGAAAATTTAAACCACTGGTTTTTTATCAGGGGCTTCCATGTCAAAGCGAATGCCTTTTTGATGCAACACCTTAAGTGCCCGCTTGAGTTTTTCCATCGGGGAAACAAGCGATACCCTGAAATAGGTATCACCGTCAGATCCAAACGCACCCCCTGGAGTAACCACCACACCTGTTTGACGCATCAAGTATTCAATCCACTCATAAGAATCCTGAAACACGGGTGGGATTTTCATCCACAAGTAAAAACTCGATTTTGGCGACTGTACTTCCCACCCCAAGTCTGAAAAGCCTTGAACCAGGTAATCCCGTCGTTCTTGATACATGGCACACATGGGTTTAATTAAGCGTTCCGCGTGATTTAGCGCGTAAGTGCCGGCGTCTTGAATGGCGTTACACACGCCGTAGTCAATGGTGGTTTTGCCTAAATACAGGTTACGTATAACGGATTTAGCCCCCACCGCAAAGCCCAAACGCCAGCCGGCCATGTGAAAGGTTTTAGAAAAGGAATGAAACTCAATGGCCACATCTTCCGCCCCTTCAAACTCCATAATGGAAAGGGGCTGATAGTCGTCAAAGGCAATTTCACCATAGGCCATATCCGTCACCAACACCAAGCGATGCAACTTGGCAAAAGCGATGGCTTTTTCATAAAATTCAGCACTCGCTTCCGCCCCTGTGGGGTTATTTGGATAGTTCAACAACAGTAGTTTAGCTTTTTTACACACTTCAGCGGGAATGGCGTCTAAGTCAGGTAAAAAATGAGTGTCTTCTGTGAGTGGCATGAAATAAGGGGTACCCCCCGAAATGACGGTGGATCGTTGATAGGTGGGGTAGTATAAAGAAGGCACCAAGCAAATATCACCCGGTTCTAAGTAAGCCAAAATAACATTGGCAATCCCTTCTTTTGAACCAATGAGCGGTAGGATTTGAGAATCGGGATTTAAGGAAATATGATAGCGACGATGCATCCATTGTGCGATGGCTTCTCTTAAAGTGGCTTTGCCTTTAAAGCTGGGGTAGCCATGGTTTTCAGGGTCTAAAATAGCATGATGCAACGCATTTAAAATATCAGGGTGCGTAGGCTGATCAGGATTTCCCATGCCCAAGTCAATTAGGGCTAGGCCACTTTCGCGAACGCTTTGCTTTAAGCCTTCAAGGCTTGCAAAAACATACAGGGGCAAACTGGCCAAGCGACTATTGGGCTGAATGGGTTCAAAAGCGTTCGTGTTAGTCGTCTCCGTATTTAAAGTAACGTCCTGTGTTTCAATGGGGTAAGTATTAGAATGAGGCATAAAAGAAGACTCCGTTCTTCGTGATAAAAGAATAAAAACGACACAGACTCAAAAGTTGCTAGAAATCTAGCGTTTGAGACGTAGTTTTTAGCGTCTTGCCATAAGCGAATCACCGTCATTTTCTTACCGTTTAAACGGCCTTTAAGCCTTTATTAGGGTGGACTCTGTCCCCGTCAATCATTAAGCCTTAAGCGATGGCTTGTAAAACGTTTTGAACAGCCACTTGGCACGCCTGCAGTTCAACCAACATCGCTTCTTCTGAATCCAACTTGTTAAATGAAGACCCAATCCCAACAGCAAGCGCGCCTGTTTGAAGGGCCTGTAGCGTATTGTTTGACGATATTCCAGAGGCCACCATCACGGGCAAGACGTTTGCTTCTGCCAAAAAGCGGGCATTTTCAAGGGACATAGCTGCTTTTTCTTCAACCGAAAGTAATTGCACTTTCTCATCATTCAATAAGCGAATGGCCCCTTCAGTTTGTACCATGGCAACGCCCATATCTGCCAAGGCATGGAGCATTTCTAGCTGTGTTTGACGATTTAAATGACCAGGAATCGTGACACAAAGGGGGGCTTTACCTGCTAAAGCAAGCAGACTTTCTTCCGCCAAGGTCATCACTTCCGCAGCGCTGATGAATTCACCGCGGGCGTACATGTCATCAAAATTACCCAGTTCAGCGACATCTGCCCCTGCTTCAACAGCCAAACGTAACGCTTGCGCAGAAACTGCTGACGCAAACAATTGGCCACTAAACGCCGCACGAGCCACTTGAACACACGCCACATTGGCTGAAACATCCAACGCTTGCACGCCTGCTTGTTCTGCCACTTGTGCCAAACGAGCAACGCTCTCTACATCCTGATTCGCAATGCCTGCAATCGCTTTTACAAATGAACGCATGATTAAGATCCCTTAACTTAAACTAAAACATGCCTTATTCTAGCATAAAAGTAACGGGACACCAAGTCTTTTTTCAAGAACACACAGGCCGCCCCCTTCTTAAGAAGGAAATTGAAGTTCCAAAAACACAGGGGCATGATCAGAGCCTTCGGTCTGGTCATGAATGTCTGCATCCACAATATAGGGCTTTAGCGATTCAGAGGTAAAAAAGTAATCAATCCGCCAACCCACGTTGCGTTCTCTGGCACGGGTGCGCATGGCCCACCAACTATAACGCGCTGCTTCTTCAGGGTGTTTTAAACGAAAGGTATCCACAAAGCCTGCGTCTACTAACTCATCCATCCACGCCCGTTCTTGTGGTAAAAACCCCGAAACGTTCTCATTTTCTTTAGGGCGGGCCAAATCTATCGCAAAGTGAGCCGTATTGAAATCGCCTGTCAATACAATGGGTTTGTCGGTCTGAGCCTGCAATGGCTTGATGTGATCGTTTAAAAACGCATGATAAAAGTCCATTTTATACTGCAAACGCTCGGCGCCTGAAGTGCCATTGGGGTAGTACATGCCGTACAAAATAAACTCTTCGAATTCAGCCATTAGGGTACGACCTTCACAATCAAAGCGATCTACCCCAAAGCCTTCCACCACGTTTAAGGGTTCTATGCGAGAGTAAATGGCGGTTCCGCTATAGCCTGGACGAGTCGCATGACTATAATACGCATGGTAGCCTCCTGGGGGATGGCGCATTTCTTCGGTGAGTTGGTGATCTTGAATCTTGGTTTCTTGCAAGCACAAGACATCAGGCGCGGTTTGTTCTAGCCAATCTAAAAAGCCTTTTTTGTGAGCCGCACGTATGCCATTCACATTCCATGAAATCAACGTATAATGGTTGCCTTGGCTCATTGTTTCATCCTTATTGTAGATGTCTAATAAAAAAGGGTTATTGAATTTCACCACGCGCGATCTTGTCGAGCAATTGACTCATCCGCACGCCACGCTCTAGTGAATCGTCAAACTTAAAATGCACTTCAGGCGTGTGACGCAAACGAATCCGATGCCCCAAGGCTTTTCGAGCCTTGGCTTCATGGGTAATCAAAATCGTCATGACTTCGTTACGCTCGTCTTCATCGTCTAAGAAAATGCTTAAATAGATTTTAGCGACACTTAAATCAGGGGTCAAATCCACTTCGGTGACTGAAATAACTAAATCATCCAAGCGAGGGTCCTTGATTTCCGTGCGTAAAATATCCCCCATTTCACGTTGAATGGCTTTACGCACGCGATCGACTCGTGAAAACGTTTGACGTTGATTCATGACAAAACTCCTTGCTTGTTCAAGCCAACATAAGGGGCGAAGAACCTTCTAACCCAACATTACAGGCTGGTACGTTTACGTTCTTCTTGCTGAAAGCAGACGATCACATCACCCATCTGATGATCATGAAATTTGGCAATGGTAATCCCACATTCAAAGCCTTGTGCCACCTCTTTCACATCATCCTTAAAGCGTTTTAGTAAGTCAATAAAGCCTTCGTGAATGACTTTGCCGTTGCGCTTGACTTCAATGCGTCCGCTACGGACGATTTTACCTTGAGTCACCATACAACCCGCGACTACAATCGTTTTACCAATCGTAAAATGTTGACGAATTTCGGCTTGGCCACATTCAACTTCTACAATATCGGCATCTAGTTCACCCAGCATCAGCTTTTCAACGCGATCGACCATATGATAAATGACATCAAAGCGATGAATTACCACGCCTTCTGATTCCGCAATGCGAGACGCATTGACGTCTTCTCGACTATTAAAGGCAATAATAATGGCTTTAGAAGCGGTGGCTAGCATCACATCCGCTTCCGTAATATCGCCTGTTCCTGTATGAATAATGTTGACTTGCACTTCTGCGGTGTCCAACTTCACCAAGGAACCTTGAGCCGCTTCCAAAGAGCCATGGGTATCGGCTTTTAGTACAATGCGGAGTTCTTTTTTATTTTCATCGTCTAAAGAAGTGGTTAAACCCCCTGCATTTCGAGTTCGTGCCGACAAACGACGCTCCCGTTCTTTGGTTTGAGCCAAGCTCAAGCGTTGCTTGAACTCACTATGATTTTCAATCACCAGCATGGTTGAACCAGAAACAGGCACTTCTTCTAGGCCTAAAATTTCTACAGGCGTTGAAGGACCCGCTTCTTGAATGCGTTCACCCGCATCGTTAATCAAGGCACGTACACGTCCCCCAACGGCGCCCATCAAAATGTTCTGCCCAACTTTGAGTGTGCCTTTTTGAACCAATACACTCGCTACAGGGCCTTTGCCTTTGTCTAATTTTGCTTCAATAATAATGCCTTCAGCAGGCACATGCGGATTGGCCTTGAGTTCCAACAATTCTGAAAGCAATAGAATGTTTTCAAGCAAATCATCAATACCCAATTTCTGTAAAGCACTGACTTCAACGGTGACGACATCTCCCCCATACTTTTCAGAAATCACACCATGTTCCATTAAGGCAGACATGACCCGATCAGGATCCGCACCCGCTTTGTCGATTTTATTAATCGCCACAATAATCGGAATGCCTGCGGCTTTGGCATGGTTAATCGCTTCAATGGTTTGAGGCATCACCCCATCATCCGCCGCCACGACTAAGATGGCAATATCGGTGGCTTGCGCACCGCGCATACGCATTGCGGTAAATGCTTCGTGGCCGGGGGTGTCTAAGAAAACGATTTTCTGCCCATTTTTTTCAACCGTATACGCGCCGATTCTCTGAGTAATACCCCCTGCTTCGGTGTCGACGATATTCGTGCGAATTTCACGAATGGCATCTAACAACGACGTTTTACCGTGATCGACATGCCCCATAATGGAAATAACCGGAGCGCGAGGCACGTAGGATTCATCTTCATCTGAATCAGATTTACGATCTAAAACATTAGCGACTTCGACTTCGCTCATATCTTGACCTTTTTTCACTTCAGCTTCCACTTCAAAGTACTTGGCAATATCAATCATCGCATCAAAATCTAAGGTATGATTGATTGTGACCATAATACCCTTCATAAACAGGTATTTAATCACTTCCGTGTCTTTTTGCTTGAGTAAATCCGCCAGTTCTCGCACGGTAATGGGGTGATCAAACACCAAATGCGTCGGAGGAATCGAATTTTCTGCTTCTATGGCCGCTGCTGTAGCACGACGTTCTGCTTTAGACGTTTTGCTTGATTTTTTAGCTGGACGCAATAAAGCACTGAGTTTTTCTTTTTCCTTTTCAAGTTCGCTTTTATTGACGTACTTGGAAATAGAAGATTTATTTTTGGCTTGAGGCAAAAAGCTTTTGGCTCGTTCTTTTTCCTTGGTGACTTCAGGAATGAAATCAGCCGAAACCACAAGGGATGAATCTCCAAGGGGAGGGGTTGAAGGACGCTGAGCGGAGTGAGGACGACCTTGTGCGGATTGCCCTCCCGATGGAGAAGGGCGTTGCCCTTGAGGCCTTGCGCCTTGCCCTTGATGTGGCCCACCTTGAAAGGGGCGCTGCCCTTGTTGAGGGGTCTCACCGTCTTTTCGCAAGGTACGCTGATCGATGGGCTTGACAGTGCCTGCTTTAGGCTGTAAGCTGGGTCGTTTTGCGGGGGCACCTTCTCTGGCTGGGCCATTGCCTTGGGAACTTCCCGCATAATTGGGGCGGTAACTGCTTGCGGTTGTACTGCTTCGCTGTTCGGGTGACCGAGCCGTGGAAGACGGCCTGGCCCCTTGGGCAGGGCGTTGTGGAGGCGAGTATGTTGAAACCGTTGAACGACGAGGCGTTTGTGGCTTATTGGCTGAAGAAGCAGGACGTGGAGAGGGATCGTCTAAATTACGGATTTTAGCGGTATAATCTACAGGAACGAGAACAGGGGCGTCTTTAGCAGGCGCTTGTGGCAACGCCTTTTTGGCAGGCGAAGGCGTTGAAGTGGGCAACGATGCTTCCTTTTTGGGAGCATTGGGATTGAAAATTTTAACGGAGCGTTCATTCTTTTGTCGACTAAGCGCATCGGCTTGCTCAACAGAAGGCAAGGGCTTTTGTTGACGCGTTTCTTGAGCCGGCCCTTTTTTGTCATAATGACGACGCACTTTGAGCGCTTCTTCCGCAGAAATGGAGCTGGAATGGCTTTTGACTTCACCTAGTTGCAAGGTTTTTTGAAGATATTCTACCAAGTCTTTATTTTGGATATTGAGTTCTTTAGCGAGTTCATAAACTCTTACTTTTGCAGTCATGTGCGGAAGCACCTCGTGTTATGTTGATGTAGGGGGATGTTGCAAGGTATTCGCCAAGGATTCAAGCGCTTGCACTGAAATAGAGCTTCGCAGAGCTTGAGCCATGTAGCGACCCTTTTGCAGGGGGACTTTCGACACGCATTCTGGGGAAGTACACAGATAAGCTGAACGTCCCTGAGGGACAGGGGGCAAAGAAGAAGGAAGGGCAGAAGAGAGGGCAAAAATAGCGTCTTTCCACTGAAGGCACAAGCCTAAATTTGACTGACGCAAGCGAAAAAGATCCTTTTTCCAATAGTCGCGACGACAGATGACGCAACGACGTTTAAATTTACGCTCCTCAGGCATGGCCTTTCCTTCTTTTTTAATTAAACTGTTAAGGAACAAATGGATCAAACAGAAAAAAGATGAGGGGGAGACAACTTTCCCCCCAATACTTTATTCAACTTCAGTAGGAATGGATTTTTCCACACCTTCTAATAATTGCTCTTGAAGGGCTTCAGCTTCTTCGCCTCCTTCTTCAAGGGCGTCGTTTTCAGATTTGGCACGACGATTAAAGAACTCTTCTCTCAAACGTTGGAATTGAGAAAGGCTTTTAATATCTAGCTTAAAACCAGTGAGCTTAGCCGCCAAACGAACGTTTTGCCCTTCACGCCCGATCGCTAAAGAAAGTTGCTCATCAGGTACAATAATCAAGGCCCGTTTAAGCTCAGGGTCTGAATCCACACGCACTTCTAAAATATGGGCAGGCGCCAAAGCATTGGCGATAAACTCTCCAGGATTGTCAGACCAACGAATGATGTCAATCTTTTCGTTACGAAGCTCACTGACAATGGCTTGAATACGACTACCACGTGTGCCGATACAGGCCCCTTGCGGATCTACATCGCCATCCGTTCCAAAAACAGCTACTTTTGTGCGATGCCCTGCTTCTCGAGCAATGGATTTAATTTCCACCAAACCATCTTCAATTTCAGGCACTTCAAGCTCAAACACTTCACGCACCATGGCGGGGTGAGCTTGAGACACCACAATGGTGGGCATGCGATTTGAGTCTTTTAACTCTAAAACATACACCCGAATGCGATTACCTACGCGGTAATACTCCCCAGGTAGTTGTTCACGCGTAGGGAGCAGAGCGTCATTACGCCCGATATTCACCCAAACGTTACGGCCTTCCACACGCTGAACGACCGCAGGCACAACGGTGTATTTCTTTTCATCAAACTCTTCTTGAATCAATAATTTTTCTGCTTCACGAATCCGCTGGGTGATGACTTGCTTAGCGCTTTGTGCCGCAATACGCCCAAATTCAGAAGGCGTTACATCAATTTCAAGCACATCATCGATCTGAACATCGGCCTTGATGTGGCGAGCGTCTTGCAAAGAAATCTGGTGAAAGGGATTGGCTTTGCGGGCTTCTAAGGAAAGGGCAGCACGTTCTTCTTCCGTCAACTCAGAGGCATCGTCTTCAGTGGCTTCAGTAGGTGGCGCTTCTTCAACAAGTGCTTCTACAGCGTCTAAGGCCGCTTCTAAATCACCTTCAAAGGCTTCAGGGGCTTCCACATGAACGACTTTTTCCACCACGAATTTTTCTTGAAAAATACCAATTTCACCCGATTTTTCAACAAGTCGGCACAATAAACCTTCGGTGCTAGGCAGTTTGGCATAACGACGATACGCCGCAAGCATGGCTTCTTTGAGTGAATCAATAATAAAGGCTTTGGGTATGCCTCGTTCACGTTCAAGTTGTTCAGCATATTCTAATAGGGCGGATCCGACTTTTATCATGTTTTAGGACTCCTCATTGTTCGAGTATTTAATTGTAAACAGTTTGGCACCATGCCTTACTACCATGTTAATCAAAGCATAAATAAATGCAAGGACGCATATTGCGTCTTAATCATATTTTAACACAGCAATTTGGTTTCACCGTCTTATTCAGCATCTAGGGGAAGGTCGTCCTCTTCATCATTAGGCCATTGAATGGGTGGGGCCAAGCAAATCCCCTGCCCTTGGGGAAGGCTGGACAATAAAAACTGTTCTTCTGTACCTGTTTCGCTTTTTAGGCAAACGAGTATATCAGCGTTTTGAACCTGCACTTGCCCCAATTGTTTGGGGGGAAATAAATGGGAAGTGGCTTTTGATTCAGGGACATCCAGCGGTTTGACTGTCACGGTTTTTCCTGTATAAAAATCCAATTCGCGAAAGGTTTTGAGGTGACGAAACAAACCGGGGGAACTGACTTCAAGCACATAGGAATGGGCTTGAAGTTCAGCCAAATCTGCTAAAGGGGCTTCTAACAACAAAGAAGCTTCGGCACATTCATCTAAGGTAATACGAACGCCTTGCTTTTCCACAAAAATCTGAAGAACCAAGCGCCCTTGACTCTGTTCCACTTCTACAGCCAGTGGGAGGTAAGGCGTATGGGCCAGTGATTCAATGGCCACGTGTAACACTGTTTTACAAAGGCGTTTAACTTGGGTTTCACTCATCGCATGTTTCATTAATCGGGATCCTTTACTTAAGTAGGCTACCTTAGTATTGTATCGCATCCAGCTTAAAGGTCGAATAAAACGTGTGTGGGAAGATTCACCACGAGACGTCACGAACAAGCCTAAAACTATGCTATACTTATACTGTTATGAGAGACGGTCCCTTTTGGGACCTTTGACGAGAAAGAAAGAACTCTATGCCTAACTTAGCCCCCGTAATTCACGTCAGTAATGAATGCCCTTTTACCAACAAAGAAGCCACCACGGTGATTAGCCCGATTTGGCAAGCAGAAGGAGCAGAAGACGATAATGACAAAGCAACTCAAAAAACGCCTCGCTTCCCCCAAAGCCACGCCTTGGATGCCCTAAGCGAAGCCATTGGCTTTAGCGTTTATGACTTTGCTCAAGAAGAAGGTTTTTCTGGCGCTAGGGCCACACAACTCATTTTGCGCTTGCCCCAAAGTGAACACTATGCCGTTAAACGCGTTATTCTACTTGGCTTGGGGAAGCCTAAAAATGCGGATCAAGCCGCGTTGAGCAAAGCGTATGCCTTTGCGTTGAAATCGTTGCTGGGCAAAGATGAATCCCTGCACACGGTTGCCGTGTCATTAGTGAAAAATTACGAACGCTATGGGGGTTCTTTACTGAATGATAAGGACAGTAAAGTCAGCGTCGAAGCGGAAGAGATTGTTCAAGCGGTACTTAAAGCGTTGTATGACGCCACTTACGTTTCAGCGGAATCGCTCAAGCCTGTAAAAGGCTTTAAAAAAGTGATTTTAGTCACCGAACACGTAGAAGCGGTGGAAAAAACGTTGCCCTTTTTAAGTGCCTTAAATACGGGCCGTGCGTTGGCGAAAGATCTGGTGAATAAGCCCGCCAACACAAAAACAGTGCAAACCCTTGTGAATGCCGCCACAGAAATTGCTCACGCCTTTCCTGATCGATTCACTTTAAATGTGGTAGATGATTTAAAGACCCTTGAAAAAGAAATGCCTTGCTTTTATACGGTGGCTCGTGGCAATGTAAAGAGTGACCCGCCACGCTTTATTCACTTGGTGTATAAGGGTACAAACCCCAGCCGTAAAGTGGCGTTGGTGGGTAAATCCGTTATTTTTGACACCGGCGGTTACCAAGTTAAACCGGGTAATTACATGGTGACGATGAAGGGAGATATGGCAGGGGGTGCGTCTGTGTTGGGGGTAGCCAAAGCCTTAGGGGAGTTCCAGCCTGAAGCGGTTGAAGTGCATATGTATTTGGCCGCAACGCCCAATAAAATTGATTCAGATGCCATGATCCCTGATTCGATTGTGGACACCACCTGTGGCAAGAAAGTTGAAATCCGCCATACAGATGCGGAAGGACGTTTGACCTTGATTGATGCTGTTACCAAAGCCAATGCGTTGGATCCTGAAGCAATTATTACGATTGCTACCCTAACAGGGGCTGCCAAAATGGCGGTGGGTAATACCATTTGTTTAATGTCTAATTCACCTAAGTGGGGGCATTTAATTGAAGCGTCTGCTCAACGTGGGGGGGATGCTGTTCAGTATGTGGATGTTACCCCCGCTGACTTTGAAAACATTAAATCCAAGCTCGATGGAGCAGATATTCGCAACACCAACCGTGGCAGTGAACGTGGGTTTCAAACCGCGGGGGCTTTTGTGATGAGTGGTGCCAAAGAAGGCACCCCTGTTGTGCATTTAGATATTGCTGGGGCGGATATGTTGGAAGATGAAACATCCACAGGCACCCCTGTTGCAACCTTATTCACTTTTGTGACGAATTTGTCTTAATCGTTAACTTGTATAATCTTTTAAAAATACCGAACCCCCATGGGATGGGTTTGTTGGGGTGGCCCATAAATGGGGTTCTGCAAAGCATTACGTGGCCCTGTATATTGAAAACTAGTAAACTGTGACTGTGGTGGGCCGTAGCTCTGCGGTGGTGCGTAGCTTTGTGGTTGGCCATAGCTCTGCGGTGGGCCGTAGCTTTGTGGTGGGCCGTAGCTTTGCGGTGGCGCGTAGCTGGGTGGTGCGGCGTAGCTTTGTGGTGGGCCGTAGCTCTGCGATGGCGCGTAGCTTTGTGGTTGGCCATAGCTTTGCGGTGGCGCGGCGTAGCTTTGTGGTGGGCCGTAGTTTTGTGGTGGGCCGTAGCTCTGCGATGGCGCGTAGCTCTGTGGTGGTGCGTAAGCGGGTAACGGTGTGTTATAGCTAGGTGGGTAGGGATAAATCGTCGCATCCCCACGACCCAACATGAGTTCTTTTAAACTATACACGGGAACAGGAGACTGCCCAATATATTGAGGGGCCATATACCCCAAAAAGCCATCGTGCCGGACGGGGCTGTCATAGACGGTGGGGTTGTATCCCACACGGGGGTCATACCCTGTGAACGCAGAAATGGTTCGAGGCGGCGCTTGAAACGTATTTCCATAAATCGAAGGTGGATTGGCCAAAGGCGAACCGGGGGGGTATTTACTGTAATTGTTTGAATCATTCGAATACCCTTGAGCTGGTGGAAAAATCAAAGCGGGCGGGCTGTTTCCGTAAGGTGAAAAAGGAGTGGAACTAATACGATTCATCCGTGGTGTATGCCTTTTTATAGTTGAATAAGCCTGTGTTGATTAACATGAATAGAGAGAGTGATCTTAACAATACGGCCATAAGTGCTTCCCAACAACTAATGCGAGATCGGCCGAGCCGATTAAAATTCAAGAGATCTTGTGAAGTCGTGCACGCACAAATCGCCCCACGATAGTTTCATATAGTTTTTTTGGAATAATTTCCCCAAATGTTTACAACACAATAAACACAAGGCCCACTTCATAATTGCACTTTAGTTACATTGTGTTACTAAAAAGAGGGCAATACACCCTCTTTTTTTAGACTTATAAAATGTTCTTGATCTCATCCACTTTTACGGGGTGTTTGCGTCGCCAATTGGGATGCTCGTTCACCGTACCCGGCATATTGACTTGACTCGTTAAGCCCATGGCATCTTCAAGTTGTAGCATGCGTAGTTTGCTGGGGGTATGAGCCAAAAAGGCATCTACCGCATGAGCAATGGCTTGAGGCAGGGCCTCTGGGTAATCCGCTTGATTATGGCTATACCCTTCAGGCATCACGTTATTGTGAATCAACGCATCCAACAAAGCTTGACGCTCAAAGGGGCGAGCCGCCCATTCTTCTTCAAACTTTTCTGGCGTAGGAAAGAGCTTTAATTCATTTCTCAGCGTAATGTCTTTGCCCTGCCAATAGCTTTGCAAGGTCGGTAAATCATGGGTTGAAATGGTGACGAGTGCATTTTTAGGGTAGTCTTGTGGCGCAATATACTGATTGCCTGCTCCACGTTCAAAGTAAAAAATACGGTAACTAAAAATGTTCCAATCCATAAAGGTGTCCCGCACCCAGTTTGGAACCGTGCCTAAATCTTCCCCAATGACCAAGCACTTGGCCCGTTGACTTTCTAGAGCGATCAACCCCAGCAATTCATGGGAAGGATAGTCGACATACGCCCCGTGTTGCCCGGTTTCCCCAACAGGAATCCAATACGCTCTAAAAATAGCCAAGGCGTGATCGATTCGCAAGGCCCCCGCGTACTTCATATTGGCACGCAACAATTGAATAAATGGTTCAAACTGTTGGGCCTTTAAGACTTCGGGTCGAATAGGAGGCAAGCCCCAGTTTTGGCCCAGCTGGTTGAATAAATCAGGGGGGCAACCCACAGAAGCACTGGTGCTATACAGGCTACGGTTCATCCACACATCAGCCCCTCCAATGCCTGAACCCACCGCTAAATCCATGTACAAACCCACCGCCAAGTGGCGTTCTTCGCAGTGATGCCCCACAGCAGTGAGTTGTTCATCCATTAAAAATTGAAGGTACGCAAAAAATTGAACCCGTTGATTCAAACGCACGCTAGCGGTTTTTACTTCAGGAATTTCGGGAGTTCTAAAGGCTTCAGGCCAAACTGGCCACCCCCAAAGGCTCGAATCTTGCGTGTAAAAATATTCGCAAAGGGCTTCATATAAGGCCAGCTTATGTAAGGCATCGCCTTCACGTTTCATAAAGGCCACATAGGCCTTGGCACGATCCGAATCTTTCGCCAAGTGATTTTCACTAAAGCTTTGAAACATCGCCTCTAAAATAGGACGCTTTACATCCGCCACCGTTTCATAATCCACCAGTTCACTATTTCGCGCAGAATCTATCACGTTTTTGTTTTGCGTATAAAGTAGCTGAGCCACCTCGGACTGATGAAAATCCACACTGTTTTGCGGGTGAATGTACAACCAATTCAAAAACAAACGGCTTGAAGGTGAATACGGACTAATGGCCGAAGCATCATGCGGGAACACTTGGTGCAGGGGATTTAAGCCAATGGCCGAAGCCCCCACTTCAGCAAGCGCATCTACCAAGCCATGCAGATCGTTTACATCGCCCATACCATAATTTTGCGAACTTTTAAAGCTGTATAACTGAGACGAAACACCCCATACTTGGCCCTGTTGCATCACTTCAGGAATATAAGCATGACGAGGCGTTACGGCCAACTTGCTTTGCACCAAACGTTCCCCACGGTAGCTCAGTTCGATTTGATGATACCCTTGGGGCAGTTCCGCTTCAATGTGCCAGTGCCACGCAAAACGGAGTTCTTTGTTAGAAAAAAGGAGTCCCCGACGCTCAAAACTTTTTTCATCGACTTTGTTAAGCGGATTCAGGGCGAGTTGACCTGTATAAATCGTGCCGTATTCATCCGTAATTTTCCAATCGACGGGGGATTTAGGCATAAAATTCAGTTGAATGCGAAGGGGTTGCACATCGCCTTGACGCCACACCGTCATGGGTGCTAAAACGGGCTTCCATTGCGCTTCTTCCCATTCTGCCAAGCGTTTTTTACAAGCCGTTTCGCTGTCACAAGAACCCACGCCCAAGGCATTTAATACTTTTTCAAGGGCATAGGGGGAGGTTTGTTGCACTTGGTTGAAGGCATCTGTAAATTCAAGGGAAATACCATAGGCTTGAGCCAAGGTTTGCAAAGGAGTTAGACGAAGTTGAACGGCAGAGGTCATGGGGGGATTCTTCTTTCTTTCCAGATAACGATAGTATACAACTATTATAGGTTTTGCGAAAGTCTTCGTGCAATCGTCTTCTTGATGGGTTTCACAGGAATAAGACGTTTGCCTAGCCATAATTAAAAAGCGGGTCTATAATAGGAAACATCTAAACGAAAAAATCCTTTTCTTGGATGACTTCTTATGCAAACCACACAATTTTTGGGAGCTCCTGCAATGCTTGAATCTACTATTTCTGATGTATTTCACCCCTTTGAAGAAGACGATGAAAGCACAGAAGTGGTTTCGCGTCCTAAATTTGACGAAATGCTCAATCAACTTTCCGCCCACACGGGCTTGTTTTCAAGAGCCACCTTCCAAAACATTTACGGTTCACTCATTCGCATGGTCAGAGATCAACAGATCAACGGGGTGGTGATTCTAAGAACGCTGAAAGACGACACCTTTAACATGTTGAGTTTACCCTTACATAATATGATGGGCTTGCATGTGTTTAATTTAGATCAATGTGAATCTACTATTTCAGAAACGCTTATTTCCCCTACCGTAGGCTTTATGTTGTTGTTGAGCGACAAATTAAGTGCCGTGGTGCATTGGAACTCTGAAACATCCCAAGCCTTTCGTATGGATCAAGGGGGCTGGAGCTTTAACCCTGCGGATGTGCGTAATTTGTCTCTATATTTAGCCGAATGGCTTGGGCATGACACGTTACACTTGGCGGTAGAACAAGCCCCTTTTGACGCTCGTCACGATGATAAAATTTCGTTGATTGTTTCTTCGCTCTTGTCTAACTTAGAAAATCGTAACCGTGAACTGACGTTGGCTTTGGAACGAGAAAAGGAACTGTCTCGTCGCATGGCTGAACAAGAACGCATGGCCGCTATTGGTCAACTTTCTAGTGTTATTGCCCATGAAATCCGTAATCCCTTGGGGTTGATTTCCCTCTACGCCCAAATTATTCAAGGGCAATTGGGGCAACTGGCCACAACAGCAGAAGTGCCTGAAGCGTTGCATAAAAACCTCGATCAAATCAAAGACGCCACCGCTCACTTAGAAACCATTTTAAGTGAACTCACCCAGTATTCTCGGCCACTTGAATTACAGTGTGAACCCGTAAACCTTCAGCAATTTGTAGAAGATGTGTGCGAGTTTTATCGTCCCAAATACGAAGAAAAAGGCGTGATTTTAACTGTTGAAATGCAATTTAGCAAAGATTCTTTGGATGAAAAAGGGTTACTGGTTTCGCTGGATGCAGGCCGTATGCGTCAAGCCCTCATCAATTTGCTTAAAAATGCCTTAGAAGCCACCGCAGAAGGGAAAAAAGTGACTGTTTCTTTGGCCAGTCGTAAAGATGACACGCACTTATATATTAAAGTCAAAGATGAAGGCGTCGGTATTGCTGAAGACAAAGTGGAAAAGCTTTTTACGCCTTATTTTTCAACCAAAGCCACAGGCACAGGGCTGGGCTTGGCGTATATTCGTAAAATTATGCAGGCCCATGAAGGCACGGCGAAACTGTTGTGGTCAGAATTGGGAAAAGGCACGACTATGGCGTTGTTGTTGCCTCGCAATGTTTCAAACCACTAGGGACTGCGTCTTGGACTAAAACGCCATTGCAATGCCGTTAAAACGGCAATAATGGTAAAAATAATCACGCCTAAAGCGGTGGCTTGGCCCAGTTCAAAACGCTGAAACGCGGTTTCATACAAGGCGTAGGCCAAAACGGTTGTGGCGCGATTGGGCCCGCCTTGGGTGAGCAAGTAAATGGCGTCAAAGGCTTGTAGGGCGTGAATGGTCGTCATCATGGCTACTAGTAAAACGGTGGGCATGAGCTGAGGGAGCGTGACCCACCACCATTTCCGTAAGCCAGCCGCCCCATCTAAGCTTGCGGCTTCATCAAGGTGTTGGGGCAAGGCTTGTAAGGCCCCCAAAATCAAGAGCATATTATAGCCCGTTGCTTTCCATACTTCAAGGCTTATTACGGCCATTAAGGCCGTATGAGGCGTAAAAAGCCAGGCAATCGGACTTTTTAGCACGCCCACCGCTTGCAAACTACTATTTAATAGGCCTTGATCAGGCTGAAAAATCCACATAAAAATCAGGCTAGCCGCCATGGCAGGCGTTACATAAGGCAAAAAAGCCAAGACTTGAAAAAGCCGTTTGCCTCGGGTTATGCGATGCAAGGCTGTTGCAATAAGCATTGAACATAAGAGTTCAACCAGAACGATTCCGCCCACATAATACGCCGTTTGACGCAGGGTTTGAACAAAGGCGGGCGAAGCCAAAAGGTGCTGATAGTTTTCTAGCCCCACCCACTGTGGAGCTTCTAAAAGGTTCCATTGCTGAAAGCTCAAATAAAACGCGTAAAAACTCGGGATGTAATTCAAGCAAAAAAGCCCCACAACAACAGGTAGGATAAATAGGCCAGGCATCCAACGGTTGAAATTAAAACGGGGCTTAGGACGCATGAGGCATAGCCCCTTGAAGTTGAGCACCCTTTAGCGCTTCTTCTAAAGGAAAATCAGGTGTGTTGAAATAGGCATCCATGGCCGTATTGAGAGATTGCCCCAAGTGCGTCCACGTTTTGGGGTAAGCACTTGGCATCCCTGTAGTCAAGGCCGTGATAAAATAGTCCGCATGCTGGGGGAGTTTTCCTCGTTGTAAGAAGGCATCTCGGGTGGCGAGTGCCTTGCGAGCCGGGACGATTAAACCCGAATGCACCCACGCTTGCTGCGCAGAAGCGCTACTTAAAAAACGCGTGAGGGCTTGTGCGTCTTTGAGATGGGGACTGTGACGACTGACGGCATAGCCTGTGGAATCAATCCCCACACGAGAGCCCGCCTTGCCTTGAGGAAAGGGCAACACATCCCAGGAAAAAGACGCGTTTTCTCGTAGCAAGGGAACCGCCCATCGACCGCTCAGCAAGCACAGTAGCCGCCCCTGCAAGAAAAGATCGCTCATGGTGGTATTGCCTATTTCTTGACGATCAGGCGCCAAATGCGGGCTATGGCGTAAGGCTTTGTACTGGGCCAACGCTTGAACGGCCGTCGCGTTAAATTGGATCGTTTGATTTTTAAAAACCTCTCCCCCTTCACTCCACACAAAGGGTAGCCAAAATAAGGCAGGGGCTTGATAAAAACTTATCACCCATGTTTTGGGTTGACGGTGCAAGTTGGCTATAGCTTCAGCGATAGCGGGTAAATCTCCTAAATGCCACGAAGGGTTTAACAAGGCTTGCGTATGGCGCGGTAATGTTTTAAGCAAGTCTTGATTCACATAGACCACGAGATTCGACACATCCCGAGGCACCGCACAAAGCGTGCCGTCAGGAGCCGTCATACTGCGTAAGGCGGTAGGGAAAAAGGCGTCTTGTTCGTGTTTGATCAGCGAAAAAGCGTCTTGGAGCAAGCCTGCTTGGCAGAAGCGTTGGACATCCAAACTATTGAGCATCATGACATCAGGCGTTTGATTGGACGCAATTAACATTTGCAACCCTTGGGTGTATAAATCAGGCATGTGGCGGATGTGTACTTTGAGGCTGGGGTGAGCTTCTTCAAAGGCGTGGACTTGCGTTTTGAGGGTATGAAGTTCTTCCAGCGTTCCCCACGCACTAAGGGTTAGGGTGGTTTTGCCATTTGGCACGCCCCCTAAAACGGCGTGCCACGACTGGTACAGCATCCACAAGAAACTACTCACCAACAAGGCCCCCAAAAAAAACAGAAGGGGCGACTTTCCTTGTAAAGCAAGCGCGCGCTTAAATAGTGGTATTTGCATAGCCTTTAGTATAGCAGAAGACGTCCCACTGATACAGTATCTTGTTCCCCAGACGCTTGCACTTTTTTAATCTGATAAGGTAGACTGTAGTAAAGTTATAAAAACAATTGAATGAATATCACCAACTAATCATTCAGAGTTTGAAAGGATTCCCCCCTTATGCACCTTGCTCTTTTACAAAAAGTGGCGTACTTCACCATGGAAATGGCGATTGATCAAAGTTTTCATACCTATTCTGGGGGTTTGGGCTTTTTGTCAGGGTCTCACATGCTTTCTGCGGGGAACTTGGGCTTACCGATGGTGGGCGTGAGCATTCTTTGGAAACAGGGCTATGGGGATCAATATATCGACGAAAATAACGAAATCCAAATTAAGTATGTCGATCGTTCCTACGACTTTTTGGTTGACACAGGCGTGACGGTGGATGTTTCCATTTACGGCGAACGTGTTAAAGTCAAGCCTTTTTTACTGGAACCCAAGACCTTCGGCACCTGTCCTTGCTACTTCTTAACCACTGATTTACCTGAAAATCCCCAACACGTGCGAGATTATTCCAACAAGCTTTATGATGCAGATGAACGTATTCGCGTGGCCCAAGAAGTTATTTTGGGCGTGGGGGGCGTGCGCGCCTTGTCGGCTCTTTCCGTAAAGTATGACACCGTACACATGAATGAAGGCCATGCCTTACCAGCGGCGTTTGAACTTTTAAGAATGTATGGAAATAACTATGACTTGGTACGTTCAAAACTGGTGTTTACCACGCATACGCCTGTGCCTGCGGGCAATGAAATTCACCCTGTAGATTTATTGCTAGAAGCGGGCTTTTTTGTCAATACCCATCGGGATGAAGCCTGCCGTTTAGGGGGCGATCATTTTTCGTTGACGGTGGCGGCGTTGCGTCTGAGTCGGCTGGCGAATGGGGTGTCTCAACTCCACGGAGAAGTCGCCGCCGATATGTGGAAGTGGGTGCAAGGGCGTTGCAACATTCACGCCGTCACCAACGCCACTAATTTAAAATACTGGCAAGATCCACGCATCGCCCAAGCCAAAACCGCGGACGAACTGCTGAGTGCTAAAAAAGTCATGCGTAAAGAGTTCATTGAATTCGTCAACCAAGAAGCAGGCACGAGTTTGGATCCTGATGTCTTTACCATTGTGTGGGCAAGACGCTTTACCGCCTACAAGCGGGCGGATCTCATTTTTAAGGACATGGCCCGCATTAAGCGTTTGCTGGATTCTAAAAAGCTTCAAATCGTGTTTGCGGGTAAGTTTCACCCCAAAGACACGTGGGGACGTGACACCTTTAACCATGTGATTGCGCTTTCTAAAACCATGAAGGGTGTGGCGATTTTACCTGGTTACGAACTGGAACTTTCCGGTCGCATGAAGCGGGGGGCTGATTTATGGCTCAATACGCCTCAGCGCCCCTTGGAAGCCTCAGGCACTTCAGGGATGTCTGCCAATTTTAACGGCACTTTGCATATGTCTACGGATGACGGCTGGGCGGTTGAAGGTACCTTTGACGAGTATAACGGTTTTATCATCAACCCTGAAGGCACCAGCGGTAATGCCAGCGATGCGGAATTACACCAACGCGATTATGAAAGCATGATGACCATTATTGAAGACCGTGTGTTGCCGACGTATTATGACCACCCCCAACGGTGGGCGGAATTGATGCAACGGGCGATTCAGTTTGCTTCTCTGTACTTTGACAGCGACCGTATGGCGATTGAATACTATACGTTCTTGTATCAGCCCGCAGCCTTGTAGGCCTTCACTTGTTTTTTAAACAGCAAAGCCACGGCTAACTAGGCCGTGGCTTTTTCAATGTTTCGTAACGGAATGTTACAAGCGATTGAAGCAACGTTTCACATTCACCGATACCTTTCACATAGACCAAGATATTCCCATAATGTTCGATAGATGAAACAGGCTATGAGGCTATTCTAGGAGCTTATATTTTTTTGTGCGGGCGTGTAGACAGGCTACATAACCAAGCAAAAAAATCGTAGCGACAACGAAGAGACCATAGACCGTTTTATATAGCGAACATTATAGCAAGCTCAATGCAACCCCCAAACCCTATGTAGAAAGTGACCCTATACTAATGCCTACTTACAACTCCATGCCACAAGGCTATCAGCGTTACACCCCTTATCAACCTTATATGCCTCAACAACCCTTACCTATTTATAACCCGCCCATTCAAACAAGCCCTATCTACTTCAACCCCCCTGTATATTCACCTGTGTTGTATTACCCTCCGCAAAAAAGTGTGTATTTAAACTCTGAAGGGGATCAAGCCACCGGCTTTGTGGCCGATGCGTACTACAACAAGTTCCCCCTTGCCGATGCCAAGAATCAATGGAAAAATTACACTGTTGCTTCATTGGACGATGTTTCTAAAACATCAACCTCAAGCAATGTCAACAAAATCTATTATTACAACCCTGGCAAAACACCCACCTATGAAGGCGGTGTTGCGGGCGATCCTGAAGTGTACAAAATCACTGGCACCAGTAATCACGAAGGGACGTTTCACCCCCCCAGTGGCACTGCGGTGCGGGTCTATGCGGACAACGGCCTAGTGATTAATAATTTTTATGAAGATATTAACGTCACCGATCGTAGGGACAACGTGGCGGCTACAGAAAGTAAGGCCACGATTATTGACCCGAAAACGGGCGAAAAACACAGTGTTTTACTTTCTGACGGGCAAACCAAGTATATTGACCCCAAAGGCAACGTCAGCGTGTTTGACCCCAATTCAAAAACCCCATTGATTATCGGAGACCCTAAAGATCCCTTGGCAAAGCTTGAAATGAAGTCTGGCAATGCAGGAGATGTGCCTATTACCTTAACCCACTATGAACGCTTTGATCCAGCCACATTAAAATCCTTGCAAGACAAGGGCGTGGATCCTTCTTATGCCGCCACCTTGCGAAGTGAAAATGAAATCCGCTGGGGCAACCGTATTGCGGATGGCAAGGGGGCAACAGAACGTGCGGCTGCAGGGACCAGTGATCCAGTATACTTAAATCAATACTATGATTTACACGTGGTGAATAAAGGCAATACGTGGGCTAAAACGCCTTCTGCCACGCCTGATTATGACTACGCTCCCCCCTTGTATAATGACCCGTACACACCCTACATACCTTATAATCCTCCAACCTATACCCCCCCTAACCCAAACTATAATACAGACTATAATTATTTACCCATCGTGGGCGATGCAGACCCTTATGCGGCGGTGCAACCGAATTACGGATATACCCCCCCTTACTACAACTCTTATGATCCTTACCAGAGCTATAACCCATACCCTCCCGTGTATGCTCCTCCACAACGGTACATGGATCCTTACCAAGCATATAGCTCTTTTCAAACGTACAATCCCTACCAAGCCTACACGCCGTATCAACCGATGTATTCTTCAATGCCTGTGAATTATGATCCTTACCAAGGGTACAATCCTTACCCCCCTGTGTATACCGTGCCTTATGATCCGAATACAGCTTATCAACAATACCCCCAACAATACACGGGCTATGCACAATAAATCCCTCCATGCACCTCCTGAAAGAGCCACACGCCTGCGAAACTCATCGCAGGCGTGTTTTTTAGTGTGCCACAGTTAGGCATTAAGCCACGGCTGGCTTTTGAGGACGTTGCTTTTCTTGGCCGTCCAACTTGAAAAAGTTCGGATGCTTCATGGCATTTTCTTACGTTTTCTCTAAGATCCACACGCTCGAATCTCCGCAGTCCAGCACGCGAAACACACTCGCCCACGATGCTTGAATAACCGCGTCTAGCACCGCTTTCTCTTGACTTGTGTTGCCATGTTCTACAATGACTAAAGTCCCCACCGCCAAGGCCGAATGCGTCAATAGTTCCGCCAAAAGGCTGGCCAACCCACCGTAGCCATAAGGGGGATCCAAAAACACCCAATCTAAAGACTCCATTACGTCGTCAGATTGTGCCTTCCACCACGCTTCAAAGGACTTATTTTCAAGCATATACTCGTTTTTCGTAAGCTTTAGGGTTTCTGCATTTTGTTGCATAAGTTTGACGTGTAGTGGGTGCGTTTCCGTGGCATACACCTTAAGCGCCCCACGACTGAGGGCTTCAAAGCCAATGGCGCCTGAACCAGCAAAGGCATCCACCCCTGTTGAATTAGGCCAATAGGACGCCAACACGTCAAACAGGCGCTGACGCACCCGAGCCGTGGTGGGTCTTACGGCCCTTCCCTTTGGCGTTTGAAGGAGTCTCCCTTTAAATTGCCCCGCCAGTATTTTAATCATGTTTCAGGGGCTTCTATAGTAGGATCTGGGGAACGAGCCCCCCCTAAAGGCGATTCAAAAATAGAGACAGGGGGGGCAAACGCTTCTTTCACAAAACGAGGCAACTGTTGATAAAACTTTTCTAAAGCCAAGTGATAAATCGCAAAACGTGCATAGCCCAAGCAAACTTCAGCTAGCCACAAGCCCAGTAAAGCGGGCAATACCCACCACCAAGGGAAATGAGGGGTGAGTAAATCTTTCACCGTAAAATGCCATAGAAGCCATAGGCTCATCACCCCCCACAATAGGTGAAGCAAGAGTTTTAAGCCATACAGCCCCCATGCCCAAGGGGTATAAGTACTTAAGCGTTGGCAGCGATTAAACAAGATGGGTTGTGCCTTCATCGGTTCAGTGACGACTGCACACACCCCAAAGGTAGAACCTAAACTTTGCCACACGGCATTGACTAAAGAAGCGAAAAACAATAGCCCTAAGCTCAGCATCCAAAAAATGCCGAGAATATAGACCACAGGCCATTTCATAAAGGGGGCTTCTAAAAAAGTGTTTAGAAAAAGCAGTTGCAGCCATAGGCTCACCACAATAGCGATCCCCAAAAGTACGGGAACGGTGCCAATACGCAAGAAGCGATACAAGACCCAACGCCCCAAGGCATAAAGACTATACGGTTCCGCAGGGTGATAGTCCACATGCAGGGAGTGAGGGCGTGGAAATTGCGTTGCCCAGTGGGTGAGATAGGCGACATCCAACCGTAAACGAAGTAAAAGCAAGCCTCCCCCCCCTAGTAAAATAAAAATCAAGAATTTCAGCATAAACGGCACTGGAATGATGAGACCTTTGCCTTGAGTGAGGGCTTCAGCTTGAATGAGAAGGGCTGGAAGAAATTGTTTAGCCCCCAATAAGACGACAGGGTAAAAAAGGAGAAAGCCCACCAGTAACCAGCCTGCCATTGGGGGCAGGAGAGACGGGGGCATCCAATTATGGGGTCGACTTGTGGGGGGCATGTGGGGGGTGAAGATCCTTAGGGGTTGACGATTTACTTTAATATAGAAGCAACAGACTAAAAAAACAACGTTACAAACGCCATGAAAAAGCATTGACAAGCGACTATGCTTTGTTTAAGCTAGGGAAGCTTAGGCTAAAGGGTGTATTGTTCCCTTCCTTTTTTAAGTGGTTGCCGTGTAAAACTCTAAAATAGAAAATTACACAGAAACTTGAAAAACGGAAAGAGTTGCAAAAGCGATTCCCCCCACACCCTAGCAGTGCTGACGTATTGTCCCTAGTATTAAACTTATTTTGAGGAGGTTTCCTCTGTGCCTACAATTGCACAATTGGTTCGTAGCGAACGTAAATCCATTATTAAAAAGACCAAATCCCCTGCTTTAGTGGCTTGCCCACAGCGTCGTGGGGTGTGTACCCGTGTGTATACCACAACGCCCAAGAAGCCAAACTCTGCTTTGCGCAAGGTGGCTCGTGTGCGTTTGACGAATGGCTTTGAAGTCACGTCTTATATTCCAGGTGTGGGTCATAACTTGCAAGAACACTCAGTGGTCTTGATTCGTGGCGGTCGTGTTAAAGATCTTCCTGGTGTACGTTACCACATTATTCGTGGCACCTTAGATTGCGAAGGCGTTAAAAACCGTAAGCAATCTCGTTCTAAGTATGGTGTAAAGAAAAGTGGCGAAGTCGGTAAAAAGAAAAAATAAGCCTTCCTTGTTTAGGTTCCTGCCGTGAACCTTCTTTAAGTCGTTTCGATACTTTTCTACTTAATCCCTTAATTTTTAGGAGTTTTATCAAACATGCCTCGTCGTTATCGTCCCGAAAAACGGGTTCCTTTACCTGATTCTGTTTACAACAATGTGCGTGTGGCCAAGTTTATTAACCGCTTGATGCAAAGAGGTAAAAAAAGTACCGCAGAAGGTATTTTTTATGATGCCATTGACATTTTAGATGCCAAAGATTCTGAGCAAAGCGGTGTGGAATTGTTCTTTACTGCCTTAGACAAAGCCCGCCCTTTAGTGCGTGTTAAATCCCGTCGTGTGGGAGGTTCCACCTACCAAGTGCCGATGGAAGTGGATGATGCCATGGGTGAAGCCATTGCAAGTCGCTGGATTATTGGATTTTCTCGTAAGCGTGGTGGGCGTTCAATGAGTGAGCGTTTGGCCGCTGAATTATGGGAAATTTCTTCAGGGGGCGGAGCCACCATGAAAAAGCGTGATGAAACGCACCGTATGGCTGAAGCCAACAAGGCGTTTGCCCACTATCGCTACTAAAATAAAACTTTTTTTAACAAAGGGGCGTCTATTTTAAGAGACGCCCCTTTACTTTGTGCGGGCGTGTACGCAGACGACCATAACCAAGCAAAATAATCGTCGCGACAAAGTATAGACTCGGTAGGGGAAATTATTTAAAACACTATATGTGACTAAACTGCCCTTTGCTTACAGTTTCTTCATCAAGTCCCTGTGTGTGCTTCGCCATGAGCAATCGGCTGTGGAGTCGGCTTATGCTTCGCCCACGCCATGGTCGCGTTTTTTAACGCCTGCTGAAAGGCGGGTTCCACTTCTGCGGGGGGCATGTAACGTTTGACCCACGCCATGGCCGTTTGTTGAGCTTTTACATCATTGCGTAACAGTTCCATACCTGGGCCTTCATCCGCAAATAAACTTAACGCTTTGGCCGATTCCGTAATGCGAAAAAGCTTTTGCGTGTCTGCATAGCTCATTTCTTCACTTTCACTGGCCATGTATAAAATCGGCACATGGCTATTCATGACCGCCAAAATAGGGCTAATTTTCTTACTTTCAAGGGTGGCTCCAATACTAATCACAGCATTCAAATGAACATCTTGTTCCGCTGCGTTTACCAAACAAGCGTTGGCACTAAGGCCTTCGGCAATCATCGCTATTTTGTTGGGTTTTACTTCTAGGGGAAACTTGGCAAGATCGAGTTCGGGGCGTCTAAAGTACTGTTCCACCTGCTTTAGATCCTTGGTGAGTTGCCTCCAGTCCAAGGCGTCAAACACCCGCCAAGATTTCATGCCCCCATACGCCAAGCTTTCACTTATGCCGTGGCCTCGAACGTCCAACACCAAAACCGCATAGCCTGCCTTAACGAACGCTGGTACCAAAAACTTCACCCGCTTGCCTGAAGACGACAATCGATGCGTCAACACCACCAAGGGGTATCGAAAGCGTGGCACGGGCCTTGGCGGAAGGGTTTTAGGTTTGGCAGGGGCTTCAGCCTCTTCTTCGGTCTCTTCGGCTTCGGCATCTGGGTCTTCGGCCTCTGCTTCCTCATCACCTGCGGGGGGGGCGACTTTGGGGGGGGAAGGCG
>JBIKTR010000008.1:0-93538 GCA_044348005.1 Vampirovibrionales bacterium | reverse complement strand
AAGGCGCTTTGAGGGCTTGTACTTCGCCATACGGGCTATATAAATCGCCTTGTAAAATAAAGCCGTCCGCGGTTGTCCAGCTCAGTCGAGTGGGGTGGAAGTCTTCGGGGCGGGTGTAGTTTAAATGCGTGAGTGCGGGCGGGGGCGGGACGACGGGCTTTTTCGGGGATTCGCTTGCTTCACCCTCTTCACCCTCTTCGCCTTCTTCGCTTTCTTCGCTTTCTTCACCTTCGCCTTCAGCGTCCTCGCCTTCAACTTCTGTCGATTCTTCTTCTACAGGCGGTTTACTCCCCGGCAAATCGCATCCGCTTAAGACAAAAGGCCCCGTGCACAATAGTAACAACACCCACAACAGGCCTAGGCGTCCGATTCGAGACCAGCCAAAGGGTTTGAAAAATGTGTTAAAAAAGTCACGATGCATGGGCAAGTTCCATGTTATGCTTATACCAACGGTACCTTACAGTGAGTTTTTATTCGACCAAAGAAACACCCCCCTTCACCCGCCCCCCACAAGTAGAGGAGTCCAACGCCTTGCCTTTGATCCGTGCCTTACTGCACACCTTTAATGAGCTTCCAGCTTGGCTGTTACTCAGTCTAGGGGCTTGCCTGGGGGTGTTGACCCGATACGGAATCACCCGCTTCTTTTTAGTTGAATGGCACGGTATTTTAGGCATTAACTTACTGGGGTGCTTGGGCTTTGGAATAGGATTAGGCTTAATCCTTGCCTTGCCTGAGCGTTTTGGGACTCCTGCGTTTCGGCTCTTTTTTTTGACGGGTTACTTAGGGGCCATGACGACTTTTTCTAGCTACGTGTTTAACCTCTACCAGTGCTTCACCACTAGTTCCACGCCGGCTTGGGGGACGCTACTTTTAAACATGGCCTTGCAACACGGGCTTGGCCTTGCCCTGCTGGCTTTGGGGGTGTGGGCCGTGCCTAAGCTCATTATTTTAATGAAACCGTCATATTAAACCAAGCCCCCCAACAAAAAAATCCCCTTCACACAAGGTGAAGAGGAAGTGGTGCCACCTGCCGGAATCGAACCAGCGACACGGGGATTTTCAGTCCCCTGCTCTACCGACTGAGCTAAGGTGGCATTTATTACTCTTTTATTAACGCTCAAAAAAAGGGGCTTGTCAACGCAATTTTTGTACACCACGTGTTTTTATATCTGTAGCATCGGATCTTGGGAACGACCGATGCTCATTAAAAAAATAACAGTACCACGAAGACAAGGGGAACTGCATATGTCTCAATTTAGCGAATCCATTTCTTTTGAATCGCCTTTAACTACCGACGATTTTACGTCATTCAAACAACGCATTGCCATTGAACTGGTGAAACAAAACCTTCGCCAGGATTCAGGGCAGTACACCGCCGTATTAAGCACGCTAAAGATTGTGGCGGTGCTCGTGTTTATGGCCTGTATGCTAGCAGCCATTATGTTACCAGTGGCGTTGTTACACGTTAGCTAGTGCGGGGCGACTAAAGGCCAAGTAGGACGGTCTTTTAGAAATGGCTTCAAGACATTTTCATACTTTTATGTTACTTTAAAACAGTACGAATGTTGAAGATTGCTTGAAAGGAATACCTATGTCAACCGCACTTCCTACTGCCCTAGAACTGGCGTCTGCCATTGCCACGGGTTCGCAAAGCGCTTGCGCGATTTTAGACGAACATTTTGCCCGTATTGAAGCCCATGACGGCCAAATTCAAGCCTTTTTAAGTCTCAACAAAGAACAGGCCTACGCCAGCGCCCAAGGCGTCGATGACACCGTAAAAGCTGGAAACGCAAGCACATTGCCTCTTTTGGCGGGTGTGCCGATTGCCATTAAAGACAATCTCAACGTCACAGGCACCAAAACCACCTGTGCCAGTAAAATGTTAGAATCCTATGTGTCGCCCTATGATGCCACCGTCATCAGCAAAATTAAAGCCCACCACATGCCTATTGTGGGCAAAACCAACTTGGACGAATTTGCCATGGGTTCTTCTTGTGAAAAAAGTGCCTTTCACCCCAGTTATAACCCTTGGAACACGGCGTGTGTGCCGGGGGGAAGTTCAGGCGGTTCTGCTGCCTGCGTTTCTGCTGGCATGGTGACCTTAAGCTTAGGAAGCGACACAGGCGGTTCCGTGCGTCAGCCCGCATCGCTTTGTGGGATTGTGGGTTTAAAACCGACCTATGGCTTGGTGTCTCGTTATGGATTGGTGGCCTTTGCGTCAAGTTTAGATCAAGTCTCCCCCTTTGCTCGCACGGTGGAAGACACGGCCGCCATTTTACAAGTCATTGCGGGTAAAGACGCCCACGATATGACCTCCTCTGCTCCAGCGGTTTTGCCTGATTATGTGGCATCCGCCAAAAACGGCTCACTTGCCTCGCAACTGGCGGGTAAGCGTCTTCGAGTCGGCATTGTCGAAGGCTTTGAAGGCGAAGGCATTCAAGCCGGCACGCAAAAAGCGGTTTCGAACGCTATTACTCGCTTTGAAGGCTTGGGCGCCGACATTAAACGCATCAGCTTAGTAGGCTTTAAAGAAGCCATTGCGGCCTATTACATTATCGCCACAGCCGAAGCATCTTCGAACTTGGCTCGTTTTGACGGCGTGCGTTACGGCTTAAGCGAGCGTGATGGCGTGGAAAATGTGTATGATATGTTTGCCAAAACCCGTGCCAAAGGCTTTGGCGCCGAAGTTAAACGCCGTATTTTATTGGGATCTTTTGCCCTTTCTGCGGGGTATTATGACGCCTATTACGGCAAGGCTCAATTGGCGCGTAAGGTGCTGGCACAATCGTTTAATCACGCGTGGCAGGATGTAGACGTCTTGATTTGCCCGACTTCGCCGAGTGTGGCCTTTCAATTGGGTGAAAAGAATGACGACCCCATTTCGATGTACCTTAGCGATGTGGCGACGATTCCCGCCAACTTGGTGGGTATTCCGGCTTTGTCCTTGCCGTGTGGATTCGATGAGGCGACTGGTTTACCCATTGGCTTACAGTTGATGGTGCCAGCGTGGGAAGAGGAAAAGTTGTTGGCGATTGCCTATGCCTTTCAAGAAGCCGTGGGTTTGAAAAACCTCGTGCCTCCTGCCTTTCAGGCGTTGAAGGTTACGATTTAGTTGGTTGCTTTCTTATTAGCACTCTTATTGAAAAGGTCTATCAAGTAAGCTTGAATGTTATCTACAAGTGACCCAAAGTAGTCTTTTAAAAAAAATTTACTAAGAGAGCGAATTTTATAGGCATGTCTATCTTTAGGATTTAATTGAATGGCTCTGTTCGTGTCTTGTAGAGCTTTTGGATAATCACCTAAAGTCCATCTTATTAAAGCTCTAGCAGTGTAATAACCTGAGTCTTTAGGGTTCAGTTGAATCGCTTGAGTGTAATCTTCTAGACTTTCTTTAAAATGACCTAATTCCCTTTTAACATTACCTCTCTCATAGTAATAATTAGCGGATTTAGGATTTATTTGAATGGCTTGATTATAATCCAAAATAGCACCTTTTTGATCGTCTGTCGCACTTTTGAAATAACCTCTAAAATAATAAGCACTATCATTTTTAGGGTCTAGCTGAATAACTTTGTCGAAATCCTGTATCGCTCCTTTGTTGTCGTATAAATTACCCTTTAGCCAGCCTCGACCATAATAAGCACTATCATTTTTAGGATCTAACTGAATGGCTTTGTCTAAATCTCGCATCGCTCCTTTTTTATCGCCTGTTTGGTATTGAGCATAACTCCGATAGAGATAAGCATCCACATACTTAGGGTTGAGCATAATAGCATTTGTATAATGTTCTGTCGCTTCTTTGTATTTTTCTTCCTTACAAGCAACTTCTCCTTTCTTAAAGGCGTCTTCATAACTTGAAGCAAACCCCTGCATCGGAGCAAGTAACAATACGCCGATTAAAGCAAGACTGGTGAGTTGTAAATGTTTCATGGTGGGATTCCTATTTATTCAAAGGAGAGGGACATATTGAGGGACTTCTCTATTTTCGAGACGTCTAGCAGGCATCTTGAACGATTGTTACAATCCTGTAATGAGCCAGCAGAATGTGAGATGTTTAGTTTCTTCGATTTTATAGTATAATAAGATCACATGATTTAAGCCCGAAGAAAGAGTCTGATTGATGATGAACATTGATGCCCAAACCGTTAAAAAAGTCGCCACCCTCTCAAGTCTTGCCTTGAGTGATGAAGAAGTCCAGCAATATCAAGGGGAACTCTCTAAAGTCTTGAACTTTGTGGAATTGCTCAACAATCTGCCTCTGGGTGAGATAGACCTCACCAGCGCGGCCGATGTCGTCGCCAGCCCCGTGACCCCCACGATTTCCGCCAAAGACAAAACCCCGTTTCGTGCCGATGTCGCCGAAATGCCCTTGAGTCGTGAAGCCCTGATGAGTAATGCCCCTGAAACCGAAGACGGGGCTTATGTGGTTCCCAATATTTTATAGTATCCGCTATATAAAACCGTCTATGGTCTCTTCGTTGTCGCTACGATTTTTTTGTTTGGTTATGTAGGTCTTACTACACGCCCGCACAAAAAAATCTAGGCTCCTAGAATAGCCTCATAGCCGATTTCATCTAACGAACACTATTAAGGATTAGATATGAAAGATCTCTTTAGTTTTTTAAAGCACTTGCAAAGCAAATCGTCTCGTAAAACGATTCATCGCTACTTTAGTGTGGAAGAAGCGGTCGAAGCCTTGCCGTGGGTCAAATCTCATTTGGCCAAAGCCCTTGAAGAACTCGATGACTTGCATGACAATCTGATGCTTAGCAAACGACTTTATGCCTTACAATACGCGGAACGTATGGCCGAACAAGCCGAGCTTGAAAAGCTGATGAATAACAAAATACATACCTTTGAAACGGCCTTAGAAAATTGGGTAAAACGCTTTGAAGACAAAGGCTATTTCTTACGAGACGTGGAAGCAGGCCTTGTAGAGTTCCCTTATAAATCCGACGGCGATGAAACCTTGTTTCTGTGCTGGCAAGACCCTGAAGAGGGGATTTTGTATTTTCGAGAGCCGGATGAACCCTTTAGCTTTCGTAAGCCCATTACCTTACTGCCATGAATCACGATTTTCAGCGACACTTTCCCTTAGAAGATCCCACATCCTTAAACGCGCTTTCCCTAACGCTGTATGTGCAAGCTGGCATGCAGACGGATCCCTTGGTGCAGGCGTTTCAAGACGATCACGCGGCGTTAGAACGTGTTTGCTTAGACTGGATCACCCACCATGACTTATGGCGGGTGCATGGGTTTCAGTTTCCTCCCCATCAAGCCCCTTGGAACTTCGATTGGTTGTTTTGTGACAATGCCACCATAGAAGAAGTCAACCTTGAGTTGCGCGGTAAAAAAGCGCCCACCGATGTCTTGAGCTTTCCCACCCTTGAAAATGCGAGCTTAGGAGACGATCATGCCGAAGACGACGAGGCCCCCCCTTGGCCTGTTCAAAGCGAACTGCCTGACGTCTTAAAACGAGCCTTAACCCAACACGGGGGGCATTTAGGCACGGTCATGGTTTCGGTGGATTATGCACAACATAATCGGGGGGTAGAAACGCTGTTTGATTATGTGCTAGAGCGCTTCATTCACGGCAGTCTTCATGTGCTGGGGGTGCACCATGCGACGCAAGCGGATTATGAACACGTTTTACGCTTACAAGCCGATTTTAAAGCCCGCTTCCAGCACGTGCTTAAATAAGCCATTGCTTTTCTTTAATATAGAAATTATAATCAATATGATTTATGTAAAAAAGTGGCACGTTTTATTTTTTAGTGATGTTTAAGTAAATAGTCTTGGTGTCTTTTATCCCTAATCTCTAAATATCGATATGGAATCTTATGCTTTTTTCGGATTCATCAGTAGCAGTCTCTCCTTCACTGCGTCAAACACGGCCTGTTCAAGCAGGGGGCCTTGCTGATGAAAATAACGCGTCGTTTTATGCGCGTATTCAGCAGGCCAAACAAGCCCCTGCCGTCTCGCCATCCTTAGGCGCTTCCACTGCCACGGCTGAACCCACAGCAACGTCAGATTCCCCTGTTGAACCCGCAGGGGGCTTCCAACAATTTCAGCAACAACTTGTCCGCATGTGGCGAAGATGGAAAAAAGGCATTTTAATCGGCGGAGGCCTACTTGCCAGCGCAACAGTAGCTATTTCGGCTTTTTTCTTGACGAAACATTTGCGTTATGAAAACCAAACAACTAATCTCATTCCAGAAGGAGGAGAGTTTGCACACTTATGGGGACGCTTTAAAACATTTGAACACGATTTCGAACAAATACAGAAGGCTTCTACCCCAGAAGAGAAACAGGCCTATAAAACTAAGTTGGGTAATGGATTAGTAACGCTTTTTCAAGACGCCTTACAACCAGACAAATTTGTTTGTAATGAAATCAGTCCCAAACCAAGAGACGCCCAAGCAAGTCGTATGATTAAAATCCTCATAAATTATGCACTAGACTATGAGCCAGACGTTTTACCGACGTTTCTTCGGGACTTACATGCCCGTAAACGCATCAGCGAATTTTTACCGGAAGATCAAGTCCCTGCTATAGAAACCCCTTTTAGAAGGTATATTGAGCAATACAAAGAACAGTTTAATTCAGACTCGCTGTTGAAAGCCAGTTATGAAGGATACCTCAATGACCGCCGAGGCATTGAACTATTTAAATACTACCATGTTGCAAAAGACGCCAAAAATGTCGTTCGACAAGCGCTACTTTTTCTGCAATCTCGCACCGCCAATCAACCCGAAAGTCATTTAGAAATGGCCTGTATGCTCGATTTATATGCCACGTATTTCAAGCAATACCACCCACAGGCCTATGACGCCCTGACCCCTCTTGCCAAGAAGCTTGACGAAAAAGCGCCAATGAGCCCTTCCACCTTCACCCCCCAAGAAGATTTAGCGGGTCTTACTACCGCTACCCAACTCAATTACCGTCAATCTCCGTGGGAAAGACCAAAGGAGTCAATTGATTTTTCGGGATGCTTACGAGAGCTCATCTATAAAATCATGGCGCAGGAACTCATTATCCCGCAGAATTATGAGTACCATCAGAAAATGCGTAAGGGCAAAGGCGCCTAGTGAGCCTACTTGATTACCACTGTGGATACATGCCGGGCATGCCGGGGGGCATACCATTTTGCCCATACATGGCGGGATTCATGGCTTGGGCGGGTTGTGGCGGGGGCTGCCCCGGTTGCGCGAGACGGGCTTGGTTGCTAGCAATTTCAGCCTCTAAGCGTTCTTGAGCGGGTGATTTTTTGGTGAAGTGTTGAAACGCCCACGTGCCTCCACCCAGTGCAAGCGCCCCTAAGGCGGCAAATAGTCCGCCTTTGGTGACGACCTTTTGGAAGACTTCTGCCACGTCAATATTGTGAGGCATCCCCGCGTTTTTCACGACTTCTTCTAAGTCAGGAAGATGTATTTTCTCCTTTAAAAGCGTTTCAATACTTGTTTTATTGAGTCCAAGTTTAGTAAGTTCATCTAGCCGTTCCATAATTGGAGTAGCACTGGCTCTTCGACCCAATGGCCACCAAGATCTATTTGGTGGAGGTAAAGAATTTGGATTTATAGCTTCACTTAGCTGTTCTATTGAATAGCGTAAATCCCTTTTGGCAAATCCACGAGGATGGGTGACATGTGACAAAGTCCATTTGCCGTCAGCAGCGTCTAATATGTAATGCGCCTTGAAACCGGAGGTGTCTAATTCTTGGACTACAGACTGGAGTTGCCCGTTTCGATTATAGTTAATCGACACCCCTGGCTTATTCTCTGGCGTCAGGTGTTTCACGCGCAAGGCGGGTTCTGAACCCCCCCCACCAAATAAGCGTGTTGCTTTGCCTACAGGTCCATTTTGAACAGGTTCAAGCATCACCTCATACTTGGTTTTAGCCACTTCAGAAACATGCGCCACCTTTAAATCCGAAGGCGGAGGCATCACCGTTTCCTGCCACGCGCTTCCCACGCCAATGGCTGCTGCAAACGTCCCTAAGGTCGCATTGTTGATAATGTCTGCTTGTTCTTGGCGGGCTTTTTGCTGTTCAGGCGTCAGTGGGGTTTGGGTGGCACGCATAAACCGTTGCTGGGTAAAGGCTTCGGCATTCTGCATGGCGTGTAGTTGTTCAGGGGTGGGTGTTTGCGCCACGGGTGCGCCCCCCCCTTGTTGGGCTTGCCACTGTTGAACTTGCGCTTGCTGAAGCGGAGCCTGCTGTTGCATTTGAGCCTGTTGTAGTTGTTGTAGTTGTTCAGGGTTGAGTGGCGTGGGTTGCGTGATTGCCCCTTGCACTGTAGGCCCTGCCCCATACACGGGTGCAGGAACTTGCCCCTGAAACGATTGTGGTGCCTGCGTCGTAGCCCCCCCCACCGCGGGATTCGTCGCCGAATTTAGATACGTTGACGGGTCAACGGGGCGGGAAGGTAAGTACTTTTCTGCCATCATGTGAATGTCGTCCTTAAATCTCTACTACGCTATTCAACATATGAATAGGTATGCACGCGTCCTTAATGGCATAAAACCATTTGCGTGGACTTTTTGTGCTAGAAGTCGCTGTAAACGAAACATTAACACGCTCACGCTGAGTAAGGCTTGAAAAACATTGACGTTTACGTTAGACTTTAAATAACCCAAAAAGGAGTTTATTCCATGGAAACCACACAAGCCGATATTGTGCATGTTACCCCACTAGCACTTGAAAAAATGAAGCAGTTGCTCAGCGAACAAGGACTTTTGGCCATTCGTTTAAGCGTTTTAGGCGGGGGCTGTGCGGGCCTTCAATATGACATGCACCCCACCAACGAACGCCTTGAAGGCGATTTCATTCAACAAATCGACGAGGTGCTTCTCTACATTCACCCTGTGGCGGTGGCGTATTTAAAAGGCACCACGGTGGATTATTCGCAAGCCATGGTGGATGGCGGGTTTAAGTTCATTAACCCCAACGCCAGTAACACCTGTGGATGCGGGACATCCTTCGGCATTTAATCGAGTGGACACATCAATAATAAAGGAAAAGAAACATGAGTAGTTTAGTGGATTTAGTGAAGATTCAAGAAGTTTTAGATACGTTGCGCCCCTACTTGCAAGCCGATGGTGGCGATGTAGAGCTGGTGGATGTCACCGAAGAAGGGGTGGTTCAAGTGCGTTTGCAAGGGGCGTGTGGCACGTGTCCTTCTTCCACCTACACCCTTAAAATGGGGATTGAAGAACAGTTAAAGGCCCATGTGCCAGGGGTGACTGAAGTGATTTCCGTCGCGTAATTTGGATTCAATACGTATACCTTATATAGTTTTTCTATTGAAGAAGTGGCTGTCTTGAGAATCATTGTATTTTGGGGTTTCTCGTTCTCTTTTAACGCTGGTGCTTGGGGGTCTTTGTGCCGCCAAAGACTCCCCAAACCCCCAAAGGCGGTTCAAGGGGGGACGGGGAAGGACGCATTGCGTTTCTCCTCCCCTTCGTCCCCCCTTGAAAATCCCCCCTGAATCCCCACCTCCTCGCATCATTCTCGTTGCACGACGTCCGCAAAATCGCTCGGGGATTCGCAGTGCGCTCACCCGCTCGGATTTAGTGCTTGGACGCCTGCTGGTGCAACCATTTAAGGCGAGTCACTTTTTAGTTAAAAAATACTACAAATACCTTGCCAACAAAAAGCACCGTCATTGCTGACGGTGTTTTGTTGGCTTAAAAGCAATAAACTACTTCTTTTTAGCCAAGACTTTTTTGGGTGCTTTGGCCGTGTCACCAGCGACTAAATCTTTGAATTTTTTACCAGCCGTGAAAGCAGGTACTTTTTTGGCCGCAATTTTGATTTCAGCACCCGTTTGAGGGTTACGACCGGTACGTTCTGCACGAGAGCGTGGTTCAAAGGTTCCAAAGCCCACCAAGGTGACTTTGTGGTCTTGAGCGACGGAAGATTCAATCGATTCTAAGATAGCACCCAAAATTTCAGCCACTTGCTTTTGAGAGGCGTTCGTTTTTTTGGACACAGCTTGTACGAGTTCTTCTTTGTTTACCATGGTAAATCTCCTAAATAATCATGAAAAGGGTTACAGACTAACGTGGTTTCCCACCTGAAACATAAAACCACCCCTGAACAGTTGAGTATTTAGGGGTTGTAGGCCTATTATACACAGGTTTTTATTTTTTTGGCACGTTTTTTCTTAAATTTCTTGGGTTTTCTTGGTTTTTTCCACCCAATTTAGGATATTTCGCTGTTTTTGACGCGCAATGGCAAGGCTTCCCGCGGGAACGGTGTCTGTAATCGTACTACTGGCAGCCACCGCAGCCCCCGCTTCAACCGTCACAGGAGCAATTAAAACACTATTGGCCCCCACCGTGGCGTGATCCCCAATAAGGGTTTGGGACTTTTCCCCCGTATAAGGATTAAAATTCGCGGTAATAGCACCCGCCCCGATGTTGACATACGCCCCTACAGACGCATCCCCCACGTAGGACAAATGCGACACAAAGCTATGGGCCCCAATACGGGCATTCTTGGTTTCTACAAAATTGCCGATTTTTACATGAGCTTCAATCACGGAAGCGGGGCGCAAATGCGCAAAGGGCCCAATAAAGCAATCCGCGCCCACCACGGCGTCTTCTAAAAAGCTATGACGCACTTCACTTCTTTGCCCAATAACGGTGTGACCAATCAACGTGCTAAAGGGGAAGATTTTAGCCCCCGCTTGAATCACCACCCCTTTGCCAATAAAGCAATAGGGAAAAATCTCCACGCCTTCTTCGATCTCAACGCCGTCTTCTACCACCGCGCCGTGGTGAATGGTGGCATGCGGATATATGGACATCAGGACATCACAAAGTTTCATCATCGGCGGGGGGTTCTCCTGAATTAAGGGGGGTGTTTTTCAGACTCGTTTTTTCTTTAATGTTGCAAATGCCTCGTTTGTTTGCGGTTGCCACAAACTCAATTAAGTGTTCGACTTCAGCACGGTGAGGGAGATTGGCGGATCTGGCCTTTTCAAGCCGATCTTGTAAAAGGCCTTTTTCGTAAAACAGGTGCTTGTACGCCCGTTTAATGGCCGTGCGTGTTGGGGCGTCAAACCCTGCACGACGCAGGCCCACCACGTTAATGCCGTTGATTTTGGCATTTTCTGCGCCAAAAATAAGGGCGTAGGGCGGAATGTTTTTACGCACCGCCGAACAGCCCCCAATCATGGCATAACGGCCAATGTGGACGCCTTGATGGCACGCCACCAGCCCCCCGATGACGATGTGATCATCTAGAACGACATGGCCCGCGATTTGAACAGCATTGGCAATGGTATTGTGATGCCCCATGGTGCTATTATGCCCCAAATGGGCATAGGCCATAATGTAGTTGTGATGCCCCACGACAGTCGAAAGCCCTTCGCCAGTGGCGCGATGCAGACTACAAAACTCCCGAAAAATGTTGTAGTCGCCAATGTGTAAATAGGTGGTTTCGCCTTTGTATTTGGCGTCTTGCGGGTCACCGCCGAGCACGACGTTGCTATGAATGACATTGCCTTTGCCCAAGGTGGTATGGCTCACCAAACTGGCGTGATGATGCAGGATGCACCCTTCGCCCACTTCACAATAGGGCCCAATAAAGCAGTAGGCGCCGATTTCCGCGGTGGGGTGGACGCTTGCGGTGGCGTCAATAAAGGCGGTAGGGTGAATCAAGGTAGTAGTAGGGAGAGGGGAAGTCATGGGGATCTCCTTTTTTTTGGGAACTATTGTTTAGTATACATCAAAAAGGAAGGCGTCAAAAAAGGTAAGCGTTTGCTAAAAAACTAAAAAAACTTAAAACTTGACTTTACTGCTTGAAGCGATAAAGTGGAAACGTGAAATAAACGTCCCGCTTAAACGAAATGTCGTTTTATTTCGTTTCTTTCGTTTTATTTAGTTTCTTTAGCTTTCTTTAGCTTTCTTTTCGTTTTTCTTTCGTTTTGGGGTGTTTTCTTTCGTTTCTTTCTTTTCTTTAGTTTGTTTTTTGAATCGCGTATTCTTTATTTATGTAGGAGGTTTTTTATGAAACTTATGGCTTCTTCTGTGGCACCCCCTACCCGCACATCTCTGCCGTCCCCCCCCCAACACGCCCGAACCGGAAAGTTGTATGTGAGTGATGCTCCCATAGCTGGGTTTGTTAGGGAATATATGGTAAATGACTTTTGTTCTAGGTATCAACCAAACCCTCTTAATCTGTTTTTAGCCTCTCTTGAACATGTTTTAGCTAACTTGAAATCCCAAGGAGACCTCCAAAACGGATATGAACAAATCAAAACTGCTCTAATTTTCATGGCTCAGGCACTTGAAAACTCAACCAAAAGCCATGTGATTTTATCATCTGACCGACTCACGTTTCAATTGGGAAATGAAAGCTTTAGTCTTCCACTTACGTCCGAATCTATAATAGATGTTCTAGCCTGGCCAAATGAAATAGTGGAGCGCTTACCAGAATTGAGTGCTTCTAACCAATCTCAACTGCGTCAAGCGCCTGCGTGGAAATAGCGTCTTCATACGTGGCGCCTACCCATAATTCCAATAATGGCTGCCCTGCCTCAATGGCGTCCCCTTCCCCGTGATGCAACACCACCCCCACGCCGTAATCGAGGGCATCGGTTTTCACCGTGCGCCCACCACCTAGGCCTTTCACGACTTTCGCGATGCCCAAGGCGTCAATCGATTCGATCACGCCTGATTTTGGACTCGGCACGCTGATTTTTCGCAAGGGTTGAGCCAGCAAACTCGTATCGCTCAAACTCGCCACATCACCCCCTTGAGCATCCACCCACGCGCCAAAGCGCGCAAAGGCTGAACCATCGTGCAATAGACTTTTGACATAAACGGTGGCGGCTTCAAGGGAATCATATCGTTTCGCAGCGACCAACGCCATGGCGGTCAGCTTGACGCACAAGGCTTCTAAATCGAGGCTGGCGCCTGTTGCCTTGCCTTGCAAGACTTCAATGGCTTCAATCACTTCCACCGTATGCCCAATGGCTTTGCCCAAAGGGGCATCCATAGAAGAAAGGGTGGTTTCAACGGCTTTACCAAAACGCTGGCCAATGCTTCGGCACAAATCGGCCAAGGCTTGGGCACTGGGCACATCTTTCATAAAGGCGCCCTTGCCTGCCTTAATATCCAGCACAATGACGTCCGCCCCTGCCGCGATTTTTTTAGACATCACGGATGCCGCAATGAGAGAAAGATTGTCCACAGTGGCAGTGACATCTCTTAGGGCGTAAAACACGCCGTCGGCAGGAGTGAGCTTGGGTGTTTGAGAAGAAAGCGCAAGGCCAATGCGTTGAATCTGCGCCACAAAGGCCGTTTCGCTCAATTCCACTTGAAAATGAGGGATGGCTTCAAGCTTGTCGATGGTTCCCCCTGTAAAGCCCAAACCCCTGCCAGACAATTTAGCCACTTTCAAGCCTGCCGCTGCCATTAAAGGCGCCACAATTAAGGTGGTTTTATCGCCCACACCGCCTGTAGAATGTTTGTCTACCGTGATGCCTTCAATACCCATGCCGTGAAGATCTAAGACGTCTCCACTTTCCACAAAGGCTTTGGTGAGATAGAAGGTTTCCTCTTCATTTAAGCCCTTTAAGCACACGGCCATGAGCCACGCCGAAAGCTGATAGTCCTTCATCGTGCCGTTCATCACGGCGTGAACCAACGCGCTCAAGTCGGCTTCACGATGGGGGTGGCCTTGCTTTTTTTGCTCGATCCAAACGGTGGGGTTTGTGGACGTCATGCGGGGGAAGCTCCTACGGGGTTGTGTGTTGTTTTATTGTACGAAAAACATCGCATACGCTCAAGGCTCCAGTATTTATGCTATGATACAATGGTTTACCACGTTGACTAGGGAGCCCTTTGTCTTATGTCCACTTTATCCAAACCCTTTACAGGCGCTGAAATTCGTGAAGCCTTTCTAAGTTTTTTTGAACAGAAATATAACCACCAACGCAAAGCCTCCGCCAGTTTAATTCCCATTAACAACCCCACGGTTTTATTGACCCCTGCGGGGATGTTGCCCTTTGTGCCGATTTTTTTGGGCATTGAACCCCGCCCGACTCCCCCACGACTGACCACCGTGCAAAAATGCGCCCGCGTTTCAGGCAAAGACAGCGACCTTGAAAATATCGGACGCACCCCACGTCACCACACCTTTTTTGAAATGTTGGGCAACTTTAGCTTTGGCGACTACTTCCGTGAAGAGGTCATTCCGTGGAGCTGGGAGTTTTGCACCGAAGTCTTGGGGCTGGATCCTGAACGCTTGTGGGTTTCGGTTTACGAAGAAGATGAAGCCAGTTACCGCATTTGGCAAGACGTCGTGGGCGTACCTGCTGAACGCTTGTTTCGCTGCGGAAAAAAAGACAACTTCTGGGGGCCTCCTGGAGCTTCAGGGCCGTGTGGGCCGTGTACCGAAATTCATTATGATTTAACGCAAAATCCTGACGATGATTTAGACACTCGTTTGATTGAAATCTGGAACTTAGTGCTGATGGAGCTATTTCAAGACCTTGACGGCACCATTACGCCACTGGAACATAAGAATGTGGACACGGGTGCAGGGCTAGAACGCCTCGCCATGGTGGTGCAAGGGGTCGACAATACCTTTGAAACAGACTTGTTTCAAAACATAGTGACTGCTGTGACGGCGTATACAGGCGTGCCTTATAAGCAGTCCGAAGAAACGGATGTGGCGCTTAAAATTGTGGCGGATCACCTGCGTTTGCTGGCCTTTACCATGGCCGATGGCGTGGTGCCTTCCAATGAAGGGCGTGGCTATATCATTCGCATGGTGTTGAGACGCGCCGTTCGTTTTGGCAAAACATTTCTAGGCATGGAAAAACCTTTCTTACACGCCATTTTACCGATTATTAAAGCAGAATATGGGCATCAATACCCTGAACTCATCGCACGCTTTGCGTACACCCAAGCCACCTTAGAACGAGAAGAAGCTCGATTCCTAGAAACGCTTGACAAAGGCAGTAAACGCTTAGAAGATGTGTTGGACGACTTAAACGGAAACGTCTTAGACGGCGAAGAAGCCTTCAAGCTCTACGATACCTACGGCTTTCCTGTTGAACTCACGCGAGACATCGTCAAAGAACGGGGCATGAGTTTGGATGAACAGGGCTTTGCTGAGGCCATGAACCGTGCCAAAACCTTGGCGCGTTCGGCCCGAAAAAGCGTGGGCGTCCTTGAAGATCAACTTTTTACAGAACTTTACCAAGAGATCGGCGCCACCGAATTCGTCGGCTACGACAGCCTTAGTGAAGTCGTCACGGTAAAAGCACTCATCCTTAATGGAGAGCGTGTTTCAACCGTTTCAGGGGTGAATACGGCGTTTCAATGCGTGTTAGACAAAACCCCCTTTTACGGCGAAAGCGGGGGGCAAGTCGGCGATATGGGCCAGTTACAGCTTGAAGCGGGGCAACAAGCCCTCACCGTGTTGGTTAAAGATGTCCAAAAAGTCGGCGATCTATTCGTGCATGACTGTGTGTATGATCAAGGCGACGGCATTAGTGAAGGCGATGTGTTGACGGCGGAAGTCGACGACGTGCATCGGGCAAAAGTGACCTTGCATCATAGTGCCACGCATTTACTGCACGCAGCGTTGAAAAAAGTGCTGGGCGATGAAGTCGCTCAAGCAGGGAGCTATGTGTCGGCGGAATCGGCTCGCTTTGACTTTAGTTTTAATCGTGCGCTTAGCCTGGATGAATTGACTCAAATTGAAGGCTTGGTGAATCAGTGGATTCAAGCGGATGAACCCACTGGCATTGTGCACGCCAGTCTGGAAGAGGCCAAAACATCGGGGGCGGTGATGATGTTTGGCGAAAAATATGGCGACACCGTGCGCGTGGTGGCCATCGGCTCGCATTCAAAAGAACTCTGTGGGGGGACTCATGTCCCTAACACGGCAAGCATTGGGGTGGTGAAACTGAATCAGGAATCGGCGTTGGCGGCGGGGGTGCGTCGATTGGAGTTTGTGGCGGGCTATGAAGCGTACCGTCAATTTCGACAAGCCGACAATCAGCTCAAGCAACTGGCCACCCATTTTAAAGTCCCCAGTGCGGAAGTTCACACTCGCGTGCAAAAGCTTCAAGAAGAGCTCAAGCGACTTGAAAAAACGCTTGGCGCCTTAGAAGAAAAAGCCCTATTGAACCAAGTGGGTGAATTGGTTGATGCGTTGAACGCGTCGACAGACGCCGTGCCTTTAGTGAAGCATTTGATTCCAGAAGCTAGCCCCGATGCCTTAAAAGCGCTCGGCGAAGCGGTGATGAACCAAAGCACGCAGAAGGGGGTGCTGATTTTGGGCAGTGTGACGGCAGAAGGCGCAGCGCTGATTTTGGCGTGGGTGGCGGATGCGGTGGTAAAAACTCATGGCATTAAAGCCGGTGAGCTGGTGAAGCAGTTGGCGTACGCCTGTGGCGGGGGCGGCGGAGGCAAACCCACCTTTGCCCAAGCCGGTGGCAAGCACGGCCACGCCTTGGCGGAAGCCGTGCGTCAGTTTTCGCTGTAAACCCGCGGGCGTGTGAAGGGGGACTTTCGACGCGCTTTCTATACATCTTTCTTGTTTTTGCTACAATAAAGGCATGCCACACAACGAAGATGAAGGAGTCTTTCACATGCAAGCAACGTCAAACGAAACGCCGGCCAGCGCCATGGATTTATGGGTCACCGAACGCAATGAAGGCACCGCCTTTAGCTTTAAAATTGAAGAAGTCCTGCATCGCCAACAAAGTGCCTTTCAACAGCTCGATGTGCTTAAAACCAGCACCTACGGCAATCTTATGCTCCTTGACGGCTTGGTGATGACCACCGAACGAGACGAGTTCGTCTACCATGAAATGATCGCGCATGTGCCGTTGTCGTCTTTGGCCACGCCCGCCCAGCGTGTGCTGATTATCGGTGGCGGAGACGGCGGAACCCTTCGAGAAGTCTTGCGTCACCCCAGCGTGAAAGAAGTCGTCTTATGTGAAATTGACGGGGCCGTCATTCAAGCGGGGCGGGACTACTTTCCCACGATCGGCTGTTGTTTTGACGACCCGCGCGCCACGGTGCTAGTCGCCGATGGTGTCGACTACATGAAAAACGCCGAACCTGAAAGCTTTGATGTTATCTTGGTGGATTCCACCGATCCCATTGGGCCGGGGGTGGGTTTGTTTACGCAGGACTTTTACAATAACGCCAAGCGCGCCTTGACGCCTCAGGGGATTTTGACGGCCCAAACCGAATCGCCTTTTGCGGATCATGTGGGCATGTCTCGCATTTACGATGTGTTGCACGATGTGTTTGATCACGTCACCGGCTATTACGGCACAATCCCCACCTACCCAGGGCATTTGTGGACGTGGAGCTTCTGCACCAAGTCCGCCGAAGTGAACCCGTGGGGGGCGATTACCGCGGATTATGTGGCGTCTTTAGAAACGGAGGAGCGTCCGTTGAAGTATTACAACTATGACTTGCATCACGGGGCGTTTGCTCATCCGACTTTGATGAAAACCCTGATTCGCCCGACGTTGCATCGAAACACCCCCCATGGAGCCTAAGGCTTTATGGAAGACCCTTGTATTTTATAGATAGGTAGCCTTTTTATGACGACGCTTGAAGACATCCGACCCACCTTGGTTCAGTTGAACGCCCTGAACGACGCCCCCCAAGGCTTTGTGAGTCATGCCACGCCCTATGTCTTGCCTGATGCCCTAAAGGCCCAACGCTTAAACTTTGAAGAAGCCTTGCGGTTGTTTGAACACGCCGACTTGTACGAACTCGCTGCCAGATCCGAATCGGTGAAAGCCGTGTATCACCCCGCAGATGCCCCGATTACCTTTGTGATTGACGCCAACGTGAACTACACGAACATTTGCAATGTGGATTGCAAGTTCTGTGCCTTTTACCGCCATGCCGATGCCCCCGATGCCTATGTGCTAGACTATGATCAAATTGCTGAAAAAGCCCAACGCCTCGTAGATGCGGATGGTACGCAGTTCTTGCTTCAAGGCGGCGTTAATCCTGCCCTACCTTTTTCGTATTATACCGATGTTTTACAGCGCTTGAAAGCCGATTTCCCGAGCTTGACCTTGCATGCCTTTTCAACGTCTGAAATTTCACAGCTGGCGCACGCCAACGGGGCGTCTTTGTTTGACGTGATTCAACGCTTAAGGGAAGCCGGCTTAGACAGCATCCCCGGTGCGGGGGCTGAGATTCTGCACGACGATATTCGCCACCGTGTGAGTCCCAAAAAAATCAATACACACGGCTGGCTTGAAGTCATGGAAGTGGCGCATCACGTGGGGCTAAAAACCACTGCCACCATGATGTTTGGCATGACTGAACAGCCGTGGCATATTATTGATCACCTCTTTCAAATTCGCCACCTGCAAGACGCCACCAGCGGATTCACCGCCTTCATTCCCTGGACGTTTCAAGCCCCCTTTACGCAATTACAGCACATGCCCATTGAATACCAAGCCACAGGCGTCGATTTTTTACGCGTGGTGGCCATCGCCCGCTTGGTGTTGGACAACATCCCCAACATTCAAAGCAGTTGGTTGACCCAAGGCGAAAAAATCTGCCAAACCGCCTTGTGTTTTGGCGCCAATGACATGGGGGGCCTTGTGCTTGAAGAACATGTTGTGACCCAAGCCGGCGTTCAGCATGTGAACCGTGGGGTGGAAGACGTGCTGAACATTATTCATCCGCTGGGGCGCGATGCCGCCCAACGCAATACCGCGTATCGTATTTTAAAGACCTTCCCCCAACCCTAAGGAAACCACTCTATGACCCCTGAAGAAAAACCCCCTGAATCGTTGCCTAAAGTGGCCGCCAACAGCCCCAGTGTCTTGACCCTTGAACCGAGTCGCTATGCGTTTTGCACCTGTGGCCTAAGTGCGGACGGCACGTTTTGTGACGCCGCTCACCGTGGGACGATGTACCGTCCGCAAGTGTTTGAAGTCACCGAAGTCGCTGAAACCGTGGCCTTGTGCCGATGCAAACAGTCTAAAAACTTCCCCTTCTGCGACGGTTCACATGCAATGCTTACGCCAACCAGCTAGGCACACGATCCAAGGCCAGTAAATCGCGGACCGATTCACGTTCGATTAACACGCCATGCTGGCCGTTTTCCACCAGCACCATGGCAGGGCGCCCAATACGGTTATAGGTAGAGGCCATGGTGTAGTTGTACGCCCCCGTCCCAAAAATCAAGAGCAAATCCCCATTCTTCATCGCCGGCCCTTCAAAGCGACGCAGGACGACATCCCCACTTTCGCAGTACTTGCCCACGACTCGCACGGCTTCTACAGGGGTGGCCTTGCCGAGTTGGTTCACCACGCACGCCGAGTATTCGGCTTGGTAAAGCGCAGGGCGAATGTTGTCTCCCATTCCACCATCCACGGCAATGTAAGGCAGGGCGCCTTCCACTTCTTTACGCGCCCCCACCGTGTAGATCGTCACCCCCGCGCGCGCCATGAGGCTCCGCCCCGGTTCAAACAACAAGCGAGGCAATGGGTAATTGAACGCTTGAGCAGACGCTTTGACAGCTTCAACCACGGTTTGAATCAAGGTGGGAATGGGCAGGGGTGAATCGGCCTGAGTATACGCAATGCCCCAGCCACCGCCTAGATCTAAATCGGGCAGCGTCATACCGTATTTCTGACGAATGCGATCCATTTCCTGAAAGAAAATGGACACCAAATCTTGGTACGCGCGCAATTCAAAAATCTGCGAACCCACATGCCCGTGAATACCCTTAAAGTCGAGTTGTTCTGGGTGTTGTAATACCGCCTCTAGCAGTTCATCCACCCGATTCAGCGGAAAGCCGAACTTTGAATCATTTTGCCCCGTTTTAATGTAGTCATGCGTATGGCATTCAATCCCAGGGGCCACGCGAGCCAACACATTGACTTTGACGCCTTTTGCTTTAGCGACTTTGGCCACCCGTTCAATTTCATCGAAGTTGTCTAAAATAATCCGACTCACCTGATGTTCAATGGCTAAGGCCAGCTCTTCTTCTGATTTTAAATTGCCGTTAAACACGATTTTTTCACCCGAAATGCCCGCTTCAATGGCCGTCATCAGCTCACCTGCTGAAACCACATCACAACCAAGGCCTTCACTGGCAATGAGCTTGGCCAAGCCCACGTTGAAGTTCGACTTACACGCCAACACCACTTGATGCCCCGCCGTGTAATGCGTGGCCAGCGTTTCTTGATAGTCTCGACAGGCGTGGCGCAAGGTCTCTGCGTCCATCACATACAACGGCGTGCCGTAGGTTTGTGCGAGCGTGGCGATTGAAACACCGCCGAGGCTGGCATCCCCCACCGATTCTTTAAAACTAAGGGGGGCCATGGATTGACCTTGCCATAAGGGGGTTTGCGTACTCATGTAAAAATCCTTTATTGATTTTGGGTCGTTTAAACGACTTGAGGGACTAAACGTCTTTATTAAAGCGTCAACATGCGGAATTGACAAGTGGCTAGCCATTTATGTTGTTTTGGTGTACAATAATGCTTAATGTTGCGATTAGATACTATGAAGGAAATCCGCATGAATGTTTCAACACTGAACCCCACACAAAGCCACCCGTATGCCACGCCTTATGTGTGCCAGTTGTTTCAGATTCAAGAAAGCACGCTCAAAAACTTGTCCCAAGTCCTTAAATTAACCCCCCAAATGGATTCTTCCAGCCAGCAATTGCACTTTACACAAGCGGATTTAGATATTCTAAAACAAGCCATTGAACTACATCGTCAAGGCAAGCCCCTTTCTGAAATTGTACCGATGCTCATTACCCCCCCCGCTTCGACGGCCTTACAAGTCGCCCACAGCTACAGCCTAAATGAAGCCACCCCCTTAGAAATGGAATCCGCCCCCAGTGGTATTTCTTCGGTGGTGCAGGCCATTACCCATTCAAAAGAATACATTTTAAATGAGATGTCTCGCTTGTTGGATGACCGCTTGGCGGGTTTAGATGAAGTGGTTGTCGAATTAATTCGCACCAAAAGCGAAAACGATGCGCTTCGTTCTAAAATCAACACCTTAACCCGAGAAAAACAAGCCTTGCTTGATGAAGTAGAATCGTTTAAGCCCGTGCAGTTTGGCTTTTACAAGAAGGTGCGTAAGTAGCCCCACGGGTTTAGATCCAAAAAAATCGGCCTTAACACAGCGGTGTGCAGGTTTTTTGAAAACGCTAGGCTACGCGTGGCGTGTGTTACGGTCTAATAAAGCACGTGTAGACGCCCACGGTGGAAGGAAAGAAATGCCTCATTCAACAGGATTGTTCTGGAACGGCGAATGCCTGAGACTCACAGAAATGGACTGGCCCCCCCTTGCGCCCAATGAAGCCCGCATTCGCGTGAAAAAGGCGGGGGTCTGTAATACCGATTTAGAAATTATTAAAGGGTATATGGGCTTTCAAGGCATTTTGGGGCATGAGTTTGTGGGCGTGGTTGAAGACGCCCCAGACGCCCCTGAATGGGTAGGCCAGCGCGTTTGTGTGGACATTAACGCCGCTTGTGAAGAAGCCCAAAGCATGAAGTCCTGCGCCACGTGTGGGCATCCGCACCATTGCCCCAATCGATCCGTCATCGGCATTGTCAATCATCACGGTGCCTTTGCCCATTATGTGACGGCTCCTATTCGCAATCTCTATGAAGTGCCTGATTCAGTGAGTGATGAAGCCGCCGTTTTTGTCGAACCGCTCGCCGCTGCTTTTGAAATTGTCGAGCAGGTCAAAATCGAAAAAAGCGTTAAAGTCGTCGTATTGGGCGACGGCAAATTGGGCTTATTGATCGCCATGGCATTGCGTTTACATAGCGAAAACGTCACACTGGTGGGGCGGCACCGCGAAAAGCTTGCTTGTGTCGAAGGCTTAGGCATTCACACCGTGTTAAGTGGGCAAACCGCCCCCCTCGTCGGCGCCGATGTCGTCGTTGAAGCCACCGGCACGGCAGGAGGCATTGAAGAAGCCATTGCTCTATTAAAACCCCGAGGCGTACTGGTGTTAAAAAGCACGGTGGCGGACACCAAGGGCTTAAACCTTGCGCCTGTGGTGGTGAATGAACTGACGATTGTGGGGTCTCGATGTGGGCCGTTTGATGTGGCGTTAGAGGCTCTTGCCAGTGGGAAAGTGCCTGTGGAGCGCTTGATTCAGCGTCGTTTTGCGTTGGTGGATGGCGTCCATGCGCTAGAAGTCGCGGCGCAAAAAGGGATGCTCAAAGTCTTACTTGAAATATAGAAGGGTCTGGTAAACTTAGCTCCTTTTAAGGTTACTCGTTTGTCAGAGACCTTTGCTCCGCCAAAGGTCTCCGACACCTCTAAAGGCGGCTTAAGGGAGGGAGGGTCTTGGTCGCCCCCCTCCCTTAAGAATCCCACCCCTCTCGCTTTCCCGTTGTTCCTGCCGTGCGCAAAATGTCTCGGAAGCCTCGCATTTAGTGCGTTGTCGGCAAGTTTTTTAGCAACCAACTCGTTCACCATTCTACATTATCACGTATTGTTTTTTGACTCGTTGCACCAGCCGACGTCCAAGCACTAAATCCGAGCGGGTGAGCGCACTGCGAATCCCCGAGCGATTTTGCGGACGTCCCACAGGAAAAAATGGAGCAAGCGAAGAGGATGAGAAGGGGGGAGGATTTTTAAGGAGGGGGGAAGAGAAGGAGAGCCGCAACAACTTCCTTCTCTTTCCCCCTCCTTAAACCGCCTTTAGAGGTGTTGGAGACCTTTGGCGGAGCAAAGGTCTCTGACAAACGACCAGCTATAAAAACAAACGAGAAACCCAAGCACCAGCTCAAAAAGGGAACAAGAAAACCCAAGCACCAGCTCAAAACGGAGCGAGAAACCAAAACACCAGCTCAAAAAGGGAACAAGAAAACCCAAGCACCAGCTCAAAACGGAGCGAGAAACCAAAACACCAGCTCAAAAAGGGAACAAGAAAACCCAAACACCAGCTAAAAACGGAGCAAGTTAAACCCAATATTCAAAAAAGAGTCTTGAATTATAAACAGTTTTGTGGTTTTATAATGGCGTAAATGCTTCGTATACTGCTATAACACCCTTTAAGGAATATATGATGTCTAACCTGTCGCAGAAGCCCCGTGTGTTAATTGTGGATGACGAGCGAGACTTGGTGCGCTTGGTGAAATACAACGTCGAACAAGCAGGTTACGACGTTTACACCGCCCATAACGGCGCTGAAGCCCTTGATGTGGCCTGGACGAAACAACCCGATGTCATCGTGCTGGATTTAATGTTGCCCGACTGCCGTGGCTTTGAATTGTGCCATGAAATTAAGCAGGCGTTGAATCCCAACCGACCGACGAATCCTGTGCGTGTGATTATGTTGACGGCTCGATCAGCGGAAAATGATCGGGTGCAAGGCTTTGAATCTGGGGCGGATGACTACGTCACCAAGCCCTTTAGCCCGCGTGAATTGGTGTTACGCATCAAGGCCATGCTCAATCGTGGATCGGTGCAAGAAGGCGGTAAAGAAAAATCCAGCGTGCTTGAAAATGGGTGCATTAAAATGGACACCAACGCCTTTCGAGCCTGGGTCAGCGATGTAGAAATGCAACTCACCCCCATTGAGTTTAAAATTTTACACACCCTGCTCAAAACCCCCAACACCGTTAAAACCCGAGAACAACTGCTTTACGATGTGTGGGAAGACACCGCCACCGATGTGCTGGATCGCACGGTGGATGCCCATGTCAAGCGCCTGCGTTCGAAAATGGGCCACGCCCGCGAAATGCTTGAAACCGTGCGAGGCATTGGCTACCGACTAGAAGGGAGATCGCTTTAAATGAACGCGAGCGAATCGTGCTTGTTTTGTCAAATCGTTTCGGGTGAAATCCAAGCCCAGCGCGTCTTTCAGGACGCTGAAGTCACCGCTTTTTATGACGTGAATCCGCAAGCCCCTGTGCATGTGTTGATTGTTCCCAATACCCACACGCCAAGCCATTTAGAAGCCGACGACCCCACCATTTACGCCCAAGTTTTAGCTGGGGCGAAAAAAGTCGCACAACAGCTCAACTTGAGCGACTACCGTTTGGTGATTAACAACGGAAGGGGTGCTGGGCAAAGTGTGTTTCACTTGCATGTGCATTTGATGGCGGGGCGTCCGTTTGGGTGGCCAGCGGGATAAAAAACGCCCTAATTTCGTGTGTCGGAAAGTCAGTTTTTTGGCCACGAAAGTCAGTTTTCTGGCCACGAAAGTCTGTTTTCTGGCCACGAAAGTCGGGTTTTTGGCCACGAAAGTCTGTTTTCTGGCCACGAAAGTCAGTTTTTTGGCCACGAAAGTCGGGTTTTTGGCCCACGAAAGTCTGTTTTGTACTCGAGTTTCAATGATTTTTTGAGTGTGTTAAGGCCTGTTGAAAAAAGCCACTCTTTTTCATTATAACGTATTTTTAAGCCCTTTGCCCAGTGGCTAAAATGCACGATTTTTGAGCGTCTTGAGCTTTGGCGAAATACGTTTTGTCCATTTTTTAGATTTGCTCTATAATAAACATGTTCATCCTATAGTGAGATTGCGCTTGTGTCCACCCTCTTAATCCCCCCCGCTAGCACGGATCCTCTGGCCCAAGAAGCCTTCGCCCTTCACAAGGCGGATGCTTCTGTACGGATGGCGTCTTTCATGCAACATACCGCCATAGCGCCAAACACGCTTTCCACACAACGCTTAGATTCCCTATTGGCAAGCGATTACGGCCTTATTAACAAACAACAGGAATGGGGTATTTTAAGCAAAGCGTTGCATGCGGGGCAAAGCCGCACCTTCTTGCTGTTAGGGGATGAAGGCCTTGGCAAGACTTCTTTTGTGAACGCCTATTTCAAGGCACTTTCTGAGCATCGAGAGCCTTTAGGGGGCTATGCCCCGCATCAGGCCATTAAACTACAGCTGAGCCTACTGCCCAAACGCCTTTGGGCCACGTGGGACTTGGAAACGCTCTTGCAAGATGCCCTTATTTCTTGGGTAAATGACACCCTTGCCTGCATTCAGCATAACGCCAATCAGCGTTTACAGGAAGTTGGTATTCGCCTGAATGATGCGCAATTTTCGCTTTTATTAACGAACTATTCCACCGAATCTAGCCGTGAAGCCCGTTACAATTTATGGCTAACGACACTAAAAAATGCCTTGGCCAAAAAACAAACCCTGCTCCAAAAATGGAAGGCCCCTTCACAGCAGGCGTTAGAAGATTCCGCACGGATTTTGAACAATCCGTGGGCGGGGGTGGCCTTACAAACCAAGCGTTCAATGGAAGAAGCCCCCCATGCGGAACTGGCTCAACGCTTTTTGGAACTGGCCCAAGCCGTCAAAACCCACGTTTCTTCGGCCAATACCCCCGCGAGTTTTAGTCTGTTGATTGATGAGTGGGATGTGATTCACAAGCAAGCCCCCCCCGCGCAAAAATCCAATAACCAAAGCCTTCTTCGCCTAGTTAAAGGCATACAAACGCAAAAGCAAATCCCCCTGTGCTTAAGTGTTACCTGCCGAACAGATGCGTTGTCTCAACGGCTGGGTAGCCCCCTTTACACCGCTTTTAAGGACAAGATCTTGCTTTCTCGCTATGGCAAAAAAAACCTTCAAGCGCTGGTGAAAACCGCTCCACCTTCGCCTGAAAGCCCCGATTTTTCTGTGCCTGAAGAAGCCTTAGAAGTCTTTACCCAACTCAGTGAAGGTCAAGGCCATAAGGCCCTCGCCATTTACCAAGCGTGGGTCAAAAAAGCCGAACAATTGGGAGAAAACGCCCTTTCTTTAGAAAACTTCAATGCGCTTGCCATTGAACACGCGGAAGAGTTGGATGCCTTATTCTACGCCCGTTTACAGCTAGATGCCTTGAGTTACGGCACGCGCTTTGTTCATGCCCTTGAATGGGTGGTGGCCCACTTGGATCACACCCCCTTTACGGTGGAAGGGTTTATTTCAGAGCGTCTAAAAACCGCCCCACAAGGCATTCTGGCTAGTCACTTGGGCTTGGCTCTGCGTAAACTTTACCTCTACGGCATGGTGCAAAAAGTAGAATCCCCTGATGCGCCTGCTTCACTGATTTATCGTGTGCCGTCTCGTCATGCCTTAGAATGTTTGTATGGCTTTTTTGTGGCCCAAAATGTGGAAAACCTGTTTCAACACACCCAAGGGTTGCTTACTCAAACGCAAACGTTGATGAAGCATGAGGAAGCCTCCCAGCCCCCGCAAAACGACGCTGAACTTTCTCGTACTTCGTTTTTAGAACAAGGTGAAGCATTCGTGCATATTCTGCCTAAAACCTTTAACGAAGGGGAACTTTCCCCTGAAAAACTGCAAAGTGTATTGAGTTTTGTGAAGGGCTTGCCCCATGAAAATGCCCAACACTTGCGTGAAAAAATCGCTCGCTTTTTAATTGAAGCCCTTGAACAGCCCATGGAAGCGCGTCGACTAGAAGCCTTGTCTTGCTTGGCTTACCTGCCTTTAAACGATGCCTTAGACGCCCTTGTGAATGCTTCAAATAACCCCAACCCCACCATTCAACAACAGGCCTTAATCGCCTTGCGTCAATGGATTAAAACCGCGCATGACGCTAAATTACCCGTCAAAGACAAAACCTTCAGCGTGGTAGAAACCCTCTTAGAACACTTGAACCCACGCGACGGTTTTTCGAGAAAAGACGATGCCCTGACCCATAGCTTGGTGTTTGATGTGCTTAAACAGTGGCATCAAGGCCAATCTCGGCTGGTGTTTAAAGGCGTACATGCGTACGTGCAGAAACAGCTTGATTCTAACAATGACGCCTATTTAAGCGTGGGCTTGCTGGATTGTGTAACGGTTTTACTTAAGCCGTTTCATCCCACCGATTTAGAGCTACGCATGCCCTGGGTGTTGACTTTGATTAAAAAGGCCTTGTGTGTTCCGCCTTTGCACGCATCGGCTTTTGGCTTATTGCGCTTACTGCCTGCTCAAATGCCTCAAGTACAAACGCTCCTTAAAGAAATGCTCTTAGAGTCTACTTCCCCCAAGTTGGCCTTTAATGCTTTTCTTTATGCCAGTGAAACACTTGCCCTGCCTGTTTTTCAAACCGATTCCCCACTATGGAAAGAAAGCCTGCACACCTATATAGCACAAGGGTATCTCCCGAAATCCGCTGATACACTAGATGCTTTACTGGCTGATGATGCCCAGCGTCAACAACTGATTCAGGCCACGTTGCATTTGATTAAAATGGTGAAACCTTGGCCTTCTCAAGAAAAAAATGACCTGCTTCACGTGCTAGAAGAAAGTTTGGCTCACCCTGCTTGGCAGAAGCATTTGGATGCGCTATGGGTATTGCTGCGCTTGAAACAGCACTTGGCTGAAGAAATGGGCTTAAAAGTCAATACGCAACAGTATTTGCAACAATTAAGCGAAACCCCTACGTCTCATCTGCTTAAACAGTTGTTGGCAAATGTTTAAGGGGGCGCACAGTTTTTTATTGATACAGGTTTATATGTGTAGTATAGTGTTCGCGAGATGAAAGATGCACTGTTTAACCATAAGGTTTTTTTGAATGAATCCTGAAATGCTTTACCAGCTACTAACGGCTCAACTCGCTTTTCAGCCCAATTTGGCTGAAATTCAAACCCCTTCTCCTTGTCCAGAATCCTGGCCCTTGCTTTTAAGTGAATGCGTGTTTGAACGCAAGCACATGAAGGGCTTTTATGTCAGTGATGCCCAAGGGAATCGGGTGTTTTGCCGTTGTTCGATGGTGGATGTTTACGAAAAAGTCATTGCCTTGGGTGAAGGCGCCATTATTCATTTAAGAGGCGCCAGCCCCGTTTACAACAAGTCCCTGAACGCCTATGCCTTAGATGTAGAGCAAGTGCTAAAACTCAAAGAATACGATGATGAAGTGAGTTCCTTGCAAAAAAAGTCCGCCAAACGTGAAGCGCGTTTGCGTCAGCAAATGGAACAAGAAGGCATTTTTAAAGACGAAAGTCCCGCCATGTAACGATGTTTCTTTTCTAACAAAAGGGTATTAGGCTCCTATGAGTGGTTTTGCATCCTTATTTAAACCTTGGCGAAACACCCTAAACCTCAGTGGTCAAGACGCAGAACTCGGCGTAGATCTGAATCCGTTGGTGCAAATTTATTATTTCGGGAGCTTTAATCCCGTTCACTTGGGGCATTTGAAAGTGGCGCAAGAAGCGTTGGCCACGCTCACAAGCCAAGGCTTTGAAGAACTGGTCTTTGTGCCTTCACCCAATCCGCCCAACAAAATGGGGGCATTGCTCAAGAAGCAATACCCCATGATGCCCCTTCACAGCCGTGTTGCGTTATTACAATATGCCATTGAAGATTTGGGTGCGGGCAATTACTTTAAAGTCTTGGCGCTGGAAAAAGAAGACCCTCAGGGTTTAAGGGCGTCTTACACGGCGGAAACCTTACAACATTATTTCGCTGAATTTTTACGAGACGCCCCAGCACAGAAGCTGTTTTTGCTGATGGGCGAAGACACGCTAGAAACCTTGCCCACGTGGAAGCAGGCGTCGTGGTTGATGAAGCATGTGCATTGTGTGGTGATGCCTCGGCCGTTGCAGGTGTCTTTGTACAAAAGCATTAAAACACAGGTGTTGCTGGAAGAACGTTACGGCTTGAGTTTGACGCGATTAAAACCTGAACACACCTTTCCCATGAACGCCACCCACTTGCGGATGAATAAGACGTTGTATGACACATGGTTGACCCCCAGTGTGGCACAGGCTCTTTATACCCATTAAACGGTATTAGCTTAATTCAAGATAATTACGCAACCAATTTTCTAAGTTGAGTCGATAACACGTGCCAGTATTCATGAGCTGAGTCAGTTCATTAAACGCTTTTTGATGATTGAGTGAACCCTGAAACGGATACCCGTTTTTTGACAAAAAATACAAGGTGCCTTGAACAGCCACTCGTTTATTACCATCATGAAACGGGTGATTGTTAATTAAACTTTCCATTAAGGCACTGGCCACCTGCAGAATATCGTCATAATAGCCCGTATTGGGACGCGCCAATGCCGCCCGTAACGCATGTTCACTTTTCAAGCCTCTTAGTCCACCATATCGATCTAATTGAGCCGTATGAATCAAAAGCGCTTCTTCAAAACTCACTTCGATAAACGTCACTAAGCCAATGCCTTGTACAAATCGTCTCGCAACTCAAAATCAGCAGACAAAAACGCCAACAGCTCTTTAGAAGCACCCAAGGCTTCAAGGTGAGCTAACGTTTCTTGAAGTGTCATCTGTTCCATAAGGGCAAATCCTAAAGTGCTTTCTTTTAGTTTAGCGTTCACACCAGCATTCCTTTCATAAAGTACCCTCATAAATCATATAGAAGGTGGAACGAGTTGTCAACTACTACAATTTTAACAAACATAAAACCTCTTTCGTACTATTGAAACAAATTCGTTACAAAAGCGTCGTGAAATCGTGGCTTTTCTGCATGATTTACCCCTAGAACTGCCTCCAACTATTTGTTAAGCTAAAGACATAAGCCAACAGCAGTCCCCCCCCCCTTTGCGGGATGCCCCCACTGCCTCTCTTGCGCTGTTTTTGCCATTTTGGACGTTTAACCTTTGTTTTTTATAGAACTGGAAAGGACCCCCCCTGCCATGACCGATGATTTTGCCGTGCCTTATTTTTCAAGCGATGCAACCCCCTTTGGGTTGAATCCAGACGATGAAAAGGCCTTTGTGGAAAGCGTTTTAAACGAGCTTAAAACCCGACGCGAAGTCCGTCAAGACAAAGAATCCACCTGGAAAGCCTGCTGGAAGGCCTACCACAGTGAAATGACGGTGACCCCCACCAAACAGCAGGCGGATCGCAACCAAGTGGCTCGCCCGATTATTTTTCAAGCGGTTGAAAACTTGCATAACACGATTATGAGCCAACTCTTCCCCAAATCAGGACGCTTTTTCCACGTCTTTGGGCAAGGGCAAGCCGATCAAGAAGACGCCAGTCGGCTGGAAACCTTATTGCATCACAAATTGGCCACGCAAGACTTTCAATCCGCGTTTGGGATCTTTTTAAAACAGTTGCTGGTAACAGGCAACAGCGTGATGATGATGCCGTGGCATTACGAACACGGCAAGCGACTCCGTCAAGTCCCCATTAAACGCTTGGGCTTAACCGTGGGCTACGCCCCGCAAGAGCAAGACGTGCTTCTTGAGCAAGGGCCTCGCTTTGATGTGCTGAACATTCAAGACGTCTACATCGATGAAACCGTCAAAGACTGGCGAGAAGGTACCCTGATTCGGCGCATTAGCAAACGCCTGAGCCAAGTCTTACAAGAACCTCGCTACATCCACACCGAAGCCATCGCCGTCGCCTTAAAAGATCTGACAAAAAATGACCCTAAACTCAATAAACTCCCTTCCGCAGAACAACCCCTGACGCTCATAGAACTATGGGGCGATGTGTGGATCAACGGGCGTTCTTATGAAAATTACGTGGCCGTTGTGGTAGAAGAAACAGGCACCTTAATTCGCTTTGAACCCCATGGACTTCAAAGCGGGCAGGCCCCCTTTGTCTTTGCTCGTTTGATTCCAGTGCCGCATGAAGGCTACGGCATTGGGGCGGTGGAAAAATCGTTGGGACTTCAACATGCCATTAACGCACTCACCAATCAAAAGCTCGATATTCTTAATTTATGCATCAATTCACCCTTTACCTACCTGTTGAATGATGATGTGTTTGACCCACTTTCCATGGATTACCGCCCTGGGGCCTTGATTGCGGTTAAAAATCACGACACCTTACGCCCCTTGCCGTTGGTGGCTCAAAACATTACGGTGGCCTTTCAAGAAATTGAAGATCTCAAAATAGAAGTGATGGAAACCAGTGGTTCTTTACGCTTGATGACGGGGGTCTTAGAAGGAAGCAGTAGCACGCCACGCACCGCCACCGAAGTTAATACGATTAGCGAAAATGCGCATCGTAAATATGACGGCATGCTCATGCAACTCGAACAAGATTGCCTTGAGCCGATGTTGCAATTGGTGTATGAACTTTCAAAGCAATTTTGGATTTACCCCGAAGAACTGCGCTTTGTTGAAAATCAAGGAAGCACCGCACGTTATGAAGCCATTAGCCCTGAAGTGTTTCAGCGTTCTTGTTGCGATATTCGCGTGCTAGGCAGTCGTGGTCAATTGAAAGAAGAACAAGAACTGGAAAGTATTTTGTTCTTTTTAAAAACCATGCAAAGCTGGCCTGAACTTTTGCCTCGCCTGAATATGGATGCCATTGTCAAGCGCATTATTCGAAACCTCGGTTTTAGAGATGAGGAGTTGTTGCGTCCTGCGGACGAGCCTACAGGGTAGTTCCTGTCCCTTCTCCCTCTGGGAGAAGGCTAGGATGAGGGAAACACCAGCGACGACTGGGCATCCTAAAACCCTCACCCCAACCCTCTCCCAGAGGGAGAGGGAGTAAAACCCAATTTCGCAGAACTTTCGACCACACGTTAAAATCCCCCAAGAAAAGAAAAGGAGACCCCCATGCCCAACAACGACCCTACCCCCCCCGCACAGGGGCCTGCGGGGCCTAAGCCCCCTGAACAGGCAAAGTCCACGGCCAAAGACGATCTCATCGCCTTTCAAAAAGACCCCGTGGCCTTTGTTCGAAATGAAGTAGACCACGCCATTAAAGCCCATCTATTACTGGCCAATGAAGGCGGACAAGCCCAAGTGGCCATGCAAACCTTCATGCAACAACACCCCGATGCCCAACCTGTAATGAATTACATTCTTGAAGAAGTGGCTCGCCTGATTGAAGAGGACGACGACGGCGTACTGGCCCCTTGGACGGAGCTATTCAACCAAGCCTTGGCCAACTTTGTCGCCAAGTTTCAAGGCAATTTAAAGGGTGCAAGCACGCCATTGCCCCCCAAAGAACCGATGAATCCTGTGGTAGAACATGGCACACTGCCCATTAAAAGCGTTTCGCCCCGTTCTTTTACACGAGATGAAATCGGTCGTATGTCCCCCCAAGAATACCTCGCCAATGAAGCCAGTATTCGCCTAGCCTTTAAGGAGGGTCGCATTAAGTAACTGTATTTTGCCCTGTTCCTTCTCCTTTAGGGAGAGGGGATAAAACCGACTACACATCAAACAACCCAAAGGAGAAAACACTATGGCGTATGACAATTTTGTGCCTGAAATTTGGAGCCAAACCATTCTTAAAAGCTTCAATAAAAACAGTGTAATTGCAGGCCTTGTGAACCGTGATTATGAAGGTGAAATTAAAAAATCCGGTGATGTCGTCCACATTCGTTCCTACGGCAACGTCACGGTGCGTAACTATACCCGAGACACCGCCATTACTTACGAAACCTTGACCGATCCCAAGCAAATGTTGACGATTAACCAACAACGTTACTTCGCCTTTCGTGTGGATGACCTCGACATGGCTCAAGCCGATATTCCTGTCATTGAAGGGTACACGCAACAAGCCGCCATCGCGGTTCGAGATGTGGTGGATGCTTACTTGTATCAACATTACTTGGATATTCCCGTGGCGAACATTATTGGTGGGGCATCAACCACCATTGCCATTACCAAAACGAACATTTACGACAACATTACCCTAATGGCCGAAGCCTTGGATGCTCAAAACGTGCCACAAGAAGACCGCGTCTTGATTGTGAACCCTCGCTTTAAGCGCCTATTGCTTCAAAGCGATGCCTTTACACGAGCCACAGGCATGGGTGATCAAGCCATTCAAAACGGCTTTTTGGGTAACGTCGCTGGATTCAAAATCTATGTGTCCACCAACGTGCCGACCCTTGCTGGCGGTGTGGTGCCGATTCTTGCCTTTCAAAAGGATTTCATTACCCTGGCTTCACAAGTCAGTAATGTAGAAAATGTTCGCCCCACCGATATGTTTGCCAACGCCGTGCGTGGGTTGTATCTCTTTGGATCAAAAGCCGTGCGTCCAGAAGCAGGGTCGTGGTTGCGTTGCACCATGGCTTAGGTTTGGTGGATTCCCTCCTGTTCCCTCTCCTTGAGGAGAGGACTAGGGAGAGGGGGGGATTTTTAACAGGAAACGAAGTCTTGTTTTGCCTTACTCCCTCTCCCTTAGGGAGAGGGTTGGGGTGAGGGAAACCACCAGCTCCAGTGGGGGAAGTCCCTCCTCCTAGCGTAGCCCGCCATAGGCGAGGCGTGCGACCTAAGGGAGGAGGAACAAGACAAACAAAAAGAAAGAAGAAAAGACAATGAACACCCCCAAAAATGCCCTCACCTTAATCAATGACGTCCTCACCCGCTGCGGACAAAAAAGTGTTGCCACCCTTAGCGCGCCTACCACTCCTGTTAAGCAAACCCTTAGCTTTTTGAATCAAATTTATGAAGATATTCGCCTCAGCGTGACGCTTCCCACCGTCAAAGAACAAGTTGAAATCGCCTATGAAGCCAACACCACTTCCATTGATTTAAACCCGTACAACACCACCCCTAGCCTGATTGCCCTTCAAACCGTGTGGGCCAAAAGTAACACCGCCACCCATTGGACTTCCCTGATCTATGAACCGCATCGGCTAGAATGGTTGGATGCAGAATCTGCGGAAACCCCTTCCGCATTCCATTTTGCTCAACAGGTCATGAAGATCTACCCCACACCCACACAAGCCGGAACCCTTCGTATGATGGTTGAACCTATGATGACGCGTCTTGAAGTCAATACGGATGTCCCCGTCTTACCTCATGGGGCAGAATACTTGCTGGTGTTAGGCACCATGGCCCACTTACAACAGTTTTTGGGTGAATTGCAAGGCAGTTTGTTGAGTTTTCGCTTGTATGAAGAAGGCATGCTTCGCTTAAAAAAAACGTACCAACCCTTGTTGAGTTCACTTCGCTTAAAAGGGCCTAATACCGGCTTTCAAGGTTTTTAACATTTATTCTGTCTCCCTATAGAAGTCTCTGTAAAAGTCTATTTTGCTTTGTTCCTCTTCCCTAAGGGAGAGGGGGTTAATCTAAAAGAAAGGAACAAACATGCCCAGCAAACGCATCCACGTGCCTAGCCTTGAAGGAGGCATGGACACCCAAGTAAGCCCGATCTTACTGAAATTGAATCAACAACGCCTGCTTGAAAATCTACACTGGCAACAGGCCACGGGGTGGTCCACCTTAGATATTGGCTATGAAGCCAAAAACAGTTCACCCCTAAACAATGGATCCGTCATTCATGGCCTCTACACCTTTCAAGATGTTTCAGGGTTGGATCAAACCCTTGTGCAAGCAGGCGATACCCTCTTTCACGTCAACCCCCTTATTGGTACCGTCATTAAATCTATAGGCACCACGTACGACAGCCCCAATCAATACGTTACCTTCTTAGGCTGGTGTTTTATTCTCAATAGTTCTTGCCCCCCAAAACGCTGGAACGGCACAAACGAAAGCTTTGAAAACATGGTGGGCTGGCCCTACACGGCCGAAGGCGAAATCGTGGGTAACCCGAGCTTGGGTTGTGTGTATGCCAATCGTTTGGTACTGGCTGGAGATGCCACGCGTCCCAATACGATTTACCTTTCTGCCCTTGAAGACCCTGAAGACTTCACCCCCACCAACTTGGAAGATTCCGCAGGGGCGATTCAAATTAGTCCGGGAGACGGACAACGCATTACAGGCTTAATTCCCCTTTACGTGCCTTATTCTAACGAACACGTCTTACTCGTGTTTAAAACCAAAAGCATTTACGCCTTACGCGGGGCCGATGCGTCTAGCTTTCGCATTGAGCTGGTGTCTAACACACTAGGGACTCAATCCCCGCAAAGTTTTATGGCGGTGGGGCAAGACGTCTGGTTCTTCTCCAGTTCAGGCATCAATGCCTTAGGCCCCAACACTCAGCTCGGGATTTTAGCCGTAGGCAGTCTGTCTTCTGAAATGCAGGGACGCCTTCCTTCCCTGAATCAGGCTCAGCTTCACAAAGCCTTTGCCTTGCATGACCCCATTCAAAAAGAATTGTGGTGGTGTGTGCCGACTGAAAGTTCAACCGTGTGCAATGAAGTGTGGGTGCAAAATTACAGCCAAAGCCCCCACAAGTGGAGCCTTCGTAAAGGCCTAAACATGACCTGTGGTCATACCCTGCCTTTGGGGCAATTGCTCAGCGGTGATGCTTCAGGCCGTTGGCACCAACAACGTAAAGGCCACACCTATAATGGAACAAACATTCCGTGGCGATTGATTTCTTCCACCTATTCCCTCGGGGATTTCAACACCCAGTCACGACTCACCACCATTGACGTGTACTTGTCTCGTGTGGGGGCTGAAAACTTCGACGCTTATGGTTCTTGGGAAATGGGCTATGACGGAGGCGACTCGCTCACGCCTTCAGTCACCGTCAGTGCGGGGGGGTTAGATATGTATGGGCTGGGCTTCTTTAATACCGCACGCTTTGGTTCACACGCAAAGGGCATTGCTCGTTTGTACCCCGAAGGGAGCGGGCGCTTATTTGAACTCACCTTAAGTGGGGTCATTCCCTCGCAACCCATTGCGATAACTGGGTACAGTTTAACTTACATTGAAGGAGGAGACAATAATTTATGAGTAACATTCAACGCCTTAAAAGCAGTACGATTCAAAACGGTTTGTTGATTAATGCCGATGATTTAAATGCGGAATTAGATCAACTCATTAACAAGGCCAATGAACTAGATGAAGCCGTTTACCAAAACAAAACCTTTACGGGCAATAAAACCTTTAATGGTTCCACCGCCTTTCAGCAGGATGTAACCGTCAATGGAACCTTGAATATCAGTGGTAACCGCCAATTGATTCAATGGGCCGGCACCGAAACAGGGGGGACTAAACACCTTTTTGAAGTCAGCCCGTCGTACGCTCCAATTCCCTTGCCTGAAGGCTACACCGTTTCTTTTAGAATCAATGAAACCCCCGATGCGTGGCAACCCTTAAGCGTCAAAATAGGCAACAATACCGCATTGCCCCTGTTGAAGAAGGGGGGGCAACCTGTTGCCGGCCATTCTGTGGTTCATGGGGAAACGCTTACCGTACAAAAAAGTGGGCCAGCCTTTTATCAAGTGGGTTCGGCCAGTTTGCCTCTTGGCTATGTTCATGTGCCAGTGCCTCAATACGTTTCGGCTCGCGCCATTAGCATCAATGGAGATGCGGTGGCACGCAGTAGCAATACCCAACGTGATTTGAGCGTTTCAGGCAATAACACGATTAATTTAGACATTTCAGGCGTGAATGGATTGTCTCCCACGGCGACGCTGGCGCCGAATACGTGGTATTACTTGTATATGATTGATAGTGGTGTTAGTGTTTCAGGGGGGTACCTGTTGCATAATGCCCAAGGCGTTCAAACCTTTACGATCGCTTCTGTGGTGTTTCATGCGCGGCAATTGCCTTTGGCGGTAAAAACGGACGCCAGCAGTAACCTCTTGCCCTTTACCCTAACTCATTGGACGGAGCGTTCTTCGACCTTACGCTATACCGCCGATATTTTTATTAACAGTTACGGATTGATCGGAACGTCAACCATGGTGGGCTATATTGCCAATGGTACTTTTTTAGCCACTTCCTTAAGTGCGTTTGTGCCACCGCTGGCGAACAATGCTTCACTGTGGCTTTATGCCCGCGGCGCAGGAACGTTTTATTTTAGACCCACAGGTACGAACCAAGAAACACGGCTCTATTCCCCTGGGGGAACCTATATGCTTAATCCACAAGTGACCACCAATATGGCTCAATCCGTTGATTTAAGAATCGACACCGCTGGTTTTGATGTCGCCGTTTCAGGCTTTAGCTTTACTGTTTAAGAAAGGAGACCCGTACCATGATTCTTTATGCCGTCACTGATTTACATGAACAGACTTACAAAGCTTGGCGAATGATTGAAGAAGGGTGGGAATTAGCGCCTAATGAAACCTTCGTAACAAGCTTAGAAGGCTTGAGCGAATGGCAGGCGCCTCCCCCACCAAAGTCGGCTCAATCCATTTTACTAGAAATGCGTCAGCTTTTTACAGGCCAACCCTTGCCTGTTCAGTACGAATTTCGCCAAGTCGTGGCAGAAGTTCAAGCCGCCGCGGAAAGCGACAACATTGCTTTGATGCGTTACATGATTGAACAAATGGATTTTAGTCACGCCAAGACGATTAACCCCACACAAGGCGAAACCTTTCGCACCCTGTTTTTAAAGTGTTTTGACTAAGTCAGAACGTCTTTACAACACTATATAAACGCTCTAGGGTGTGTGTAGAAGAATCAAGCCTTTTACACACACTAGGGCCTTGCGGGGGAAGGCACTGTTGCTTCAGGTTCTTGGGTGGGAAGAATCGGTTGGTTGGCATAATTGACAAAATCGTGCGAAAACTTGGGGGCTAAAAATACGACGGTGGGAATCTGGGTCATTAAACCCACTGTTGAAGCCAGTAGATATTTCGCTTCTTTTTGAATGCGCTTAGCGACTTCCGTATTTTCTACGGCTTTGGGCAAGGCCACCCAATGAAAGTGTTCAATGGCTTTTAGGGTAGAAAACTTCGCCGCCCAGTACATCACCATGCCTAACCATGAATGGGTAAAATCTCGTATGTACAATTCATCTCGTTTTTCTTTGGGGTCTCGTGAATAGCGAATGGTGGGAAGAATTAAGGACGGCAATAGCCAATGCAACGCATGATATGCCGTATTATAGCTATACAGTCGGTCCAGTTCTTTGGGATTGTTGTGATGCTTAATGGTGTGAATAAGCCCCCACAGCGCCATAGACATATAAGTCGCCCCCATTAAGGCCACCCCAACGGCGGGGGCTTTGAGTTTAAAGGTCAATTCGCCGTTGTCGTCTTTTTGGGCTTGAAAAAAGGTATGCTTCAATTCCCCTTTCAGCGAATGATCTTCAGGGTAGTTGACCCCCTTCTGGCGGGTGTGGGCCTGTTCTTTTTTGGTGTTTGGGAAACATAAGGCACTGCTTAATTTGGCCAGTCCAATGCCGCCCAATAAACTGGTGACAATCGCTTGTAAGTCATAATCCATCAAGCGAATCCCTGCATTAAGCACGCGTTCTTTTAAGGTGGTGGCGACGATTTCTTCGCAAGGCCCCATGGCTTTTTTTTTGTAAGGCCCCATGGCTTCATAGGCCAAGAGAAGTAAGGCCAGAAATCCCCCCGCGGTAACGACGGCTTCAAGGCTAAGGCGTTGACGATCTTCAGGGGTCTGGTTCTGCCAAGATTCTTTGAGGTGTTCTTTTTTATGGGGCGATTGTGCCCACTGATGCACCTGCTTAAGGTGTTGCATGGCTTGGCTACCAATGGCAGGGCCAATTAAGGCAGACGCTGTAAGCGAAACAATTTGCGCGGGAATATAGCTTAATAGGTGGTTTTTTTCTTTTTGAATAGGATCCTTGGCGTCCGCGCCAAGGGCTTTGCCGAGCCCTTGTAAGAACTTGGGTAATTTCGCAATCTCTTCGGGCTTGCTTAGCTCGCTAATGTGTTTAGAAAGGACTTTTCGCAAAAACAAATACAGCATGGTGGCTGAACCCAGCGCGGCAAAATCTCGAGCGAGCAGGGCGTTTTTGTCTTCAGGGGTGTCTTGAGTGTAACGGAGTAGGGGGACCAAAAAAAGCGTGGCCAGCATAAAGCCTCTGTATTCAATGGCTTCAAAATCCCAGTGCGCAGGGGGGTGCCAAGCCCCCGTTCGTTGTTGAATAGCGCCTTGCATAGTGCTAGGCGAAGGCTTTGTAGGCAAGCTCCAATTCCCCTTCGGGTGAAACCGAGTGGAGTTCGGGCTAACATTGTAAGGCGCCATTTTCATAGAGTGTTTTACGAGCCAATCTAAAAGTCGTGTTTGAAATGGGGACTGCTTAACGCTTTAAGTCCGCTCAATAATATAACGTGTTAGGCATCAGCTCACAAGTGAGTTTAGAGGTCTAAAGGCCTGCTGTTTGAAGCCTAAGCCCGTCAACCATGTGCCTCAAAACAAAGGCGTTAACATCGACACCCAAGCGGATGAGCCTGAAACTCAGGAGGAACCGCAATACCTGCCCCCTTGCCTTGCCCCTTTTTTGGCGCATACACGGGCACCTTCGGGTAAGCCGTTTGAGGCATCACCACAGGGAACAGACGCATTCGAAGGCCTTGGCCAGAATCATACACCACGGTTAAGGAATCTTGAGGGAGCTGTTGCCAGCGACTGATAGAGGCCCCTTGAACATGGCCTGAATCCGCATCATTGAGAAAGGCTTCCCCGTTGGCGTAAAACTCTTTAATGTTGGTGGGTTCGCTCGCAAACACAAGGGCTGAAGCGTAGGAACGATCTTCCCCACCATAGTGGACTTGGTACCATTGTTCATAGCCGTGCACAAAAATAAAGGTATACGCCCCGTTACTCATTACCCATGTTTTAGGCGTGTAGCGTAAAAAATGACTTTTTTCGTCCAACACATGGCCTTGGGCAGCGTCACTGTAGCCCCCGCCTTTAACAAAAGGGCGCATGACTTTAGGCAGTATTTTTCCTTGAATCGCCCCATAAGTCTGACTAAGCCTATGGGCGAAATACTCGAGTTGTTCAGTGTTGAAGCCGTCCCCTTTTAAGGCTGTGGCATCCAAGAAAGGGAGCAAGGGGCTCAGTAAAACATGGAACAATTTTTCAGAATCGGTTAAAGTCGTAGGCGACGAACACCCACTCGACACGCAAGCCTTCACCAAGCGAACATCCTTCACCAAGCGGGTGTAGTCTTCCGCAGAAATCTGTGTACCGCCGTTGGCCATAAAGGCCCACGTGCCACCTCGTTGAGCGTTCAACGTCACCACAAAGGGATGGTTATTAAAGGGGGCCACTGGGCCTGTGGTTCTTGCGCGCACATGCCCCATCAGCACAGTGCCTGTTTTTCCAAGACGAGAAACGGCGTCTTTAAACGCCACGGACGCTTGATCAAGCGGTTGAGATTGACGGTAATAAAGCGTGTTTAAAAACTGAGCATCCGCGTCAAAGCCAGCAATGCCGACGCCATCAACTGTGGGCACCACGCCTTCAACCAAGTTGGTATTCAAACTTTGCCCCGCGGTTTGATAATAAGGCTCGCTCCCATGGGATTGATGCATCAGTGAACGGCTCTGTTCTACCCAATACTGCTGGACTCGATCCGCATTTGGGGTCGTTTGAATAAGGGTTACCATACGACACGCCAACGCCTGAGGCAACGCCCAAGCGCCCAACAGCAGCAACAGCATCCCAAAACGAAGGAAAACACCGCCTTCCATACGACGCATGAAGGATGCAAAAGAGAAAGCAAGGGCAGGGAACATAGAAGACTCCTTTACTGGTGCCTTTATTCTAGCACAAAGTGGATTCAAATAAAAAGACGCGTGGTGTGTGTGAAAAGAAAAAGCGCCAGTCGTCATTCAATTGGTGAAAGGGGATGACTAAAAAATTTGGCCACTGCCACAGAACGCTTGTGTTTTTGGTACAATAAAAGTAAGACGCGTCCTAAACATACAACACAAAAACACAACACACGGAAAATGGTATGGCACTTCACACAGAAAAAGCAGATGTTTTGGTTATTGGGGCAGGCCATGCAGGCATTGAAGCCGCCGTGGCGGCGGCTCGCTTGGGCTGTAAAACCATTGTGCTGAGCATGAATTTAGACACCATTGGCCAAATGAGCTGTAACCCTTCCATTGGAGGCCCCGCCAAAAGCCAGTTGGTCAAAGAAATTGACGCGCTAGGGGGTGTAATGGGCCTATGTGCCGATGCCACCTACATTCAACTACGTATGCTCAATACGTCTAAAGGCCCTGCGGTAAGGGCCTTACGCTCACAAAGCGACAAGGCCAAGTATCGTGATTATGCCCGTGCCTTACTAGAAGCGGAGCCGAATCTCAAATTGCGCCAAACCACCGTCCAACGCGTGGTGGTGGATTCACATCAAAACGTGCTGGGGGTGGAAGACCAGCTGGGTATTTTTTACCAAGCCCCTGCGGTGGTAGTGACCACAGGCACCTTTTTAAATGGTAAAATCTGGATCGGTGAAAATAGCTACGGGGGCGGTCGTCCTGGGGATCCAGCGGCAAAGGGGTTAACAGCGTCTTTACTGGAACTGGGGCTTGAAACAGGGCGTCTTAAAACAGGCACACCCCCTCGTGTAGATGGGCGCACCATTGATTATAGCACCCTTGAAGAACAGCATGGAGACACGCCTCATGGCTTTTTTAGCTTCATGCCTGAACGTCCCCACCTGCCTCAAATCCCGTGCCACCTAACCCGCACCACCCCCCAAACCCACGACTTAATTCGCGCCAACATTCACCGTAGCCCCATGATGCAAGGACTCATGGAAGCCGATTGTGGCCCCCGCTACTGCCCCAGTATTGAAGACAAAGTCATGCGCTTTGCTGATAAAGACACCCACCACTTGTTTATTGAACCCGAAGGCCGCCAGACCTATGAAATCTACTTGCAAGGCTTTTCTTCATGCTTGCCGTTGGATGTTCAAGTGGCGATGCTACAAACGTTACCGGGCCTAGAACGGGCGGAAATGTTGCGTCCAGCCTGTGCGGTGGAATACGATTATTTTCCTGCATTTCAGTTGACGCCTGCGTTAATGGTAAAAAAAGCCCACGGGTTGTTTTTCGCAGGGCAAATCAACGGCACCAGTGGCTATGAAGAAGCCGCTGCACAAGGCCTTATGGCGGGCATTAACGCCAGTCGATACGTGGGCAAGCAAGCCCCCTTTGTGCTGTCTCGCGCGTCGTCGTACATCGGCACACTGATTGACGATCTCGTCACCAAAGAAATTAAAGAACCCTACCGAATGCTCACCAGTCGCAGTGAATACCGCTTGCTCCTGCGTCAAGACAACGCCGATTTACGCCTAACGGCGTTGGGACGCGACATTGGCTTGGTGCAAGGCGATCGATGGACGGTGTTTCAAACGCGTCAAGACGCCATTGCCCAAGAACATCGCCGTTTGGCTAGCACAAAAATTAAAGCCACCGCAGAAAATAATGCACGTTTAAGCGAATCTTGTGGGGAACGTATTCAAGAAGGCACGAGTTTAGAACAGCTCTTAAAGCGCCCGATGGTGACGTATCAAACCCTTGCGCTGCTAGATCCTGCTTCTCAAACGGTGTTGCCAGACGTTCAAGAAACCCTAGAAACCGACATTAAATTTGCGGGCTACATTGGGCGTCAAACACGGGAAAATCAACGGGTGCAGAATGCCGAAAAGCTCAAGCTTCCACTACACGTTGATTACCACGCCATTCAACAACTGAGTTTAGAAGCCCGCGAAAAGCTCAGTAAGTTTCGCCCAGTGGATTTGGCACAAGCCAAGCGCATTTCAGGGGTGAACCCCAGTGATGTGCAAATTGTGCAAGTGCTTTTAAGTGCCGGTCGCTTGCCGATGCAGACGCCTACAACGCCAGTGGACTAATACCGTTTAAACGGTATAAGCGCTTTTTATTGCAAAAAATCGAGACTTTATAGCACCAAGCCCTCACAAAAATCGCCTTGACTTGAGGGTGTGTGGGTGCTAGTATATGTAGGCTTGTTATTTTTACAAGGCGTGTTACTTTTCTCTTGACTATAAATAGGTGCTTTTTTCATGATGCTACAACTGCTTTATAGGTGGGGTGTTTCCCAGCGAACTCAACTCAACTCAACTCAACCCAACCCAACCCAACCCAACCCAACCCAACCCAACCCAACCCAACCCAACCCAACCAGTAGATTCAAGGGGCGCTTGACCAGTGCCACAACAGATTGTTTTACCCCCACTCAAAGAACTGGGGGTGAGACTGTTGGAGACTTTCTAAAAAAAATAGGGCGTGTGCCGTTGCTTAAGCCTGACGAAGAAATCAATTTGGCTAAAAAAATCCAGGCGGGCTGTGAGATACTTCAAGGTCTTAGACAGCAAATAGTATCAATTCTGGACTCTGAGGATAAAGCAATCGAAAATTCAGGATTTACCGATTTATATGCTTTGTACAGCAAACTCCCTAATGACGAGAAAAAGCTACTCTTACGCACAGAACAGGCTAATAAAGTACGAGCCGCCAAGCGAGCGCATGAGAGAATGGTGAGTGCGAACTTGCGTTTGGTGGTGTTTATCGCGAAAAAATATAAGAACAGAGGCTTAGACTTACCAGACCTGATTCAAGAAGGTACTCTAGGCCTAGGCCGTGCCGTGGACAAGTTTGATCACAGACGGGGCAATAAGTTGTCCACCTATGCCTATTGGTGGATCCAACAAGCCATTACCCGCGCCATTAAGGAGAAATCCCGTATGATTCGCCGTCCTGTTAGTACGACGGAGATGTTAAACAGAATTGGAACAGCTAAGAGGGAGCTTACTACAACATTGAAAAGAACGCCCAACTTAGACGAAATTGCAGCCCTCCTTAACTCGAAAAAGAAGAGTACTCAGGTGGACATAACGGTTGAACAATTGAGCGGGGCTCTAACAGTTGATAATCAACGTAATGCTTCGTCCCTAGATATACCCGTGGGTCAAGACGGGAATTCTGATTTGCTTGAAACGATTAGAGACCCCAATGTGGATGGTGAACAAACTTTTAATGAAATAGATAGAGCTATTGCTTTTGAACATATAGCTACTGCTTTGGCGTCCCTTGGCCTTGAAGAACAAAAGGTCTTAAAGTTGACTTTTGGGCTAGGTGGCGAAGAACCGCACACGCAGCCACAAATAGTCACAATCATGGGCAATGTCACACTAAGTCAAGTTAAATCTTTAAAAGAGAGGGCCCTAACTCAACTTCGCCAAAACCCAAATTTAGAGGGTTTTTTAGCATAATTACAGGATTCACAAGCCTGACCGCTTGCGGAAGAGAACCTTGACTTGGCAAGGGGGGTGTGGTAGATTTAGACTACTCTTTTCTCTCCCAACCCCAAAGGATTCGCCCCCATGTTGTTTCCCGCTGTTGCTTCTCGCGTTCAACCGTCTACGGCTTTACCTTCCGCAGATCGCCCCTTGCCTGCTTTTAGTGAAGAAGAAACCACCGTGTTTATGATGCTTGAACCTTCTTCACCAGTTGAATCCATCCACACCGCTGAGCGGGATGCCCAAAAACGCTTAAATGCAGCCTTAAATCAAATGGAAGCCACACAAGTGGCGAAGCAATATTCTAGTCCTGATATGTTCTTGTCTGAACAGGTAGGCAACCCTCAAAAAGCGAAAGAACTTGTTGAAAAACAAAGCTTTGTGTTTGCTTTTATTGATGGAATGTTGCTTGCGGGAGTTTTCACACTGCTTGACAATGCCTATCAAAGATTCACCAATAGGTATGACTATCAAAGATTAAGTGCCGAAGCCCATAGCCATACCAATTTAGCCTCCATACCCGAAGAAACATCAAAAAATGAGTTGTGGGGTGAAATTACCACCGCTTTGAAGGATAAATCCTTGTCGAACGAAGCCAAAGCCATACTGACCCGTATTCGAGCCAAAACTCAGGCGTCTGTCGCTGATTTACATCATGCCTTGGCGGGCTTCAAACACCTACAAGCACGTGAAGTTCTTGAAGGTGAACGACCGTTATTTTCTAAGTGGTTTCCGCTCTTAATGGGACTAGGTTCAGCTGCAGGGATCGTGTATTCCGCATATCGTCATTCGCCACAAGCGGAAAAACGTCAAATTGAAACCAATCGACGCAACCGCGCGATTTTAAACCAAGCGGGTCGAGACCTTACCCTACAACAAGCCAAAGAAAACTTTCCCGAGTACTTTAGCCCTTTAAATAAGCCTTCGGCCAACTAAATCGTCCCATGTGCCTCTTTCCCTCCGTGCTTACTGGATACGTCTGGGCGTGGCTGGTTTGTAATCTACTGTAACAATCCTTCAAGTTTTTCACCCCAACGAACGATACCCCTTTGGCAAGGGGGTTCCTTTCATAAACGGTGTGTTTCGCTTGCCGAACAAACCACTCGTATGAACAACCGTGAACACGCCACGTGTTTCCCTTGGTATAGTCAGAATGTTTGCAAGGGGGTTCACCATCAAGACCCCTTTTTTCTTGACTATTTTGCTTGAAAATATCACGATGTAACGATTTTTTAACGTTTTCACCCTACTGTGAAAAAAATGCTTGCTAATCTACTACAATTTAGGTAGAATTGAGTTGCAAAAGGTTTTCCCTTTTTTTACGTTATCAATCCCTTTCTATCCGTTACGTATGCTAAGGAAACGTTACATCATGGCTCTTTCCGCTTTGTCTGTATTTTCAAGTGCTTTAACCCCTTTTGACCGTGCTCAATCGCTGAACGCTGGTGCGCCTAAGGCCCAACAAAAGCAGTACCGCCTAACGATGTTTGGCAATACCTTTGTAGGCGACGAAAACACCCCAAAGTCTCAATTTAAGAATAGCAGTGGGGTTACGGCGGCTGAACATTCGCGCCAAGGCGTATTGGCCCATGAACGCGCGCATGACAGCAAAGCCAAGGCGGCGGGGTTGTCTACTTCTGGCCCTGTGCTTGAAACCCAAGAAGGCTTGACTGTGGCAGGGCATGTGAGTTTATCTGTGCCTCAGCTTGACGTTCAACAAGCAATGATGAACCCAGGGTATTTGTCGAACTTTAAGCGTCAAAGTCAAGGTTTGGTTGATTCTGCACACGCCCCTGAAAATGCGGGCATTGGCGGTTATGGCGAAATGTCGAAGGCGGATCACAACGTCGCGGCGATAGGTAGGGCCAACTTGGCTCAAGCTTCACAAGTGGAGTCTCAAAAACCCTCTATGGCGAAAGCTCTGGCTGCCAAGCAACAAAAAGCGTCCTTTGGGTATCACCCCAGTTTAATGCAGGCCTACAACGCAGGTACAATTTCTTAGTCTTTTCTCTTCAAGAAAGAAATTCGTATTTATGTGATGAAATAGCATCCTAGAACAATTGCGGTCTATTCTGATGAGGACTCCTTGTTGTTGTATTGGGATGCTATTTTTATATAGTGTTCGCTACGTTTGTTGAAAAGCCCTGTTGTAAAGCGCCACAGATTCATTACCCTCAGGCAGTAATTGCCCTGGCACCACCTTGAATCCTTGCCCAGCGAGGCCTGTCATGGTGGCATTAGCTTGACAAAACGCGACGGTCGTACAAGTGACTAAATTGATTTGATCCACCCCTACAGCATTAGGACCCGCTACCCCGTTGGCATCAATAACAAAACGTAAGAGCTGATCCGCATTTCGAGCAGGAACAGCAGGAGGACCTGCACTTGCGGGCGTATTCACAAAAGATACATTCGACATAAAACCAACAATAACCGCATTGTTTTTTAATAACACCCCTTCGTTTGCCACATTGGCGGGTAAGGCTCGTTGCGATGTTGCGTTCCAGCAGCCCCCTGTCGTCGCCGTATTTACAGTGCCTCCACAATTACGAATCGTCGTCAACCGCTCAACGGCTTCATTCATTAAATTGGTTCGAGAAAACGCAAAAGCGTCTTCTAAGAGACTATTAGACGCCAAAATGCTCGACCTGATTAAATAAGCACAGTTATTTCGTGTTTGATTTTCAATAAAAGACGGCAAAAGCATCGTACTCAATACGCCCATAATCCCCAACACAATTAAAACTTCAGACAAAGTAAATGCTTGAGCAAAACGATTAAAGCAGGAAAAGTTCATTCATCGCGTTCCTTGTGTTTTGGTTTACCAAGGTTGTGGCGAATCGCTATACGCTGAATTTTCTAGCGAATCCTGCAAGCGATCTTTAATCACCAATAAGGCCACCACGTACAAAACGGCAAAGCATCCTAATCCAAAAAGTTGACCACTTGTTATATCGGCCCAAATCTCAATAGCTTGAGTAAAATCTTTAATTTGTAACGAAATCACTTTTTTGGCCATCGTTACCAAGCCATTAACGACAAACAAAAAGTACATCACATTTAACAACCTTAAATACCCTTGCTCTTCCATATGAAGCGTCACTGGTGAAGAGAGGTTGGAAGGTTCGACTGGGTTTGCAAGGTTCTGTGTTGTAGGTGAAAGCAGTGCTTTTTTTCGAAACGTATTGCTCAGTAAATTAAAAAAAGAAGATCGTAATTGCCAGTACACAATTCCATAAATCAGTAAAGAACTCGCCAAACTACCGAAAAGCACATACACTTGCATCAGATTCATCTCCCTGTGGCCTACCTTCTAAGCGAAAGGTATTTTGGCTTCTTGCACAATGCGTGTTTGTAAGTTTTGAAAGGCTTGCACTGTTTCACTCAAGTCTTCTGCGTCACGCACATGTATGAGTGTATCATATTTAATGCATCGAGACAGCGCTTTATATTGCAATTCCTTTGAAACCTGTATGCAGGTTTCCCCCGTTGGGGAAATGGCTACCCGTGTTTCATGGGGTTTGATTTCATAACGTTTAGAAAAATGGGGGGTTAAAACCAGTTGAAAGTCAATAGTTTTAAGCCAGTCAGAAGCCAACCACTGTTTGGGTACCTGACGTAACTGCCTCACATTACTCAACCTAATATAAAACACTTGGCGACTATAAGGGTGAATGGCGGAAATAACAGCATCTCTTTGTCGAAACGGGGTAAGCGCATAAGGTCTGGCCCAAAACCGAGCCACTTGGGTTTGATTTTGCACATCGTCATACAACTGAAACTCTAAAAGTTCCTTAGACGCGATGGCGTCTTGTAAAATTTTTAAATGTTCTTTGCCTTCAAACATCGTGAGACTCGAAGCTTGATTATACGTAAAGTGAGGTTCCCAAAAGCCAATCCGAAACGGTGGCGACACCAGCATCATTAACTTACGGTAAAGCAAGCTTGATTTAGATAAGGAGCTCACCCACTCTTCAAAGCCTTGGGCATGTTGAACACTTAAGTCCAAATGGAATTTGGTGTCATTCAAAAAGTAAACAACCGAACCTTCAAGGCGTTTTCTGACAATGTCAAAACCCGCATAACGCAAGGTACGTATGTATTTACGCAAGGTATTATAAGGAACGGGTTCTTCGCCTTTGGGGCTTAAAATATCCATTAAAACAGACTCTTCTACCTTGAGGCGATCCATTAGAATTAAAATAATATTTAACACCCTTTTTGCTGTGCTATGCAAATCTGAAGGAATCACGAGGGGGGGAGTGTTCTTAAAAGGATCTAAAACGCCTGAGAAGGTCATACGCTCATTACCCTTTCTTGTGCGGATCTTTTTTTCTTTTCAAACGCCCTATTTTCTTGGCTACTGGCAAACGCTTTTGAAAAAGCAGCAGTTAAAGGAATCAGGAAGCCACCTGAGGACTTTAAACACTGAAGAAGATAAAACAAATGCGTTGTTTTTACGGTGTACTGTATGGCATAGGTTTCTACACCATAAAAGCCCTTAATGTCTTGCCAAAAAGGTAAGGCTTGCTGTGTGTCTTCACTTAAAAACACAAGCCGTTCACCCCGTAAACGTGGGGAAAGAAAGTTCATTCCTTTAGGTAATACCACCGCGCAACTTAGCTCTGGCTCTTCTTCTATATATTTTAAAATACGACGCCGTGTCGGCTCATAGACGTCAGCCTTCACAGCAGGAATCGGAAAAATGTTTCGACAACGATCTAGCCGTAGCATTAGGGGGGAAATATCGCCTGTTTCAGGATTGACCTGATAGCAAAGCCAATACAAGCGACGCTGATCTAAAATCAGTGTATCATGCAACACCTGCCATTCATAAACGGTATCTTTTCCTTGATACTGCACCAAAAACCAGCTATTTAATTCCGTGGCACGTTCCAAAATTTTCACATTCTTAAGCTGAAAGGATTGAATATAGCGGTTCAATAATGCTTGTAAGTCTTGCTTGGCTTGGGGGGGTAAAAATTTTTGTGCCAGCAAATGTTCGGCCATTTCATAAACACGCACAAAACTTTGGATATGGCAGGTCCTCAATTTACTGTCCAAACTATGCAAAAGGAGTTTCCATTCTTCAGGAGAAAACTGCACCCAAAACGGGGAATAGTTAAGCTTGTATTGAAAATCGTTGCTTTTGTCAGGACGTTGCAACAAGCAACCCATGTCTTCAAGAGCATTGGCGTACAGACGTAACGTGTCCGTGGAAAGTGGGGAAAGACAGTCCGCATCCTGCTCAAAGAGATTCTGCAACTCAGCACGTTTTAACGGGTTCACTTCTAAAAATGCCAAAAACTTTAGCAGGTACAAGGAACTCGTATGGTAAGTATTCTTTAAAGTTTGACGAACCATAGATAATGGTGTTCTCTTTGATTGCCTGAGTAAAAATAAGACATCTAAATAAAGATTAAACAGAATCGTATTCATCACAATATCAATAGTTGTCTTGTCTTGCAAGGGAGGATATTTTTTGACACCTATTTTATTGCCAAATGTTTTATTTTGTTACATAAAGCGTCTCAATAAAACGCATATCGCAAAAAATTCTACATTTTAAGTGCCAAAAGAACATTTGTTTCGTGACAGTTGATTAATTAAATGAATGCCAAGGCAAAAAATCGATCCAGCGTTGTTCAATGCTTGAAGGCATTTGCAAGTTTCTTTGGGCATCGACTTCTTTAAAAGCGGCCATTAGTTCTTTTAAGTTTGTATGATTTTTTTGAGACACTTTGTTTTGTACAGGTTCAGCAATGTAACCTAATAAGGACGAAATTTGAGGTTCGGTTAACGCCATAGCAGTGATTATTTCTCTTTATTTAATAGGGGGAACAGGTAGAGACAAGCAAGGGGAATAAGGCTAGAAACAGATGCCCAAATCGCTCGATACAAAAGCCACGAGGAATCTGAACCATGGTGTGCATAAAAAGATCACGTGTAGAAGCACGTCATACATCAGCGACGTTTGAACAAGGGAAGTAAAACATCAGGGGGGGATTCAAGCAATATAGTATTTTAAAGAGTTTTTCATACAGTAGGCTAGACGAGACGCCTAGATTATTTTGTGAAGGAGTGTAGATAGACCTACATGAGTGAACAAAATAATCGTAGCGAAAAAGTATAGATACTGTAGGGGAAATTATTTAAAATACTATATAGTGTTCGTTAGAAGGGGCAGAGGAGTGAAGGACTCTTTCCTCTGTGCTTTAATAAAGATAAAATAAATCTCAAAATTGCCTTTATTGTAAACAATGTAACAGGGGCGGTAGAAAAGCCTATACGCTCAAGCGTCTAAACAGGCGGTAATGGCTTCTCGGATATTACGCACAAAGTAAAGTTCTACACCCACAGGCAATTCTTTTTTCAAGGCCTCTACATCTTCGGCTTGTGTTCGGCCTTGTGGCCAAGGCAACACAATGCGGGTAAAACCAATTTTTATGGCTTCTATTAGGCGTTCTCTCCAACGACGCACGCGACGAATTTCCCCTGTTAGCCCAATTTCCCCCATTAGCACCGTGCCTGATTTGACGCTTACGTCTCGCAAGCTGGTCACCAATGCCAAGGCCATGCCTAAATCCACCGCAGGTTCATCAATTTTCATACCCCCTACCACATTGATGTACAAGTCTAGATCCGCAAAGCTCAATCCCACCCGACGCTCCAATACCGCAATCACCTGATGCAATCGATTCGTCTCTACCCCATTCACCACACGCCTAGGCGACGCATACACGCTTTGCCCTGCTAAAGCCTGCAACTCGATCAATAAAGGGCGACTCCCTTCTAAACAACAGACGCTCACACACCCAGGGACTGGATGTAACGCCGCATCCGACAAAAAGACTTCTGAAGGATTGAGGACGTCTTTCAAACCACTTTCCTGCATTTCAAACACGCCCATTTCTTGGGTAGAACCAAAACGATTTTTCACCGAACGCAAGAGCCTTAAATCCTTGTAACGCTCGCCTTCAAAGTACAAAACAGCATCCACCATGTGTTCTAGCAATTTAGGGCCTGAAAGTTGTCCGTCTTTGGTGACATGACCAATTAAAAACGTGGTAATATTTAAGCCTTTTGCCACTTGCATAAGAGCGTTTGCACAGGCTTTCACTTGGTTGTTGGCTCCCGGTGTTCCAGACACATTCACATCCATCAGCGACTGAATAGAATCGACAATGAGGACATCGGGCTTTTCGGCCACAATGGCTTGCAAAATGTTTTGAAGCTTCACTTCTGCCAGAAGCAGGATTTGGCTTGCCCCTTTTAACTGTAAGCGTTCCGCACGATGCTTAATCTGCACACCTGATTCTTCACCTGTCACGTACACCACTTTTTTTCCTGAATCTGCTAAGTTCGCTGCTGCTTGAATCATTAAGGTGGATTTTCCAATACCTGGGTCCCCCCCCACCAAGATGTAGGCCCCTTGTAGTAAGCCTCCGCCCAAGACACGATCCAGTTCAGGCATTAAGGTTGAAAATCGTGGTGCTGTGGTCATATCCACATCTGACAACGGCATGAGCTGAATTGTATCGGTGCTAAAGAGGGGGGCGGTGGATAGGGGTGAGGCGCCGAAAGACGGCGTGGGGAGGTTCCCGCTCCATGAAGCTTCACTTTCAAGATCTAAATCCCCACGGTTTAAGCTGGCGTAAGCGGGCACTTGTGTGAGCGAAGCAGGGGCTTCGACGACTTCTTGAAAGCTATTCCACGCACCACAATTATGGCAGCGCCCCACATGCACCGCCGATTCATATTCACAGGACTGACAGACATACTTGCGTTTTACTTTGGCCATCAATGGATGCTCCTCCCGTGTCGTTAATGTTCATCATCGCCATGCAAGCCGTTGAGCCGTTCAAAAACAGGCACAACATCGTCACGATCCTGATAGCGATTTAACTGGTACAGATCAAACACATAGCGTTTCTGGCCATGAGCATCTTCTTTGGCCTGAACCAATTCCAGCATCACCAATTCATGAAGCCGTTTCTTCAAGCGATCTACATCCCGCTTATGCAAGTAAGGCTTCAGCTCTTGTGTGGCAAGCCCGTCAGATTCCACTTCGTTTAACTTGTCTTGCACGGCTTTTACATAAAGCAGTTCACAGATCTGCCAAGTCAACTTGTCCCAGTCTTCGCTGTTGAGTCGAGGTAGGCTCACGGCTTAGTCCAGTAGCGTTAAATCAACGCTCAACAAATCAGGGTGTTTGATCACGTCTTGCAATTTCGCAAACGTGGTGATTGTGCTAATGTTTACGCCGTTGACTTTCACCGCAGGAACAGAAATCGCTTCAAGGGCTTGGCCTAGGGTGACGGCTCCTGCTTCAGAACGCGCCAGCAATTGAAGCGCAATGCGTTTATAGGTAATTTTTTCAAGGTCTTCTTTTAGACTCAAAAAGACATCCCACGCTTTACGGCTAAAGCGAGCGGTGCTTTGTGTTAGGGCATCCACATTTTTGGGGCGGGGGTCAACAGGGACTTCAACAGGTATTTCAAGAACAGCTTCGCTGGAGTGAAGCGTAGTAGCGACGGTGTCTTCAGTGGTCATGGGAAGGAATCCTTTCTTAAAGGGGCAACATTTTTCTATTATAGCAGTAAAATCGATTTTGTGAAAAGGCTTGCGTTGAAGATATGTTCAGTTTATATTAACTTATGTTATAACCCTTTGCGCGGCTAGCTCAGTTGGATAGAGTGCATGGCTACGAACCATGAGGTCGGGGGTTCGAATCCCTCGCTGCGCATTTTTTTACCAACGTTTCACTCGTTTACTCAATGTCGTGTTTTGGCTCTTCTTCTTAAGAACACACTCCCTTTTTGGGGGATCTTCTTCTTACAAAACTTCATGCAAAGCGTCTAACTGCCCAGCTGTCCCTAGCGCAATCAACACATCCCCCGCATTCAAGACGCTTTTGGCAACGGCATCCCGTCGCTTTAACGTATGGCTTTCAATAATCGACACAATCGTCACGCCTGTTCGTTGCTTAATTTTTGCCCCTTCAAGGCTTTGGCACACCAAGGGAGACCCTTCAGGAACAGGGATCCATTCTAGTAACGTTTCCCCCACCAAAGGCAAGCGACTAGACAGTTCGGGCAGGCTCGCGCTACGTTCAGGCGGGTGAAACTCTCCTTCAAATTGATGCCGTAACATCAAGCTCCTGCTATGCGATTCTTGCAGTGAAAAGCCTAATTGCAGTAAGCTGTAATGAATGAAACGATGCCCCGATTCAAGTTCGTCGTAAATCACGGCATCGGCACCCGCTTCGTACAGGGGGTCAACATCCGTGCGGTATTTGGCCCGTGCCACAATGGTTAATTCAGGGTTGAGTTGGCGCGCATGAAACAAAATCGTCGTGGCTACTTTCACCATAGGCACCGTTACCACCAATAACTGGACGGATTTCACCCCCGCCGATTCTAAAACGTGGGGCGAAGTCGCATCCCCATAAAGGGCAGAAACGCCCTCTTCTTTTAGGCTTTTAACGGTAACAGCATTATGTTCTAGCACTTGGTACGCCATTTGTTCAGAACGCAAGGCTTCTGCCAGTTGTTGCGCCACAGGGCCATACCCCACGATTAAAACGGTGGGGGCGCCAAGGGCTTTGTGTCGTTTGGGTTCCATTAAGTCGAGACGTTGTTCTTCAATAAGACTCGCGTAATCCCACGGGTCTGTCCATGTTGAAAGCCACGCTTGCCCTACGCCAAACAAAAAACGGCTGAGTAGGGGCGTCACCCATAGGCTTAAAATAATGGCGTGAATGAGGACGTCCATCCATTGTTGAACCCACGCTAAAATCAAGGGAGCGTTTTGTACGCCGGCTTGCAGGTGACGAAGCACCATGAAAGAAAGTTCCCCCACTTGACACAACAGCAAGGCTGATGATATGGCCACCTTCCATGAAAGCTTGGCTTGTTTGGCCACCATAATCCCAATAAGAGTTTTAAGCACCAACAACACCACACTTAAGCCTAAAATGTTTAGCCATTGGGATGTCATGACATCCCAATTGAGTAAAGCCCCGAGTGAAACAAAAAAAACGGACGCAAAAACGTCTCGAAAAGGCCGGCTGTCACTTAAGACTTGCTTGCTGTACAGGCTACCGCTTAGGGCTAAGCCTCCCACAAATGCCCCTGCTTCAAGGCTTAAGCCCAGCCAGTGCGTAAAAAAGGCCATGCCTATGCCCAAGCTAAATACAGAAAGCGTAAAGAGTTCACGGTTTCGCGCTTGGGCGAGTTTGTCCACCCACGTGGGAATTAAATGAAAACTCAAGGCCACCGTGGCCACTAAAACCAAAAGCGCCTTCCCTAAATCACCTAGGAGCAACGCCAGATGAACGTCACCCCCTTCATAAACTTTAATTAACACAGGTACCAGCAGTAAAATCGGAATCACCGCAAAGTCTTGCACAATAAGGGTGCCTACCGTGACTCGGCCTATAGTGCTTGCCGTGACTTGAGCCTCTTCAACACATTTAATCACCAAGGCCGTTGAACTTAGACTTAAGACGCCCCCTAACACATACGCCAGTAAAGGCGGGGCGTGTAAGGCAAGCAATAGCGTTCCTAACACCACAGTCCCCAAAACCATGTAGCGAATACCGACATTTAAGGCAGTATACTTCATGCGTTTTAGTTTGGCAGGCGAAAGTTCTAAACCCACCATAAAGAGCAAGAAAATCAAGCCCAGTTCAGCCATTCCATTGACCGTGGCTTGATCTTGCATCCATTTAAGGCCATAAGGACCCGTCAACGCCCCCACCAGCATAAAGCCTAAAACAGGCGGAAGCTTAAGGGTATGAAAAATCGTGGCAACCACGCTGGCAACCAGTAAAACACTTGCAATCGAAGGATCAAACATGGGACTTCCTATTCATTCGACAAGTACTGACACACGGTAGCCACCGGATCTTCAGGGCAACTGGCCTTCAAATTGGGACGCAAGTGATAGTAGCTAAAGTTCGTCAACGCCAACAGGCAAACATCCCCGCAATCATTCACCCGAAACGTCACGGCGCGCAGGGGCGTTAAAGAAAGACGGGCAGAAGGGGTTACACTTAATTCAACCTGTTGGTCACTGCCTAAGGCATCAAGAAGCGTCCAGTGGTAAGGGGCGGTAACGGGCAAGGCTTCCACCACCATGTTAAGCTCTACATCTTTAGGCCGCAGTTGAGCACGTTGACTGCCTTCAATGAACGCCTGTTGAAAGTTCAGCAGTTGTGCTTGCAAGGCTTGGGCATCGGCTTCTTCAAAAGCACGTTCATAAGTGACCCACGCAAAGGCCAGCAACACCACAAACAGCGTCAGGCTCACGAAGGTTTCCGCCCGCGTGAGGGCTTTTAGGCGGGGGGACTTCCAGTGCAACGTCACAAACGCACTCCCTCTTTCTTCGAACACTTCTTTAGTATAGCCGAAAAATCAGATGCGATGACTCGCTTTCTGAGTTTTTTTAAAGCGTTCAAGGCAACAACAACGCTTTTTTGGGGGAATGTTACAGGATGTAACGATTTGTGAAGCGACGGTTCCCACCAGCGCGTGCCAGTGGTTTTATACAAGTGTTAGGAGTGTACGCCACGCCTTCTAGACGGTTCGTGTGTGAATCGTGTCAGGCGGGTGTCCACGTCGTGTGACCCTTGATTCGTCTAAAAAATAAGGAATAGTCTATGTTAAAACCGTTTAATGCTTCATTTACCCCCCCCCGCTATACAACCGCAAGCGACTTCGCTTCAGCGTAATGGGAACGCCAACGCAATTACCTTCACGCCTGAGGAGCAGGCCAAAGCCGAAACTGTTCTGGCAAGTCGCGCTGAGAGGAAAGCACAGCTCTCTAAAGATTTTCCTACTTTGCAATCATTGTGTGAAGAATTAAGAGCCACAACTAGAGCAATTGCAGAGGGTCGCTTCAATAATGCTGAGAACGTTACCATAAACAATGAAACTATTCTAAGATTTGAGGCTGTAAAATATAGGGAAATTCTACAGGAGTTAATTGGGGAACATCCTGCTCGCCTGTCAGCTAACCCAGGATTAAAGACTCTGCTAAAACAAGCAGAAAAGGGCCCACTTCAGATTGAAAGAGAGATGCAAATTCGTCATTTACTAAGCCGAGTGTTTGGATTTTTAAAACGGGCTTAAACCATAAGCACCACCCACCAACAAGGTGGGTGGGTTTCCCAAGCAGGGGTAGGCGTCTTCGTATGAATGAAAGTGTAAAGGTACAAGTGTAGACAATCAATCCCAAGCCCATCAAAACTCTAGGAATAGAGGGTCTTGCCGATTCTTCTTGCTTCCTATAGAATTGATTCGTGATCTTTTATCTTTCATATTAAAAAAAAGGATTTTTTCAATGCCTGCTCCTTCTTCAAAGTTTAAGAAATTACCCCCCTATTTGTTTGCGGAAATTGACCGTAAAATTGCCGAAAAAAAAGCGCAAGGCATCGATATTATCAGCCTCGGTATTGGAGACCCAGATCTCCCCACGCCTGAACCTATCGTCACCGCCATGCAAGCCGCCGTGGCGGACCCTGACACCCACAACTACCCCCCCTACCACGGCACGCTGGAGTTTCGTCAAGCAGCCGCCCACTGGATGAACACCCGTTTTGGGGTCACCGTGAATCCTGAAACGCAAGTGCTTTCCTTGATTGGTTCGAAAGAAGGCATTGCTCACATGATTTTAGCCTATGTCGAAGGCCCTGAGGATGTGGTGCTTTGCCCAAGCCCCGGCTACCCTGTTTATGAAAACTATACCTTATTGTGCGGGGGTACGCCTTACACGATGCCCCTATTGCCTGAAAATAATATGGTGCCTGATTTATCCGCCATTCCTGAAGATATTGCCAAACGGGCTAAATTGTTATGGTTGAACTACCCGAACAATCCAACAGGTGCCATTATTTCTGAAGAAAAAATCAAAGAAGTCATTGCCTTTTGTCAAAAATATGACATTTTATTGTGTCATGACAACGCCTACAGTGAAATGACTTACGACGGCTACAAAGCCCCGTCTTTCTTGGCGTTTGAAGGTGCCGAAGACGTATGTATTGAGTTCTTTTCCTTGTCAAAAATGTATAATATGACGGGCTGGCGAGTGGGCTTTGCCACAGGCAATACGGCGGCGGTTCAGGCGCTTGGTACACTAAAAAACAATACCGACAGCGGCGTCTTTAAAGCGGTGCAAAAAGCCGCCGCAGTAGGGCTGAATCACAGTGAAGCACTGACCAGTGGCCTAAATGCGATTTACGGTAGCCGTCGACGCTTATTTGTAGAAGGGTTGCGTGAATTGGGCTGGCAATTGCCGATGCCTGAAGCCACGTTTTACTTGTGGTTACCTGTACCCACAGGCTTTACGAGCGTGGAGTTTGTAAGCGTATTGCTTGAAAAAGCAGGCATCGTGGTGCCACCAGGCACTGGCTATGGCGCCGTTGGAGAAGGCTACTTTAGAGTGGCCTTAACAGTGCCTGAAGCGCGCTTACAAGAAGCCCTTAATCGCATGAAAGACGCGGGAATCCGCTTTGACATGAAAACGTCTGCAAACACGTGTGCGTTATAAGCTTTAACGGGGATTTCAAAAGAAATCCCCTCTTTTCTCTTTTTTAGAACGCCCAAGCCCATACAAGGATTTGACCCATGTTTCAACGCTTTCTTTCCGTTTTAGTGCTGATGGGGGTTTGTGTTTTTCTGCCCTTTTTAGTGGTCGCTTCTGAAGGAACTTCACCTACAGCGCCTTCAAAGGGCGTCGTCTATTCAACGGTAAAGCCTTTTTACAACGCAAAGGCTCCTGTTGCTTCAGCGCCCCTGCGTTTTATGAGTGCAAGCCCAGCGCCTGTTCGCTTTTTTGCGGTAGGAGACACAGGCTCAGGCTCAGAAAATCAAAAAGCCGTGGCCACTGCCATGACGAACCAAGTCAAAAGCTACGCCCACGCCAAGACCTACCCCACCGCTGTAAAAGGGGTGTTGCACTTGGGTGACATCATCTACCCCGTGGGCGATGCCAAAAAGCACGGCGATCGCTTGGTGAAAACCATGTACAAAGGGCTCGGTGACTTGGGCGTGCCGTTTTACTTTAGCTTGGGCAATCACGATGTAATCACCAATCACGGGCAAGATGTGGTAGATACCTTACAGGTGCCTCAAAAAACCTACTACAAAGTCGCGGTGTCGCCTTTGGTGGATTTTTTCGCCATTAACACGAATACCTTCAACAAAACGCAGGAAATTTGGCTTGAAACCGCCTTAGCGCAAAGCAAAACGCCGTGGAAGATCGTGTATGGGCATCACCCACTGTATTCAACAGGCGCCCATGGTCAGGACAATGACTTAAAAGTCTTACGAAATCGACTTGAACCGTTGTTTAGAAAATACAGGGTGGATGCCTACCTCGCGGGCCATGATCACAACTACGAACGTTTTGCCACCTTCAGCACACAAGCCAAAGGCTTGCCATACTTGCAACTCGTTTCAGGCGGGGGGGGCGCCTATTTAAGAAGTCAACGCACCCACCCTAAAGCGCATTGTGCACGCCATAAAGCGAAGACTTCATTTTGTGAAGAACCCTTTTTCCCCAGCTCCTTATTTTATGACAACACGCATTATCATTACCTGGATTTGGCCTTTACCGCCAAGTCGTTCACCATTAAAGTTCGCAGTACGTCCAACCAAGTGTTAGACGAAGTCACGCTTAAAAATAAGCCTTAAGCTTGATGATAAAGCCTTTTCGCTTTTAAAGGCTTGTGGTATAATTCAACTGTATTTCAATGTAACCTTCACTGAAAGGATGGCTTATGTCTTTATCGAAAACCTTGGGTTCACGCAATGTTTGGGTCTTATTCTTTTCTGCCTTAAGCATTTCATTGTTGGTGCTTTTACTGTTGTTTAGCTTTTTCTTTAAAAACCTCGATTTTAACGTCAAGACCAAAACCCTTGACGAAGCCCCTAGCCTTGAAACAGGCATTAACATGCAAAGCACCGAATCCATGCCCGCTGAAGAAGAGGGGCTGGATCCACAAACCTTAAGTGATCGCGTACAACTTAATGTGCCTGAAGAAGCGGGGCGCCTTAGAAATAAAGCCTTCGCCAAGAAAAAAACGGATCCCTATGTGGGTTTAGATGCCCCTAAATCCAAGACGAACGCCACATCAACATTGGCCCCCACCCCCGCTGGCGCACCTAGCCCTAGTACCACTGAAACTGAGACCACCGCGCCTTCCCCCGTGGCCACCGTAAAACCCGTCACCCCGACTCAAAAGTTTCGTGTTTACCTCGGTGGGTTTTTTAGCCGCGGAGATGCCGAAGCCACTCAAAGTCGTTTAAAGGCCCAAGGCTATAACTCCATTATTAAGCAAAGCAGTAACGGTTTTGAAGTGCAGTTGGGCCTTTATGACAACGAAGACACCGCCAAAAATGTGGCAAGTTCCACAGGGGCAAGCTTGGAGGCCTTTTAGCCTTCATGGCCTTACACACCTTTCACACACAAGCCCTCAAAGTTCGCGTCGCCGTGCTCATCTTCCAAGCAGGCCGCCTGTTGTTGATGCAACAAAATGGTCATGCCTTTTGGGTTTTACCGGGGGGAACCCTTGAAGAAGGCGAATCCATCGCAGAATGTGCGGTGCGTGAACTCGAAGAAGAAGTCGGCATGCAGGTTTCACTGGTGGGGATGCTCGCCCTTTCTGAATTTGCGGATGCCAAGCGCCATGTGGTGGATGTGACCTTTTTAGGGCGATATGAGGGGGGAGCCATGGCTTGGCAGGCGCCGTACCCTGAAAACATTGATCATGTGGCGTGGGTGGATGAAGCCAAATTCAACACTTTACGCTTAAAGCCCGATTGCTTACACACACTGCTTCAGCAAGAATGGAAGACGCTTTCAAACGGCGAACGGCCAATGAAGCTCAACCCCTACTTGGGCTTAGAAAGCAACGGCCTTTAAATAAAATACGACTTGCGACGAATCATCCACACGCCTAGGCCCAGCATAAACAGCGTCGGCAACAGGCAAGCCAACGCAAGGGAAAGATCATAAGGCAGCACCCCCCCAAAAGTCAGCAAGCCCCCCTGCCCCAAGCTAATGCTAATGTTTCGGGCAATATACAGGGCAAACAAAGCCAACACGGCATACATAAAGCCTTTGGCATTACTTTGACGCGGCGGAGCCAATGCCAATGGAAAGGCCATAAACATTAACGCCAAACAGTTCAAGGGCTGAGCCACCCGTTCCCAAAGCATGGTGACCCACTTCGGCGGAACTTGGCGCCCCGCCTGACGTTCACTTTTTATGTAACGCGCCAGTTCCGAAAAGCCCACTTTAGAATGGTGAAAGCCTGTTTTGGCTTGGGAAAGCACGTCTTCATCCACATCTAACAAGTGCGACTTCTGCACTTGATTCATTCCATTGACGATGTATCGATTTTCCCCCGCCAAGGCACTAAAAATGCGCACGCCCTTCAACTGCCATTGGGGGGATTGATATTCCGCTGAATCGGCCTGAATGACTTCAATGTTGCCGTTTTGACTACGTTGTACGAACGTAAAGCCTTCTAAATGGTTTAGGCTGGCTTTTTCGGCACGAAGCAGTTTCACCCAATGGCCTTCCTTAAACAAGGGAAGCACGATGCCGTCTTTGCTCAACTTAAGTTGAGACGAAGTCAACACCTCTTCACGCAGATCATCCGCACGGTTTTGCACAAAAGGAATCAACCATTGCGTCGAAGCAAACGTCAAGATCGCCATCACCAAGCCCACAAAGAAGGCGGGTCTAAAAATCCGCCACAAACTCACCCCATTCATGCGCAAAGCAATCAATTCAAACTGCTGATTCAAATGACTGTACACCAAAAACACCGTAAAAAACACACTCGGGGGAAAGGCAAACGCAAAAGCCAACGGCACTTGTAACACCAAAAATTCAAACGCCAAACTCAATGGAAAGCCCAAATCCTGCATTTCTTTTAAAAAATCAAACAACGTGTCACTAAAAAACACAATCAGCGTGACTAACGTAATCGTCAAGCCCAGCATTTTCCAGAGCTGTTTGCCAATGTAAGCTTCTAAACGATTTGCAAAAAACACGCAGGCTTTCCATTCATTAAGTAAAGGTAACAATTTTATTATATCGCGTAATTTATGGTATCATAGTTTTTGTATTCATTGGTTACCGTTGATTGGTTGGAGAATTTCCCGATGGCATTAAAAGAACTAAACGAAGCGAATTTTCAAAGCACCATTAGTGAAGGCGTCACATTGGTAGATTTTTGGGCACCTTGGTGTGGGCCATGTCGTTCGCTTGCCCCTATTTTAGAAGAAGCGGCCACTGCTTTAGAAGGCCGTGCCACCATTGCGAAAGTCAATACGGATGAAAACCTCGCTTTAGCGCAAAAGTACGGCGTTTCAAGCATCCCTTTTTTGGTGGTGTTTAAGAATGGTCAACCCGTTGGGCAAAGCGTGGGTGTAAAGCCCAAAGGCGACATCGTCAGCATGATTGAAGCCCATTTATAGGCGGATTCGCTTGTTTTAGCGGTCAATCGCTTTTTTAAAGCCCCCTGCCTAGGGGGCTTTTTAAGTGGAAGTCTTCGCGCCTGATTGACCTGTGTGTTTCTTTGATTTACACTAAGGGAACGATGGTTTGGAGAAGTGTCCGAGTGGTCTATGGTGCAGTCCTGGAAAGACTGTGTAGGGGTGACTCTACCGAGAGTTCGAATCTCTCCTTCTCCGCCATTTTTATTGTGCATTGATTTTGGCAAGTAATCTTTCTGTAAGGATAGATGTGTTTTCAGATGAGCCTAATTCCTCAAGCTCTGGACTACAGAAGTCGGTTTCCTGGCTAAATCCGTTAAAGAAACTATCAATGGCTCTTTCTATATAAATCTGCATCACTCTTTTTTTGTCCTCAATTTTTCCGCTGTTCTCTGGGATTTCTCCTAGATCGTTAATAAAAAGCCTTAACTTACCATCCTTGGTTTGTGCCATATTGAAACAGTCACCACCTAAACGAAAATTATGGTCGGTTAATGTCTTAATATCTTTAAGAATATCATCAAATAAAAGCTCTATTTTGTCTATTGTTAATCCTTTTATTTCAATAGTATCCTCAAGCTTTCCAGTACTTGAACTTCGATTTTTTGAGTCAAATATTGTGAAATCGTGTTCACTATAAGGTTTCATTTTAAGAGCAGGAAAAGTTTGACCATTCACGATAATGGGTTCTACTTCACATAAATCATTTGCTAATAGCCCCATTGCCTTAATTTTTTGTGTGTTTTGAACTTCATCTAAGACCTTCTTCCAATTCCCAACCTTATTGGGTAAAAGAATCACCTCTTTTTTCCCATTTCTACTAATTTCGTAGGCGGTTTTAGTTCCTCCTCCGCCTAGTAACTTTCCTGTAACTACCTGTCCGCCAATTTGTAAATCAACGGTTTTGACTTGACAATTAAATTTAGGGAATGTCTGCATTAACTCTGGCGTAATTAAACCCTTGTAATAATCTATAGTTTTGGGGGATAATTGGACTACATCTGCAGTTAATTCATTCAAGTTAGTTGCCTCTATAACGGATTCTACTTTGTTAGAGGTATTTTTTATACCAGCTTCTGTGAATCTACTCATTGCTTGAATACTTTTGTCCAATTGAATCATTTTTATCCCTATGTCCTAACTTGAATTATGTAAACCAACATATCTATATAAACACATTGTTTTTATAAAAAAATGCGAGATTTTTAAGTTTGTAAATAATTTGATACATTTTAATAGGTTTTATGATAGGCTGAGGTACAAATAAGAAGATAAGTAAACATAAAAAGTCGTTGCTCATACGCTATTATAGGACGTGCATTCATGTGGACACAACCCGAATTTTCCTTTGATGCTTGCCCCTTGGCTTTTCACACCGTCACGGTTGAAGCACTTGAACAAGGCAAGCTCGTGCATGAAAATGGCGAACTGCTTGCGCAATTACCCCACTTAAACGCCCTTGCCCTTGAAGAACGCCTGGCGCTGTACAAAGGCGAAAAAACAGGCCATGGCATCGAAAAAGCGATTGCCACCTTGTACGCAGGGCATCAATTCGGATACTTCAACCCCCAACTCGGCGACGGTCGTGCGGCGATTGTAGCGACTGATGAAAACGTCCCGATTTCACAGTTTTTTCCGCACGCCTTTCAAGCCTTGGTGAACGGCTTCATCCACCGCAAAAAAGAACAAGGCAACAGTGAATGGGCATTGAGCGCCTTTGACTTGTTTGAAAAGTCTACATCGGTTGAATTGCAATTGAAGGGATCAGGCATTACGCCCTACTCTCGAAGTGGCGACGGGAAAGCGGTGTTGCGCTCTTCGGTTCGTGAATATGTGGTTTCTGAAGCCCTGTTTCGCTTGGGGATTGCAAGCACTCGTGCCGTGGCTTTGGTGCATGACGCCAAAACGCCTGTGTATCGTGAAACAACCGAAACGGCGGGGATGATCTTACGCGTAGCGCCGTCTTTCTTGCGCTTGGGGCATTTAGAATACTGGGGGCGTCACGGTTACGCGGAACGTCTAAGCCCCTATATCGCCTACTTGTTTCGCACGTTTTTCAATGCCAATGGCCTCGATTTTTCGCCTGTGCAACAATTACAAGCCGTGTTGACGATGACGGCGATTCTCAATGCCGTGACGATGGCTCAATGGCAAGGGGTGGGCTTTTGCCACGGCGTTTTAAATTCGGACAACCTCTCCCTTCTCGGCCTAACGCTGGATTACGGCCCCTACGGCTTTATGGATGCCTTTGACATGGGTCACATTTGTAACCATAGCGATCATGAAGGGCGTTATGCTTACAAAAATCAGCCCGCCATCGGCTTGTGGAACCTGAGTCGTTTGCTTGAAGCCTGCCACGCTTTTGTCGGCAACGAAGACGACTTTCAAGCGTTGAAAGCATCGGTAGAAGGCACCTTTCAAGACGCGTTTAATACCAGCTTTTTAGCGGTGTATCGTCAAAAACTGCGCATGGAAGATCGTAGCCTTGTGCCAGATATTGAGTTTGGCGAGGTGCTTAAACGTTTACTGGCATTCTTACACCAACACCAGCTGGATTACACCCGCTTTTTTAGGGCCTTGCCCGCGTGGCAACAGGCCTTGCAAGACGAAGATGCTGAACATAGAAACGCGATTGAACGACTGGCCATGGGCCTTCACTCCCCCGAAGAAGCGGGGTGGTTGTATGACGTGTATGCCCCTTATGTGCAGAATAATCGCTTAAGTGGGCATCTTCAAGGGCAGGTGAATCCCACCCTTGTGTTGCGTAATCACGTGGCGCAATGTTTGATTGAAGATGCTCAGGCGCATCGAATAGAGGCCTTTGCCGAAGGCTTTCAACGCGTTCAAACCCCTTTTGATCCGCAGCATGAAGCCCACGCTTGGTCGCAAGTGCCTCCCCCGTGGGCCAAAGCCCTCTGCGTGTCGTGCTCATCATAAAAAGGACTGTTTCATGGTGGTGACGATTTGGATTGATGCGGATGCCTTGCCGTCTGTTTTAAAAGACTACATCATTAAAACCGCGCGTCAGCGAACAGTTTTCACGTGTTTTGTGTCAAATAAAGCCCTTGCGGTGCCGAATCATCCCTTATTTCAGGCCATTCAGGTGGAACAGGGCGCTGATGTGGCCGATGCTTACATTATTGAACAGTCGCACGCGGGTGATTTGGCCGTCACGCAAGACATCCCACTGGCGGATGCACTGGTGAGTAAAGGTTTGTGGGTCATTAATTTAAAGGGCGAAGCCTTTACAACATCCAACATGAAGCAACGCTTAGGGGTGCGTGATTTTATGAGCGACTTACGCAGTGTGGGCATTCAAACAAAAGGCCCTAAACCCTTTGATGAAAGACAAAAGCAAGCGTTTATAAATGGCTTTGACAAGGCCTTGACGCAATGCTTAAAGTAGGCGCTGTAAAACCTGTTGAATATCTTCAAAAGTGTCAAAAAGCATAAAAGCCCGCCCTTCTTGCGTGAGCTGTTCGGCCAAGGCCTCTCGCGCAAAGACGAAATCCGCCACACGCGCCATGCCAAAATCCGTGAGGCTATCGCCAATCGCAATTTTAAAGGTTTGGCTCGTCTCCCACTGATTCAAAACCGCCACCTTGCAACACGCACACGTCCCGCACACCTCACAGTCCTTAGGGGCATAAGGCATGCCCACCCCAATACACGGGCCTTCAAAGTCCGCCGTATTCGAAAACAGGGTATACTCCCCTTCATAAGCGGCTAGGACAGGGTGAATAAAGGCATCCAAGCCCCCTGAAACCACCTGAAACGGAATGCCCACCTGCTTTCGCCACGCCATAAACGAATCGAATCCTGGTCTCAACGTGACTTCTGTCTTCACAAAGTGGATGATGTCGTCCTTCAACGCCGAAGGCATTAAGGCGTACAACTGCTGGATCCCTTCTTGCACGGGGAGCGTTCGTTCTTTTAAAATACGTCGTGCGATGTCCTTCCATTCGGGCGGTGCAAAACGTTCAAGGCTCATCACAATCGCGTCGCGTTCTGTAATGGTGCCGTCAAAGTCTGAAAAAATCACCCATTGCTTTAACGCCTGCGCGCGTTGTACGGAAAGAATAGGCGTCATGGTGACTGTTTCGCTTGCATGGCGCTTTGAAACGCTTGGACCCCTGCCATAGGCCCACCTGCTACGTCATGAATGCCTGTACCCGCGTTGATGATCACGTTGGTGCCAAAATCTCGAAGCAGTTGAGGCACCATCGTGGCTTGAATACCCGCAGAAGGGACGCCAAAGGCGGGGGGTACGTCTACATAAGGGGTATGTAAGGCGTCTTGAACGGCCAAGGCATCGGTTTTGTTTAAGGCCACTGTACCGTAAGGGCTGGGGAATAGCACGGCATCGGCCCCCGCCAAACGAGGCAACGTGCCAAACACCAACGCTGGGCTCATGCCTGTAGAAGGGTTCTGGTAATACGCCCCCCCTAGTGCAGGATGCCCCATTAAAAAAGCGCGTCCCTTCAGCTGTTGACGCAGACTATTAAACAACGGCAAGCCATAGGCCAAGTAATTAAACAAAAAGCATTCTACCCCCACGTCAAGAAGGGCTTGGGCCCGTTCAAGCAACTGATGCGCGGGGGCGTTTAAATTGACTGCATATAAGGGACGGTATCCAAACGCCTGTTCCGCGTCATTTAAGGCCTTTATACAGGGCGTCACACGTTTTAAGGCGCTGTTTAAGTCGGCATCCGCCAGAACTTCATCATCCTTCACCAAATGAATCCCTGCTTCGGCCTGCTGGTAGAGCAAGCGTGCCAACCCTTCAGGGGGAACCCCCACACAGGGCTTAAAAATGCTCATTAACAAGGCCTGCCCTTCAGGCACCCCACAGCGTTTACGGATGCCCGCTTGCCCCCACGCAGGGCCTTGAAAGTGTTGGGCCACAGAAGCGGGAACGGCGACATCCAGCCAGCGCAGGTTCGGCATCATGGAAACCTTGCCAAAGCACACGGTTTGTAGCATCCCCAAGTCCGCCATTAAAATGGCTTTCGGGAAAGAAAGAATCACGTGAAAGCGGGTTTGCCCAGAAGCTTCCCCTTCTTCAAGGGGTTCACTCACCCACAAGGGGGTGGCACAGTACAGGGCCAATCGTTCCATTTCTTGGGGGTTTTGCGTGCCGATGCTCTGCCCATTGGCGATTTGCGTGGCGTATTGCCACACGTTTGGGCTTTTTTCAGTGGGCAGGCTTAGCTGGTAAAGGGCTAGAATGGCGTTGTCTTGCGCGAGCACGTCTTGCACGAAGGGGGGTTGAATCCAGTGGGGGGTGGTGTTCATGGGTAAGACCTTCTGCTGAACTTCTTTAATCTGCATCCGATTTAAACATTTTCTGTAAGTGCTTTTATTTAAGCACAAATACGCTCACTAAAAAGATCCCCTAAAAACACAAAGAGCCACCAATGGGCACTTCATTCGAGAGGTGAGGCGACTACGTTTGTGTAATTATTATAACAAACCCCTTCAATGCTTGTCAAGAGGGCCTTACAACTTATTAGGTCGTTTGATCTAAACTTTTCTAAAGCCTTCTAGGGCAAAATTGTAGCACAAGAGTGTTTCGAAAGTCTCGGGGTGTTTTTAAAAAATGTGAAGGAAGTCTCTCGCACGTTTGTGTTATGATGTGTAACGTATCGATGTTACAGACTTCATTTTTAACGCCATGGAGCCACACATGTCTCTCAACACCCAAACCGAAGCGCTAATCTTCCCCACCCCTCGTCCTGTGGTGGCGGGCATTTCTTCCTACGCCCCGCCCCTAGAAGGCCGACGCCACAAAACACGCTTAGACTTTAACGAAAACACCATTGGCTTTCCCCACATCGTGCCTGAAGGTTATGATGTGACCACCTACACCTGCTACCCCGAATACCAAGCCTTCATCAACGATTTAGCCGCCTTTTTAGGCGTGCCTCCCGAATGCGTCATGCTTACCAACGGCAGTGATGAAGCACTCGATGTCATTCCCCGCACCTTCATTGAACCCAAAGTCGGCACCGCCCTCATCACCAAACCCAGCTTTTACATGATTCAACACAACTTAAAACTCGCCGAAGCTCAGACGGACATTGTGCATTTAACGCCTGATTTACAATACCCGATTGAAGCCTTGACGCATCACCTCAATCAAAAACCTTATACGCTCGCCGTTTTCGCCACGCCTGACAACCCCACAGGGGCCGTCTTGCCGAAGGAAAACGTCTTCGCTTGGGCGAAAGAGCATCCGCAAACCGTGTTTGTCATGGATGAAGCCTACGCCTTTTATCGTCCTGATGCAGAATCCGCGTTGCAAGAAGCCATTCACACGTCCAACGTACTGGTGACCCAAACCTTTTCAAAAGCGTGGGGACTGGCGGGCTTACGCTTGGGGTACGTGGTGGGGCATCCCACTCTGTTGGGCTACTTAAAGCGTGTGCGTTCGCCTTATAGCGTTAATGCGCAAGCGGTGGCCATGGCGCACCAGCTGTTGGAAAATGCGCCCGCCGTTCGTCGTGCCACGGAAGAGACCCTGTTTCGTAAACAAACCCTCATGCAACGCCTTGAAGAACAGGGCTATGCCTTGCGTTCTGGGCCAACCAACTTCTTTTTAATGAACCTAGGGGGGCAAGCCAATCACTTTACGCAATTTGCCGCAAACTTGGGTATTTTGGTGCGAAATCAGTCACAGCAAGCCTTGCTAAATGGCTGGGTGCGCGTTTCTACGGGTAGTGAAGGCGAAAACTTGCAGTTTTTAGATGTCTTAAACGTGTTTAATAAGGCTTCAGGCTTGGTGTTTGATTTAGATGACACCTTGGTCGACACCAGCCAAAGTTTTGACAAAGTCGTGGCCTACATGGTCAATAAAAACAGCGATGTGCCTTTAGGCCTCAAAGAACTCAACCTGCTTCGTGCGGAAGGGGGCTTTAATGATGATTGGGATGCGATTCAAGAATTGTTGCGTCGCCGTAATGTGGAACTAGACCGCCAAAGCATTCAAGAACAAGGGGCTGTAATTTATCACAATCTCGCCAAAGAAGCCGAAAAATGGTTATTGAATAAGGACGATTTAAAGGCGCTGGCCAAACGGTACCGTCTGTTTATTTTTACAGGGCGTGAACAAAGCGAGTATGACGGCGTGTGGGATGAAGAAATGAACCCCTTGTTTGAAGGCGTGTATTGTAGCGATGCCTTCGCCCACCTCGCCCGTAAGCCTTCAGGCGACTATTTGACGCATATCAAACACACGCATGGCCTTGAACATACGTGGTACATTGGCAATAGTGTGGATGACATGAAAGCCGCCAAAGCCGCAGGCTTTTTGGCGTTGGGCGTTTGCACCACCTTTAGCGCAGAACAATTGCGTCAGGCGGGTGCGGATGCTATTATAGAATCGCCCACTGATTTAAAGGAGTTTTTCGCATGCTAGATTCTAGACAACGTACCGCCACGATTGAACGTGTCACCAAAGAAACGCAAATCAAGCTCACCTTGTTTGTGGACAAGTCCCCGACTGAAGAAAATCGCTTGAACACGCAATCGCCGTTTTTGAATCATATGTTGAATACGCTTGCTACGCACGGGCGATTCACCCTACAGGTAGACGCCACAGGCGATGTGGAGGTGGATCCGCATCACTTGATTGAGGATGTGGGGATTGTCTTTGGGCAGGCGGTCGTTAAAGCCTTGGGCGGAAGCTTCAAAGGCATTGAGCGAGCGGGCTGTTTTCGCTTTGCGATGGACGGCACGCTGGCGGATGTCGCCTTAGACGTGTGCGGTCGTGGGAATATCGTGTGGAATGTACCGCCGTTTGAAAGTGCGTTGGTCGGTACGGTGGATCCTCGTTTGTTTCGGGAGTTTTTCAAAGGCGTCGTGGATGGTTTAGCATTGACAATGCACGTCAATGTGCCGTATCGAGACAATGATCACCATGTGGTAGAAGCCATTTTTAAGGCCTTTGCAAGAGCCTTAAATCAAGCCCTTACACCCCTTCCCGACGGCGAAATAATGAGTACCAAAGGCACGCTTGAGGCCCCCAAATGCTCGTAGAAGTACTGCATTACGGCGGGGGCAATGTGGGCAGTTTACTGCGCGCCCTAGAACGCTGCGAGATCCCCTACACTGTGCTCAAAGGCACTATCGACGGCTCTTTCCCATCAGGCAAACATCCTGTGATTTTACCTGGCGTCGGCGCCTTTGGGGCCATTATGCAAGGCCTTGAAGAACGCGGGTTTTTGGCCCCTTTAACCCAAGTCGTCATGGACGAAAAAGTGCCGTTTTTGGGCGTTTGCGTGGGTTTGCAAGTCTTGTTTGAATCCAGCGAAGAAAGCCCTGAAGTGGCGGGTTTGGGCTTTTTAAAGGGAACCGTTCGCCATTTTCCCACGGATGTTGAAGGGGCCAAAGTGCCTCAAATTGGCTGGAATTACATTAAAGCCCAGCAAGAAAATGCCCCAGAAGGCTTTGTTTACTTCGTAAACTCCTATTATGCCCAACCCAGCGAGCCAAGCGTCGTCCTGTATGCCAGCGAGTACCAAGGCACCACCTTTTGTGGGGCCGTTCGGCAGGGAAACATCACGGCGTTTCAGTTTCACCCCGAAAAAAGTGGCGCCTTTGGGCATGAATTACTGCGCCATTGGTTCGAAAATCTAACAGTAAAGGCCTCCCCATGAGCCTAGAAATTCACGCCAAACGCAAATCAGAAATGAGCGAAACCGCCTTCAATAGGGCGTTTGAAGCCCTTGTTACACAAGGCGATGGCGTCTTTCAAAGTAAGCAAAAAGCCCCAGCTAAACTTATTGGAGATTGGCAAAGTACTGAAACCCTCTATGCGGTCGTCAACCGTGATGCCTTTGACGCGTGGCGTTTGGCGGTGCAGGCGTGGATTCGCGATTTTTTTGAAGACGCCGACGCCCTGATGTATGGCTTTGACGAGTTGTGTCGCTTCCCTTCTTTTGTGGAGTTTTTGGAGGGGCAGAAATTTGTACACGCCCTTGTGAAAAACGATGTTGCCAAAGAAACGTTATCGTGTTCGAAAGATAAAGAAACGCCCTAATTTCGTGTGTCGGAAAGTCTGTTTTCTGGCCACGAAAGTCTGTTTTCTGGCCACGAAAGTCTGTTTTCTGGCCACGAAAGTCCGATTTCTGGCCACGAAAGTCTGTTTTCTGGCCACGAAAGTCCGATTTCTGGCCACGAAAGTCTGTTTTCTGGCCACGAAAGTCCGATTTCTGGCCACGAAAGTCTGTTTTCTGGCCACGAAAGTCGCTTTTTTACTCGATTTTCAAGGAATTTGCTGGGGTGTGAAGGCCTGTTGAAAAAAGCCACTCTTTTTCAGTATAACGTATTTTTAAGGGGTTTGACCAGTCGCCAAACCCCACTATTTTTGAGATTTTTTGTTCTTTCTTTAGCGGGTGACGCACCAAAAGAAGGCGTTTTTATATAAATTGTTTTTTAAATATAACAATTTATTTACATTAGGCAATTTCAGACTTTATAAATTGTTTATTAAAACATAAATCACTTATTTATGTTTTTCTCCCTGCTTAACACCCGCCCCGTATGTTGTGGCGATGCTTACCGCTTCAATCAAATTTCCCTGTAAAAAAACGCCTAAGAAAGGATCATCCCCAGATGATTTCAACGTCGTCCCCCTACAACACGCCTGACCCATGGTCAGCCATAGGCCCTACTAACACTGGATCCATCAACCCTTATAATGCCGAAACCTTCGCCGTGGGGAGTCTTTCCCCCTATGGTACAGGTATTCCGTTAGACGGCAACGCCACCAGCACGATGCTGAAACAACCCTATAACTCCCAACTTGCGTCGGGGTATTACCCTGAATATGCCAGCGGAACACCTAGTTTGAAGAATACCCAAACTAAAATCGCCAACGTGACGGACGCGAGTTCTAAAATATTCGCCCCTAAAACCACTGTTGATTTGAAGAACTATTATACTTACTTGACCCTCAACAAGTATTACCCTCAAACTCCACCCCTACCTCCGACTCCTCCGACTCCTCTGCAACTTCCAGAACTACCCAGGTGTGAACCTGAGAAAAAAGAGAACAATTGGCTGCCTTGGGTTATTGGGGGGGGGGGCGTCCTTCTAGCCTGCTTACTTGGGCGTAAAAAGGACGAACCCAACGTCTGCGAAACAAAGACTGAGTCCAAAGTCTGCAAAACCGAAACGGAAGCTGAAGTCTGCGAAACCAAAACCGAAACTAAAACCGAAACCGAAACTAAAACCGAAACCCCCGTAAAAAAAGAGGTCATTCGAGTCAACTTTTCAGGGTATGGTGACCCGAAGTTTAAGGATGCTCGCACGGGTAAAGTGATCGACATTACCAAAGCAGGTCAACACACCTTAGTCAAGGACAAAAATTCAACTTTAAACGTCCACATGACCAAAGACACTAACGGTAATGTTTACATGGATGGTTTAAACTACACGGTAAGTGGTTCCTCCATTAAGGCGGATGATTCTGGCAACGTAAGCGTTGACGGCAAGGCCGTTAAAATTGGTAGCTCTGCAGAACTTGTCAACGGCGGTAGCGTCAAAGTGGTGGAAGGTACCAAAAGTAGTACAACCAACAAAAATGGCAAAGCCACCATTATTATTAAAACCGCCACTGGTGAACTAATGACGGCCTTTATTCAAAAACGTAAGACAGAAGGCAAGCCTTATTATGAGTTTAATTTTAGTAAAAATCATGAAGAAGGTGACACCAAAGAAACCGTCACCAGTGGTGAATTGAAACCGTTTTTCGATGCGGCTGCGTCCGCTACCGTCGAGGATTCTATTTGGTAGATTAAACAGCGGCTTTTTAAAACCCTATAAAAGCTCCATCAGTCCATGCTCTTCCATTCAACACATATAAGAAAAAACCTAGTATAGCGTAATTCCCGCAGTATCAAACACACAGGGCCAGTCGCCCACCCGCAAGTCATCGTAAAAACCGCCTCCTTCCGTAAGAAGGGGCGGTTTTTTAAATTCAGCGCAAAACGCGAATTCTTTTGGCGCGTAACTAGGCTAATTTTTCTAGGCCAGTTCTTCGCATTTGTCTGCATTCAATTGCACAAATTTTTCTTGACCCGCGGGCATTTCACCGTCCATAAAAATGGCATTAACAGGGCAAACAGGGGCACATGCGCCACATTCAATACATTCATCAGGGTGAATGTACAATTGAGGCTCACCGTCAAATTCGTAAATACAATCAACGGGGCACACGCCGACGCAGGCTTTGTCTTTTACACCAACACAAGCTTCACCAATTACAAAAGGCATAATTTAACTCTCCATGTTCAAGGTCCAAACAATCAGACACTTCATATTTATCAGACAACAAAAAATCTATTTCAGACATTATTCATTATAACACACCCACTTGAAAAAAAAAGTCTTTTTCAAAAAAATACATTTTCTACCATAGGTGTGCAAGCACGCACTACACCAAACGTGCTTCCGCTGCCGACCAATCAATGTTGTTGAAAAAGGCGCCAATATACAGCCCCTTTTCAGTAGGTTTGTAATCAACCGTAAAGGCATGTTCCCACACATCCATAACCAAAACAGGGGTAAAGCCTGCGGGGTGGCCATTTTCATGGTCGCTAATCCAAAAGTTCTGTAAACGCTTTGAATGGGGATCTTGATACAAAACAGCCCAGCCTATACCGCGCATTAAGCCAGTGCCTTTAAAGTCCTTTTCCCAATTGGCGTAGGAACCAAAATCTTCCACTAATTTTCGGTACAACGTGGATTCTTCAGACAACGCGCCCCCACCTTGTGGCGTTAAATTGCCAAAGTAGTATTCATGCAAGCGCATGCCCGAATACTCAAAGCCAAAGCGACGCTTGAGTTCGTTGTATTCAGGGGTGTTGATTTCACCCGCTTCCACCAAGGCAGCAATTTTTGAAGCAACGATATTGGTATTGTTTACATAGCCTTGGTAAAGCTTAAAATGCTGTTCCAATTGTTCTTTTGAAAGGCCGTTGTACCCTTCAGAAGCATAGGTTTTGGCTTCATAAGTAAAGGCAGTTGCAGTGGTCATGGGGGTGTTCCTTTGTTAAGCAATCCATTATTCAAACATAGACTTTTTTATTTTGGCTTTTTTATTTTAGCACATCTTTCACTGTAGCATATTTTTAAGAACTGATTTATTAAAAAAAACTTAAGAATCTCTTCAAACGTTTGCCAAGCGGTATCAGGCAATCAATCGAGTTTAACGAAAAATTGAGACAATTCCCCTGAAAATAGCTATAGTAAAGGAACCTACACTCATTGAAAATCACTTTAATAAAGCATTCGGCTAAAGCGTGTTCGCCTTAAACGCCACGCGAGATAGGGAGACGAGGCAGATGTCGACAGAACACACGCATGAAGAAGAAGACGCCCTAGAAGCACACGTGCTTTCTCCCAAAGCATTACAAGAAGAGATGGCCAAGCGGGGGGGCTACATGGCAGGCAGTCTGACCTTTGTGTTGTTTATTTTTCCTGAGTTTTTAGGTGGGTTGCCTCACCCTGATTCTGTGGGGCTCGCTCTATTGGGCGCTGGTGTGATGTATGTGCTGGGTTACTTGATTGGCCACATTTGGTATGCGCCCCGCCCCAAAGCCCGTAAAAAGCGTAAAAAAGCCCAAAAATCGACGGCTTCTTCCCCTGTAAAAGCTTTGCCGCAGGAACTCCCTGCCCTTGAAAAAGGCGCGCCCGCCACTACCCCGCCTGTGGCGGAAGCGAATCCCGCGCGTCAAGCGGTTAATGCCACTGCTCCTGTCGAAGATATGTAACAAACCACGAGGACTTTCCCTTTTTTCGTGAAATGTTGTATAGTAATTCAACGACTGTCCTTTCGTGCCAGACGCCTTTGGCATCGTGCGACTTTCACATCAGCAAACCGTCAAGAGAGAATAGGCATAGAATAGGCAACCCATACATGTACGGCATTCCCAAAAAACGATACGGCGAACTCATGACTCAAAAAGGCGTACCCTACCCACTAGGGGCGTCTTACGACGGGTGCGGGGTAAACTTCGCGATTTTTTCGTCCCAAGCCAGTAAAGTGGAACTCTGCTTCTTTGACGGCGTGAAATCTCGTCGCGAATCGATTCGCCTGCCCCTGCACACCAAAACCAATCACGTGTGGCACATTTATATTGAAGGCATCCAACCCGGTCAGCTTTACGGCTACCGTGTTCACGGCAATTACGACCCTGAACACGGGCAACGCTTTAACCCGCGCAAAGTGCTGTTGGATCCTTACGCCAAGGCGGTGGCCCGCCAAGTCAAAGATGTTGAGGTGCTCTACGGCTATAAAGTCGGGCATGCCAAGCAAGACAATGCGCTTGACAACCGAGATTCCGCGCCTTACGCACCCCTAGGCGTGGTGATAGACGATGCCTTTTCTTGGGGAGATGACACCGTCCCCAACATCCCCATGGAAAACACCATTGTGCTGGAAACCCACGTCAAAGGCACCACCATGTTGAATCCTGCCTTGCCCACCCCCATGCGAGGCACCTACGCCGCCTTAGGCAGCGATTCGATGATTCAATACTACAAAGAACTGGGCATTACCACCCTTGAACTTTTGCCTGTGCATGCCTTTATTGACGAACCTCACCTCAAAGACACTGACTTGGTCAATTACTGGGGCTACAATACGCTGAACTATTTTTCACCCCACCCGTATTACGCCATGACCAAAGATCCGCATGAAGTCGCCCGTGAGTTTAAATCCATGGTGCGTAGTTTGCACAAAGCGGGCATTGAAGTTGTGCTAGATGTCGTTTACAACCACACCTGTGAAGGCAACCACATGGGGCCTACCCTGAGCTGGAAAGGCATTGACAATCACGCCTATTACCGAACAGTGCCTGAAGCGAGTCGTTTTTACATGGATTTTACAGGCTGTGGCAATACCTTAGACAGCACCAGCACCCCCGCCTTGACCCTGATTCTAGATAGCCTGCGCTATTGGGTGAGTGAAATGCATGTGGATGGCTTTCGCTTTGATTTAACCTCTGCTTTGGCGCGCGAACACTTTGACTTTTCCACCAAATCCGCCTTCTTTCAAGCCATCGCGCAGGATCCTATACTCAAACGCGTCAAGCTATTCGCCGAACCGTGGGACACGGGCGTGGGGGGCTACCAAGTGGGCAACTTCCCCTTGGGGTGGTCCGAATGGAATGGGCGCTACCGAGACACCGTGCGCGCGTTTTGGAACCAACAGCATGCCACGTTGAATCAACTGGCCACACGTTTAGCGGGCTCCAGTGATTTGTTTCAACATAACGGCAGGCACCCGTATAATAGCCTGAACTTTGTCACCTGTCACGACGGCTTTAGTTTAGAAGACTTGGTGAGTTACAACGGCAAACATAACGACGCCAACGGTGAACAGAATCGAGACGGCACCAACGACAACCGCAGTTACAATGGCGGAGCCGAAGGCCCAACCGAAAATGCGGACATCCTCGCGGAACGCCAGCAACGTAAGCGTAATTTAATGACGACCCTGCTCTTTTCTGTGGGGACGCCCATGCTCCTAGCTGGCGATGAGTTAAGCCGAACGCAACAAGGCAACAACAACACCTACTGTCAAGACAACGAACTTTCTTGGTTGGATTGGGACTTTGAAAACAAGCCCGAAAAACGAGACTTCTTTCACTTTACGTGCAAGGCCATTCAAGTTCGGCAGAGTTTGGCGGCCTTTAAGCGCCGAACCTTTTTCACAGGAACGCCTAGCCCAAAAAGTGGTATTCCAGACGTCACGTGGTGGAAAGCCACCGGCAACCCCCTTTCCATTGAAGATTGGCATAACCCCAGCCTGCGGTGCATGGGCCTGTTGATTGACGGCAAAGCCAATCGCAAGTTTTGCGAAGACCCCAACGCCGATTTTTCAAGCGTGTTATTACTGATTAACGATCAACCCACGGACCAACAGTTTTACCTGCCCACCCATCGTAGCGATCAAACCCCGTGGGACGTGTTGATCGACACGGCATCCGCCAATGGTGTACCCCGCTTTGAACAGGTGGAATGGATGCCCCACACGCTTTTCCCGATTTTGGCGAAAAGCATGGTGGTCTTGAAAATGAAGACGCCACCGCCGAAGGGAAGCTTTGGCCAAGGATTGTTTTCAACGTCACTGGTGTAGTTTTTTGGGTTTTCTTGCTCCCTTTTTGAGCTGGTGCTTGGATGTTTAGCTCCCTCTCCCTCTGGGAGAGGGCTGGGGTGAGGGGGCTTTCTTGTTCCGTTTAACGCTGGTGCTTGGGGGTCTTTGTCCCGCCAAAGACTCCCCAAACCCCCAAAGCGGCTTAAGGGGCGGCGGGGGGAGGGACGTGTTACGTCCTCCCTCCCCCCAGTATGCCCCCCTTAAGAATCCCCCGCCCCCCCCTCCCTCCCTTAAGCCGCCTTTAGAGGTATCGGAGACCTTTGGCGGAGCAAAGGTCTCTGATGACGACCAGCGTTAAAAGAGAACAAGAAAACCCAAACACCAGCTCAAAACGGAGCGAGAAAACCCCAAAACATAAAACACCATATCCATAAAATGCGATATAATAGACGTATCTCGTTTTTTTAAAGGTCTCGTTAAATGTTTGATGCTCCCCCTGATTTCCTAGAAAACCAAAGCCTACACGCCTTTTATCACACCGATCCATGGACGGCGTCTTACGCGGGTAAAAAAGTCTTGGTGACAGGGGCAGGGGGGTTTATCGCGTCCCACTTGGTGGAAGCGCTCGTTTTGGCGGAAGCTCAGGTCACCGCGTTGGTCAAGTACAACGGCGCAAGCGACCTTGGCAACCTGCGTTACCTGCCAGAAGCCTTACGTCAACATATCCATATTGTGTTTGGGGATGTCACCGATGCGTTTATGATGCGGCGCTTGGTGCAGTCTCAAGACGTGGTGTTCCACCTTGCCGCCCTTATCGGTATTCCCTACTCGTATTTAGCCCCGCAACATTATGTGAATACCAACATTCAAGGCACGCTGAACCTGCTAGAAGCGTGTCGAGACAAGGGGGTGCCTCTGGTGCAAACCTCCACCAGTGAAACGTACGGCACGGCGATTTATACGCCCATTGACGAAAAACACCCCTTGCAAGGCCAATCGCCCTATTCTGCGTCTAAAATCGGGGCGGATATGTTGGCCGAAAGCTATTTCAGAAGTTTTGAAACCCCTGTCGCCATTATTCGACCCTTCAACACCTTTGGGCCACGTCAATCGGCACGCGCCTTTATTCCCACCGTCATTCAACAAGTGCTGTACAGCGACGCCGTTCGCGTGGGCAGTTTAGACCCCCAGCGAGACCTTTCCCCCGTGTGGGACACGGTTCGAGGGTTTTTAGCGGTGGGCGCCAACCCCGTGGCGTGGGGGCAAGTGATTAACATAGGCAACGGCCACACACAGAGCATGGGCGAGGTGTTGCACCATATTTTGCGATTAACCGACAAAGAAGACTTACCCATTTTGGCGAATGAAGCTGTGCGGGTACGGCCGGAAAAAAGCGAAGTGCAGGTGCTGTTGGGGGATACTACTAAGGCGAAAACCCTCCTTGGGTGGGAGCCTAAGCTCACGCTCGAAGGAGGGTTACGGCAAGCGATTGCCTTTAGCCAAGCCCATCGGTCGCATCAAGGCACGGCAGGCTATGCGGTTTAGGCACCTCTGAAACCTGTGAACTGATCTCTCATCTGCAAGTTGAGGTCGCGAAGTACGCCCTTCCATATTAGAGCCCCTGCTGGAGTCGTAGCCTTCTGCATCTGGTCATAAGCCTCCGAGAAGGAGAGCCTTATAGCCTCACACCCTGATCTAGAGGCGCCAGCTAGAAGTTGGTCAGTTTTCATATTGCGGGGGGGGGGGATGTTTTACTTACAGTTTTGAGCATTAATTTAGTTCCTTTTTTAAGGTTAGGGGGGGGTAAAGGCTGTTTTATACAGCTGTTTATATAAAGTCACACCACTTTATGAAATTGCCCCGTTTCACGTCTTTTGTTACATTTCCGTCGTCCCACTGGTGAGGGCTTTGGTGTGGGGGGGGGGTAAAGCACAGCGTTGGGTCACTTTTTAGACGTTCGCTATTTTTCAGTGGCTTCCTTTTAGCGTGCTTCATGTACAATAGAACTTAGTTCACCCCAAAAGAAATACCTGAACACACTAAAGGAACGTGGATGCCTCGATTCAACCCAAGTAAAAAACAACGCCCTTGGCTAAAACCTCTCTGGACGCTTTTCTTCTGGGTGGCGTTGTTGACGACCATCGCCAGTTCTACGTGGGCGTGCTTGCCTGCCGCGTGGCAGTCGTGGAATCCTCAGCATGGCACGCTAGAAGGGGCGTCCCATACGGAAGAAATCTATCACACCCAACAGCCCAAGGCCCGTCGCTTGTTTGTTGAAACCCTGCAACAGATTGAAGCCCTGTATGTGGAAGAACATTTCAATCACCAGAAAATAACCCGCTGGAAAGACCATTACTACGAACAAATTCACACCTTTGAAGATGCCTTTATCGCCATAGAATCCACCATTGCAAGCCTAAACGACCCCTACACCCATTTTTTTCGGCCTGATCAATATGCGGAACAAACCATGGCCTTGTCTTCAAAACTCTATGGCATTGGCGTGGAAATTAGCTTGGTGGATGACGCCATGACGATTATGAACTTGCTCCCCAATTCGCCCGCCATGGCCTGCCGATGCCTGCATATGGGCGATGTCATCACCCATATTGACGGGGTACCCATTCATGGGTGGACGACGCTGAACGTGGCCAAACGCATTCGCGGTAAACAAGGCACCGCCGTCATGCTGACGATCAAATCCCCAGAAGGCGAGATTCAACAGGTAAAAGTCCTTCGAGATGAAATTGATTTACAGCATGTGCAAGTCATTGAAGTGCCTAAGCATCCTGAAATTGGCTTTATTCGCTTACAATCCTTTATGGGAACAGGCATTGCCCAAGAGTTTCGCAACGCCCTAGAAGCCGTAAAAACCCGCCCGTACCTGGTTATTGACCTGCGTAATAATGGCGGAGGCATGCTGAGTAATGCCATTGAAATAGCCGACTTTTTTTTAGATGAACAAACGATTGTGCAAGTGGACGGCAGGGGAAATACTTATGACCGTCTGTATAAGGGGCATCGTGGTAAGGTGTACGGGGGAAACGTGGCGATCCTTATCAATGAAGGTTCCGCCAGTGCGAGTGAGGTGTTGGCAGGGGCGTTGCATGAACAAAAAAACGCGTTGCTGGTGGGGCGCCAAACGTACGGCAAGGGCATGGTGCAAGAAGTGGTGCCTTTACAGACCCTTGAAGTGGGCTTGACCTTAACGGTGGCGCATTATTTAACGCCTCGCGGGCAGGATTTAAACCATGTGGGCTTAGCACCAGATGTCAAGATTTTGCCCACGCGGATTCGTCAGGCGTCTAAAAAAGGCGAAGATGTCGTGCTCGATGAAGCGATTAAGGCGTTAAAAACCACTTAGGCGTGTATTTGTAAGGTTGCAGGAGTCTTCTTTTTGGTACGGGCTTGTTTCATGCGGGTGAGAATGGCATCAGTTTTAAGCAAGGCGGTCCGTTCCAACAACCAGCCCGCCAAGTACACGGAAACCCCTGCTGAAAATAAGGGAACGCCGATATTCCGCACGTTTTTCATGCCCGCTTTCATTTGTTCCGCCAACGAGTCAAGCGTGCCGTCAAACGCCACATAAGGCAAGAACTTTCGAAATGCCTGTTGAATCACGTTGGGACGTAAGCCTCGTTCTTCAAGCGATTGAATCAGTGTTTTTGAGCCTAAGGCCATGGGGGCTTTCTTTAAGGTGATTCGTTTGCCAATAAGAATTTCAAACGCCTGATTCAACGCCTTTACAGGCCCTGTGACATCGAGCTGTTCAACAGAATAGCCAAACAGCGATTGCACGGGTTTGTCGCTTAAAATGTTTAGCACGCTTATAAGCCCAAAGCTCAAGCCAAAGCCCGCCACTTCGCGGGTAATCGTCATGAGGGTTTGTTCTTTGGCGTAAGCCGCTTTTTCAGGCGATTGGGTTTCTTCAGCCGTTCGAGCCGTTTTTAAGGCCATCTCAACGCGAGCCATCACCAGTAAGATCGAGGCGATGGGGGCCAACGCGACTTTGAAAAAGGTGGTGTCTTGAAAGAGGGAACGTCGGGTGTTGCGGGCAAGCGTGCTCAAGAGTTCACGCTTGGTTCCGCGAAAGTCTTGTGCCTTTAGGTATTCTAGGCCATACTGTACGGTTTTTGGGGAGGGATTACTGGGTGGAATGGGGGGGATTCGGGTCATCATCATACACGTAGCCTCCCATAAGAAGGGGAACCCTGCGGAGCAAGGTCGCGAAAAGGCGTCGTTTTTGGGGACTTTTGAGACGAATCCTTGAAAATAAGGGGTTCGGTGGCTTTAACAAAAGGGGGTTCAATTTTCTTACGAATCAAGCCGTCATTGAGCCATTGCCAAACCACCCCACTAAATAGCGTGGAACAAATCAAGCCCCCTAGCATGGCGTAGCTATTGGTTTTTAGGTTGTTGCTTCGAAAGAACGTTTGAATCGAATCCCAGTGGGGCTTAGGCAATGTGATGTTTGGGTTCAAGTGTTCTAAGGCTTCTACAAAACGATGTTGCTTGCCAGATTCAAACAAGTTTTTATGCAACGGATTTTTGATGTGTTGAAGTTGTGGCGTAAGGGCTTCTGGAGCAAGGGATTTTAAGTTCGCAAGCGAAAGGGTTTGATTGAACGTGTAGAGAAAGGCTTTTTGCAAATCGGGCGTATTTAAGTGGGGATTCGCCTGAAGAAAGGCGTGGGGGTGACTTTGAGGATGCCATTTTTCAGCCAGTTTAAAGCCGGCATCTTGCCCCAGTGCAATAAATAAAAACCCTGCGGGAACCCCCAACCCTTCCATAAATAAGCGTTCAGAAAAGGTTTGGACTTTTTGATCGTTGGTTTCTTCCTTTTTGGTGTTTAAGGTGGGGTAATCGGCAATGCATCGCATTACCCCAACCAAAAAACGCCCCAGCATCGAAGAGGCCAAGAGAAACGTCAGGCTGTTTCGATTGGCTTTGGGGATAAACGTCACGACAGTGGGGAAGGCTTCGGCGAAACGTTGCTTTAAAGAAGAAAAGCCTGACAAAGAACAAGAGTCTCCAGTTTTAAAAGGCGTGCAACACCTATGGGAAAGACAAACCTAGTGGTTTTCGTTACAGGAAAGCCTGTTTCGTTTTTCTTCAAAGCCTGGTTTGAGAATAAGATGTTTCGCTCGATTTATAGTTCAATCATACGTAAAAGGGATTCAAAACACAATAAAGACAAGGATTTTTCGGACTAAACAAAAGAATGAAGATAAAGAAGGGGCAAAAGCCCCTTCTTTTATAATCTGTTGACTACTGAAAACCGTTCTTTCAAATAGGGGTGAACTGACTACAGCAACCAAAGGGTTCAAACTACTAGAGCGATTTGGACAGTTTTGCCGTAGGCACTTGCTTCCAGTTGGCCGCCATAATGATTTTGTAAGATTTTAAGGCCATGTCTTCCACTTCACCTAGTTCACTGGCGCTCATAATCAAGGCACGCAAGGGAACCAAGGCACGGGCATCTTTAATTTGGCCTAGGGCAGAAGCCGCCCCAGAACGCACCAAGATGTTTTCTTCCGTGTCTTCTAAAGTCGCCACCAACGCGGGGACGGCGTCTCCGCAACCGAGCTTGCCTAAGGATTGAACCGCATAAATACGAACGTTCACCCATTCGTCATTAAGCATTTCTACCAAGGGCATCACAGCAATCGGGTCACCCACTTCACCCAAGGCACGTGTGGCATCGCATCGCACGTTGACGCGTTCGCTTTTGAGGCTTTCAATTAAAGGAATCGCCGCAATGCGACCAATTTCAATCAACGCATCGGCAGAAGTCACACACACTTGTGGATTTTCATCGCTCAAGGCTTCCACTAAAGGCATAACAACTTCTTGGCCACCCAAGCGCCCCAAGGCACGGGCGGCACGCACACGTACATCCACATTGCGGTCTTCACGCAAGGATTCAATCAAGTGAAGGGTGGCGGAAACATCGCCCAATTCACCCAAGGCACGCGCGACATACAAACGCACGGAACCGTTTTTGTCATGCTTAAGGGCATGAATCAAAGGCGTTACAGCAGCGGAATCACCCAGTTCACCCAAAACACGTGCCGCGTTGTAGCGCACTTTTTCACTGGTGGAGTTTTCTAAATCATAGACCAATTGTTCAAAGGACTTCGCGTTGGCGGACTTACTTTTCAGAGCGGTTAATGTACTTGCCATCATAAATGGACGGAACCTCCAAATGGTTTACTTATTGTTAAAACACAGGACATATTAACGATAGGACGACGAACAGGGAACAGGTAAATGATTTATTTTTTTCGAACACACCACTTACGTATTGGCATAAACACCGCTGAATGAAGGATTGATGCGTTGTGTTACATTTGCTTAACGTTTTTAGGCAAAACCTGAAGCGCGACCTAAAATCAAGACAACAAAGGTGAACCGAGTCAGCGTGTTTCGCTGTTTCGATTAGATATACACTAACATTTTTTAAGGGATTCGTCTAATACAAAATTACATCATTTGAAGGAAATCGGTCTCTTCTTCACGAAGTTGCCTCTTGACAAGTTCTTAAACTATGATAAATAGACCACCTTCTCGCAACGCCTTCTTCACAGATTCGTCTTAAAACTCTGTTACATATCGTTACATATCGTTACAAATTGTTACAATAGGTTATTCGCTTCTGGTTTGGGTAGGGAGGCTAGTTTTTTTAAATGGTTTGTGATATAACTAAAAAAACTCTTTCAAATGTTTACTACTTTTATATGTAGACTAAAAAACCTGCAACACCTACAATAAGGAGCACCCTTCTATGATGGTTCAATTCGATGTTTTTCGAGACGATATTTTACAAGCCGTAAACGCCGTGCAACGCGCCACGGCAACGCGGGTGATTCAGCCTATTTTGTCCAACGTATTGTTTGAAGCGTCTGAGTTAGGCACGTTACGTCTTTCCGCCACGGATTTAGACTTTTCTTTACAAGCCCTTATTCAGGCCGAAGTGGCTACGGCGGGTAAGACGACGCTTTCTTCTCGTGTGTTGTCCGACATTTTGGCCAAGCTCCCGCCCAAGTCCACTGTTACCTTTCAGGTGGATTTAAACGTGCAAACGTGTAAGGTTTCTTGTGGTTCTGCCACCTTTGAACTGCGCACCCTGCCTGCCGAAGAGTTCCCCGTGATTCCAGCGATCGATCCAACTGTTGCGGTTGAACTGGATTTAGAGACCTTGGTGCGAGGCATTAAGCAAACCGAATTTGCCGCGTCTAAGCAAGATTCTAACAACATTTTAGGGGGCATTTATTTTAAGCTCAGCCAAGGCGTTTTAGACATGGTGGCAACCGACGGTTCTCGCCTGGCGCGTCACACCGAAACGGTAGACACCAGCGAAAATACGCCGACTTTGGCCCATATTATTCCCGCCAAAACCTTGCAAGAGTTTCAAAAACTGGTGGCCACCTTCGGCAAAGCCGACGGCGAAAAGGTCGCCATTGCCGTGAAAGACGGTCAAATCTTCTTAAGCACGGAACGCTATAATGCGGTGTCTCGCTTACTGGATGGCCAATACCCTCGTTACGAGCAGTTGATTCCCAAAGAATGTCAGATTTCTGCGGTAATGAACCGCGTGGCCTTGATGTCCGCCCTAGATCGCACATCCGTCTTAGCCAATGACCGCACGCAGATTGTGAAAATGAACTTTGCCAATGACCAAGTGCGCTTTGCTGCCGACACTCCCGATGTAGGGAACTCTCACGATTCGATGCCTGTTCAGTTTAACCATTCCAATGAACTGCAAATTGCCTTTAACTTTAGGTTCGTGTTAGATGCCTTAAAAGTCATGAATGGCGATGAAGTCCGCCTAGAAACTAACGGTTCCTTGGCCCCCACGTTGTTTAAAGACCAAGCCACCCCCGATCAATACCTTTGCTTGGTCATGCCTGTTCAAGTCAAATAAGACGTTTTAGATTTTGTGTTGAGGCATGGTTTGTGTTATGCTTTCGTTGATGAAAATGGATCTGATCTTGCCTCGTAAAATCAGTGAAAACGCTTTTAAACCCCTGTTCGTATGGAAGCCAAAAGGTGGTGGACGTGTTAGTTAAACCCCTCGTAAGTCCAAAGTCTGTAAGTCAAGAGAAAGAAGGCCTAATGTCTGACATGAAGGAAGCCAAGCTGGTCATCCACGGTCAACACCCCTTAAACGGGCGTATTCGTGTTTCAGGGGCCAAAAACTCCGTGCTAAAGCTTATGGCAGCCGCCTTGATTTCTGAAGAAGAAACCATTATTCGCAATGTGCCTGCTTTGACGGATGTGTCTGTCATGGCCAAAGTGTTAAACAGTTTAGGCCGTCAAGTGGAAATAATTGGTGATCAATGCGTCATTCAAGCTGGTGGCATCACGCAAACGGAAGCCCCCTACACGTTGGTGTCTCAAATGCGAGCGAGTTTTAATGTGCTCGGGGCCTTAGTGGGCCGTTACCGCACGGCCAAAGTCCCCTTACCGGGTGGTTGTTCCATCGGTAAACGCGGGGTGGATATTCACATTAAGGGCTTGCAAGCCTTGGGCGTGGAGATTCATGTAGAGCATGGCATTGTGTATGCCGAAGCCCCACAGCTCAAAGGGGGGCATTTCACGCTAGATATGCCCAGCGTGGGGGCGACTGAAAACGTGTTGTTGGCTTCCGTGTTGGCCACAGGCACCACAGTGCTAAGCAATGTGGCGCAAGAACCTGAAATTCAAGATTTGGTCGGTTTTTTAAATGCCATGGGCTGTAAAATCGACGGGGCAGGCAGTTCTGAACTGGTGATTGAAGGGGTCCAAGCGAGTGATTTGAAGCCTGTAGACTATACCGTCATGCCGGATCGCATTGAATGCGCGAGCTTCATGGCTTGCGTCCTTTCTTCGGGAGGAGATGTATTGGTGGAACAGGCCCGCCCGCGTCATATGACGGCGGTCTTGACCAAGTTTCGCGAAATGGGGGCCTATGTAGAAGTGGTGGGAGATTCCGCCTTGCGTGTGATTCGCAAACCTGCCCAACGGCTTAAATCCACTGATGTAATGACCAACTTTTACCCCGGTTTCCCGACCGATTTACAATCGCCGATGATGGCGCTGATGTCTCAAGCCGACGGCGTCAGCATGATGTCTGAAACCATCTACGAAAATCGCTTTAAACATGTGGGTGAACTCAATCGCATGGGGGCGAATATCCAAGTCAAGGGCGATGTCGCCATTGTTAATGGCGTGGCTTGCCTTTCAGGCGCTAGCGTCAAAAGCCATGACTTACGCGCAGGCATGGCCATGGTCATTGCAGGATTGGGCGCCGAAGGCTATTCAAGTATTTATCATTTACGGCACTTGGATCGCGGCTATGAATGCTTGCACGAAAAATTGCTGGCCATTGGGGCTCATATAAAACGTGTACCTTTAAGTGAAACCGAAGCCGAACAGCTCTTGGATACTCTATACTAGCAGTATCCGTTGGATAAAATGGTCTATGGTCTTTTCGTTGTCGCACAGGTTTTTTTGTTTGGTTATGTAGGTCTCACTACACGCCCGCACAAAAAAATCTAGGCTCCTAGAATAGCCTCATAGCCGATTTCATCGAACGAATACTAAGAAAAATCATTAAAAATGCTAGGGACAAGCACCATGATGAACGCTCAAAACAACAACGCTTCACCTGAACCTTCTTCCCAACAAGTTAGACGCTGGTACGACACCGACCCCGTTTTGCTGGAAGTGCTTAATTTTATGGAATTGGCCCCCAAGCAAGCGGAACGCTACGCCCAAAACTTAATTGCGGGCGTTGAAAAAAATGCCCCCGCCAAAGCCTTGCAAGACGTTTACGCGTCTTTTGAAAACCCTAATCGTCCCAAAAATCGTTGGTACGACGAAAACCCCACCCTCTTTAAAGCCATTGAACTGTTGAAGATGATGCCTCCGGAAACGCAGCGGCTGGCGGCCATGCAGTTCATTGAAGCCACTAAATCGGACCCCATTACCTACGCGATTTTAAAAGAAAGCTTTGCGGTGTCTGAATTAGATTTGTCGTATCTCGATGAAGATTATGATGAAGCCACCTTGTATGTGCCGTATCAAGCCAGTTTAGAAGAAGGCAATCCCACCAAGGAAACGGCAAATAATGCGAATCCACAAGGTGAAGGGGCTTGCACCAACAACGCCATTAAAAAAGCGAAAGAAGCCAACGACTTGGGAAAGTCCTAAGCATGCAGACGCTGAGCAGTAAGCGTTACTTGATCATGCCCCATTTTGTGCAGAAGGACGTTGCTGAAGGCTTTAGGCTTTTTGAAATGGGGCTTTTTTGGGAAAGCCATGAAGCGTGGGAACAGGCGTGGAAGCACTTACCACGCAGTCATCAAAAGATTTTCGTGCAGAGCTTAATTCAAATCGCCGCGTGTATGGTTTTGCTACAAGACGGCCGAACACGGGGGTTTCAGCGTAAACGCCAGCACGTACTCGCCAAACTCACGGGCTTTAGTCAAGTGGGCATCGTGTCGATTCAGGGGCTTTGCGTGGCCTCTATGATTCAGCACCTCGCGGCACTGGACACACCAATGGGTGGCCAATTCGTTCTTTCATCAAGCGTCCTACCTTAGACAGGAACCCACCACCAATGCTTAAGGGACTCTTCAAATTTATCATCTTCATGGGGGGCTGTTTGTTCCTTTTGGTTTTGGGCTTGTATTGGGGAGAAATCAAAACACGCTTACAACAATACCACGCCTTGAATGACATTCAAAGCGCCTTTCAAAAGAACCATCCCAAAGAAGCGAAAGCCTTGCTGGAAAAAGCCGTTCAGCGCTTTCCGCAAGAACCCATCTTTCACCTGAAGTTGGCGCATTACTTGCATCAAACCAAACAGTGGCACGCCGCCAAAACGCAGTATGAAGCAGGCTTGACTCAAAATCCCACCGCCTATGAATACCAGTACAACTACGCGAGACTCCTCATTCAGCTGCGAAACGTCAACGGCGCCATTGAAATCTATCGCACCATTCTTAATCAAAACCCCCACCACCTAGGGGCGTTGGTGGATTTGGCGGGCGTGTATCGTTTTGCGGGCAACCGTGCCGATGCCTTGGGCTTTCGGGAAGAACGCCTGCCCTTGTGGAATTGGTCTCGATATTATTATAGTCTCGCGTTGAGCCAAAACCCTGAAATCGTGAGAGCATGGTACGGGCTTGCCGAAGTCTTACAACGAGACGGGCAGTTCAAGGCGGCTTCAGCAGGGTATTGCCAAGTTATTCACCGCATGCCGAACTACCCGCTGGCGTGGTTTAACTTGGGCTTAAGCCAGTGGTATGAAGGGCATGAAGAAAATGGCTTAAAACTCATGAACTGGGCCGTGCAAAGCGATGCTGCCAGTCCTTACCAAGGGCTTGCAAGCGAGTTTAACACCATTCACGCCTTACGCCAAACCTATTTTTTGGTGCATAAAAAGCCATTGCCCATGACCCATTTCCCCGACGCATGGATCGACAAGTTGAACGACCCCCACCCCAAAGCACCCTTTGTGGATGCCGACTTCCCCGAACCGTTGTTAGACGCTTGCCATGGTTGGGTGCAACCCGAATTGGATGTAAAGCGCCCCACGTTGACGGCCATTTCAAGTACGCGTCTTTCACTGGCCTTAGAAGCCAAGTACACTCCATTGCTTGAAGGGGGAAAGAAGCCTGTTGGACAAGGGGATCAAGAGTCGAGCTTCAACCTGCCTCTGTAGGCGGGGCGTTCTATAGCAAACCCTTCTATAAAGAAGGTGTAAAGAAAGACTAAGGTTCCACGCAAAAGGCTTTTATTTTGGACGTTTCATTTGTACAATAAACCCATATCGTTAAAATGAGACAAAGATTATGCCGAATACCCCCACCTCTCTGAACGTCCCCATTATGCGACTCGATCGTCAATACGCCGCCTTGCAAGCCGAATTTGAAGCCGCTGCGTTAACCGTCATGCGATCAGGCATCTACATTTTGGGCGACAACGTCAAAACCCTTGAAGCGGAACTCGCCGAACGCACCGAATCAGGCTTTGGTATTGGCGTGGCTAACGGCACTGATAGCCTGTATCTCGCCCTACGCGCCTTAAACGTCGGCGTTGGCGATGAAGTCATCACCACGCCCATGAGCTATATCGCCACATCCGAAGCCATTGTGCGAGCAGGCGCGACCCCTGTTTTTGTGGATATTGTGGATGATGCCACCTATCTCATGGATGTTTCCGCTATTGAAAAAGCCATTACACCGAAAACAAAGGCCATTATTCCTGTGCATTTGTACGGTCAAGCCGTCAATATGGATGCCTTGATGTCCCTTGCCAAGGCTCACCATCTGGCGGTGGTGGAAGATTGTGCACAAGCGGTTGATGCCACATGGAAAGGCAAGCCCGTTGGGGGTTTTGGCGACATGGGGAGCTTTAGCTTCTTTCCCACCAAGAACTTGGGTGCTTTTGGCGATGGCGGGATGTTGACGACCTCTTCCGCCGAAAAAGCCCAGCTCTTGCGACAGTTGCGGGTGCATGGGCAGACCTCGACGTATGATCACGCCCATGAAGGCATGAATAGCCGTTTAGACGAGCTTCAGGCCGCTTTGGTGCGGGTGAAACTCCCCCACTTGGCCTCGTGGGGGCAGGCCCGTCAACGCATCGCCCAGCGATACACAGAAGGCTTACAGAGCGTTTCGGCTTTGCAACTTCCACACACGCAAACGCACGCAGGGCATGTGTTTCACCAGTACACGGTGGCCCTCAAGGCGGAGGCTGGTTTGGATCGGGATGCTGTCGTGGCTCGCTTGCAAGAGGCTGGTGTCGGCGTGCGTGTGTACTACCCGATTCCCTTGCATTTACAAGGCATGCACCATGATTTGGGCTACAGCGCAGGCGCCTTCCCCGTGGCAGAACAGGCGTGCGAAAACGTGTTTAGCTTGCCTATTTTCCCTGAATTACGCGATGATGAACAAAGTTACGTGATTGAAACCCTGAAAAAGGTCTTGTCGTAAGGAAAAAGCCTATGCCGTCTGATTCTAATACTCACCGACTCCCCGTCTTATTGGGCGTGAATATCGACCACATCGCCACGATCCGCAATGCGCGCGGGGTGCATTACCCTGATCCCCTTACTGCTGCCGACATCGCCGAAGCCCACGGCGCAGACGGCATCACGGCTCACTTGCGTGAAGACCGTCGCCATATTAAAGACGCCGATATTCGAGAGCTCCGCCGTCGGGTGAAGACACGGCTCAACCTAGAAATGGCCAACACCGAAGAAATGGTGGCTTTGGCCGAAGCGATTCGTCCTGATATGGTGACGCTGGTGCCTGAACGTCGGCAAGAAGTGACCACCGAAGGCGGGTTAGATGTCATTACGCATCGGGACGCGTTGGCCCGTAGCATTCAGCGTTTAAGCGCGGTGAATGTGCCTGTGAGCCTGTTTGTGGATCCTGACATCGCGCAAATTCAAGCCTGTGCCGACTTAAAGGCGCCTTACATTGAACTACACACAGGGCAGTATTGCGAAGCCTTTGAAGCAGGCGTGGGCGTTCAACAGGCCTTAAAAGCCTTGCATGAAGCGGCTTTAGACGCCCAGCGCTTGGGTTTGAAATTGAATGCGGGCCATGGGTTGCATTACGGCAATGTGCGTCCGATTTTGGAGTTGCCGGGGTTGATTGAGTTGAACATTGGGCATAGTATTATTGCGGAAGCGGTGTTTATGGGCTTGGGGCCTGCGGTGGCGAAAATGAAGTCGATTTTGGTGGAACATTCCCCCCCGCCCGCAGAAGAGTCTTTTTGAAAATAGTGGGGTTTCGCCACTAGGCAAAGCCCTTAAAAATAGGATATACTGAAAAAGAGTGGCTTTTTTCGAGAAGCCTTCATACCCTCAAAAATTCCTTGAAAATCGAGTGAAAAACAGACTTTTGTGGCCAGAAAACGGACTTTCCGACACACGAAATTAAGGCGTTTCTTTACCTCTCAACCGTCCACCAAGAAATAAATCGTTGACCCTTTCGCATGCTTTAGCGAAAATGAAAGGGTATATTCTGTAAGAAAAAGGTTTTGCTGATGTCCCTATTTGAAGATGAGCTCCACTACACCATTGCCACGCGTCTTGAAAAACGGGATGCACTCATTCACGCAGGGCATGAACCTTACCCCTATCGCTTTGAACGCACCCATTACAATCAAGACTTACACACGCAATACGACGCCCTTGAATCGGGGGTTGAAACCCAAGACGCCGTGCGCTTGGCGGGGCGGATTATGGCCATTCGCAACAACGGCATGTTTCTCGATTTACACGATACGACTGGCAAAATACAGGCCTTTTGCCATAAAGAAAGCCTCGATGAAGACATGAACCCCCTACTCAAATTGCTGGATGTTGGCGACATAGTGGGCGTAGAAGGAAGCATTCGCCGAACGCCCCGCGGCGAACTTTCGGTGCGGGTTAAGCGCTTAGAAGTCTTATGCAAAGCCCTGTTGCAATTGCCTGAAAAGTACCACGGCCTAAGCGATGTAGAAGTGCGCTACCGACAACGCTACTTGGATCTCATCGTCAATGAAGACAGCCGAAACACCCTGCGCCAACGCTCCAAAATTGTGTCTGCCATTCGCCGTTATCTTGACGAGCGCAACTACATGGAAGTGGAAACGCCCATGTTGCATTCCATTGCGGGGGGGGCTTCGGCCAACCCGTTTGTTACGCATCACCATAGTTTGGATCAAGACATGTACCTGCGTATCGCCCCTGAATTGTTCCTAAAACGCTTAATTGTAGGGGGGTTGAGCGACAAAGTCTACGAAATAAACCGATGCTTCCGTAATGAAGGCATCAGCACACGCCACAACCCTGAGTTCACCTCCATTGAACTGTATGAAGCCTATAGCGACTATCACGATATGATGGCGCTGACCGAAACCTTGGTGCAAGTGGCCTGCCAAGCCATTCACGACGATTTTAAGATTCCCTACGGTAACAACATCCTCGATTTTAGTGGGCCGTGGAAGCGTGCTTCCATGATTGATTTAGTCCAAGAACACACGGGCATGGACTTCTTGCCCTTGAGCCTAGAAGAGGCTCGCCTGCAAGCCGACGCCTTGGGCGTTTATGTAGAACCCACCGATTCGTGGGGCAAAGTGGTGGAAGCCGTTTTTGCCGAAAAAGTCGAAGCCCAGTTGATTCAACCCACCCATGTGACGGATTTTCCGCGGGATATTTCGCCCTTGTCCAAGGTGCACCGCAGTCACCCGCGTTTAAGTGAACGTTTTGAAACGTATATTAACGGCTGGGAAATTGCCAACGCCTTTAGCGAGTTGAGCGATCCCTTGGATCAAAAAGTGCGCTTTGAAGATCAAATGAAAGAGCGGGCGTCTGGCGATTCTGAAGCCCACGCCATGGATGAAGACTACGTCAACGCCTTGGGCTACGGGATGCCCCCAACAGGAGGCTTGGGCATTGGGGTGGATCGCTTGGTGATGTTGTTGACCAACTCCCCTTCCATTCGAGATGTGATTCTCTTCCCGACGCTTAAAGTCAAGCACTAGAAATACGCTTTTGGGCTTTTCACTTTTATCTATCGAACACTATAGCATGACTTTTTGTCTAGGGGTTTTAATGTCAGTAAGCGTGTAAAAAGGGTGTTGACCCTTCTTATTTTATAGGTATACTTAAAGCATAGAAGAATTTTTATTCTTCTTAAACACATTAGTTTCTACTTTTATTTTTTATTTTTAATGTCCACACATATCTAAATGAGCTACGCGTCTGCTTTTTTCGATTGCTTTTTATCTTTCTGTTTTTCAACGAAAATTGCTTTTCTCGCTCTTTTAGAAAAGACAAGGAACCCGTTAGGGTTATGGCACTGTATTCTTCAACGTCCACTTCGCAAAACCCCTTTATGCTCAAGCCCGCTGGCGTGAGTGCTGAAGAACAGCAAAAACGGCTGGCCAAGCTCAATGAATTATTGCATCAAAATAAATCCCTCCCCGTTCAACGTAGTGGCTTTTACCGAGGACTTTCACTCTATGGGGAATGCCTGCGTGTTTTAGATGTTGAGGCTCCTGAAAGCCAGCATCCACTGCTCCCTTTTTCGGAAAGTCGAACGGCTTCTCCATTTCGTGTGAGTGATGAAGACAAGCAAAAAAACCCCTTACTACATATTCCCCCTGTCTTATTCGGTTACTTGTCCATTCCCGCAGCGTATGCCTTGGTACATTTGCCTGCTGTGTTAAATCGTTTGGTTGTGGGTGAAATGACGGAAGCAGACAAAGCCTTTGCACAAAAATTAATTATCAAAGATTTAGCCACCTCTCGATACAGCCCCCAAGAATATGCCGAAAAAGTCCAGCATGCCGAAACTCTTTTGACTCGCTTTAAGCAGGAAGGCGACGGCTGGTTTAATAAGCTCCCTGCGGTTCAATACTTTTTAACCAAGCATTGCAACCCTGAAACCAATCGAGATGTCGCGGTGGCTCGTTTGAAGCAACAAGTGATGATGGAAGCGCTTTGCTTGAAGTATGGGCTTGAAACGCACCGCCTGCAAGACATGGACGGCACCCAAGTCTTCAAAAACTTCGCGACTGCCACCTGTGGGGTAGAACCCAACATTTCGCCTAAAGATCGTTTGGCGCATTATGCCACCATTGCCTTTAATGTCAAGGCACGTGAAGCGTTGAATTATTCAGATCGTCATAAAGATGATGCAAGTTTAACAATGAAGGCCTTGATTCAAGACTTGTTAGATTTAGGCTTTTATAAGCCTACAGAAACAGGCATGACCCGCCAACAACTGGAAGCTTACTTAGCGGTATGGGCGGACAATGCCGATAAAGCCTTCCCTCATTTAACGCAACAGCAACTTCAGTATATGTTGCTTTCCGCCATTGAAAGTGCCAACACCGCTCGCGCAGGAGCCACCATCAACGAAATTTCAGAAGCCATCCCTCCCAATGAAGCCTTGGGTTGGGGGGTAGGCGTTGGGCGTAGTCCCCATCGGTTTAACGTGCAAGGCCAGCACGACTTCTTTTCCATGTTGGGGCTAGATCGTCGACCTGATCTTCCTTTACAATACCTGTTTGACGTGAACGGCTATTCAGGGACGGTGCTTCGAAACGAGCAGATGTATCACCCCTTAGAAACGATTGAACTCGGTTATTCGGACACCTTTGAAATTCCCGC